>DGRE01000028.1 GCA_002389905.1 Hungatella sp. UBA4396 | reverse complement strand
GACTTTTTATTTGCAGGCTAAACATACAGACGATTTTATTCTTCAAAATTCGCTTTTTTTCTTGTTTTTGCTATACTTATTTATCGACATATTGTATACTAAAGATAATAGTATTATCTCAATTTACGAATGGAGGAATAGAAGTTGTCAACTGTAATTGCAATTACAAATCAAAAAGGCGGCGTAGGCAAAACCACTACTTCCTGCTCCCTTGCCTGCGGCCTGGCCATGAATAATAAAAGAGTTCTGGCTGTAGATTTGGACCCTCAGGGGAACCTGGGGTTCAGCCTTGGACTGCAGATTGAATCAGGAGCAACAATTTATGAGGTCCTAAAGGGAACCGCCACCTTACAGGAGGCAATCCGCTCTGTAAAGCGCTGTGATGTGATTTCCTCCAACATCTTATTAAGCGGTGCGGAGTTGGAATTTACAGGCAAGCAGAGAGAATGCATGCTGAAAAACCTTCTCTCCACGGTGGCAGGATATTACGATTATATCATTATCGACACTCCCCCTGCACTAAACATCCTCACCATAAATGCATACGCGGCCTCTGATTACTTAATCATCCCTATGGTGCCCGAAATCTTAAGCCTGATGGGAGTATCCCAGATTAAAGATACCATCAACACCGTCCGTTCCTCAGTTAATCCGGAGCTGGTGGTCCTTGGCATACTGCTTAATAAATACAATCCCAGAACCCTCCTTTCCCAAGAAGTAAAGGAAATGGCTCAAAAAATTGCTGCTCAGATCGATTCCACAGTGTTTAATGCTCATATCCGGTCCAGTGTCAGTGTGGCGGAAGCTCCTGCCCAGGGAGAAAACCTTCTGGATTATGCTCCCCGGTCTAATCCCGCCCGTGACTACAGGGAATTGGTTGATGAAGTGCTGGAATTGATTAGGCAGCGAAAAAACTGATAATAAAAGGAGTATTAAATTATGGCCAGAAAAAGCAGTAAAACTGCTCATGTTATGAATCTGTTGGCCGGGGATGATTCTGAATCCCCAAAGGAGGAGGCGGCCAAAGAAAATCTGGCTGCCAGACAAACTTCTGATTCCGCAGAAGCCATTAAAGGGCTGGCCAGCATGAATCAGCCCTCATCTGCACCAACACCTATTTCTATCGTCGATATGTCTTCCTCAGCACCCGATCCTGTAGCAGAGCTGATTAAAGAGCAGCTGGAAGAAGCAGAGGCGGCTGAAGTGGCCTTGGATGCCTCTGCAATGGAACACGAAAAAAAGGTCTCAGAAGAGGCTGCCCCTGAGAAAGAAGTATCCAAAGAAATAATTCCTGAGGAAAAGGTTCCTGAAAAACCACCGCTTCCTTCCTTCCAATATTTAAACGTCATGGAATACATCGTCAAGAATGCAGCACCGCAATACATGGTAGACTTTGATGTGTGCCTCTGCGATCACTGTACCGCTGATGTGACGGCATTAGCCTTGTCTCATCTGCCTCCCAAGTACATTGTTGTGGACCGGGATTCAGTGTCTCCACTTTTGAATTTTTACTCCTCCCGCTTCACCCAGCAGGTGGTGGTGGAATTGACCAAGGCATGCTCTGTTGTAAAAGAAAACCCACACCATTAGGTGTGGGTTTCCTGATATGCACTACTGCTTATAATTCCATTCCATATTTCGTTTACGGTTTCAACACAATCCATATAGGTCTGCGCCAGCAAACCGGACGGAATGCCTAGCTTTTCGGAAAGCAGCTTTACTTCCTTCCAATCCGCATTCTCATAGCTGAGAATGAGTCTGTAAAGTTCTCCGCAAACTCCCTCACGCTTGATTAAGGCATCCTTGATTTCCTGAGCTACCGGAACCTCTTCCAGTATTTCCTCCAAGGGGGCATCAATCATAAACTGCAAAGTGGAAAACATTCCCATCATATAAACCTCTGACCGGATAATGGGCAGATCCTTTACATACTCGGAAAGAGCCATGGCATAATTGGCTCTGAGGAAGGACAGCTTCATCATGGCCTCGCGGGCATCATCCTTTTCAAAGTCATTATTAAAGCTCAGGAGATATACCCACTGCTTCAACTGGCTGACACCCATAGTCACCAAAGCCTGGCGGATGGAGGATACGCGTCTGCGAAGAGCAAAATAAGCGGAATTTACAATCTTAAGAAGAGCATAGCTTAATGCCGCATCATGGCTTACGATTTCTTCTATCTGCTGAATATCCGGCTCATCTTTTGAGACTTCCACAACAAGCTGGAAGAAGTTTCCTTCCAGGAATTCCATGCGCTTTACCTTATTAGCCATTGCCTCTGCCACATAGCTGCCTTCTGCAAAATCTGCACCGACTTCCATAGCCAGCTCATAATCCTCTTTGGTATTGACTCCGGTTGCAATACACTTCTTATCAAATCCTTTCATGGTATTGATAAGGTTATTTAAGGAAACACGGTCTCTTCCCTCATGCTTGTTACTGACATCCACTTTTATGTATGTGACAAAGTCCAGCATGGTAAAATACTTCGGAGAAAACTGAAAATCATTGATAGCAAATATGTAGCCTTCGGTACGGTATTTTTTAATGATCGTAGGCGATAAGGGGTGGATCATCACGTGGTCTTCAATCTGGATGATCAGCTTATCCTTATCAAAAATCTTCGGTGTATTCCTGAATAGCAAAGAAGGAGTAAAAGTTACAAATGTCAGTTTATCTTGAAAAATTCTCTCTGTATTCTGCATCAGAAAACCTGCAATGGTATCTGCTGCTGCCACATCAGAACTGCTGTAGAGGGAATCATAATCCTTCTGGAATAGTACCTCATAGCCGATAATCTTGTCCTCCTTCAATGCCTTAATAGGCTGCCGGGTGACATATCTGTCCATTTTTTACCTCCTTTGCAGTAAGTGATCAATTACTTCCACCAGATGTCCGATTTCCGGTTTAGACAACTGTTCGTCTGCTCCCAGCTGCTTACCCTTAATCATTAATTCCTGATTGATCATGGAAGAGAAGATAACAAGAGGTATATGTTTTAATTCCTTATCCTCCTTCACCAGCTTTGTCAGGTGGTGTCCATCCATTTTTGGCATCTCAATATCTGTAATAATCAGACTCACCTTATCGGCAAAATCCGAATCATTTCTGATCTCATTTAAATAATCCCATGCTTCCTGACCATTATTTTTAAAAGTCAGATTTTCATAGCCTGCCTTTTTAAGAGAGGCTTCAATCATCTTTGTCAAAAGAATGGAGTCTTCTGCAATCAGAATGGGGCTGCTGACACTTTCCCTTTGACCAAGCCTGGATATCTCATCCAACTGAATTCCTGTTTCCGGGGCTATCTCTGCCACAATTTTTTCAAAATCCAGAATGGTTACTAAATCCTTTCCGCACTGGGCAATACCTGTTGCTACGCCTTCTTCTCCCCGGCTGATGGTATCATCCGGCTTCTGGATATCCTTCCAGGAGATGCGGCTGATGCCCACAACGCTGTGTACGCGGAAAGCAATGTGCAGCTTATTAAAATTGGTAACAATGAATAAGTCCTTTGGCTGCTGTTCTGTTGCACTTCCGGTTAGATAATGAGGAAGGTCAATGACCGTGAGGAGGATATCTCTGGGTTTGAAAATCCCCTCTACAGAAGGATGAGCATGAGGAATGGGCTTCACCTTATCTGACATCATGATTTCCCGGACTTTTGCCACATTAATACCGTATAATTCACCGTAAATAGTAAATTCCATTATTTCAATCTCATTGGTTCCTGATTCTAACAAAATATCTGTTTCTGCCATAGTTCTTCTCCTTTGTCCCAATATAATCAGCAAAAACATCTGCTTACTGAAATATCGGCATATTTCTTCCGATTCATAATATTTATAAATCAATTTCCGCTCTGCCGTAGGTTCTGATCCTGACTCTTCCCGTACTCACATCAAAAGACATGGTCCTGGCGTAATTTTCTCCCACATCGGAAGCCGCAAGGCGGATTCCTTGTGAATGGAGAATATGTCTTACACTGACAGCATTGCGGGCTCCAATGTTGCCCAAGGTGCTGTTTCCCTGCATTTCGAACATCTTGGCTCCCCCGGCAATCTTAGCAATCAGCCTGGCCTTTCTGGCTCCCATGATTTCTATTTTCCGGAGGGTCTCAGCCAGCCCGGTATCGGCATATTTAAATATGTTTCCGTCCCCTGTACCATATACTTCAGGAAGCATGATATGAACCAGGGCTCCCAGCTTAATCATGGGATCGTACAAGCTGATCCCGACACAGGAACCGAGAGCATAAGTGATCAGGATTCCCTCCTGCCGCGCAAACTTCATATCTGCGATTCCAACCGTCAGCTTTTTATCCATTGCTTATCCCCAGCTTTTCCATTAAAAAGTTCAGTGACTGAATTTCCGGCATCATCAGAAGGTCACTGTGAAGCACATTTCCGCCTATGATAAACTGGCCGCTGATCATCATCATCTTATCTGTCTGATAGCCAAATTCCACCATAGGTACACTTAAGATTCCCCCCAGCATGTTCACCGCTATATCCGGGACAGATAAGCTTATGGTTACATCGCTGAGAGTGGACATTGCATTGACGTAAGAAGATATGATAATATTTCCGACCTCCTCCAGAGCGGAGGTTTCCAGAACATTCAATTGATAATAGTCTTCAATTTTTTGCTGCATCAGGCTGGATAAGACCTCATTGATAAAATCCAGCTTCAGAATAAAGAGCATCAGTCCGTTGATCTCTCCTGACATCTTCACCAATATGGCAGCCACAATTTCCTCCGGATCTCCGAGAAACTTAATGGCATCATTGTAGCCGAGAATCTGCACGTTCGGAAGTGTCATCCGCACGGTCTTCCCCAGCATGGAGGATAAAGCCGTAGCTGAATTTCCAGTTCCTATACTGCCTATCTCACGGATCAGGTCTAAACCCAATCCATTCATTTCATCGTAGCGTGTTATCTTCATGGCACCGATCTCCTTCCTATGTGGTCACCTATCCCTGACGAAGTGTGTTGATGGTGGCCTCCACCTCTTCGGAGGTTTGTACCATTCTGAGAGAGTAGGAATAGGCTCTCTGGGCTTCCATCATTTTAGTCATTTCTTTCGCAAAGTCTGTGCCCGACACCTCCATGGCACCTTTTATCACATTTGCATGTTCAAGGAGAATAGGGGCTCCGTTTTTTTCGGTCACAGCAAATTCATTATTTCCTACGCTTTCGATTCCATCTCTTCTTATAAAGGTATATATGCCTACGGCCTTGGGATCGTGGGCTCCTTCTTCAAGCTCCTCTTCCTCTTCTTCCTCTATTTCGTCCTCCTGTCCAGGGTAAACGGCAGGCTTGACATCATAGGAAATCTCCTCCTGATCCATGTTCAGAACTCTTTTTCCGGAAGTATTTACCAGATAAAACTGGTCCTCCAATTGGGAAAGCTGGAAGCGCCCGTCTCTTGAATATGTAATATCTCCAGTGGCAGGGTCTCTCAGCATAAAAAAGCCTTCTCCTGCTATAGCATGGTCATATTCAAGGCCGGTTTCCCGGTAGGGCATATCAGTCATATCAGTTTTTGCAAAATCCATTCTGACTCCGCTGCCTGTTTTAGCCCCGTCTCCACCCTCTGTACTCCTTGTCTGGGAATAAATCAGGTCGGAAAACACACTGTACTGAGGCTTAAAGCCTGATGTATTCACATTGGCAATATTGCTGGACACTACGTTCAGCTTTGCCTGATTGCTTAAAGCGCCTAGAGCGCCAATATAAAAAGATTGGTTCATCTTATTCTTCCCCCTATACTCTTCCTATGTCATTGGAAACCTTGCTCATGAGCTGGTCATATATCCGAAGCACCTGAGCCGCACTTTGGGAGGCCCTCTGGCTGGTAATCATCTGCGTCATTTCTTCAATGGGATTGATATTGGACCGTTCCAATGCCTTCCACATAATTCCCCCGTCTGCTGCAGTTCCTTCAGCAGCAGTGGTAAAGGAGCCGTTATCGCCCTTTACAAGCTGACTGTAATCGGCAAAGTCCACAACACTGATTTTACCCAGAAGAACCGGTTCCTGCTCCTCGCTGGTTTCTCCGTCTTCCCCGGTTCCCAAACCTTTGATGGGAACTTCGTAAATATTACCGTCCCTGTCCACATCAATATGGTCGGATGGAAGTTCAATGGGGTTTCCGTCTTCTCCAAGAACTCTTCCTAAGGAGGGAATGGCAAGGTATCCCTCATCATCAATAGTAAATGTACCATTTCTGGTATAAACCTGGTTTCCTGCAAAATCCTGAACGGCAAAGAACCCTGGTTTTGTCAGGGCAAAGTCTAAGTTTCCTCCGGTCTCCTCCACAGCTCCCTGGTCATGGCTGGTCACTGTGCTTCTGGAAGCGCGTATCATAGATACGGACCCTAACTGAGCAGCACTGTCTTTATCGCGGTTTCCGGTGCGGTACAGCATCTCATCCCGGAAGGTGGTGCTGACCATGCGGTCAGGTTTAAAGCCCGCTGTTCCGCTGTTGACCATATTGTTTCCGATTACATTTAAATTCCTGGTCTGATACAGAATTCCTGATGCCAGATTGTAAAATCCATGAAACATATCTTTTCTCCCTTCCTACTTCCCATCTATGAAATTAGTCAGATACAGTCTGAGCTTTTGAATCGCATTGGAGTGAATCTGTGAGATTCTGGGCTCGCTGACGCTCATGACCTGTGCAATCTCCTTCATATTTAATTCGTCCATATAGTACAATGAAATAACCTTTTGCTCATTTTCTTTTAAATTATTTATGGCAGAAACCAAAACCTCTTTAAACTCCTCCTGAAGGTAGTGGTCTTCAGGCTGGTCATCTTCATTTATAGAGGGAAGCTGCACCATCTTTTTATTGTCACTTCCCGCCTCCAGGACCATGTCCAGGGAAAGAACGCTGTAAACGTTGGACTTTCCAAGGGTTTCCCGGTATTTTTCCAGGGTTATGTTCATGTGGTCCGCAGTCTCCTGAGGAGTGGGAAAGCGGCCCAGGCGGTTGCATAATTCGGTGACAGCATTGTCCATCTCCTTTGCATTTTTCCTTACGCTTCTGGGAATCCAATCCTGCTTTCTCGCCATATCAATGATCATTCCCCGAATCCGTTTGGAAATATAGGTTTCGAATTTTACGTTCATATCAGGGTCAAACTTCTCAATGCCGTTCATAATGGTCAGCACCCCTTCATTGACAATATCCTCTACCTGGGCAAAACTCAAGTACACATCACGCATTTGGATGGATATGCTTCTCACCATGTTCATATACCGCATCACCAGTTCATGCTTAATCGTGATATCTTTTGTATGCTTATATTTAATTAATAATTCTTCATTGGTATATTGGCTTAAATCCTGTTCCATTTCGATTAACACTGCCTTTCTGACACAAAGAACGGTCAAAGGGTAATATTTCCGATTGCCTGGATCTGAATATTATTTGCAATCTCATTAAAGGAAAGGACATATACATTGGGATAGAATTGTTCCACCAAACGGTAGAAATACAGCCTGACTACCTGGCTGGTGAGAATCACCGGCTTTTGTTCCAGATCCGCAAATTTTTTCATCTGTTCCCCCATCTGTCCGATCACAGTCTGCATCACATCCGGACTGAGAGCCAGATAGATGCCTTGTTCTCCTTTTGCCATACTTCCGATAATATTTTTCTCCAGTTCCGCATCCAGGGTGAGAACCTTCATCTGTCCGCCTTCGCAGAACATTCTGGTGATGGTTCTTTTTAGGGCGATTCGGATATTCTCTGTAATCATATCCATATCTCTGGTGGTGGGAATCGAATCTGCGATGGTTCCCAGAATCGTTTCCATATCCTTAATGGGAACTCCTTCCTTCAGAAGATTAATAAGAATCTTTTGAAGGCCGCCGTAAGTGAGCTGTCCCGGCATCAGTTCATCCACCAGCTCCGGTGTTTGTTTCCTTACATTTTCCAGAAGCTGCATAACCTCCTGGCGTCCTAACAGCTCAAAAGCGTGCTGCCTGATGGTCTCAGATAAATGGGTCAGCATAACGGAGAGAGGGTCAATAACGGTATAGCCGTAAATTTCCGCCATCTCTTTGTTTTCAGGCCTGATCCACTTACTTGGAATTCCGTAAGCCGGCTCCACGGTTTCAATTCCGTCTACCTCGCCGGAAAGTCCCGGGGGCTCTAAAGCCAGATAATAATCTACCAGGATTTCTCCTCTGGCTACCTCTTCCCCTCTGATCTTTATCACATACTGGTTGGTATTTAAACTGGAACTGTCCCTCAGTCTGACGGAAGGAATGACAAGTCCCATGTCCTGAGCATACTGTCTTCTGAAAATGACGATCCGGTTGATCATCTTGCCTCCGCTGCTCTCATCGATCAGAGGGATCAGACTGTAACCGAATTCCATCTCTATGGGCTCTACATTGATGAGTGCATAGACATTGTTCACATCGCGGTAGTAGGCTTCTTCATTGGCACCTATTTCCGGTGCTTCTTCAGCCATTGCCATGGTGGCTGCCAGTTCCTGGGGACCGATGGCAGATAAGCGGACTCTCTGACTCAGCTGATAGCCTGCTGCAATAAGAATCACCGCCATAACTGCAAGCTGCACCTTGGGCATTCCAGGCACCAGCATCAGCACCATCATAACAACACCAGTGAGCATAATCGCTCTCGGCTGAGCCATGAACTGACCCGATACATCTTCATTCAGGGTGCCTTCTGATACGGCTCTGGTCACCACCATACCGGTGGCAGTTGCAATTAAAAGAGCCGGAACCTGAGAAACAAGTCCGTCACCTACTGTTGCAATGGAATAAATGGACATTACTTCGCCAAATTCCAGATTTGACTGCACCATACCGATAATGGCACCGCCGATAAAGTTAATACCAGTGGTGATCAGGGACATGATAGCATCTCCCTTTACAAACTTGGTGGCACCATCCATGGCTCCGTAAAAGTCCGCTTCCTTCTGAACCTTGTACCTTCTCATTTTTGCTTCCTGCTCGTTGATCAGGCCGGAGCTTAAGTCCGCATCAATAGCCATCTGCTTACCGGGCATAGCGTCCAAAGTAAATCTGGCTGCAACCTCTGATACACGTTCCGTACCTTTAGTAATAACCAGGAAGTTTACTAAAACAATAATGAGGAATATAATAAAACCGACAACCACATTTCCCTGCAGAACAAAGTCACCGAAAGCCTTGATCACCTGGCCCGAGGACCCCTGGTTTGACAGAATGTTTCTTGTGGAGGATACGTTTAATCCCAGTCGAAACAAGGTCGTCACCAAAAGCAGGGACGGAAAGATGGAAAATTCCAAAGGCTCCTTTATGTTCATGGTTATCAGCAGGATAATCATGGAAAGGGCAATATTTATAATAATCATTACATCCATAAAAAACGGAGGCAATGGAATAATCAATAGAAGTACGATCATAATGACAAATACTACTACAGAATTTTTCAGTAATGTCTTCATTCTTTTACACCGCTTCTTTCAGTTTCTCTGGCATGGTTTCCTCATTCTATGATCTTGTTATTCAGCTGGTATACATATACCAGGATTTCAGCAACCATACCGTAATATTCTGAAGGAATCGCAGCTCCCACCTGGGTGCCGGCGTATATCCCCCTTGCCAAAGGTTTGTTTTCAATTACATGCACTCCGTGTTCTTCACCCAGAGCTACTATTCTTAACGCCAACTCGTCCTGGCCTTTGGCTACCAGAACAGGGGCAATATCTTTCTCTATATCATATCGGAGAGCAACCGCATAATGGGTAGGATTACGAATAATCACATCAGCCTCAGGGACTGACTGCATCATTCTGGAGCGGGCTCGTTCTCTTTGGAGACTTCGGATACGTCCCTTGATTTCGGGATTTCCTTCTGTCTGCTTGAATTCTTCCTTTACTTCCTGTTTTGACATTTTTATCTGGCGGTCATAATCCCACCGCGTATAGAAAAAGTCAAATGCGGCAACAGCTAGAAATACCATGGAAACCCGGAAGATCATGTCCATAATCGCACTCAGCACATATACTGCCGAGTTTTTTAAATCCATATCAATGGTTCTTGACACAGGTCTTAAGTCTGCTTTTATAATTTGGTAAAGAATTACGGCTAAAAGGGTAATTTTCACCATATTTTTTAAAAGCTCTATGACATTTTTTAAAGACAGCATCTTCTGAATTCCCTGAATGGGATTTAAATTGCTGAGTTTGGGGGCCAGCTTACTTTTTGAAAATAAAAACCTTGTTTGTACTCCAGTTCCTATCACCGCCAATACAATGCTTGTCAAAAGAATGGGGAGGGCCGCCTTTGTAACAGCCCACATGGTATCCAGGAAAACCCCGGTGGTATAATCAGACAGGTTTTCTGCCACTGGAGCCAGACTTAAATATTTTATCATATAATCCCGCATGGTCCTGTACATGAAGGGAAACAACATTCTCAGCATTATAAAGCTTCCGAGAAGAGAAGCTATCATGACCACATCCTTGCTGAGCGGAACATTTCCTTTTTTTCGTTCATCATTCCGTTTTTTCGGTGTGGCTTTTTCGGTTTTTGAGGGATCTGCAGCCATTGACCTTCATCACATCCTTTGCGTTATAAGAGCCTGATTATATCCTCAATGTTTAAAAGCATCTGGTTGATCAGACCGCTTACATAATCCGTCATGGGAGAAAACAGGAAAACCAGCATAAAAAAACCCAGCACCAGCTTCGTCTGTATATTCACCACAAACACATTGATCTGGGGAATTATTTTCATCAGCACCCCCACTGCAATTTCAGTCAAAAATTCAATAGCAATCAGGGGAAATGCAAACTTAACCGCCATGGCCGTACATTGAATAAAAATTTCCACCATGGCCCATGCCGCCTGAGATCCCAATGCTGCCTGACCGTAAGGAATTGCCTCAGACGCCTTTATGAGAATCTTAAACAGGGCCAGATGGCCATCCACTGCAAAGAATAAAAGCATAAAATAAGCGTGGTAAATGGTTCCTGTAACGGCAATCTGGGCATTGGTCTGAGGATCGTAAATCATAGCCATGGACAATCCCATCTGATAGTCAATGATGCTTCCTGCAAAGACGATGACCATAATAAATAATTCCATGACAAAACCAATGGCAAACCCGACGGCAAACTCTTTCAGAAGAAGCACTGCAAATTCAATGGAATTCACAGGTTCCGGCACCTGAGCCGAAGAAAAAGAGTAAATGAGCAGGGTAAATACCATAATCATGCCGCCCTTTACCTGTGCCGGAATATTTCTTCTGCCCCATATGGGATTCAGCAGAATAAAACCTGACATCCTCATAAAAATAAGGGAAAACAGCATCATCTGTCCTATTTCCGGCATCTGAATCTTCCTTTCCTTTTATCCCAGCATGGAATTGAAAATATTCACTGTAAAATCACTGAGAGTTGTCATCATCTGGTCTCCCATCATCAGAAGCATCAGACCTATAACGATCAGCTTCGGAACAAAGGTAATGGTCTGTTCATGAATCTGGGTAGCCGCCTGGATAATGGAAATAACAATACCGACGATCATGCTGACAATCAGCACAGGCCCGGCCAGCTTGACCACTGTCCCAAATAATTCATAAAGCAGACTGTTTACTGCAGTTTCTGTCATATTCTAATCCTCCTGTCAGTAATGAAAGCTGTTCACCAGATTGGTAAACAGAAGTTCCCAGCCATTGACCGTCACAAACAGCAGAAGCTTAAATGGCAGGGAAATCATGGCCGGCGGAAGCATAACCATACCCATGGACATCAAGGTACTGGATACAATAATATCCACCAGCAAGAATGGCAGAAAGATCATAAATCCTGCCGTAAATGCCCGCTTCAGTTCTGAGGTCATAAAAGAAGGAATCACCACTGTCATGGGGAGTTCCTCAACGTTCTCCGGACTGTCGGTATTGGATAAATCAACAAATAAATTTAAAGTGGAAGTCTCCGTCTGTTTCAGCATAAACCGTTTCATAGGAACTGCCGCCCGGTCCAGGGCCTCTCTCTGGGTTATTTCCTCCCTGATGTAAGGCTGGTAAGCGTTGGTATTCACATCCTTAATCACCGGGTCCATGATGAAAAGTGTTAAAAATAATGCAATTCCAACCAGCACCATATTGGGCGGGCTCTGCTGAACGCCAAGAGCATTTCTGGTAAAAGACAGAACAATGATGATCCTTGTAAAGGAGGTCATCATCACCAGAATGGAGGGCAGCAGAGAAATGATAGTCATAATAAGGAGAACTTCCAGAGTTGGCACCCGGCCGCCATTAATATTAATCAAGGCATCTGTATTCATTGTGTTCCTCCTTATACATCATCCCTGTTTCTGTCCGTATATTTCTTTAATATCTTTTTAAAACTTTCATACCCTTCTGCTCCGGGATAGGTCGTTCCTTCAAGAGCTTCCCTGGGGATATCCTCCTCTGCAAGCTCAGCCAGAAGGGTGATCTGAGAAGATGCAATGCCAATCAGATAATAGTGGCTTCCTGTACGTACAATCGCAACAGACTTATCCTGACCAAGAGGAAGCCTGTCCAGCATCTGCATACAGGTTCCTCCCCGTTTCATCCCTATTCCTTTTCCAAGGCTTTTGGTAAATATATAGCTCAGATACAGGATCAAAACCGTAAGAATGAGCGCTGAAATCAGACTAATCACACTGTTCAAATGCCGCCACTTCCTCTCTATTCCGCATTCTTCCTGATAATCTCTGTAATACGGATACCAAAGTTTTCATCAACCACCACTACATCGCCCTTGGCAATACAGCGGCCATTTACAAATAAATCAACCTGCTCTCCAGCCAGCTTGTCCAGAATCACAAGAGATCCCTTGGTAAATTCAAGGATTTCCTTTACCAGCTTTCTGGTTCTTCCGATTTCTACGGACACCTCAAGAGGAACTCCCATGATCAGCTCACGGTTTTCTTCCTGCTCCTCAAAATTGGTACTTCCTTCTTTTAAGCTGTTCTGAGGAATAGGCTTCACATTTATGGTCCTGGGCTCCTGGGACGCAGCGGCTTTCGCATGTTCCTGCTCTTTCTGCATCTGAGATATCATCTGCTGCATCTGGCTCATCATCTGCTGCTGCATCTGAATCTGACCCATCATCTGCTGCATTGCCATCTGATCGCCTCCAGTCATCTGTGGTATTTCTGTCTGACCGGCCCCGCCCATATAGAGTACTGCCTGGTCTATTCCGGTTGCGGACGGCATTGCCGCCTGACCCGTTGCTGCCGCTTGGGAGGATGCCATCTGGTCTGCTCCGGTACCCCATTCTGCCTCTGGTTCTGCGTATGCAGCCGGTTCCTCGTTTACAGGCTCTTCAGCTCCAAAATTTCCTGCCAGCAGTCTTTCAATCTCTTCCTGGGTCATCATGCCGCCGGAAGAATGTGCTGCTGGTTCCGGTTCTGCCGGTTGCTGTACTGCCGGCTGAGGCTCTGAAGCCAATTCTTCTCCCATCAATTCTTCAGGCAAAAATCCTCTGACAAGTTCTTTCGCCAGGCTCGGAGTCATCACATTAATAAATTCACTTTCCAGCTGGTCTGCAATCTTTAAGGTAAATCCGACCACAACCATAGATTCTTGGTTGTTATAATACTTTTCTTTGAAATCATCCACATTGGCAATTTCAAAGGAGCTTGGCGTGGAAATATTAACCGTCTTTCCTAAAAACTCAGACAGGGCCGTGGCAGACGCTCCCATCATCTGGTTCATTACTTCACAGATTGCACTGATATTCAGTTCATTTAATTCAAATTCTTCCTCTGGCGTTTCCATCCCCATCAGCATATCCACAATCACTTTTACATCATGCCTTTTTAAAAGCATGATATTGCTTCCGCTGAGTCCTGCAATATATGTAATTTCCACTCCTACTGCCGGTTCCAGGTTTGAAATTTCAAATTCATCCTTTGACAATACCCTCACCACAGGTGTGGTAATATCAACTCTGGCATTGAGCATGGTAGATACTGCAGTTGCCGAGGCACCAAGGCTTATATTCAGTATTTCACCTATGGCATCAATTTCAAATGCGCTAAAATTCTTTGAATCCATACAACTTTTCTCCCTTTATACTCATTTAGCCCTCTATGCCAAGCCATGCCTTATTTCCCAATTTCCAATGCCTTGGTGGCCATCGTCTTTATGGCATTAAACGCTGTTACATTGGCCTCGTAGGACCGGTATGCAGACATACTGTCTACTGTTTCCTTTATCAAATCCACATTAGGCATCTGCACATAGCCGTTTTCATCCGCATCCGGATGCTCCGGATTATAAACGGGTTTAAAGGGACTGGGGTCTTGTACGATCTGTGAAACCCTGACGCCGCCTACACTCTGCTGTCTGCTTACACCGGCTGCATTCATCAAAATTCTCCGGAAATTATTTTCATTTTTGGATTCGAGTACTACCATTTTTCTCTGGTAAGGTCCGCCCGCTTCCGTTCTGGTTGTATCAATGTTGGCAATATTCTCCGATGCAATGTCCAACCGGAGACGCTGTGCGGTCATTCCTGACGCACTAATGTTCATGGAACTTAAAAATGACATTTGTCCCCTCCTCTTTGGTAAGTTAACCGATAATGCCTGTAACTGTTTTTAGAATTCTATCAGGCTTAAACGGTTTAACAATAAAGTCCTTTGCACCGGACTTGATCGCCTCAATTACCATGCTTTCCTGCCCCATGGCAGAACACATAACAACTGCAGCTCCCGGAGCCTTTGCCTTGATAGCCTTCAATGCTTCCAGCCCATCCATATTAGGCATGGTAATATCCATGATCACCAGATCCGGATTGATTTCAGAAAACATTTGTACAGCCTGGGCTCCGTCAGATGCCTCATATAAATCGGTATATCCATTTTTAGACAGAGTGTCCTTGATCATCATTCTCATAAATGCGGCATCATCTACTAATAATATTTTAGCCATTTTCATACATCTCCTTCTATTATCCTTAATTCTTTATATAATCCCTGGCTCAATTTTCACTGGCCTGGTAATTTCCTTTTTCAACAAGATCTTCCACCCGGATTGCCACATTCCGTTTATGAACGCCTAACTGGCCCTTAAACCATGGCTGGTCATCCACATACAGCTTGATGTCGGAATCCTTGGGTGTTCCGAGATTGATAACATCTCCCACATGAAGATTGTAAACATCATCAAGGGTAATGACAGAGTCTCCCATCTGGGCACGAACCAACAAGTCAGAGGATTTGATGTTGTTTAATATTTCCATCTTAATATCCTGGCTGTTTTCTTCTTCGCCCATGGCGCTGGCTCTCCGCTTATCCATAATGCTGTATATGTTCATAAGAAGATTTCCCGGAATACAGAGACTGAGCCTTCCGGAGCAGCCCTCCATATCCACATCAATGACAACAATGACGATGGTCTCATCCACACCGATTTCCTGAAACATGCTGGGATTTCCTTCCAGCCTTTCCAGTTCAAAATCCAGGTTAATATAGCTTGACCATGAGTCCTTTAATGGTCCAATGACATATTGGATTACTCTGCGGTATAATGCCATCTCGATTTCGGTATATGTATAGGTCAGATCCACATTGGTCTCTGTCCCCAAGCCTCCCAGCATCCGGTCAATGAGACTCAGCATCAGCGGCATACTGGCATTGATCAGAAGAGGCGGGTTTTTAGAATGATCCGGCAGGCTCACATTGACAAGAGTAAGAACATCATTATCGCTGAGGGCATTGCTGAACTCATAGTATCTCTGTTCCTCTACTGTGGTGACCGACAATTCACTGGAAGTCCTGAACAGGCTGTTAATCTGGGAACCCGCAATTCTGGAATAATTATCAAATATACTGTTTAAAACTTTAAGCCTGTCTTTTGTAAATTTCTTCGGGCTGTAAAAATCATATTTCCTGTATTTTACTTCACTGTCCTTTTTGTCAATATCCTGACTCGGCTCATCCCCCCCCTGAAGGGAATTGAGCAGCGCATCAATTTGACTTTGGGATAATACTTCAGCCATTTGTTTCACTCCGCTTCATTTTTTAATTGCCTGATACGCCCTGATAATTCTGATATATCTGGTCGTAATATTCCTCCAGAGACTTCTCTACCGCATCATTCTTGGTTATCAGTATCTCCACACGGCGGTTTCGTGCCCTCCCCTCCTCTGTGTCAAAAGGAGCAATGGGACGGAACTGACCATAGCTGGTTCCTACCAGTTTATCTGATGAAACGGCACCTCTGCTTTGGAGATAAATAACCACCTCTGCCGCCCGCTGAGCCGAAAGCATCCTGTCGTTACGGATATTGTTAGGCCTGTTAGGATCTCCCTGAGAAGTATGACCCAATACCTGCACTTCTTTTATAGAATTATTGGCCTGCGCCATAGAAACAGAAAACTGGTCCAGGATTTCCTTCCCTTCCTGACGCAGGACAGAACTATCTCCGTCAAAAAATACTTTATCACGAAATGAGATAAAAGTGAAGCCATCTCCTCTCGTAATTTCGACTGCATCCTGCATATTTCTCTCTTCTACTGCTCTTTTTAAAACCAAGTACAGTTCATCAAAGTCCATGGCATCGTTTTCTCCTCCAGGAGGATTCCCTTTCAGTTCTCCATCGCCTTCTACGACATTGGCATCCAAAACGATCTGATCATTTTCTGCATCTGCAAGAGCGCTGGGATTAAAACTTTGTACCAGAAGCTTCCACTTTCCCTGATCAACAGTAGACATGGAATACAAAAGAACAAAAAAGCACAGCAGCAATGTCACCATGTCTCCATATGTATCCATCCAGCTTCCGGTCTCTTCCGGCTGCTTTTTTTTCTTTATCATATGGCCACCTGCCCCCCTTCTTTTGTTTTCTGATTATGAAACATTTGCGTTTCCATCGCTGCTTGCTTTTTTCTTTGCAATTCTCCCCTGCTGCTTTTGAGACAGGTATGATAAAAGTTTTTCTTCCAAATATTTGGGATTATCTCCAGCCTGAATGGACAGCACACCTTCAATAATGATCTGTTTATACAAAAGCTCTTCATCATTTCGGATACGAAGCTTTTTCCCCATTGGAGAAAAGAAAAGATGGGCCATAACACAACCATAAAAAGTGGTGATCAGGGCCACTGACATATCCGCTCCAAGGCTGTTGGCTCCATTACCTGACATATCCATACTTTTCAACATATTAACCAAGCCTACCAGGGTACCAATCATTCCGAAGGCCGGTGCTATTTGGGAGCCTCTGTCATAAACTGCCACATCCTGATCATGACGGTCTGTCATGGCTGCAACTTCGCTTTCCAGCATTTCTCTGATCTTCTCTGCATCCATGGCATCTACAATCAGCATGACACTCTGCCTCAGAAATGGATCTTTGATTCCAACAGCCTGCTCTTCCAAAACCAAAAGCCCCTTCTTTCTGGCTGTCTTCGCCATTTCCACAAGCGTATAAATCACTTCTTCAGAATTGTATCTTTTCGTACTGATCATAATCCCGATGTGCTTTGGAATCTGTGATAATGTTTTAAATGGAAAGCTGGCAACCAATGCTGCAATCGTGCCGCCTATAACAATGATAACACTGGGAATATCTATAAAATTTCCCAGTTTGGCAAAGCCGATTCCATTAATAATCAGAGCAATTCCCAACACCCAGCCAATAATCAATGATAAATCCATGAGTTACCTCCTATGTCCCAGGTATTGCCTGGATTAAACATTCTTTTTCCGCGCACGCGCGTATATTTGAGCATGAAATTCCATCACTCTGTCGATGATCTCATCTACGCTCTCTTTTACGACATAATGTTTTCCGTTAGCCAGCACCACATTGGACTCCGGTATGGATTCAATCCTCTCAATCTGGCTGCAATTGATTATAAATTCTTCATCGTTTAATCTTGTAAGACGAATCATGCTCCGCCCTCCCATCAGGGAAGGCAGCGGAAACTGCCTCCCCAAATTTTAGAAAATAAATTATCTCTTAATATTTACCAGTTCTTCCAGCATCTGATCGGTAACTGTAATGATTTTTGAGTTAGCCTGGAAACCTCTTTGAGTGGTAATCATGTCTGTCATCTCGGTGGCAAGGTCTACTTTTGCCATTTCAAGGTAATTTCCCATGATACGGCCCTGAGCCCCTCCTGCCTCGTATATTCCAACATTACCGGCATTAGGGCCTGTAGTATAATAATAGCCTGAAGTCTTTTCCAGACCACTGGTATTCTGAACACCAGCCAGAGCAATCTTGCCTATGATAACAGTAATACCGTCCTCCGTAGTTCCTGTTAAGGTACCATCCTGCTGGATCGTGTAGTTGGTCAGCTTGGCAAGTTCATCGTCACTGCTTGACTGAGCATTTCTTACCTGGGTACTTGTGGAGTTTTTCTGAGCTGTTTCCAGTAAATTTTCTTTTTCGATTACTGTTCTTTCTGCTGCATCAACAAATGCTTTCGCTTTGTCTGCAGCCTGCTTCTTAGAATCCCGTTTACCTTCCAAGGAATCTGGTTCAACTTTACTTAAAGTAGTATATAGATCATCAAGATTTTTTTTAGCTGTATCTAATGCAGTCTTATTGACCTCATTGGGAGTGGTATTATAAGCAGCGAGAGCAGTTTTATAAGCAGCACGGATTGTATCCCAGTTTGATTCACCACCACTAGTTGTCGCACGATCCTTCAGCCTAAGATATGTCTGAGCTTTAATCAGGTCATATTCTGCATCCTCGTAAGTAACTAACGCAGCTTCATATGCAGCCTTTTTTGTGCTATCGTTTTTATCGGCCATCCAGTCTGCATATTTTGCTTCCATTTCTATCTTGGCATCATCCCGCTCTGTCACAAATTCTGCTATACTTTTGGCCGGTGTTGCACCAGTTGGATTTGCACTGGCAGCCTCATATTCATCATTCGCTGTAATGTACTCACTTCTTGCATTACTAAGTGCCACATTCAGCATGGCTAAGTTAGCCCGTGCCTCCTCAAGCGCCTTTCTAGCTGCAGCTTCATCGTTCACTGCACCCTTATCTCCTATAGCCGCCATATCTGACGTCATAGGAATCCTCAACGGCTTTAACGCAGTGGTATTAAATGTTCCTGTGCTTGAAAGATCATCTGTGTTGGTATTTTCAAATCCATACACATAATTTCCGGCATCATCCACCAAATACCCCTCATTATCTACATCAAACTTTCCTACTCTGGAAAGGAAAAGTCCGTTAGAAGAGATAACATCCGGGTCTTCCAGGGAAAAGCCACTTCCGTCTCCTACCATAGGACCTACGATATAAAATCCCGTACCGTCAATAAAAGCATCCAGACCTCTGGCAGAGGGGGCCATGCTTCCCATAGAAAAATCATAGGAGATGCTTCCTGTAGTTACGCCGTATCCTACCTGATTGGCATTGCTGCCGCCATAGCCGCCCGCAGCGGTACTTCCCTTTGATCCTGAAGAGGTATTCTGGTACATGGTATCCTTAAAGGACATACTTCCTGCTTTAAATCCCCATGTGTTTACGTTAGCTATATTATTACCAATAACATCCATTTTTGCCTGATGCGTTCTAAGACCTGCCACACCGGCGAACATTGATCTGACCATAATTTTACTTCCCTTCTTTTGTAGCTGCCGCTGTCCTGCTGTCAGTCGGACATACAGGAAAAGCCTCCATAAATGGTCCAGCTATAATAAAACGGCACTATCGATATTTGTAAAAATATTTTCCTTCATTTCATTGCCGGACATGGTCGTTACTACTATGTTGTTGGGTACATTGACAATGAATGCACCTCTGTCACTGATAATCACCACATCCTTTGCTCCTTTTAAACGGGCTTTTTCTACTGCTGACTGAAGATCCTTTAAAAAGGAATCTGACATCTCAATTCCGCGCTGACCTGCCCGCTCTGCTGCATGACGGGAAAACTGGAGTCCTTCCACTTCTCCGATCCTGCTTTGAAGCATCTCATTGAAGCTGGCGGCTGGTTTTGACATTGCCGTGGCACTTCGCAGCTTTAGCTGCCTTAATTCCTCATGCTGGTTTATCTTACCTAGCATCAATCATCACCTTCGCTGTCCTTATCTGTATCAGTTTCTGGGGCCTTCTCAGTATCTTCCGGATCTTTCACTCCGTCTGCCTTATCAGGATCGTCAACTCCATCTACCTTATCAGGGTCCTCTGGGTCTCCTAAATCTTCCGGAGGTGTATGTCCTTTTTCATAGACAGACATAATATTGGCAACCGGATATCCCGTCTCATCTTCATCATCGAGATATAGAGTGGGAACACCGCCGAAAATATCTACTCTGGTCACAGTTCCTGTGATCTTTTTGACTGTTCCGTTTTTCTCCTGAACCGCCACCATAACTTCTTTTCCCATCATGGAAGTTCCATAATTGATGGTATTGACCTGCGCAAAATCATTCATTGCAGTAGAAAAGTTGCTCATAGCCTGCATCATAGCGATCTGGGTCATCTGAGTCATCATCTCAGAGTTATCCATGGGGTTTGACATGTCCTGATTCTGCAACTGTGCTGCCAGAAGTTTGAAAAAACCTTCTGTTGTCAGATCACTGTTACTGGCTGTCGTAGTACTGCTTGCAAGTGCTCCCAGAGAATTATAATAGCTGTTCACTCCGTTTACATTTGACATTGTCTCTCTCCTTATCTGTAACCAGCGCTTTCTTCACCTGCGCCATTCATTTCAAAAATTCCAAGTCTAAGCTTCTGGATAAAATCCTCACGGTTTCCGTCCTGCTGCCTTCCCTGATGCTGCTCCCGCTGCTCCTGTCCCCGGTTCTGGTCCTGCTGCTGGTTCAAATAATCAGTCTCCTGTTTGTCCACCTGAATCTGGAACGGACGCTCCAGGCTGGATTCCAGAATCGAGCCTAAATCACCTGCTGTCTGGGATAAAAGCTTTAAAGTTTTGCTCTCCGTACACAGCAAGGACACGCTGATCTGATTATCCTCATAGGAAATTTTAATCCGGATCTTTCCCAGGTTATGGGGCTCCAACTGAATATCCAGCTCACCTTTTCCTCCGCGTACCTGTTTTAAGATCTGTTCCGACAGCTTTGATTCCAGCTCCTCCAGATTTTCTGCATTCACCGAGACATGAACCTCTTCAATCTTCTCAGACCGGTGTTCCGCAGAACCAGCAGGCTGGTAAGGTCTTTCTCCGAGTCCCGCCAGAGTATCTTTCCTGGTCTCCTCTTCCGATGTCTTTTTTTCCTCAGCATCACCCTTTTCAAGAATCTTTGGCTGCTCCTTTTCTGCCGGATTTAAACCATTCTCCTCTGCTCCTGTTAAAAGCTTATTCCGGGAAATACCTTTTTCCTCTTTTGCAGGGCCGGAAATCTCAGAATTCTGTATGGAAGAACTCCACACTGCCGATTCCTTTCCTCCCGTTTTTTCAAGCAGACTACTCTGCTCTGCAAATAGGGGCTGAGGTACCTTCGTTAAGTCTTCCGATTGCAAAATCTGAATATCTTCTTTTAAATCTTCCATTCCCACACCGTTTTCCGTCAATTTCTGAAAGCGGAACTGATCCAAAGCCCGTAAGGAATCCATTGCCCGGATATTACTGTCTTCTCCAGGTACGATTACAGGAACTTCTTCTGTTCCAACAGCTTTTGCAAGCCCGGCCAACAGCTCTTTTTCATTTTTCAAAGCTTCACTGTCCGGAGTCTGAACCTCTGCCATTCCGGCTGCCGCAACTGAAGCTGCCGCTTCTGAAGAAACCATACTGTCTTCCGTATCTTCCTTTGCTTCCGGACTTTTACTGCCCCTCTTCTGATTACTTCCTTTCAGCATGGCCTTAAAGTCTGAAAAGCTGTCAACTGCCTTTTCATCCCTCTTTCTGGTGCCGGTCATCTGCCTGGACAACAAGTCCACACTGCTGTTTTTTACTTCTGTCATCTTCTCACTCCTTTCTTTCATGCCATGAGGCACTTAATTTCTATGGTAACTGCCAAAAGCCTGTTCCGGCAGGATTACCTGCTCGCCTGAACCGAGGTGGTGTTGGAAACAAATTCCTCAATAAATAGTTCCTCACTGCGCAGCACCTCTTTGTTATACTGCAAAAGTTTTTTTTCCTTTAATTTTTCAATGGAAACCACTTCTTTTCTGGCCTCCACCACTTCACTGCGCTTTTGCTCTTCTTTTTTCTTCAGCCGCTGAAGAACTCCTTGTTCTGCAAGAATCTTCTGCTGCATAAAAGCGATATAAGTCTCATATTCCCGCATCACGTTAATCGCAATGCCGTTCTGTGTCTCCTCCTGAAAGCGGACACAGGCACTTCTTCTCTGGCCGTCTAATTCCTCGATCTTTTTTTCCTGACTGGCTACTTTAGCCACAATCTGGGCGTGTTCATTTTTTAAATTATCCAAAACCTGATCCTTGTAATTCAATACCGTATCAAGTGGAAAATTGAATTTTTTCATGTTCCGCCCTCCTTTTCAAATCTATGCTAAAATTCTTTTCAGTTTTTCCAAAACCTCTTCATAACTGTCGCTTTCCTGTATTCCCTGGCATAGAAACTGATTGATCTTGTCAATTTTAGATATAGCCATATCAAGCCTGGGATTGGTACCGCTTTTATATGCGCCTATTGAAATGAGATCTTCATTTTTCTCATAAAGGCTTAAAATATCCCGAACCTCAGAAGCCATTTTCCGGTGTTCATCGGAAACAATATTGGTCATCAGACGGGAAATGCTGGCACTTATATCAATGGCCGGGAAATGGTTTGCATTAGCCAGCTTCCGGCTTAAAACAATATGTCCATCAACAATACCTCTTACTGTATCAGCAATAGGCTCATTGGTGTCATCACCTTCCACCAGAACCGTATATATCCCGGTAATGGAGCCTTCTCCAAAATTGCCGCTTCGCTCCAGCAGCTTGGGAAACTCCGCATAAATAGAGGGTGTATAGCCTCTGGCAACCGGGGGTTCTCCGATTGCCAGCCCGATCTCTCTCTGGGCCATGGCAAAACGGGTCAGGGAATCCATCATTAGCAATACGTCCTTGCCCTGATTTTTAAAATACTCGGCTATGGTAGTTGCTACCAGAGGACATTTCATCCGAAGCATGGCCGGCTGGTCAGAAGTTGCCACTACCAGAACAGAACGCTTCATTCCTTCCGGTCCCAAGTCCTTTTCTATGAACTCCCGCACCTCTCGTCCTCGCTCTCCTACCAGAGCCACGACGTTGATATCTGCCTTTACATTCCTGGCGATCATTCCCAGCAGGGTACTCTTTCCAACACCACTGCCCGCAAAAATTCCGATACGCTGTCCCTTTCCAATGGTGTTTAAGCCGTCAATGGCCTTGACTCCAAATTCCAGCTTGTCCGTAATGGGAGGGCGGGTCATGGGGTTGATGTATGGATTTTCCACATAATAGTACCGGGGGGATTCAAAAGCGCCTTTCCCATCCATGGGCTCGCCTTTTGCATCAATGATCCTGCCTCTTAAAAAATCCCCCACAGGTATCTTCAAGCGGCGCTTGGTGTTGCGGACAAAACTGCCCGCTGCAATGCCGTTCATATTCTCGTAAGCCATGAGCTGTATTTTATCATCCTTAAAGCCCACCACTTCCACTGGAATCTGTTCCTGCCTGTCTTCGTTATAGATGTAGGCAATATCTCCAATGCTGGCTCGGCCGCCGGAAGCTTCCATAGACATCCCTACGATGTTTTCAATTTTCCCGATATGATCGATGGTCTCAGTCTTCATGATGAGATCCGTCAATTTCTTAAACATGCAGGTCCCTCCTGTTACAGTCTTGCGTTATTGAGTATTCCCTTGATATTTTCCAACTGGGTATTGACGCTGACGTCAATGATTTCCCCCGGAAGTTCAATGATACAGGTGCCATTCTCTGCATTGTCCATAGCGATAATCTTAATATTTCCGGAAATGTGGGCCAGTTCGCTGAGCAAGCCCACATCACCCTGTATGATCATTCCTGCGTCCTCCTGGGACACATAAATCTTTGCCCATTGGGTTTTCTTCAGCTTCCCTGCGGCAGACACGATCATTCGTTTAATGACTTCTCCGCTGGATTTTAAGCTGGTCTGGATTACCTTTTCCGCAATAGTCAGAGTGACCTTTTTCAGGTCATCGATATATTTGTCCATGATCTTTTCTTTTTCTTCCGTAACGCTTTCAATGCTTTTCTTCATAGCTTCTACAAATTCATCCTGACGGAATTTGAGCACTTCCTGATGCACCTCATAGGCTTTTCGAAAGCCATCATCATATCCGGCATCATATCCGGCCTGACGGCCTTCCTCTGCGGCCCGTTCACGAATTTCTTCTGCATCCTTCATTGCCTGGTCCAGAATCACCTGTACCCTTTGCAAAGCCTCCTCGTATAACCCATCAGTCTGGAAATATGCGCCTGACGGCTGAACTTCCACTTCCTCCTGGTCTTCCTCCGGCTGCTCCTTTTCCTTTACAACAATATCTTTAAATTCCCTGGTAAATCCAAATTCCAGAACGTGGTCCTCAAGGTGCGTGCCCTTAATAATATTAGACAATGACATCATCCTTTCCGCCCTTGCTGATGATCAGCTCGCCTTCTTCCTCCAGACGTCTGATGATGCCAACAATCCTCTGCTGAGCCTCTTCCACATCCTTCAGACGTACATTAACCGTAACTTCCATATCGGACTGAATGCTGTCCTTCATACGGGCTGACATATTGGAGAAAATAACGCTCGTGATCTGTTCATTAGCGTTTTTAAGCGCATAAACCATATCGCGCATATCGCACTCCCGGATGAAACGCTGGATAGAACGGTCGTCCATGGTGATAATATCCTCGAATACAAACATCTTTTTGCGGATGGTATCTGCCAGCTCCGCATCCTTTCTGCCCAATTCGTCGAAGATAAGCTTTTCGTTGCTCCTGTCTATGTGGTTCATTACGTTTGCTATGTAATCGATACCGCCCACGCTGGTGTAATCGGTGGTAAGGATGCCGGAGAACCTCTTCTTAATTTCCTCTTCCACGATTTTAATGGCTTCAGGAGAAGCGCTTTCCATTCTTGCAATGGATTCCACCACCTGCATGCGCTTTTCGGGAGCAAGCTCTGAAATAATCTGAGCAGTCATCTCTTCATTGGTATAGGAAAGCACCAGAGCAATAATCTGGGACCTTTCATGCTGGAGAACGGAAAGCAGGTTCTTTACATCGCTTTTCCGGATAAATCCAAAAGACCTGGATTTCAAGGACTGGGTAACCTTCTGAAGAAGGCTGTTAGCTGTACTTTCACCAAAGGCCTTTTCCAGAACAGTTCTGGCGTATTCCAGACCTCCGTCAGTAACAACCTTCTGGGTCAGACAGGTCTTATAGAATTCATCCAAAGTGTTTTCCGTCTGCTCAGCTTCCACATGCCCAAGCTTTGCCACTTCCAGTGTTAATTTTTCAATTTCATCTTCAGACAAGTATTTGTATATCTTGGAAGCCTTATCTACTCCCAGAGAAACAATCACTGTCGCCGCTTTTTGTTCAGGCCTCAGACTAGTCGCCATTATTACCGCCTCCATTCAGCCATGTTTTCAGAAGCTGAGCCGATATCTCAGGATTCTGCTCTGCAAACTCACGTACACTGTGGCGCAGCTCTGCCCCTCTGTCTTCTGCCGGTTCCAAAATCACGATCTCTTTTTCCTTAGTAGCCGCCAATTCCGGAACATCTTCCTGGCTTATCTCCATGGCCTCCATACGGGCCCGTCTCTTTCTTCTGATCCTTATAACCAGAATGAGGATCAGCAGAAGAAGGATCACTCCAGCCAAAGCTCCAATGAGAATCCAACGATTGATCAGCAAGCCGCCTGTCCCCGTCTCTACCGGAGTTTCAGGTTCCTGTGGTACTTCTATAGTATAGAAAGGAGCTGCTACGGCAGTTATTTTTTCCGCCCGTTCCTCCAATGCGATTCCAGCTGCATTTCCAGCCAAATCTCGTATATCATCAATGGTCAGACTTCCAAATCCATTTCCGTTTATTACAACGGAAACAGTCAGATTCTCCAGAGTTCCCGGATTAATCTGCCCCTGCTCTTTAATCTGATTTAAAAGGTACTTTCTGGTCAGGCTGCTGGAGCCATAGGCATTATCTCCATCAGTTCCTCCTGCATTGTACTGGGGGATATCTGCATTAGCCTCAGACCCGGCCACGCCGGAAGCATTCTCTCCATTTCCGGAATACTCCCTGAAGATAGACTCCTCAGAAGTGAGACCCGTTTTGTCATTTTCATCAATCTTTTCGGGTGTATTGTAAATAATGCTCTCCCGAATCAGTTTTTCCATGTTGACCGTGCCTTTTACGGATACGCGCACATTGCCGTTTCCATACACTGGTCCCAGGACATTCATAACCTTTGCAGAAATCTGGTCTTCAATTATCTTGGTGATCTCTTCTCCGGCTTTTCCGCTGGCTATGTCCTCATTTTCAGAAGTGACAGAGACTTCACGCCCGTTTCCGTCAAATACAGAAACATTGTCAATGACCATTCCAGGTATACTTCTGGAAATAAGAAGCTGGATGGATTTAGCCTGCTCTTCCGTGGGAGACCCTCCATCCTTCATAACCACAACAGCCTGGGCACTTGCTTCCTGCTTCGTTTCATCAGACAGCGCATACTTGGAAGTCTCTCCCAGGGCTATGGTGACATATGCTTCTTTAACACCATCAAGAATTTTGATGGTGGAACCGATTCTGGTTTCCAGGTCGTAAAGCTTAAAGGTCCGACGGTCAGAATCTGTAGTCATTAGATTTACATTATCTCTGAATACGTCGTATGTAAAACCACTTTTAGGATACCCCTCTGAAACCATCTTGGCTTTGGTGGTATCCATCTCGGCTGCAGGCACCAGAATGTCTCCATCCGTGTACTGATAGGCGATTCCGTCTTCCTGCAGTTTTCCAATAATCTGTTTTGCTTCTTCGCTGCCAACTCCGGTGAACATGACCTCATAAGGCTTTTCCTTCATTGACAGTGCTATAACAATAGCTCCTGCTACAACCGCCACGCATATAACGCCGGCGATGATGATTTTTTTCACTTTACTGCTCAGTCTTCCTAAAAGTTCCTTAATTTTTTCCATCACATCTGTCCGCCCCGTTATCTATGGTTAAATACCGATTCTTATAATCTCATTGTAGGCTTCCAGTGCCTTAGTCCGAAGAGATGCGAGAAATTCTGCAGATAACTGGGCTTTTGCTGCGGCTGCAGGCACTGTATGAGGATCATCAATCTGGCCCGTTGACAGCAAATATTCCTGTACCATCAAATCTTCATCTGTACTCTTTACACTCTGAATCGCATCTTTAAATATATCACGAAAATCCGGACTTCCATTTTGTCCGGCTGTCACCTTCTTTTCATTTCCTATGGAACCAACATGCTCCATGGGAATAATCGGCGTTATAAACATCTGTGCCATCTTATCTACCTCCCGACTTAACTTTTAATCACTGTACGAAGTCTGCTCACTTCACTGTTTAAGGCATTCAATTGATACTGATATTGAAGATTTGTTCTTGCCAACTCCACGTTTTCTACGTCCAGGTTAACATTGTTTCCATCCATTCTGGCTGATTCGTTCTTTGTATCATGGGTGAAATACCTGGAACTATTTATGATGTTCCCCATATCTCTTGACGTGCCCGTGCCCTGTCTCCCAGCCTGCAGACGTCTGCGGAATTCGTCTTCAAATGTGACGTAACGGGCCTTATACCCAGGAGTCTCTACATTTGCAATATTATTCAAGGTTACCTGCTGCCTTGACCACAGGTGGCCTAATGCTGTTTCTGCCATGGAAATGCTGTTTCCAAATATTCCATTCATAGCCATTGCCCCTCACTTTCATTCCTTTTACAGAAATTTGGAACTTGTATTTTGCTGTCGAATTTTGTAGAATGCCAGTTAAATTTTACCAGCCTTTTCCAATTTTTAAGTTTTTCTGTAATTTTTCTTACTATATTCTACATTTTATTACAGATATTGTCAAGAAAGAATGAAGGGGGAAGTCGAATTTAGTCAGAATTTCTTTGAAAAGCATAGAAACTGAAACAGAAAATGAGAACAATAAAGCAGTTCATAGGAAAATAGTATATTTAGATTTAAAAAATGTCAGGATGCTAAATTCGACTCAACGGCGTGAGTCTTTCAGTTAAACGGTTTGTTGTTTCGGTTTATTGGTGCACCCTAAAGATTTCCGCAGATACCATTTGCAGGTAGTCTTCCATATGAAGTTGTCTGTTCTTAAATCTACTGTCAGTTACATTCACTGCCTATGTCTCCTAAAGTGCAGTCCTTCCCACTGTGTTTGCAACCACCTTGGTACTATGACCTCTGCTGACTTCTCGTCATTCGTTGTTACTACAAGTTTCATACTCTGTTTCTGCTTGCTGACGAGACCTCCCCAGGTACTCGCATGCTCTTTGCACTATTCCTTACCTTCCGTTAATCATGATTAAAGCAGAGTCCCTTTTCTCCCACCGTTTATCTTATCAGTGGTTCGTAGATACTATGGACTCCTCCGACTCCTCATATCGCTTCTTCAAGAATTTCGTATGTACACTTATATCCTGAATTACATGTTTATGGAGCATGGCGATATGAGGTCTCTTCTGTTCCATCATCAACTGTCTTAACATTCCGCTTCCTCTACACCGAAGGGTTCTTCAACGCTGCTTTTCCAGTATCTTCACGTCTTCCATGGTCTTCGTCAGAAAGTCAATGACTCGATTCCCTCTTGCCCTCTTATGGGGCCTAAGGTAACGATGCTACAAATTTCACTTAATGTTACGGACTGTTAATTTGCACCTATTTCACATAGGTCTACCTCGCTTCAGCACAATTAGTCACCCAAGAGCACTGGAGGCTTGCTACAAGGCTCACTGGCAATTACCTTGACCGAACTTTCACCGGTAAGCTGATGACAGCTTTCAGAACACACGACTTTCACCCATTAAAACGCAATGGCATTAAGTTAAGGATTAGTGCATAAAATTTCAAATATCTATTGACAGTCCATATAAATCGTGCGGTCGCTTTGCTAATTATTAGCAAAGCGACCCTTGTAATTAAGCATATCAGCTTGATTCACAAGGAGGACCGCATATGAAAAAATTTACCCCAAACCATCTAAACCATATTTTAAATGAATTAATTGATAACCTTAGATTAAATAAGCATGATTATGTTAGAAATCCACAAGATCATTCTTGAAAAAGGAAACTATCTTTTTCGGATACCATTCACACTATTCTTGCGATATCAGGAGGTAGTATCAATAGCGAACTACTAAATCGGTATAATTGTGCAAAAGACACTCCAACATCTGAAGCATTTGTTCAACAACGATATAAAGTTCTTTCTAGTGCTTTTGAATCGCTTTTTCATTCTTTTAATGATAAAACCAACCAGAACTCAACTTTTAGAGGATATCGTTTGTTTGCCATTGATGGATCGGATCTTCATATACCCACAAATAAAGATGATCCCGATTCATACTTTTCCAGAGTCAATGATCAAAGGCCTTATAATCTATTACATTTGAATGCTCTTTTCGATATTTGTGAAAAAACATACATTGATGCAATAATACAAAAAAGCCGTATCTCAAACAAAAACCTGGCATTAATAGATATGGTAGATCGGATATCATCTGAGAAACCTGCTATTATAATTGCTGACAGAGGCTATGAATCGTATAATGCATTAGCACACATTCAGGAAAAGGGATGGAAATTTCTTTTCCATATTAAAGCCCCCGCCAGCAAAGGAGGAATCGCTTGTTGCTTAGATATTCCTCAAACTGATGAATTTGACGAACTTGTCGATCTACACCTTACGGCTGGAAGAACAAAAGAACATTGGGAAATGTATAATAGCAAAAATAAATACAGACGTATCTCCCACCCAGAATCATTCGATTATTTTATGACAGATGACGGTACTGTTGATATTTACAAAATATATACTCTTTCTTTCGCATCCTTAAATTTAAACTGGAAAACGACATTTACGAAACTATCATTACAAATCTTCCATCAGAAACATTTTCCAAAGACGATATTAAACAGTTGTATTCACAGCGTTGGGCATTGAAACATCATTCCATCACTTAAAGTATTCTCTTGGTCACTTAAATTTCCATGCTAAAAGATAGACTCTGCATATCAGGAAATATTTGCTCATCTAATCATGTATAATTTCGTATCCTTGATTTTTTCTGGCCAAAATATCAGTCAAGGTGCTAGAAAGCATGCATACAAACCAAGTTTTTCTGTTGCAATAAATGCTTGTCGGGAGTTCATCAAAAAAACTGATAAATCAAGATGTACTCGTGAGTATTGTAATTAGGTATCTTACCCCGATTCGCCCAGGTCGAAAAGCAATTCGGCGAAAAAAGAAAGACCGTTCTGTTATGAGTTTTAATTATCGACTATCTTAAGTCTATCGTTTTATACTGTTTTTCTGGCAGGTTACAACGACCTGTCTATTTAGTTCGCCTTAACATCCGAATTTCAATTAGTTTTATCGGCAAAGTATGATGATCAGCCTTATATCTTCCAATGTATATATCTAAAGTTAATGACATTGCATTAGAACGTGCGCCCGCTGGGCGCACCAGAAAAACTGCCACGCGATTTTGCGTGGCAGTCATGTGCATTTATTTTAGATATTTAACCTGTCTACTTGACAGGGGGACATATCAGAATCCCACCCCAACTATTGACAAAAAAGAAGAGTTAGAAACCCTTTTTGCAAAGTCAATTACGCGTTTAAAGCTATCACACATATTTTCGATATTCATAATCTCTCCAGCCTGGCAGTTCCATTCCCGTTATCAGAATTTAAAAATCGCTCAAATCAAGCTGCATATTATAGAATGTATCACTATACGAAAATATTCCATCAAAAAATTCGTCACTTCGTATAGTATATCTTTTTTCCATCAGCCCAACTAAAGCATCAGTGAGGTGCTCATCCACATTACCAAAATCAATTCTTTTATATACATCCTGATAATTTAAAATTCCCTGCTGAATTTTTTTAAACATTTCAAGTACAGGGGCCGTCCTGGATTCTTGGTCAAAAACCATTTCCCCTTCTTCGTCAAAATCAATCAGAGAGGGTTCCATGGAACTTAACACATTCTCCAAAAGCCAACTTGCCTTAAAAAAATTATATGGTGTACTTCCAGATGCAAATTCTTCTCTATATAACGATTCCACCTTTATTCCCTGTTTATATTTCTCCATGATTCGGCAAAAATATAATCCTGTTACAGACCAATTTGAAATTCGGTCAACCGCCATCTGAGAGGTTCCACCAGCAACAAAGTCTATAAAAGCAATTTTCTCGTGTTGAGAGATACCTAATTTCTCAATATATTTTAAATACCTTTCTCTGGCCCTCTCAGCACTAAAAAATATTTGCTTTTTATGGCGTAAAATGTATTCATCATCAGATTCACCTTTTTTACGTTTTAAAACCTCCTTTTTTTTCAACTTGAATCTGAATTGGATCATTTCTTCGATAGAGCCTGCAAAAGGCATATGAGAAAAGTAAAGAATATCCTCCTCTGATTGAATCATAGCCAAAACTGCTACAATTCGTGATGTATAAAAATAAGATGATTTATTTACTAAATCAATTTGTAATATTTCACATATTTTTAACAGCAAATATCCATCCCGAGATCCAAATAAAATTCGATCAAACTTATATTCTTTTATCTTTTTCTCAACCCAATGAATCCATTTGTAAAAAAAAGGAGCAAAATAAGAATAGCCAATATCCGCCTCTTCGTTAATATCAAAAAAACCATTTGTTACACTGAACAGAAAAGGATCATTCAGTTTTTGAGAAATAAATTCACCAAGAACAAGACGGTTATCAAGAACTGTATCAAACTTCAACACATCAAAAGCATAAGAATCCAACATCATCATAAGACCACTCTCAATATGAAAAGCCTCGTCTATGCCATATTTCAAAGCATATTCATAATCCCAGTCAAAACTGTCCCCTATGTGCAGGATTTTCCCACCCCCTGCCTTTTCTTTAAGAACAGAAAAAAGTCCGGAAACTTTTGAACACCCTTGTTCGCAAGATATTAATATATCATCAACTGACAATTCAATCCCAAGATGGGAAAAAATATCTTCTATTATTTCTCTGGTAAGATACATGTCCGAAACAAGAAAAACCTTTTTACCAACAGAAGAAGCGTATTGTAATGATTCAAAAACACGCCTACGCAATAACAAGTGTTCCTTTTCCGCTTCAATCTCCAAGTTAAGCAAACGAGGTAAAATTTCCTCTTTTAAAGACAAATTGTTTTTCAAGTTCTCATATATTTCATATATATTAGGATTTAAACCTTTTAAATATAATTGTTGCGCAATGTTTTTACGCTTCTCTGCGAATCCAGGTACATTTGCTCGTCTTTCTACCAACTCAAAAATATCTTCTGGATACAAAATTCTCCTCATTAAAATCGTATCAAAAACATCAAAACTGACAATATCTGCTGCCTCTATCCGTTTGCATAAATTGATATACGAAATATCTTTATACTTTTCAAATGATCTGCTGTGATCTGGAATAATTTTTTGTTGTTTTCCATCAACAGTATAAACTGGTATAAAATTATTCGAGCAGAATTCAGCAATTCGTTTAAAAATAATAGGAACATTTTGATATCTGGCAATAATTACAACAACTTCAACTCCGAGTTCCAGCGCTTTTTCACAAGAAAGAATTTCTTTATCAAATATTTTGTCACCTATTCCGCCATTATTCCATATTCCTATAAAATGATGTTTTTTAAAGTTATCTAAGATAAGCTTTGTGTTACTTCCAATCCCATATAACACTATACGTTTATCTTTTTTATCACCAAAATATTGTTCAAACGAACTCAATACATATTCTGCGTCGTACATTCAAACATTCTCCTACTCAGGTTATTAAATAAACTACAACTAGATTCGTTGGGGGACTCCTCCCTTTTAATCAAAAAACATCTTCCATTTCTCTGATAAGAACATCCACTCTAATTACATTGGCTTGAACAGTTGGAATTAACGATTCCACTAAATCATTATATCGCATGCTAAATACAATAGAAGTTCCATCAGACAGATCATTTCGAGGCTTGACAACAGGAATTCCTTCTACATTACCAGATTCATAATTATCCCATATTTCGTAGGGCAAGGCCAGTTCGAGGTTTCTGAATAAGGACAAATACTCCTTTGCTTTTCTCTTTCCATAAAATACAACTTTTTCCACTCCCTGCATCATTCTTTGCACATCAAAATATTGCTGATCAAAAAAGCTTTTAAAACCCGTGTCATACAATCTTTTATTTTCAGCGCAGGCTATTTTAAAGATTTCAAAGTTTTCCTGGCTATAATGTGTCTCCATACAATGGTTCAGACTGTCCAGTATGTCTTGAGACGGATATAATCCCCAAGGGAATTCCAAAGAAGTGAATATATTTCCAATATACCTTTTTGTATCCTCTGATATCTGGAATGCACCAATATTAGAGAAAGGAAACCGTTTACGATATTCAGAGTCCTTTGGACGCAATTTTTCAGCTACGATTATGTCATAAAGTAGTTTACAAGCAAATTCTGCTTTAGGAAAATGAGAAAATGGATCTATAGCCGATCGATACGAACCAATATCGTGTAAAACCACAATCGCGTTATCAGAAAGGTGAGGTAAGGAACACAAAAAATTCAAACTTTCAATCGGATGAATATGCGCAGTATCAAGAATAAGAAAGTCAAACTTCCCATTCAATTCATCTAATATCTGTGAGGGATCCTTTCCTGTGAAAAGTTTCCATTGTGGATTTCCATTAGGATACAGATCAATAGCGGTCTGTCCAATAGGCACATTCGTAGAATAAACATATTCTGCCAAATCAACAGAAACCAGTTGTGCGCCTTTTCTCTCTTTTATCATTTCAAGCAATAAAGCACTCCCTCCGCCTCCAGCTACACCAATTTCAAGTATGCGTTCAGGTTTAAAAAAATCCACCAAGCCAAAAACAAACCTACGTTCAACATCATTCATCAATGATTGGTGAAAAATGGTTTCAGGAATTTTGTTATATTCAACTTCTCCATATTCTTCAGGAGAGACCGGTATTTTATTAATCACTTCCATTTTTATAATCCGCCTTTCT
>DGRE01000012.1 GCA_002389905.1 Hungatella sp. UBA4396 | reverse complement strand
GTCCTTGCGGACGCACATACATGCAATCGTGATTTGTATAATAATACATCTCCAATTGACTGTAGATGCCGGGCGAAAGGGAACGGCTGAAGGTGATGCCGTTGGTGGTAGTTCCGTAGTCGAGCTGGTCCCACTGTCCGGTCAAGGTATTGTATCCGCGGACACGTCCGTAGTCGCTGCCGGAATGCCCGGAAACTGGCGGCACGGTGAAGGTGTAATTGGTAATGGTCGCACCAGAGATACCCTGCTCCAGAATAACTGATTCAGGACCTGTCAGTGTCATGCCACCGCCGCGATTCGGATCGGCTACAAAGAAAACGATTGCTGCCCAGGGAGATTCGGCGCCGGTGGAATCCACGGCTTTCACGCGAACCACATTCTTGCCCAACGGGTAGGCAGTGCTTGTTTGTGCGGGACGTCCTTCCCAAATGTAGGTAATGGCATCTCCATCCGGATCACTGCTGGAAGCGGTAATGGTGATGGACACGCCCGGCGCTATGCTGTTGCCGTTTGGTGTGCGGGTAATCACCGGAGTGCTGGGTGCAGAATTGCTTACAGTGAAGGTGATATTCGTCCAGTCAGAATATAACCCCCATGCATCCTTGGCACGGACCTTCACTGTGTGGGTTCCCACGGCATAATAGCCGTCGGCGGTGTTGCCGGAGTATTCCAGTGTGACAGCATCTCCATCCTGGTCGGTAGCTGATGCAGTAATATTCACCCGCAGCTTGCCGTTTTGAGCCGTGCGGGTAACGGAAGCGCTTCCGGTCGGTTTGTTCGGTGCATTGTTGGTAATGGCGACATTTTGAGCATAACTAAAGACGCGCCCTGTGCTGTCTGTGGTGCTGGCAGTCAGCACATAGCTGCCGGTGGCACTGATGGTGATATTGCCGCCACTATTGGTGAGACTTCCGGTGTAAGTTGCCGGACTGCCGCCCTTAGTCAGCGCCCACACAAGGTTTCTGCCATCCAGTCCGGTGGCTGCCGGCAGGGATACATTAAAACCAGAGCCAATATGAACAGAGGACGGCACTGTAAACGGGAAGCTGGCAAGAGGCTTGATTGTTCCTGCATTTGAAACAAAAGTAAACTTGCGGCCGTTTGTATCTGTTGCTTCTGCAATCAGCTTTACGGAGATCGTCTTATTGGTCGAGATATGCAGATTTCCTCCATTAGACGATAGGGTCCCTGATGCATATTCAGCATATGGTCTGGCGGTGCCACCATCGGAAGAAAGAAGCCATGCCATGCCCATTTCCGCAAGCTCGGAGCCCAAAGCGGTAACTGCCATGGAGTCCCCGCTGTAGGTCAATGCAGGAACGCTGATGCTCATGGTCGGGATAGGGTATACAGTAAAGTCCCGGCTTTTTTCATAGGTACGGCCGGCAGGGTCTGTCATGGTCAGAGTCAGCTTATAGGTTCCCTTTGTTGAAAAAGTGAGAGATCCTCCTTCTTCTGTCAGGATACCGGAAGCATAGGCAGCATACGGCTTGACTTCGCCTGCATCCTTGCTGACTGTCCAGTTGGCTGTGAGGTTTTCCAGATCGGTACCAGTGACACTGACCGCTCCGGCTTCTCCGGAATACCACACCTGCGGCGCACTCAGCGAAACAGAAGGTACCGGGTAGACGGTTGTAACCGCACTATACGAAAATACACGGTCAAGAGCATCCGTCATGGAGGCAGTCAGGGTGTAGGTTCCGACATCCTTAAAGCGGATTTTCCCGCCGTAAGCATTCAGACTGCCTTCCAGCGCTTCAGTAAGCTCCACCGGCTCCCCATCTTTTGTAAGTACCCATTCAACCGGCAGTGTATTGTTGTTACCACGGGTACGCAGGTCTATGGTGCGGTCGGTATGGGTGGAGTCCGGCAACTCAAAGGAAAGGGTCAGCACTGGCAGGACTTCAATTTTTCCGCCGTCCTCATACAGGAACACACGGCCGGTTTCGTCGGTGATCCTAGCAATAAGCTCATAGATTCCTGCATGCTTGAACCGGATGGTGCCGCCGCCGTTTGTAAGCGTACCGTCAAGATAAGTCGCAAGATTCTGGAATCCGAAGCTGTTCTCCAACAGCCACTCCACCTTTAGATCCCCCAATTCCAAGTTTTCTGGAATAATGGATATGGGGGTATCCGTATGGGCAGTTTCCGGCAATTTGTAGGTGATACCCGGTACCGGATAGACCTTAATGGGTGCAGTATAGCTGTAGCTTCTGCCCGCAGGGTCTGTAAAGGCGGCTTTCAGCACATATTCGCCTTCTTCCTTAAAACGGACAATGCTGTCGGTGTCAGTCAGAGTTCCTTCTACATAATCCGAAAGCGTGACCACTTCACCGTTTCGGGTTAATGACCACTGGATCTCAGCAGTTCCAAGATATTGGAATGATACTTGTACCTGAACACTTTTGTCGGTATGAGTGATTTCAGGAAGGTAGAAGCCAACAGAGCCTACCGGGTAAATCGTAACAGCTTGCGATGCTTCAAAGGTTCTGCCTGTTTCATCTGTCAGCGTTCCGGTAAGGCGGTACACGCCTTTGTCCTTGAAACGTACTTTGCCGCCTTCATCGGTCAGGGAGCCTTCCAGTTCCTCTGCGATTTCAGCCGCCTCTCCATTCTTCATAAGGCTCCAAACCACAGGCATGTTATCTGCATTCAACAGTGTGGTGGAGATCCCCAGCTCCGTATCAGTATGGGCTGCTTCAGGAAGTGCAAAGGTAATCTCTGCAACGGGATAGACTGTTGTGCTTTCCGTATGGATAAAGCTGCGGCCAGTCTCATCAGTCAGGGATGCTGTAAGTGTCTGTTGTCCGGAACTCTTGAACACAAAGGTACCGCCCTCATTTCCCAGCGTACCATCCAGTATGTCGGTAATGGGTGCCTCTTCTCCGCCTTTTTCTGCCGTCCACATGATGTCATGCCCATAAAGAGCTTCCAGCGCATAGGACAGCGTCACCGATTTGTCTGTGTGGGTGGTTTCCGGCAGGGCGAAGGTCAGGTCAATCACCGGATAGACCGTCACCGTTTTGGACAGCACAGTTTCCTTTCCTCTGACATTTTTAGCAGTTGCGGTCAGGGTATATTTACCCGGCTCCTTAAACTGGAGTATACCGCCCTCCAGACTGAGCGTGCCGGCATCTATCAGTTCTGCCGTCTGTTCGGAGCCGTCCACGGCAGTTTTACTCAACGCCCATGTAAAGCTCTGCATATATTTCCATACCGGCATGACCTTGATTTCAGTATCGGTATGTGCGGTTTCGGGAAGTTCAAAACGCACCTGCGCATCCGGGTAGGAATAGGAGCCTCCCCCAGAACTACCACCGGAGCCGCCGGAGCTTCCTGAATCATCATCGTCATCCGAATTTCCGCCGGGTGTCGGTGTCGGTTTCACAGGTGTCGGCTTCACAGGATCGGGCGTATTAGGCGCGGGTGTTGGCTTGGGTATTTCCGGTGTGGGGGTAGGTGTCGGAAGAGGTTTCGTCTTATCAATCAGATCCTTGGCCTCGCCTTTGGTAACCGGATCGTTCGGCTTCAATTTTCCGTCAGAATCTTCTCCGGAAATACCTTCCTCCTTGCCGATGATGATATAACCCTTATCGCCATCCTTGATGTCCTTGTCATCGTCATAGCCACTGTGTCCCTGAGTGTTTTTCGCTTCCTCATCCTTTCCGCTGATGCGTACCAGCATCTTAATGATTTCAGCACGGGTGATCGGATCATCGGGATGGAAGCCGTCCGGATAGTCAGCAGGATCAATGATGCCTGCATCAATCAGCGCCTCAATGTACTTTTCCGACCAATGTCCGTCAATATCAGGGAAACTGGCCGGGTCTTTCTCCACATCCTTTGTATCCAGCGGAATATCCCGTACCATAATAGTGGCGAATTCACCACGGGTGAGAATCTCATCCTCCGGGATAAACAAATCGGGGTGCTGTTCCATAAAAACAAAAATCCCGCCGCCGATCAGCAGCAGGAGGAGAATAAGGATGGCGATTACGCCAACCCTTCTCTTTTTCTTTTCTACCATGAGAATACCTTCCTTTCAATTTTTTTATTAAAGGAGCCAAAGTCTGCAATGCGTTACAGCTTCAGCTCCATGCCGCCATTTTGTTCCTGTTCTTTGCGATGTGCATCCAGTATTTCCTGCGTTGGATAGATGAGTTTACCATCCACCATTTCAAAAACGCAGAAATCATCCCTGTCACAGATCATGATTCGATGCTGATATTCCTTCTGCAGGTCGATGTAGTCCTGCACCTCCTTGGGGCTGCAAAGCCACACACCAGAGGTATAGCGGCCATCCGGCAGAAAGCAATAACCGCTGTACTGAGGCTCATGATTTTTCAAGTCCAGCGCTCCTGCCGGACGAATCTGTGACAGCTGGAGTCTGGCATGATCCGTAAGAATTTCAGGCTTCGCAATGCCGAGAATGTCACTGCGGTTCCAGCGTATCTGTTCGCCATCTGCCAGGGATACGGCAAAGACCGCACGTCCACTGGGAGTGGGCTTGCTGCCAAAGCCACCGGTACAGAAATATAACTGCTGCTCTGCACTGCGATGGGATTCAGGCAGTACGGCCGCTCTCAATACAACCACCTTTCCCTCTAGTGAAATATCATACCCCGTCTGCAAGCAGCTTTCCTGTGTCAGCAATACCGGTTCTGACATATCAAATCAACTCCTTTTCTAATGAAATAAAAAAGAACTGAGCCTGTATCTGTTCACAGCTTCAGTTCCATATCTCCAGATGCTTCCTGCTCTCTCTGCCATGCATCCATCCCTTCTCCGGGTGAAGAAACCGACTTACCCTCTGCAAATTCCATCACCCAACAGTCAGCCTGATCGCAAATCACGACACGGTGCTGGCAGGCTCGTTGTATATCTATATACTCCCGCACTTCCATCTCATCAAGAAGCGGAACGCTTGCAGTACGCTGTCCATCCGACAGAAAACAGTAGCCGAAAAATTCCGGTACGGCAGGAATCTCAGAATCCAGCGGACGAATTTGAGACAGCTGTAACAACGCATGATCCGTGAGGATTTCCGGCTTTGCAATGCCGAGAATATGCTCCCGGTCCCAGCTGGCAAGCGATCCATCAAAAAGTGACACGGCTCGCAAGCTACCTCCGATACCAATCGGCAGGCTTCCCGGCCCCCCCGGTGCAGAAGTACATCTGATGCACAGGACTACGGTGATTTTCCGGCAATACCGATGCATCCAATAAAACAACCCTGCCTGCAAAATATCCGCCTTCTGCTTCCGACAGACAGCTTTCCTTGGTTAACAATTTCTCTCCTGCCATATTAAATCAGATCCTTTTTCTGCCGGAGAAGTTCAGTTAAGTCACTCATCAGACTCAGCTGGGTGTCGTCCGGCATTCGTTTAATAGCGGCGCGAACATAGGCTTCCATCGCTTCGGGGGACTGGTCGCCCACCTCGATAAGCTCCACCTTTTGAATATTGACTGCACCCTGACGGACATTCAGCTTTACTATGTCGCCGTAGTCCAGTCCGGATGCTGAGCGTATGTCCTTGGGAATCAACACTCTGCCTTTACTGTCGATAATGCGGTATGTGTTTTTTGCATTCATGCAAAGTAGCCCTCCTTTTTCATAACCTCCCGAACGGTATCGGGGTGAATGCCAAGCTCCTGGAAAAATTCGGTCAATTCCTCCGGCAGACGATTTAAAATATCTGAGGCCAAAATGACAATGGCACCGTCACCGCAGATGATTTCCAGATCGCTGTCGGCGGAAATCCCCGCATCCTCCAGCAGCTCTCCGGGCAGATTCAGACCTTCCTCGTCATCTGCTTCTTCGTCCTCTTCCGGAGCATCCGATTCCGTCAGAGCGCACAATGGTAAGGCAACCTCAATGCCGGTTTGAGTAAGCAAAAGCAGGGGAGCTGATTCCTCCCCCTGGGATGCAAGAATGACATTGACCTGATCACCGGGCGTAAGCCCTGCGGGGATCGCAGGGAGAATTAGAAGCCCGTGGGTATCCACAACCGCTTTTGTTTTCATGATTTTCATAGAATAGTTCCTCCTTCATAGTTGCCCCTTATGGGGTTAAATTTGCCCGAAGAAAAGTTCGGGATCGAAAAGATTCATTTGTGCTGGTCTATCCCGCAGCCGTTCCCCGGTATCGTAGTTGGAAATCAGCACCTCTGCATACTCGCAGCCGTTGTCATAGCGCTGTGCCAGATTGTTGAGGCGACTGACCGATTCAATCTGAAAGTCTTTATACAGCTCCCGAATGAATTCACAGTCATTGTAGCTGACCAGAAACTTACCCTTGCTGGCTGTCAGCGTGTCCCGCAAACGATAGTGATCTTCCTTTCTGAATTCCACAGCATAATGTCCTTCTGTCTGGTAATAGGGAGGATCACAATAAATGAATGCATTCTCCCTGTCGTACTGTCGGATAAGATCTTCAAAGTCCTTGTTCTCTATGACTGTATCCTTTAAACGAACGTTGGCCTGCCAGAGCAGATGAAATGTTTTCCGGATATCAAAGGGCTGGCAACCGAAGCTGGTGCAGCCGCTTCCATAGCTGTAGCGAATGAGTTTGAAAAAAGCAGCGGCACGCTTGACATCATTCATGACCGCTTTCTCTGTGAGAATCTGCCGGATGTCCTCATACTCAAGTGGGGAGAAATGTCGCTCGGCAAGCTCTAACTCCTCCGAGAGATACTCGCTGGTGAATTCTTGCTTTTCCAGATACCTGCGAAGCACACCAAACTCATCCCGACCGTTCAGCGGCAGGAAATTTAGCTCCTGGATGAGTGCAAGGGTTTGTTCCTTTGCACACCGGAACAGATTCGTAAGGTCGGAGTTAAAATCGTTATACACCTCCATAACAGCATCCGTCGGTCGGCCGAAAAGCACCCACCCCCCGCCGCCGAAAACCTCAATGTACCGCCCGAACTCTTTGGGCATCCGCAGATAGATTAACTCCCGCAGTGCTTTTTTGCCGCCTACCCAGCTGATGATGCTATTCATTTTTTCACCTGCCTTTACTGCGGCGGTTGATAGCATCAACGTCCGTTTTCATACAGGTTCCATCCGGACTCCAGCAGATGAAACCGACACGGGGATAGGGACAGCCCTCGCAGCGGGAACGTTCGGCTGGCAGTGGCACGCCGTAACGTTTGGGAGGTCCGGTCGCTCCTGCCCCTGGCTTTTCTAATGGATTTTGATTCATGTCTTGCGCTCCTTTCTCGGAAAATAAAAAAGCGCCTCTCAGTTTCAGTTGAAACCAAAAGGCGCTATATATTGATATGTGATTTACCCCATCCATTGGATCTTGAAGCGGACGGGTTGACAACAACATAAAATCCTTGGTGTCATACAAATGTTACCGCTTTACAAAAAGAGAAATATTTCGTACAATACGAGCAGTTGAACTGCTCAATGAGAACTGTAGCAGTTCAGTGGTCTTATCTGTACAATTTGATAAATTCTATAACACAAACTAGATAAGGAGTGATCATCAGGATGACTTTCGGAGAAAAATTCAAGCTGGAGAGAAATCGTCTTGGCTTAACGCAGCAGGAAACAGCAGACAAGCTGCGAATCAACCGGCGCATGATCACGCGATATGAAAACGGGATTTCATTTCCCCGCTCCAGAGATGCCTATAAAAAGATTGCTGTCTTCTTCGGAGTGAATGTCAACTACCTGCTGTCCGAGGATCATGAACTTACTGTCGTTACCGCTGAGCTGTATGGAAGCCGTGGTATGAAGCAAGCACAGGTGTTTATTGACGGATTAGCCAGCTTATTTGCTGGGGAAATTTTATCTGAGCAGGATAAGCATGCAGTTATGAAGGCATTGCAGGATGTTTACATGGAATCAAGCGTAATGAAAACAGGTTAATTTTAATCAGCGTAGATGAACGATAAAAGGAGGTAATGAACGATGAAATCACAAAATAGAACCTATATTGCTATCGATTTAAAGTCGTTCTATGCCTCCGTAGAATGTATTGAGCGAGGGCTTAATCCAATGGCTACAAACCTTGTGGTCGCTGATGCCAGCCGGACGGAAAAGACAATTTGCCTTGCGGTTTCTCCTTCTCTAAAAGCATATGGCATTCCAGGAAGGGCACGGCTGTTTGAGGTCGTGCAAAAAGTCAAAGAAGCCAACGCGAAAAGAAAGCAGAAGGCTCCCAGCCACAATTTTACTGGAACATCCTATCATGATGCCGAACTGAAAGCATCACCGGAACTGTCCCTTGATTATATCGTTGCGCCTCCACGTATGGCCCTTTATATGGAATACAGCACAAAGATCTACGGTGTTTACCTTAAGTACATTGCACCCGAGGATATCCATGTCTACTCCATCGACGAGGTGTTCATGGACGTTACTGCTTATTTGAAAACCTATCAGCTCTCTGCTCGTGAGCTTGCTATGAAACTAATCCTTGATGTGCTGGACACTACCGGTATCACAGCAACCGCTGGTATTGGAGCAAACCTTTACCTCTGTAAAATTGCAATGGATATCGGGGCAAAGCATATCCAACCAGATAAAAACGGTGTCCGCATTGCGGAGCTGGATGAGATGGAGTACCGCCGCTCTCTTTGGACTCATCGTCCCCTCACTGACTTCTGGCGTGTGGGGAGAGGCTATACCAAAAAACTTGAGGAACACGGGCTCTATACAATGGGCGATATAGCACGATGTTCCATTGGAAAATCTACTGATTACTACAACGAAGCCTTATTATATAAAATGTTCGGTGTCAATGCGGAATTGCTGATTGACCATGCCTGGGGCTGGGAGCCATGCACCATTGCCGACGTCAAGGCATACAAACCCAGCACAAACAGCATCGGATCTGGTCAGGTACTGCATTGTCCTTACTCCTTTGACAAGTCAAAATTGATTATTCGCGAAATGACCGAGCTGCTGGTACTGGATCTGGTTGACAAAGGGCTTGTGACCGACCAGCTAGTCTTAACCATAGGCTATGATATTCAAAATCTCCAAGACCCTGATTTGAAAAAATCTTATCACGGAGAGGTAACCACAGATCATTATGGGCGCGCCATACCAAAGCACGCCCACGGCACATGCAACCTTGGTAAGCATTCATCCTCAACAAAACTGATTATGAATGCTGTTATGGAATTATATGACCGCATCGTTGACAAAAAACTTCTGATCAGAAGAGTCAACATTACTGCCAACCATGTGATTGATGAAGCGTCCGCGCCAAAACCCGCAGCCTTTGAGCAGCTTGATTTATTTACGGACTATGAAGCAGCCCGTACAAAACAAGCCAAAGAAAATGCAGATCTTCAGCGTGAAAAGAAAATGCAGAGTGCAATGCTGGCAATCAAGAAAAAGTTTGGAAAGAACGCAATCCTTAAAGGCACTAACCTTGAGGAAGGTGCAACCACCATAGACCGGAATAATCAGATCGGAGGGCATAAGGCGTGACGAACCAATACGATGATATTATCAATTTGCCTCATCATGTTTCTGCGACCCGTCCCCATATGCCTGTCCTCGACCGCGCAGCACAGTTTTCTCCCTTTGCCGCTCTGACTGGCTATGAAGCAGCGGTCAAAGAAACTGCTCGGCTGACGGATGAACAGGTAGATCTTGACGAGGACTCCAAAGCTGCTTTGGAAATGAAGCTGCAGATTCTGTCAGATGAACTTTCTAACCATCCGGAGGTCGAGATCATTTACTTCCAATCCGATGCGAAAAAAGGCGGCGGCGCATATATCAATGCAATCGGCACAATAAAAAAAATAGATGAATACGAGAGAGTCCTTCTCATGATGGACGGAACAAAGATACCGATTGAAGCGATCATTGAAATCGAAGGCGAGCTTTTTCAGGCATATCTTTAATATCACCAATTAAACCAACCACTTGATTCATGGCTGCTCAACGAATCACCTCATTTCCATACCCTGTACAGGGCGGTTCAGGCACTGTTGCACTGTCTGACCATTCCGTGAAATAAGAATACCGTATTCAGTCGGGATTGCCTTGTTGCGTTCCATGAGCTTTTCTCCATAATGATTGAGTTCTGCGCCGGCAAACAATTCCTCTCTCAAAGGGATGGAGCACTTGGCGAGCTCCATTCTTGCATAATCTGTCGGGGTAGCGGTTTCCCGTAAAAGCAAGAATTCATCGGTCTGATAAGCAAAATCGAGAGCTTCCTCCAAGGTGATATCTTCCGGTGCTTCCGTAAGCATTGCTTTGCAGATAGAGATTCCACCCTCACGGTTAAGTCGACTAAGCTGGCCTGCCAACTCATTGACCACGCCATAGCAGTCGCCGTTTGTGGCTTCCAGCTCATCTGTGATTTTCTCAGTCAGCCGGGGGATTATACAATCGACGGCAGTGAATGCACATTCTTCTGGCGACACGGCACCCACTTCTTCCACTGCATGAGAAAGCTCCTGATCGCTGGCGGGCAGCTTAAGGAGCGTTGAGAGGTCATTGTCATAATCCGGGTCATTAAAATAACCCTTGGTCACCTGGAGAAGCACCGTATATTCTGGCTTTTGTCTCGGGATGGCATCGCCGCTTTGATAGCCCTGAATAATTTCACCATTCTGCACCACATAGCCATGGGTGGTAAAGGCTCCGCCTTCGCCCTCGCGCATTTCCTTGCCGATCTTATCGAAGTCCAACCACTCATAAACATTTTGCGGAAGATTTTCAAGCTGTGGGACAAAGTCGTTGTCTGCATAGAACTTTCCAAGGGAAATATCGTCTGCTGCCTCATAAACCACCTGGCAATGTTCCATGCTGTTGGTCATATTGATGAGCCGATCCACAGGGATTGGTGCATATGATGTCTGAGTGGCATCCATTATCACCATCCCCTCAAAGCAATCCAGTTCCCATTCACTGAGGGTTGCCAGCCGCTGTGCCAGATAATTCAGTTCATAAAGGTTGGTACTTGGACTGATAAACCGAGGCAGATAGTTTGGGTTGCATTTCATAATTTCCATAGAGTAGATGACTCTCTCATCAATGATACGCGCTCTATCCAGTGCATCTGCCAACTCATAAGGAGTCGCGGGGAGTGATAGAGATGCAGACGTTTCCGAACCAAACGAACCGGGACGGCTGATTTCCAATTCGATAATCTCATTTGACTGAACGTGGACGTTGTCTATCAGATGCACAAATTCCCATCCAATCACCGCACCTGTTTGCATTGCTTTTTCCTGTTCTGGCGTTATGCCGCCGATCTCCTTATTTTTCTCATCCGCAATAGTACGATTTTTCTGTCGGTCATCCTGGTTCAGTGGTGACAGGGAATATCCCGGTTTCCCTTGGGTTATGGTAACCAGCCTGCCATCAAAAGGGAGTACAGTGTAGCACTGCTGTGGCAGCCCATTATTTTTTCTGCTCTTATCCAAGATGCATTCCTCCCATCTGCTGTCCCTGCTCCAGCTCATCCTGAGTCATAATGCTCCAGCTTTTTTCACTGCTCCAGAGGCTGACACAAATTTCACCGTCCGCTATTTTTATTGGACGCTGTTCAAAACCTTCCCCGAACCCATCGGATGCCTGATCGGAAATCTCGTCCTTCAGCCGTTCCAGTTCCTCATCAGTCAGCTCACCCTTTATGCGGCATTCTGCCACGCCCATCAGCTTATCGTCAACCTGCTCCACGGTAAAAAAATAGGACTGCACCTTTTGATTCACACTATCGTTCCCATGGTAATACTTCATGAGGCCGCGTTCGGCTTCCTCCGGCATCCTCTCTTTCAGGATTGCTGCAAGAATACTATCCTGATGTTCTAAAACTTCATAGCGGCCAAACTCCACAGCATCATTATCCAAATCACCGTATTCGTTGCGCAGGTAAGCGTTGACGGTCAACGGCATATATAGCTTCTGTGTCTGAAGCGGCAGCGGGATAACCGAAAAATGATCGACTCCCGGTATGAGTGCCAGAGTTCTTCCATTATCCCATTTCATATGAAGCTGCGCCTGATCATCAACATGAACAACGACACCTTCCGTACCAGGAGGCACCGGGGCATAAGGGTCTTCCATCTCGGTAAGCCGGATTCTTGTGCCCGGCGGGTACTGCTCTTTCATATATTTAATCCAATCAGGATTTCGGTTCATTTTACATACCTCCCATTTTCATTCCCTGTTCGGGTGTCTGTTCTGTAATTTCATTCCGCAGTGTTTCCACGGCAAGGGCTATTACGGGGTCACTTGAAAAACTCGCAAGCTGTGTGTAATCTTTTGAGAATTTCTGCTCACCGTTTAAAGTAATTACTATATCCACCGTGGCGATATCATCTTTGGTAACACCTAACCGTTTGTTACCGCTATCCATTTCGTTAAACAGGTGGATTGCTTCCTGCAGTGTGAGACCTCTTGTAAGTTTTTCACCCGCAACATTGTAATCCTGATACACAAACCAGGCGTAGCTATGCGAGAGCGTAGGATCAGCAGCGTTTTTCAGCTTTTGCTTTCCCGCTTCAGTAAGACCAAGATTCTGCGTCGCAGCTTCGTTCTTCATGTTCAGCTCTTGCTGACGCAGATCAAAGACAGTCAGGTATGCCTGATAATCTCCAGGACCGGGATTACATCGCAGGCAGTAACGGTAATGCTCTGTTTCTACAATGTAGCCATAGTTCTGTCGCCAGCCGCCTTCAATTTCTCCGCCATGACTGGTGCAATATAATGACATGGTAGGAAGATTTTCCAACGGTCCATCCTCACGAAGTGCATCTACCACTCTTTTCAGCTCTGATTCAAACGCTGAACCATGAAACTTCTCATAATCGCGGGGCCACCATGTATGCCAGAACTCATGCCCATTACTTCCGAAATCAATTCGCAGGTGCCCTATAGTTGCAAGCTTTGCATCCTGCTCCTTCGACAGTGCAAAAAAAAGACCTGCCTTATCAGAAGAGGCAGGCCGTAAATTTAATTTTCCATTGTCAACCTTGAGTTCGAGTCCATGTTCTTCACAAAATTCCGATATCGTCAGGCACTCCCCAAGAAAATTCAGCTTACCACGCAATCGGCGGAACCCCTCTTTGGGAATGGTGACTGGCTCAGTTGCCAGCACCGTACCGGCATGATTAACGACAACCTGATTTTCTAGCGCTACTGGTTTTCCAGGGTCACGGTCGGAACCACGCAGGTCATAGCAGTAAAATCCTGTTGGCACAGTGCTCCGGTCAATTCGTGAATCGGTAAAGAGTGCTGGTTTACCAAATAACTTTACGTGCTCATACTGTTCTTCTCTGGCGTTTACACTCATCTAAGTACCTCCTTTAAATTTTTACAGTTCCTTTTCAATCACACAAGATACCACAAACGAAAACAAAAAGCTATTACTCATGTGCTGTTATTCCATTTTCAATTCAGGCTGATCCGGCTGACACCCATTTAATAAATCAATTACTTTTTCCGGCACGTTGTCAAAATCTACATGATGATCACGTTCCAGCGTAATGGTGTACCAGTAATCGTAAGGCGCATAGTTGTCTTTTAAATATTGCGAGTGCAGTTTTGGCATATCCCCACCACCCTGATCAATCACACCTCTGGGAGTCAAAAAGAAAGTTCCCCAATGTTCTCCGGAAGATTGGATATCGAGAGTAACGATACCGAGTCCGATATGCCCGGTGCCTCGCCCTTGGATAACAGCAGGAAGCTCAACAAATTCATAGCCGCTATCAAGATAATCAGTACCATAAACCTCAATAAACGTATCGTGCATTTTTTTCAATGTTTCTTTTGCATAGCCATAATCGTCCGAATTGCAGGACGCATCCAGTTTTGCAAAATCAATGTCTGTAAGTATCTCATTGAGATTTTTGATAAAAGCCTCCTGTAGATTTTTATTGTCCATGATCATTTCCTCCTTTTTCTGTGCCGAGAGAATCGACAGCATTTTGATTTTAGATTTTTTCAAAATAAAAAAGGCCATGCTTTTTGAAAAACATAGCCCCTAATATATTTTATTTATGAAATTTAATTTTGCTGTCTGCAAGTTTTCACGCCAGACCTCCCATCACCGGTCCGTTCTGTCCAAGTTCAAGCCTCAACTCCTGTTCCGTCTGAATGATGTAACTACCGCTGTTGCAGAAGCTGATGTAAAGTTCGCAATCTCTTGTGTTGATGGGATGCTGCTTGAAGTCAGCCCCCCAGCCTTCTTTATTTTGTCCTTCAATCTGCGAGATCAACTCTACTGTTTCCTCTTGCGTGAGAGGGGTGCTTAACTGAGCGGTCATCACACCCCAGAGCTTGCCGCGAAGAACCTCCACAGAGGGATGAAGGCTTTGGACCTTTTCCTTTAAAGTTCCCGTATCAAGATACTCCGCCAGCCCGCGTTCGTTTTCAAAATGGCAGTTATTCTTTTCGATAGCCGTAAGAATTAGATCCTCATATTCCACCGCTTCCTCCGGTGAGATTTCATCCCGGTCATCCTCTGAATGGTCAAACTGCGGATAGCTGACAATCTTTAACGGGAAGAAAATGCGCATAGTTTCATTTAACATTGTAATGTCCTCCTATCTTATTTTAGTGGTCTGTGCTTTCGGCAATAAAAAAAGGGTTATGCTTTCCGTTAGCTGAAAAATATAACCCAATATTTTTATTTGTGGTCGAAGAGACACGTTATTTTTAGTATGTATATAAAACCAAAGGCATCAAGATTTGCTTTCCCGATGCCCTTGATTTTTTCCCCTGAATATTCTATTTTGAAGGCTTCATACCCTGAACAACCATTTGTCATCTATGAAAACGGTTAAAAAAACGGGCCAAAATTTGCACTTTTCGGCTTCAAATTTTGCCTGATTTTTGCCAGAAAACCACAACATCTTGTGGTCAAATCCCTTATTTTTGATTTCGACCACAATTCTGCATCATTATTATACACTCAACGTGACTACTTTATCAAAACCATATTTTATAATAGCACAAATCTTTACCAATTGATACCTACAAACACCGCAAATACGAGACAAAAACGAAACCTAGATACGAGATGTTAATTATTAAAACCTTGCGATACTCAATGATATCTACACACGGTTGTCAAATCGTAGTCATTGACAACATCAAGGCAGGACCAGACACGGACACCTGCCTTTTTTATTTCCTTTAAACTCCTACTTGCTTTCAAGAACATAAGTTCGTATAATAAAACCAGGAGGTATGGAATATGATAGGATACTGCGTACTTGAACCCGATATAAATAAATGCCCACATTACATAAAAGATGAGGGCGGATGCGGAGCTGATCACTGGGAATGCGGCTTTTTGCAGGCTTTTGACAAGCCTAAGTCTGGCCCCATGAATGAAGATAAAAGAAGAGAACCCAAATGGTATGAAAAGTATTATCAGAAATAAAAATAGGCGGTTCCATTACGGGCCGCCTATTATATCTATCCGGTCAGACCCGTCCAGCGCAGTGCCCCATCCTTATCCAGGATGAACAATCACCTGTTCTGTGGCTATTCCCCCATTGCAAGAACGTTATATCAGGTGTATAATATTTTTGTCAGGATCATTGATCCCGTGGATTGAAATTTCTTAATGTATCTTTTTTTGAAAAGGTGAGCTTAAATATTTAGGCTTGCTTTTTTAATATTTTATATTTCACTATTGACATAGGGTGCACCCTATGCTATAATTAGAATAGTTAAAGAAAGTACTTCATAAGGGGGAAACGAAAATGAGGAATTTATTAATCACAAAAAAAGAATTAGAGATCATTAAGGCGAAGGGTTATTCCCTTGATATCAGTCCAGAAGTAGAGGCCATTAAGTTTTATGGAGACAAGATATTTGTTGCCATAGACAATAAGCCGGTTGAACTTGAAAAAAAATCGGTTTTGTATAAGGCATGTGAAATGGCCCTTGATGCAAGAATAGAACTTAACGGAAAGAAATTCGGGACAAGATAAATATATCTGACTGGCGGCAAATCCGACAGAGAAAGAAGGAAGAATATGAATAAAATTAAAGGTTATGCAAATTATGGAGTACTGGCACATGAAAAACAAACAATTTTCACAATCTCATCTCCACACCACCATGCGTCAGTAAGCGAGGAAATCGAGATTAGCATTCCTGATGGCTGGGAAGTTTCCGAAAATGCTTCTGGAAGTATCGTAATCGATACACCACAAGGCGAAACGTATATGGCTAATGAAGTCATTTCCAGTCAGGGTGATGCGCCTGTACTAAGTTGGTATGACGGTAAAAAAAGTAACTCAATTCCTTTAGAGTGGGAAAACGTTTGAAGGGGTACGCCGCAGGAGCGTTGGCAGAAAAAGGCCGGACTTATCAGCAAGTCATACAAACTCAACAAGGTCTTGGTGGAGGATTTTGCAGCGGCATGTGAAGCGAATGGAACCACACAAGCAAAACAGATAACAAAAATGATGCAAGATTTTATCCAAGCAGTAAAAGGCGGCAAGAACTAATAATTCTTACCGCCATATTTTTTCCCCTGCCAAACCCGGATATCGTAAGGCCCCATCCTGATCAGGGGTGAGCGTCACCGGCTTTAAAATTCTCCCGGCGCCTGAACTCCGTTTGCGTCTGTTACATACATAGCGCATTCCAGCGGGTGTCCTGCTCTCGGCTCAAAGTAATACCATTTACCTTCTATCTCCTGCCAGCCAGTCAGAGCGTATCCGTCCGGGTTAAAGCGGTACTTATGGCCGTTGATGATCTGCCAGCAGGATTTATAATAAGTGGATTCGCTGTCAGCGTACCACCAACCGTTGTTGTCATGGTTCCAACCCAAATCATAGGAGGGTTTCATTTTGTCGGCAACAGCTTTTTTAAACTGGTTCCATTCAAGCGGTTCTTGTACAAACCATTTCGGGCATACCTTCCCGGTCACATCGTAATGCCGGATTAGTCCTCCATGCAGAGGGTCAAGGCCCCATCTTTTGCAAATGTCGGCGCACAACTCCACATAAGATTTATATGTTGCCTCTGTAAACTTCCCTGTAGCATCAGGGTGGCAGGCTTCTATGGATATGGTGTAGCTGTTGGCGCTGTTCGTGCACCATGACACTTCATCTTCCGGAATCAGTTGGATAATCTCTCCTTCTAATCCAATTAGATAGTGGCAACTTGCCTTAGTGGCCTTTTCTCCCTTTGCCTCCATTTGCGGGCCAACCGTTCTTAAGTTTTCAAAATAATCCCTGTTTCTTTGTGCTGATGTTCCCGGATTTCCAATATAGTGACAAGCCACTGCTGTTGTACTCCCCCGTTTCGTTCCCGGGCGATTGTAGTTACTAATATTTATTAACTGCTTACTAATATTCATGATGTTTACCTCCTATCAAAAAGAAAAGGCCCAGGGTGTCCCAGGCCTAAAAGTGTGATAATTGCAACCGATATGGGAATCCCCATGTCGGGTTATTCTTTTAATTCCGGCAATCCTGCCACCGATGTAAGCACGGAAAGCACTCCGGCCAGCGCCGTTGCTGATCCAACCATAACCCAGTTTACTTCTGACATAGCCATTGATGTCCCGATGGTTGCAATGGCTGTCTGCGCCATGGTCTTTACCGCTCTGATTCCTGCTGCTCTTAACCATTTTTTATTCATGTTGTAAATCCTCCTTTTTCTCTGTTGGCAATGCCATAATTTCTTCATATAACTTTGTCCCAACCCCGTTTCCTTTTAAAGCATGATACTGTTTGTAAATGTCCTCTATGGACTGTTTTACATAGATGGGACAATACTGCAAATCATCATGGTACTTATTGTATGTGCGGATAATCTCCGCTCTTAGCAAGGCCCGTACACCGTTTCTACTCGCCATTACCTGTGTGTATAAATACACTAAAGCCGGGAGGATTACTGATGAAGCAACCCAGCCCGGCCATGACAGCTTTATATACTCAAATAATTGTATCGTAAAATCGCCCCCTTAAATAAATTTATAATGAGGACGTTCCTCAACAAATAACCAGTGCCTCAGCCAATCATCCAATATGATCCCGGCTCCACTGATCCAGAACCATATCAGGCTAAACTTGGGACAGATCTGCCCCAGGATATTTCCGGGCATGTGGCTATAATCCCAAACACCCCAGCCCAGCCAAACATTGACCACGCAGCCGGTTAACAGCTCAAAGTATGTAATGATGGTCATACCTATAATCATCTGCTGATATAGCGGCATCTGCCAGGGTATCCATTCATTAATCAGGCCCAGGGCCACAAAACAAATCCCACCCAGGACAAACATGGTCCAGTGAGATCGGCCACGGAATGCCAGCTCCAAGCCTATGTAAATAATTCCTCCAACTAGCCACAAGAATAAGTATTTAAGTATCAGCTTCATCTTCTCCCCCTTCGGCCATGGCAGCAATCTGCGTCAGATAGGACTTTAACACTTCGGATTGATACTCCTCTGGGACATTAGCTCCATAATAAATCTCCTGTAGCTCCTCCGCCGTTTCTGCACTATCAATCCATGATCTTAAGCTATTCGCATAAGTGGTATGATATGAGGCATGGAACATAGCTTTTTCAATCAACAGGGCTATGTCAGAAGCCGGATAGAACCGGCAAGGCTGTCCGTCTGCATGGTAGATGATCTGCGTCACTCCGGTGGCGATCTGCGCCTGTAAACCGAAAAGATTAAGCTGGTCAGTTTGGGAGAGGCTGAAATGCTCAAAGCCAGCGAACAGCTCCACGGTGATCCCGTTGCAAATAGTCTGGCCGCAGGCTGCGTTTACCTCAGCTCTCTTTGCTTCCTTTAACTCCTCCAGGGTCGGTTGGCCGGAGGTGGTTACTTCCACCCCAACCCCGGTAATTGTAGACAGATGTGAGATATTGGCGTTTAACCCCTTCATTTGTGTTCTCTGAGCCATTATTTCATCCTGTATGGTTGGTGTACGGTACTCTACGATCAAAACGGAATCCATGATCTCCTTGTATGTGTATTTAGGGTTACCCTCCTCATCAGTACCAGCCTGTTCCTGCTCAATGCCAACCGGGAAAGAAAAGTCAAAGGTTGGTTTCCCGGTATAAACCAAGTTATCCCGCCTCCATTCTTCCACACCGTCCGCTGAATACTTAACAATTGCAGAATTCTCAGAGAGGTTTTTATGTATGTCTTCAATTCTATTTGATCCAATAATAATTGCTACCGTGGCAGGATATCCACTCATGTCATTTAAGCTACAACTATTATTCGCAATGTTATAAATCTTATCTCCGACCTTAATACTTTCATTTTTCATTAAAATTTCCTCCTTAAGAATTTGTTAAATATGTACAATTAAATGCCAAAACCACTCCCGAAGCTACATTACCATATGGTCTAAATCTAAGTTGACCAGTGGTATTAATATAACAATTATCCGTATTTGATTGATTACTTACCGTACAGGCGACATCTATTAAACTGGCTGGAAATCCACTTATTGCATATTCAGTACCTCCTGTTAAAGCAGTTGTAGTTGTTATTCTTATTTGTACAGTTACCATTGCAGCACTTGAATTCCCATGACGATTATACCCTGCTAGCATTGTCCCCCATGTACAAGATAATCCAGCATTTGTAATGTTAGTTATCTGAGTACCGTTTTCCTGCACAATCATGCCAGAACTACCTTGAACATTCCCATTCGTGCTGGTAGGTGTTGTACCAACTATATGTGCCGTAGATACACCTCTAACGTTAGATGTATATGTGTTATTTGTTCCAGTAGTATTGTTGATATATCCGGAGGCATCTGTAAATGTAACTGCGGTATGTCTATTTGATATGGCGCAACGATATACTTGTACCATTGGAATCGCACCGCACTCAATTCCAATTTGATCTATTGCAGTACCAATTATTTGAACAAAACTCAGAACTACACGAAATGCAATAGATATATTTATAGCTGATTTTGAAGTTGTTGTGATATTTACTCCTGATATTTGGATATTGGCAAGACATTTAGCAACAATTATATTCGTGATGTTGACATCTGAGGATATTGCCTCATAATTATTGCTTCTCAACTCGATACGTCCATTAGTATATCCCTGTATTCTAACCTCTTCTGCATAAGTTCCATTTGCAATTATAATCAAGACATTGTATCCACCTAAGTCCTTAGGTAATGAATCTAATGTACGCTGTATGGTCTTATACGGAGCCGCAGAAGAGCCGTCCCCGGCTGTATCATCACCGGCAGAGGACACATAATAGGTCACGTCTGCCTCCAGAGGTTTTATGTTTTTGAGGAATGCAAGTATTTTCCCCAGGAACCGCTTAATAGTCTCACCTGCCGCAGGAATAGGAAATTTTGTTTCAATAGGTTCCAGTGTCTCTACTACTGTTTCTGAGATATCACCACCAGAAGTAGTAACTTTTGTATTCATTGCCTCATCAATAATATCTGCATTATCATTAAAGTCTGAGATATTTATGTATTCGTTTGCTTCTGGCTTTTTAAGCTCTAAATTAGGTGTAGTCTGCATTATATATTCACCGTCCTTATTTGTTCCCATGTGTAAGCTCCGGTCTGCTCCCATGTCAAAGCACTTATGTTGCCCCATGTGTTGTAAACATATTCATACGTTACTGCAAGATGAGCCGGTTTAATTTCTTCGATGGTAAGTTTTAAATCTGCCATATTTCCGGGAATCCCCAGTGTCCCAACAAATTTAATTGTAAATCTGCTGTTTTCATTATCCTCTATAACCTCTACTTCTCCATTGGAATAGCTTCTTGCAGTGTCAATGACCATTTGTTTTGTAGTGGTCCCGGCCCCGGCTATCTTTGCTTTTATTCGCTCTCTTCTAAACGAATTAGACTTTGACACGTCTACTTCCAGCCCATACAATTTTTCATATCGGGATAACATGGCACTGGCGGTACTCACAAAGCACTCAGATATAGTCTGACTTAGTCCGATGTCAAGGTTTTCCGTCTCTGCGGACAAGATTTCCTGGAGTTTTATCATGGTATCATTTTTGTCATAGTAATTTGGCAATAATGTCATTAAATCCATATCATACCTCCGTCAAGGTGACCACGCCCAGAGAGGGGATTTCCTTGCTGCCAATTGTAACATTCCCTGTTCCGGAATTAACCACAAGCCCGTTGTAATCCTCCACCCCCGTGATATCCAGGAGTATTCCACCCAACTTTGCATAACTGATACTGTTAGATACAAATACAGTACCCTTTAAAAACTCCACCAATGCCATATCAAAGGCTGTTTGTACTTCTTCAATGGTTTTGCTGCCATCAAGTATTACAGAGGCGGAAACGTCAATCTGCTTTGCCGTGGGGCTTGTCACGGTGACTGCTGCACCGATAGGGCGCACCGTTTCAATATATTCCGCAACGGTACCCGGCAAGCTTTCTGATATTGCCTTGTCACTATCAACGATAAGCACCGTTACAGTACCCGGTCCGGAATCAAGAGGGAATATTTTTGCATCTCCTACTCCTTGAACTTCAAGCGCCCATTGTTTGTATTGATATGCATTTCCGGAAGTTGCAGGCATACGTACTTTTGCGTATAACCTTGCTCTTAATGCATCATCTGTCTCAACATCAGCACCCGCCGTTAGTACATCTCCTAACATTGCTGTTACCCCTGTAACGTTGGAAACGGGGGATAGAGTACCGGTATACTGATTTCCTAGGGTTCCTGCGGTATTACATATTGCCCTGTATTGGTTGGTTGTTATTAACTCCGTTATGGTATATGTAAGCTCATTAATTCCCCATACGGTGCCAAGGGATATAGCTGCACTGGTAGTAACCTGCCTGATGGCTGCCGTGGCTGCTTTACGTGTTATGCCAAAATCGGATGCAGCAGTATCCAAATATTCACCTACCGCCGTGTCCGCAAACACTAAGTCCACAAAGTTATTAAGCTGGAATTGCTGCTGCGCCAGAAAGTAAGCACATGGAGCCAAAGCGTCATAAATGATGCTTCCCTCTCTTTTATCAACATTGCTCGGCACTTTATCCAGCATACCTTGTAAAATCTCCTCATAGGTCTGGCTCATAGCTGCACCTCCGTATCGATTTGCGTATCCCCGTATATACTTGAAACATTGAATGAGCATTTACAGGTATCCCCCAAAAAATCGAATTCAAAACCGTCCACCTCCCGAATTCGATTATCTCTCATTAATGCTTCTTGTACCATGCGTTTTAACTCTGCTCTGACATAAGGCCTTTCCTGGCCTATCAAATCTTTCCACGCAATCCCGTAATCAAAGCCATATACCGGGTATTCGTATTGCTCAGTGGATAAGACCTTAAATACTGCTTGTTTAAGCGCTTCCAGCTCGTCAGTAAAGCCCTCTATCTTATCCTCTGATAGTTTGTAGGTCTTGCTCTCATAAGCCTGTTCCTGGAGTCTTAAACCCGTTGTTAACTCTGCCATTTTAAATCCTCCTAAGGCATCTGATAAGGTTTTCCGATAATCTCTAAAATGTAATACTCCTTGCCTCCGTCATTACGCAAAAGCATCACCTTGTCACCGTTTACCAACTTGCTCACCATGTTACCCTTGACCATGCTCATAGGGACGGGGAGATTGCCACTCAAGATAATAGCAGACCCGTTGTAAGTTCCCGCCATGAAAGTCGTTACTTTGCGATTATTCAGATAGTTATCCACAATGGTTTTTATTGTATTAAAAAGGGTATTAGCCCCATTGTTATCACTCACCAGTCATCACCTCCACTGACATTGTGTGTATGGGCAGAAAATTATGCGTAATCTTCTTGACAATCAGCCTCCGGTCAAGGGAGATGTCCGCAATACTGCCGTAAATACTATTCCCGGCTCGTACCCTCAAATCCCCCAAGCACTCCAGTTTTAGGGTCTCCTTTTCTCGGTTATAAAGTTTTAGCAGATTGTTAGCCCTCTCCTGCGCCTTGGCGGCGTTGTCGATTCCGGGGGGCTTGGTCTCAAAATACTGCAAGAGGCCGTACTTATTTACTGATTCCTGGTCCACTGCCCCACCCACCTCTAGCCGTCCGGAGTTTTCGCTTTCCCAGCCGACCTTAATACGATTGTAAAAGTCCTCATCAATGGACTTCTCCCAGCTATATCCGTGCACCAAGCTGTCATCGCCCAGCACAAGGGGAAGTTGTAAGTTTCTCATGTTCCAGAGGCAAACAAGTCCGTACTCATCTCGTAGGCAAAACATATCATTTGCCGGGGAACCAATTAAAGTATCTGATATGGCTTGATTCACCTCGTCAATCCAAGACTTGTCAATGTCCGCAATGGTCTGCAAGACATACCCTGATTCCTCCAAAGTGCCTGTTTTGAGGGTCAGCATGGCACACATGTTCTGTACCAGGTTCTTAAGCGTGCCGCCCTCTAGCACGATAATTTCCTTTGCCTTTGCATATCGCAACTGGTCATATGCCTTGACACTGATCTTGCCGCTCTCGTCTCCAGAAACCTTAAACACAATCCCGAAAAAGATTCCGCTTGTCGGGTCATCACTGTAAGTCAGCCGGACTATATCTCCATTTTGCAAGACCAGCCCGTCATTGATGTAGGAAAATTCAAGTGAACTGGCTCCTTCGTTTAAGGCTTCCGACCATGAAATCTCGTGGCACATGTTAGAGATATCATATATCTGGCCGCCTGTCTCAACCAATAATTCCATAATCCACCTCCTATGCCGGAATGGTCAGTACTTGACCGGGATATATTAGATTAGGGTTTTTAATCCCTGCATTGGCAGAGGTTATCTTTGTGTACTGCGCTCCATTGCCGTAATACTGTTTCGCAATCCCCCATAAGGTATCTCCCTTAACTACGGTATGTGTCTTGTTTTCCGTCACTGCCGGGCTGGTTTCTGAGAGGGGCGTTTCCTCCTGTTTGACCGTGACAGTCGCTGTTTGGACTGCAACATAACGCTTCCCAGGGGCCTTATATTCCATCAGGTTAATGGTAAGGTACTTATCACCTTCCTCACCAGCTTTTTCCACGGACTCCACACTCTTGACCAAGACTTTTACACTGATGTCATCTGTAATTCCATTGGAGGCAATAAAGCGGATGGGAATCATATTTTTCTGGACCTTTCGGAACATCTTTTCGTAATAATCTGCGTCCTTAAAACTCCCTGAATTGACATAGTGATAATTCAGGCTGGGAAATTCAGCTTCAAAACTATAAGTCGCCAGTGCGCAATGAGAAGGCACGGAAACCTGCCCCGCACCCAATACCTGATATGTCTCAACGTTAAGTTCCCGGCTTAGCTTGATTTCCTCCGGGTTAACAGGAAGTTTGTATTTTTTGCCGTCTACCTTAAAATAAATTGAGTATGCCATTATATATACACTCCTTCCGGTGCCGTTGCGATCTGCTCTTTCAGGATGTCCCCCAGGTGAGCTGCTACGCCGTCCACGTCAGCCTCTTTTGTGATAGGTCCGGTAAACTCGACCTTAATGTTGGGGGCAAGGGTGTTCTGGGCGATACGGGCCACGTAATCACGCTCTGCTAACTTCCTCATCCATTCGATATCCTCTTTGTTTTCCACTTTTACAGCACCGCCTTGTCCATTGCCCTTGACAACGGCAGGATTCCCAGCGGTTGCAAACTGGCTAAAGTCCCCACCACCTCCAAAAGATTCTGGCTTGAACCCTGCAAAGAGATTAGACGCTTTATCTTCAAGCCCAGAGCCCAGGCTATAGCCACCTTTAAAGCCATCATCAAGATTTATGAATTCCTTTGTTTTGACATACTCTTTCCAGCCTGAAGCATCTTTCACATCCTGTGATTTTTTCTTCAGACCCCCAATAAAATTATCCATCTTTGATGTTATGTCAATTTCCACACCTGGAATGGCATTGATCAAACCTTCGATTCCCTTTGCTATAGATTGCATATATCCAAGCACGGTTATAGCCATGTCATAAAACAGAACCTTTATCGCCGCCACTGGATTAGTAAACACATTGCCAATAAAATTAGCCACGATAGCAAACTGGTTATACATTAAGATCAATTGGTTGGATACCCAGGCGACCAACACACCAATGGCCCCGCCTATCAATCCGGTTGCGCTTATACTCGTTCCTGCAAAGTGATTAACCGCAGCGACAGCAGCGTAAAATATGGCTATTATCGCTATGATCCCAATAATGATCCAGGTAATTGGGCAAGCAGCCAAAGCAGCATTAAAACCTTCCTGCGCCCATATCAGGGCGATAATTGCCGCAGTCTCGGCCCAGTCCGCAGTGGCCTTAAGAGCCATGGCCCCCACATTCTTAAGCGTTGTCAGCCAGGCAATCCCAGACGTTGCATTATAGACCGCCCACGCTCCGGCAACCCCTAAAATAATAGGGCCAAGAATATCAAGGTTATCACTGATAAATTCCAACCCATCAAGTAATGCATCACACGCTTCTGCCGCACCATAAATAATGCCTGTGAGGTTATTCAATGCGGTCTGCCCCATTTCGGAGCTGAGCATTTTATTCAGCCTTTCAAATACTCCCCCAAACGCCTGATTCCCAGTATTTTTAATTTTTGTCCACGCATCAGCAAAAGTCATGGGCATGGTGTCAAACATAGCGTTAATATCGTCTGAGGCCGCAAACATAGCATTCTTGATGATGTCCGCTGTAATTGCTCCATCTGATGCCAGCTCCTTAATATCAGTTTCCGCTACTCCCATAGTTTTTTCCATGTAACTTACAATCGCTTGATAGGCCATAGGTGCATTTTCCATTACCGAACGGTATTCGTCGCCTTGTAGTTTACCAGCAGCCATAGCTTGTGTAAGCTGCAAGAAAGCAGAATCCTGTTCGGATTGACCAGCACCGGACACCTTTAATGACTTTTGCAGGAGCTCCGTAAATCCGATTGCTTCATCATTACTCCCGAAGCTATCTCCGGCCAGCAAGTTCATTTTTGCAACCGCACTTGCCATGTCGGTGTAAGAACCTCTTGCACGATCCGCCGCCGCAAAAACCTTATTCTGCAATTCAAGCTGGGTCTGTGTGCCATCATTAATCATCTTTAATCGGGCCGCCGTGTTAGTGTATGTATCTGTCAAATCCATAGTCTTTTTAACGGTGGCAAGAGTAGCAACCGTCCCTATGAGTTTTGTCAATCCGCTGTTTGCAACGGAGGCAGATGCACCGGTGTTTTTCAAACTGTCATTATATTTGTCTGTTCCCTTGCTTGCTGACAAGACCCCTTTTGTAGCCTTATCCGTACCGCCGATGATCTTATTTATCGTAGAACTGTACCCATCAAACAGTTTAAACATTGCTTTTAAAGTTGCCACTTCTCTGCCTCCTTACGATTTGATTTTTGCCGCTTCTCGTTTTTCTTCCTCTATTCTGAGCTGGATACTGGCATAGATAAAAGCCTTTTCCCTGCTACTCATGGCTAACAGTGTGCCGGGTGGTATGTGGAGCTTTTGCAGAGCATAGTGAGCAAGATTCGCCTCACCATCGCCCTGCTTTATCAGTTTTTTGCTTCTTCAATCTCGTCATTGATGTCCTCTTCCAATCCAGACAAATCCCTGACCGCCTGCGCAAGAGTAGAAAACTCACCGATTAAAAGCATTTTCTTAAGTACCTTCACACCGCCAAGGACTCCATAACCCTTTTGTAATTCTGCATCATTTAAGTCCGGGAAAACAACGGCAGAAGCGGCAAGCTCATGGCTATATCCGATCTGATCGAATGTTTCCTCGCCCTTTTTATCTTTCCTTCTGTATTTCCTTAAGATTTCCTCGTTCTCCTCCTGCGTCACCGGACGGATTACAAAGGGAACCGGCTTCCCGTTTTCCCGGAATCTCTCGGAAACAATAACCTCTTTATTCTCAACCTTAACCGGGTTTAAAAATGCGCTCAATGTACCCATGATATATCTCCTCTCATAAACAAAGAGAGAGCTTACTCGCCCTCTCTTACCTCATATTTTCCGGTAACACATAACTCTCTAAATCATCCAGATCATCAAATGTAAAATCTGTGTCTGTGGTGTTTAAATCCTCGCTGCTATCGTCCAGATAGGCAACCGGGACTTTTGCCAGTATAATGTTTCTCATTACTACGGTACGCCGTCCAATAGTGGAGGACGGATCTTCATTAGTTATCTGGACACTGATCTGCGGGGTGTCGCCATTCTTAATATACTGCTGGTATACAGCGAGAGCCGCAGGGCTTACGTTGTACAGGGTCATACTGCCTTTTCCCTCCGCCCCCACAACTTTATGCTGTTTCATTCGGTGCCCAAGCAACCTTTTTGCAATAACTGTAAATTCAATGCTTGCATCAATCTTGGACATCTCGAAAAAATACCGGTTCTGGCCGTCCACGGTAATAAAGGCACTTCCTTCACTGCCAGTTACCAGGTCTGTCATTTTTGTATATGCTCCTGCCATGATTTACCTCCTTAAGACAAGTTTACCTGTATATAGATTTTCTCCACGCTGTCTACCGGCTGGATTGCTGCGTCCACAAGTACAGCGTCAATAGCGGCACCTTTCGTTACGGTTACGTCCCCAGTTTCAAACTCCTGGATAGCGCCCATGTTTTGGAGTGTAGTAAAGTAATCCACCAGCGCAGATTTTAATAGCAATTGACCATCAGTGTTATTGTCGGTCTTTCCAATATAGGACGCTTCAAAAATCGCCGCAACATCGTTTCGGATTCCGTCAAGCACACGGACAACTCTATTCTTTTTAAACATAGGGCCTTTATCCGGTGCTGTTGTAGTGAGAGAGTTAATGTCTGTTACTACGGTCACGTTCTGAGCGCTGTCCACTTTAAAGATAAATTTCCCTGCAGTTACGGCAGCTTCCATCTCTGAACGGGTCATTCTTGGTACAATATCAATCACTCCCAGTACCTTTTTTCCGGTGTTGGAAGTTGTAACACTGGCCCCTGCCGTTGCCCCGCCAACCCACGCTGTCACCTCTGCTGCTGTAAGGTTTTCTGTTTCTGAAACCTTTAAACCTTGGGTGACATTGATAACTGCCTCACTGTCCGCTGCCTGATTGGCAAGTACAGCCGAGCAGCACACTCCTTCATCGTCTCTCATGGCTTTGATCCAAGTTACAATTGCCGACTTCTCCGCCGTGCGAGTAGTGTCATATGGGTACACTAAGGTGTCAAACTTTTCTGTTTTGAGGGCTTCAAGAGCCGACTCAATGTCCTCACTGTCATGCGTTGCAGGGAGCTTGTAGAGCTTCACTGTCTTGGCATTCTGCAAGGCCAAATTAGCCAGCTTTTTATCTGCCGCCACTGCTCCATCAGGGTATCCAGGTTCTGTTGCTGTAATGGTGTAAATACCGCCATCAGTTCCAACAGTCAACTCCTGTAAAATAACAACGGATCCCCGCTCCCCCGGCGTGATAGAAAGCGGCTCATTGGTAGCCACATTAATGTATGCACCAGGTAAAATCTTATTTTGAGATGTCCATGTTCCTGCCATGTCAATCCTCCTTCAAATTTGTATTAGTTTCCATCTCTTGCATAGGCATTTCGTCGGCGATATATGCCTCGGTGTAGTCTACGGTGAACTGGAAGTGTAAAACATCATCAGTCACTTTAAAGGACCGGTCCTTCACGTAAAAAGAACCCTCCAGAATGTGGAAATGTCTGGAAAGTTTCTCTTGCATCTGTATACATTTTGTCCGGTATTCAGTCACCACCCCGTCAGGGAAATACTGCAAATCAAATTGGGCCGACATTTTCTGTTTACCATTGATGGACCGGGTCGGAGTAAAATCAATCAATTCTACCAAAAATGCAGGAGGTGTAAAATTCTGCGGGGTGTTATCCTTATAGGCCTTGGCGGCAGGATTAACAGCTTTGCATTCAGCCAATATGCCCTTATAGACATCATTTATCATACTTCTTACCGATCCTTTCAATTTCCGCTTTAAATAGCGATGCCAAGCGCTTATTGATGTAGCTTACACCTCTTTCAAGCATACGATGTCCAGGCACAAAGCCCGTAGTTTCTCCTGCCCGGTTTACAGTCCTATGCCCATCATTAATGTACGATGAGTAATCCATGGTATTTACAATGGCTTTTTTTACTCCCTCCACGCCCTTGACCGCCGGAGCCGATCTCCACGCCTTTCTCATGCTGCCAGTATCCACGGGGGTGTTTTTCTTGATATCCGCAACTCCCTCGTTGACAGCCTGATTGAGAATCTTCTTGTCGAGTTCTACTATTTCCCCAAGCTCCGCAATTAACTCCTTACGAAACCGGTCAATCATAGCCTTGTTATTTCGATAATTGCTACTGCTCATGCCTTATCGTCCTTTTCAACTTGACACTGCCACTGGAAGCGGTAGGGGTGACACTCACCCAGCTTTACGGTAATAGGATCACCTTTTCGCAGAGTGATTACTACTTTGTCTCCAGGCTTCATATCATGCTCAATCCCACAAAAGAGCTTCGCAGGGCTTACGATGACCGGTACACCGTTTTCGGCGGTAGTCTGGGAGGAAATGCTATAACGGCACTTAGCTCCCTCTATTACCAGAGATTCGGTGTTCGTATCAAACCCATCAGCATCTTTGCCGGGAATATACCGGTATACTTCCATCTTGGCATCATACATGCGCTCATACGGATTATGCATAGCCTCTCAGCCTCCTATAAAGCCGCAGGGCTATCTTATCGTTATCAGACAGACCGTATATACCCTCTTTGCCATTCGTTCCGCTTGTGGCATATGTAATGGTTCCATCGCCCTCTTTAATGCTTGTAATGTCCTGCGCAAAGCCCTCACCGCTTGCAGCTTCATAGTCAATGATTCCTTTTACTTTCTTTCGTACAACCCTTTCAAGGGAGTCTGGAATTGCTTCCGGATTGATGTTGCAAAATTCGCAGACAAGCAGGATGACATCGGAGATGGTCAAATCCTGCTTGTCGTCCTCTATTTTAAGATTCTGTTTTACTTTATTGAGCATCTCCGATTCAGTCATGGGGGCCTCCTTATTCTGTTGCTATAATTCCGGTGGCCCTTAAACTGGCGAGGAGGGCGTTATACTCCGCCGCCGTTGGGGCCTCTCCGGTGGCATCTGCTACTGCAGCACCTTGTGTAACTCCTTCTTCGGGGATTCTGCTGTCTAAATCTTCCAAAACTTCACGGATCTTTGGGGCAATACCCCTTTCATCAAAATTCCGCTTCATAAGCCACCTCCTTACACTGTTGTTAAACCGGTAATAGAGCCATGCATGAATGCTGGGCCATGGTCAAGTCCAAACTGGCCGAAAATCTGCCCCTCTTCGGAAGCACCGGTTTTCGCCAGTTCTTCATAGAAGAAGTTTCCTTTTTCTGGTACTGGCTGGAACACCGGTGCCAATACGTTCATTTCAGCAGCGAGAACGGTATCCTGCGGCATGAAACGGTTAAGAGCAATACCAATATTACCAAAATCAGTCTCGATCTGCTTAATGTTAGTACCGCCAACATTTCTATCCGTTGGAGCATAGGAGTAAATATCAGTGATGATCTGTTTCTGGTAGCTGTTTACCCAAATTACCATATTACTGAAAATAGCCCCGGCATCATACATGGCTTTAAGAAGAGCCTGCATATTGGGCTTTGTCAGTTTTTTACTTCCAGCGGCTACAGTTGTCGCATTTGCGCAAAGTTCAAGCAAGCCCCTTGTCTTGTTTGCTACACCTACACCCGTTGATTTCTGGTATACGCCGTTAATAAGCGTATATTCAATGTCCCTTGCGATCTTTTCCAGCGCACGGGCGGTCTGCCAGTCTCTTTCAGTTGACTGTACATTGTTCTGCTGTCCGGCAGTGTTGAGCCCGCTCATGCGCCCCTTGTTACTTTCTTTTACATAAGATACGGATACCTTCTCATGGAAAATCTGTGTTACGTTGGTATTCTGTTCTCTTATAATACCAATAGCCGCAGGTGCGGTAAGCGATGCGGTTTCAGTGATTCCAGGCTGAGCAGCAGCCGGTAAGCTGTACTGTGAATCTGTAGGAAATTCGAAGTTCTCCGTCTGTATTCCACCAGTTAATCCCCCAATTGCACTTAAGATAGGGGTATTGATTGCATCGGCTGTAAATAAATCTCCTGCATAGTTTGGTAAATTCCAAGATGTTCCTGTTCCTGTAATGTTTGGCATATATTATTCCTCACTTCCCGCCTGTGAAAGGCTAAATAATTCATTCTTTGCTGCAATACGATCCGCAAGCCTTGTGCTTGGGTCTGCAATCATCTTTTCCAACTGTGTCTTTCTGTCTCCGTCCTGCTCTGCACCCGGGGTTGTCTTACCATTGTTAGCCGGGGTTCTTCCGGATACCGTGGGATTAAACAGTTCTTTGTATGTATCCCTGACACCTTTAAGCTGCTCAGATAGCCCGGACACGCTTCCGTCCTCTGCCAAAATCAGCTTGGACCGGTCAATCTTATCTGCTACCAGTTCAGGGTACTTACAATCAGTAAGGTGGTCTTTGATAGCACTGGTGAGCTTCATGTCCTTAATCCGCCCTTCGTAGACCGTTTTTGTCTGCTTATTTGTTTCCTCAAGCTCTGCAATCTTCGTCTGGAGTGCTTCGCTATCCTTGGCAGCGTCTTTTAAATCCTTAAGCTGCTTATCCCGGCCCTTTACCTGACTTTCCAGGTCTGCCTTTGCCGTGTTCACCTCATCGAATCTGCTTTTCGGTATGAATCCCTTAATAGCTTCGCTCCAGGCATCTACAGCAATTTGAGCCTGCTCATCTGTCAAGCCTATTGCAATTAAATCCTCTTTCTTCATGGTTGTGTTACTCCTTTCGATTCATCTTCACTTGTTATCCCGGTCGTGTCCGGTGATGTCTCCCTCTTTTTCGCCGGGGATACCAAAAAAGGCGATAAAAATAACACCCAGGGCTTCCTGCGTGCTTAGTAAATACAGTTAGGTGTTTCAATTGCTTTCTTTATTTCATCACATAGCCGATCAATGGCAACACCATCGATATGGATAGCTGCAGCAAGTTTGCTATTCCCCGCCTGCTCATATGTGGCTTCGAAGATATCAGGCTTGCAGGGATAAATCTCGCCCTTTATGCCGCAGATAATATAATCGCCAACAGAAGCTGTCATTGTTCCTTCTAAGGTCTTGATACAACACTGAACATCGGGAGTTCCAATATTCTCAAACCATACCTCTCCTTTTTTGATGGCTTCTACGATCCATGACGGGTCCTCTTCCTGATCTGGTCCTCCTGTCCATCTGAAAGCCTCGATTACCACTGGTTTTTTTCTGTACTTCATCTTTCTATCTCCTTTCCACATCTAGCGCACCGCCGATTATATCCCCTTAATGCTGGGTTGTAATGCTTGCGGTACAAGTGTTTGCAAAACCGCCGTCTTATTATTTCAAACACCAGCGCTCACCCCCTTTTCCCTCGTTTTTTTCAAGCATGGCATATATTGTTTCTGTTATTTTCCTGCGCATATCAATGTCCTGCGGAGAGACATAACTTCCGATATATTCAATTTTAATATCGTGCGTATACATGTTTTTAGCCATTTGTACAACTGGCTCTTTACACTTCCCCGCCAGTGGTTCCCGTTTATCAATGCCACAATACGGCAACTCACAAAGTACAGTTCCATCATCATTAAGAAGATATGAAGGGCCGATCAATAACCATGAATCGATAGACCAATCGCCATCAAGTCGTATCTCAACATAATTTCCTTCATTGACCCGGTAAGTATGTGCATACCGAACGCCAGAAATTATTAATACATCTTTGTCGTTATGCATTTTTAAAATCATCTTTACGCCTCCTTGTAACTTTCACAAATTCCGTTAACATGTTTTTTTCTAACTGCTCCCTTTGAACCATCATCAAAGCTGAATTCGATAAAGGAATCCTCATTTACGAAATCGTCCTGCAAAATATGTAACATGGTATCATATTTCATATTCACGTTGAGATAGCAACCACCGGAACAATAAATATTAATCACTTGCCTGAACCTCCATGTACTCCCTTTGCCACTCTGCATATGTCATGCTGGCCGGGACCTTGATGTTATTTCCGTCCCTGTCCCTTGCAATCCTCGTCATGCCTGCCGTTGGTGTATCCTCATAATGTGGTGCATCCGTGCATCGGCATAGAGCATGCATAGGAGCCATATTCACGCCGGTAACAGCATCTTCAGTATCAAACACCTTCCCGTCCAATGGCCTGCATATCTCGCATGTACGGCTGTCCAGAGTGGCGATGTACTCATATTTCTCTACGCCGTCCTCTTTATACACATCGTGTGTAGCCTGAGACATGATAAAGCTGCCCTCAGTATGTAGTAAGCGGTACGCTTCCCATTGCTTGGTCTGGAACTTCTTTGCAAAGGCTTTGCTTAATGTGCTGGGGTGCTTGCCCTGTATCATCATGGTTGTCATGGCCTCGGTAATCTGCTGTTGCAGGTATGCCTTTTGCTTCCATAGCCGGGTGGAGAACTTCGCCCCGTCAAACGGGTAGTTGATGTAAGTATCAATCAATGATGGGGATATCTGCGCAAATTCTTTGTGGAAGCCGGTGTACTGATCGATGTTGTACCACGTTCTGTAATAAGAATCTTTGTATACCTGTTCCAATGTCAGCGAACCATTATATTCATAGTCTACGGCATACAATTGCTGCAGGATAGCATCAATCTGCTTCTCCAATGCCTCGTACCGGGTAATCCTCGCCTTAATGGACATATTCTCCACATCGAGGTTGTACTTGCCCATATTGGCCTTGACCTTATCGATGAAGTCTTTTAATTCCCCGATCTCAGCTTTTGACAGCAGTTTACGGGCCTTGGCATACGTTACACCGTTAGCGTCTGCGTACCGCACGTAAAAAGTATCAATGACCTGCTGTATCTCCCTCTTTGCCTGGACAAACGCTTTTTCCAGATCAGCATAATATTGGTTAATGGTTTTCTCACCACCCATATACCGGGCAACCTGCCTATCTTCCCAGTAAGACATTAGCTTTCATCTCCTTCAAGTCCAGGTGCGCCATTCTCAGCAAGCATATCGGTGACTGTCTGCTGTCGTTCCTTCTGTTCCTTCTCCTGTTCCTCCATGCGCTTGTTTTCTTCTTTTATATCCTTTACCCACGGGTGATTTTCACGGATTGTCTGATCCGATATAACGCCGGTACTGTTTTGGCAGTCCTCTATAGCCTGTGATTCGTTGATCGCAATATCTCGGTTAAAGGTTATATCAATCTCTTTATCGTAATAGCTGCCCTGCCCAGTAATATCTAAGTATTTGTTTACGAACCAAAATAACTGTTCCAGACCGTCTTTGAAAGCGTTCTCTAACCGGTTGCATTTAAGGTCCAGTCCGGAGTATATAAATTTAAGAGCAATACCGGAAGGGCTGTTCCCCAGCTTGTCGCTGTTCTTATCTACACCCTGTCCAAAATCATATATATCTTTCTTTAGAGCATCGAAGTCGTCTTTTAGAGCTGTTATGTCTTGATTGGAGTTAATAGCATCCACTCCGGCGTGTTCGTCAGCATCTACAGCTATCGCTCGGAAATAATTAAGGTTCCGCATGAACTCCCCTAAATCTTCGCCTCCATACCCTCTCAATGCGTATACCGTGGACCTTACTTCATCAAACATATTGGCTACATCAGACCGTGACTTATCATAGGCATCAATCAGCGTCTTGATAAATTTGAGGTCTGGTAACTCATAGTCATTATTCTTGTAAGGGATAAAGGGGACCTTTTCCCACTTACCCGGAGTGCTGCCCATGGTAAAGTGTTCTGTAATTTCTTCTTCCCCGGATAAGGCATTTAAGTATTTTTCAGAGTCAAGTCGCAGGTCCCAGCCTTCGCCCTCTGAATCTGATATGTAGTATGCCACTCCTTCCGGAAGCCACAATTCTACCCGGGTAATAGTTTTTTGCTCCTTACCTTCTATCACATCAAGATTGTAGAAGTAAATAAAGCCGTCAAGCTCCTCATGGTCATTATCACGCCATAGGGGTATACCCTGCTCTGGGGGGATAATCATTGTCTTAAAGTCCCCGTTTTCATCTATATACGGGTGCAGCCAGCATATACCACCGTTGGAGGTCTTAACGCCCATCTTCATGAGCCGTTTTTCCTGGAACTTCTTTCCAAGCGTAGCCTGAACCAATTTAAGGTACTCGTCTGCACCTTCGCAGGCCAATGTGTAAGGCTTTGACAGCAGGTAGTTCACCTTATCTTCAATTAAGACATGCATGAAACCGTGAGCCCTTTTGTTATTCGGCTTGGCCTTATCCTCCACCTTTTCAATCTCGTTTGATACATGATTCTCTTTATACCTGTACATTTTGCGCATCATGATCTCAGGGTTGTCGACCTTGTAATACGCCTCCCCTGCAAGCATCATCGCACGCTCTTTTGACTTGACAAATTCGTCCATGTACAGACGGCATAATTCCATATTGCTTAACCGGTTAATATTGGGATCAAATAATATATCCACGTGTCTCACCTCACTTTAATATTCTCAGTCCGCCGCCCTTAAGGTCTGATACCTCATAATCATCAAGCCCATACCATATAGCCGATAAAGTATGGGGGTCTATGTTAAATTCGTCCTCTATGATCTCTCCGTCTTTGTCAACGGCAAAGGTAAGGTCCTGCAACTCATCAATAATGTGCTGGCACTTATCGGAACAAACAATCTGCACAAACCGCTTAACCTTCTTGGTGTATACTTCCCTGGACCCTTGGAATTTCTTGCAGGCCTTGATCCTGAACCCCTGCTGTTTGTAATACCTTATTGCTTTCGGCTCTGCACAATCAGCCTTGATAAGTACGTCTCGCCACTTGGAAATATCATTTGCGATCTCCGGGTCCGTCTTGTCTCGGGAATAGTATTCATCGTACAGATAGAGGATTTTATTGTCATGGTCTATCATCATACGCACCAGGGCATTGTATGAGGTCACAAATCCAAAGTCCATGCCATTCTTTTCAATCGGGTTCCTGATCAACTTGATTGCCGTCCTTACCTCTTCATCTGGCAATGAAACGAATTGAGGGAATACTAACCGTCCATTAACACCAAAACGGCCCTTTCTAGCGATTCGATATAGATCAGGGTCGTGTTGCTGCAAATCGTCCAACTGTTCCACATATTCCTGCGGCACGAAATAGTTATCATCAACCGTACTGTGATGGTAATATGTGTTCCCAACCACAACAACTCTTTTTGAATATAACTCCTCATCGTCCAGGGCTTTGTATCCTGTTGATTTGTCCTGAAAGAAATGCTTATACACCCAATTGCTTTTACTTACCGGGTTTGTGGATAGGATGATGTGATTGCTTAATGTCGGGTGACGCAGACGGCCAAGAATTTCCTTAAATCCTGCGTACTTCACTTCTGAACATTCTTCAATCCAAACTATTGAAACACCATTCAAAGATTTTAGCTTTGCCGGCTTATCCATTCCCTTAAATATGATCCGGCTACCATTAGAAAACCGCACCTGCATCGGTGATGTGGTGAATGTAATATAATCACTAACCTCCATGGCTTCTGCCACTTCCATGAGCAAATCAAGACATGAATCTCTGATTGTATCAAAAACCTCTCTTACTATCAGAGCCTTACGCTTTTCCTCCAACAGCTTTTTTATTATTTTCGTTGCAACATGATAGCTTTTAGAGCTTCCATAACCTCCTACAGTCATGTATATTTTGTGGCCCCAATCATCTACGAAATCAAAAAAGTGATCGTTAAGAGCAAATTCTACCTGCTGTACATCAGTCACGCTTATCACCGGCCTTTACAAATGTTATCTGGATTGGCTTATCATCGTTTCTTTCAATTTTAGCCTTTATTGCATCTATCTTAGCCCGTTGTTCCTCTGTAGCCATGTCCATGTGGTCTGACAGCCAGTCTAGGGCCTTCATGCGGTCAGCAAGCTTTACTTTAATACCTTCCTTGCCTTGCGACACCTCTGATATGATGCTGCCGTCCACCTCGCTACTTTCGTTAAGATCAACAAATGACTCCATTACGGCGACTTCTTCACCCGCTTTATTGAAGTACTTAACTTCCTTCTGCCCAAACGTCAGGTAATCAGTGATATCCGAATAAGCAATATCCATATACTTCTGGAATATGTCCCCCGGTTCTAAGTGCGCATCAGAAAGTATTATCTGTTTCAACCTTTTTATTTCCGAGGATATCCGAGGGTTGTTCTTTAATGCCGGTCCTTCTGTTAAGGCGACACCATAACTGCAGTTGTAAGCCTTTTTGTAACTCTGAGTTGCATTAAATGACTTACTATAATAAACACAAAAAAGCCGTTGCTTATCGGTCAAGTCCTCATTGCTCATTACAGACTCAACTTCTTCCGCCACCGCTTTCTTTTTTGCTTTGTTGCGTTTCATTTTCTTTGCAACGTTGCATCCCTTTTCCTGCGTTGCGTTGCAATCCCATTTCCCTCTATTCTTCCATGAACGTACCGTTCCCTCTGGCACATCTAACTGGCTGGCTATGTCTTTCAGCATTACGCCATTCTCATAGAGTTCTCTGGCTCTCTCTTTTATTTCGTCCGGCGCTCTTGCCAAGTCCTTTCATCTCCTTCCTGTCGGCTCCCCACTATCCAAGCAACAAGAAAAGCAGCAACCACCACAATGAATGCGTTGCTGCCATATATATAGTTACCAAGGCAATTACTGTCTGGCATATTAGTTTTACAGATTAGCTGTTCATAGGAATGTTCCTTTCTTTCTCAGCAAAAGAAAACACCCATCGACTAAAAATCGACAGGCATTTTCAAAAAGGAGAAAATCAGGAATTCAGGGGGATTTCCAAATTTATGCAGTTTTGGATATTACAATTATATAATGGTCAAACGGACATTGCAAGGACACGATTTTGACACGCTCCTGTCAAGCCCCTAATCTAACACAATGGCATCTGCCCCAAACAGATAAACGCTTAAAATATTCGTTAGCTCCGTAATCCAGCGCCTTGCAGTCCTCTCTCCGTAGCCGTAAACCTCAGCAATACTGTCATAGGTCATTCCGTCCAGGTAGAAGTATTTGAATGCCAAGTACTTCTCAGGAGTATTCTTCCGGTATTCTTCAGTTTCCAGAAGCCCCAGGCACTTATCAATGTGCGCCAGCATAATGATACTCCTCAGCTTGCTTTTTACAATACTGTTTATGTAAATATCTTCTTCTGAGAACTCCTCCAGCTCCTCGGCACAATCCATATCCGATATTTCAGACACGCCCTCCTGAACACTCTGGCAAATCCGGTTATAATTTTCCATCAGCTTCTTGGCATTCTGGAATACTTTGACCCTCCTATTCTTCCTCTGAGACTTC
>DGRE01000029.1:0-75000 GCA_002389905.1 Hungatella sp. UBA4396 | reverse complement strand
TTTCAAAGTGCTTGTACATCCATTTGAAACTTTCGCATCAGCCAGATGTTAACGCAGAAGGAGGGATTTGAACCCTCGCGCCGCTATTAACGGCCTACTCCCTTTCCAGGGGAGCCCCTTCAGCCACTTGGGTACTTCTGCAGGTAGCTGTTTATGTTATTCAGCGGCTTAAAATCTGCCAACGGAGAGGGTGGGATTCGAACCCACGCGCCCTTGCGGACAAACGGTTTTCAAGACCGCCTCGTTATGACCACTTCGATACCTCTCCAAATGTGCTTTTACATTTTAATAGAAGTCCATGCTTTTGTCAAGCACTTTTTTCTATTTCTTTAAATCTCTTGGAGACTCTTAAGTTCAATTTTGCGACTCTCACGAGCTGCAACTTGGATAGTTTATCATTGTTTGATTGTTCTGTCAACATGTTTTTACATTTTTTTCACACTAATATTTTCTGGCTTTGAAAGCGGGCCAAAAGCCCTGCTTTTTACCTCTTATTCCGGGCAAAATCACCCTGCCGGGCTACCCGCTGATCCAGCCGTTAATCAGCTCCGTATGAAACTTTATCCAGTCCCGGGCTGATTCTAGGGGTTCCTTGCCGTCTTCTCTCATAGACTTCATAAAATCTCTCAGTTCTGCCTCATTCACTTTAAAGCTCTTTAAAAACAATGCGACCTCCGGCATATCTGATTCTAACCCTTTTCGGACATATTTATGAACACTTTCTTCACTTTCATAAGAAATACCCAGATCTATCATGTCACTTTCGTATTGTTCCACCTGGTTTTTGTGGGTGACCGGAAGGCGTACATTCAAAAAAGCATCTGTGTCCCCGGCAGCAAGAGCGGCAAAGGCAGCATCAGCATCTTCCATGATAAGTTCTGCCCGATAGCCCATTCTGTCCTCCAGCACTGCGGCGGCCAGGCTGGTCAGGGCTATTCCTTCATCCCAGTCCACATAAGTCAGTCTTATATTCCTCTCCGGTTCTTCAATCCTGAGTCTGCGGCAGCCGAACAGCCCCACAGCCGCAATTGACAATGCAAGAATCGTCCCGATTATTTTCTTTCCCATAACTCTCTCCTTTGATTCATTTACCCAGAAAGCTTCCCTGTACTTTCGATTCAAGGTTCTTTCTGTCTTCCTTTGTATCTATTTCTCATTTTGAGGCAATATGTCTTTCATGCTAGCACAGATCATTTTAATTGTCAAATTCATGAACATTGGAGAATTCAAGGCTTGGAGAAAAAAAGCAGGCCTCCTGTTGAGGGGCCTGCCGGGATTTGAATTTTATTTGTCTGGACATAGGAAGTGCAATATCCTTATACAAATGCTTTTTGCAGAAATAGAGCTGCGATTTCCAAGTCCTCCGGTGTGGTGACCTTAATATTAGAATAATCGCCCCGGATCAACTTCACTTTTTCCTTGGTCATGGTTTCCACCACCATGGCGTCGTCGGTGATTCCCTCCTGATGCTGTTCTGATGACATGAGCATTTCATAAGCGCTCAGAACAAGGCCGTATTCAAATGCCTGGGGGGTCTGGATCAGCCAAAGGCGGCTCCGGTCCGGTGTTATGGAAGCAAATTCCTCTTCATCGGAAATTTTTATAGTGTCTTTGACCGGCATTCCCACCACGCAGGCCCGGTAGGTTCTGGCTCCAAGGGAAGCACTGTCGATGATTTCAGCCGTCACGCAGGGTCTGGCTCCGTCGTGAATCAGGACATATTCACAGTTCTTCACCGCTTTCAGTCCCTGGTATACGGAGTGGTATCGTTCTTTTCCGCCTTCTGTAATGGCTTTTACCTTGGTGAAGCCGTACTTTTCTACGATTTCACTTTGGCAGTACTCCATTTCCCCATGGCCTGTCACCAGGATGATATCATCCACGGAGCTGTTCTCAAAGGCGCAGAGAGTATAATACAGAAGGGGTTTCCCGGAAATCTCCAGGTATTGCTTATGAACCTGGCTTTCCATGCGGGTCCCTTTTCCTGCTGCTAAAAGGACTGCTGCTGTTCTTCCCTTCATCGGATCACCTCTCCCCTAATTTTAAATTGGGAACTGCATTTAAATCCCAGTCCGCCCTGGCTCCGTTGATGTATTCATAGTAAGCGGCAACGGCGATCATGGCTGCATTATCGGTGCAGTAAATGGGGGATGGATAATAGAAGTCGGCTCCGGTTTTTTTACAGGCAAGGGCCATTCCTTCCCTGAGAGCGGAATTAGAGGCTACGCCTCCTGCTATGGCAATCTTTTTAATGCCGTATTCCTTTGCGGCAGCCATGGTGTGGCTGACCAGCACATCTACAACAGCTTTTTGGAAGGAAGCTGCCAGATCAGGAACATTTATTTCTTCTCCCATCATTTTTCCATGGTTGATGTGGTTTAAAACTGCTGACTTTAAGCCGCTGAAGCTGAAATCATAGACATTTCCTTCCACCTTGGCCCTTGGAAATGAGATGGCATCGGGATTTCCTTCTTTGGCCGCTTTATCAATCTTGGGGCCGCCCGGATATCCAAGGCCTACAGCTCTTGCCACCTTGTCAAATGCTTCGCCTGCCGCATCATCTCTGGTCCGGCCCAGAATTTCAAATTCCCCGTAATCCTTTACAATGACCAGATGGGTATGGCCTCCTGATACGATGAGACAGAGAAATGGCGGCTCCAGCTCCGGGTGCTCGATAAAGTTGGCGGATATGTGGCCTTCTATATGGTGTACGCCTACCAAAGGCTTTTTGGCAGCATAGGCAATGGCCTTTGCTTCTGCAACGCCTACCAAAAGGGCTCCCACAAGTCCGGGACCATAGGTCACTCCGATGGCATCTATGTCCTTTAAAGTGACATTTGCTTCCGAAAGGGCCGTTTCAATGACCTGGTTGATCTTTTCAATGTGCTTTCTGGAGGCGATTTCCGGCACCACTCCTCCGTAGACCGTGTGAAGGGCGATCTGGGAGGAAATCACATTGGAAAGGACCTCTCTTCCGTTTTTCACCACTGATGCCGCTGTTTCATCACAGGAGCTTTCAATGGCCAGTATATAAACATCTTCTTCTGTATGATTTTTCTTCATTGCCATTTCCTCATTCCTCATCAAATTCCAGTTCCAGGGTCCAACCATCTCTGGCGGCTTTGGACCGGGGAAAGATTTCCCGGACCTTGTCCATAAACTCCTCGGGTCTTGTAAGGGAGGGGCTGTAATGAGTCAGCCACATCTGTTTCGGCTGGGCTTCTTTTGCCAGTCTGGCGGCTTCGTAAAAGGTCATGTGTCTGTATTCCCTGGCCTTTGCCTCTTTTCCCTCTTCTCCGTACATGCCTTCGCAGATAAAAAGATCCGCCTCCCTGGCATATTCTGCAATCACAGGAACCGGTCTTGTATCGGTGCAGTAAGTGACTTTCAGTCCTCTCCTTGCAGGTCCTAAGACCATGTCGGGAGTCAGAGTCCGTTCTCCGTCCTCTATAATCTCTCCCTTTTGCAGGCGGCTCCAGAACTTTTGAGGAATTTGGGCCTCTCTGGCCCGGTCCACGTCAAAGCGGCCTGTCCTTGGAATGGAGATGGAATAGCCGTAGCATATCACGTTGTGATTTACCCGGTAAGCGTCAATCACATAGGGGCCGGCTTTTATCTGTTCCTGGTTTTCGGAAAGTTCGATGAATTCCAGGTCAAAAGGCAGCTCCGGAGCAATGGTCCGCAGGGCTCCCACCACCCGCTCCAAGCCTCTTGGCCCGATTAAGGTCAGAGGCTCTGTCCTCTCGGCATTTCCCATGGTCAGAAGCAGACCGGGAAGGCCGCTGATGTGGTCGGCGTGATAGTGGGTGAAGCAAATGACATCAATGGGCTTGGGACTCCAGCCCTTTTCCTTTAAGGCAATCTGGGTTCCTTCCCCGCAGTCAATGAGGAGACTGCTTCCGTCGCATCTTGCCATCATGGCCGTCAGCCAACGGTAGGGCAGAGGCATCATCCCTCCGGTTCCCAGCAAACATATATCCAGCATAAAATTTCCTCTTCTCTAGTTTGATTTTTGAGTTGGTACAGAAAAACAACAAGTTTTACTGTATTGGCGATCGGACGCGGTGCATTCATAATTTGGCTGCGCCAAATTATTCATGACGGGCGTTCCGCCCTATAGAAATATTCGCCCGCCTGGTGCTTTGTGAGCAAGCTCACACGCTCCACTCGGTCAAATATTTCTGCACCGCTGAACTCTAAAAGCATAACACAAAGAAGAGGCAATTAGCAACTATAAATATTCCAGCTGTTCTTCTCTCTCCACCGGAATCCTGAATTCCGAAATCATGGCATCGTAGCAGGTCTCGCATAAATCAAAATGATGAACTTCCCCATCTTTCTCTGAAAAGAAATCCCAGGCATGGCTGATGTGCATAACCCCTTCCCTGGCTACTCCTTTTAATACGATGATCTTTTTTCCGCAGCAATTACATATAACCGTTTCAAGCTGACCTCCGTTTTTGTACTTTCTCATCTTATTCTCACCTTTCCTTATCTCAGCCCATGCATTCCCTGGCATCATGACAACAGGCCTGCAAGGCTCTCCTTTTTCGCGCTTTCCAGTTATGACCTGATTCTTTTCCCCTCTCATCTGATGAATGTTCACTCAGCTAAACTGGCTAACGCTTTTTTTCGTTCGTCTTCATTAAGCTGCTTTCGGCAAGGGATAGAAAAAAGGGCATCCATACTGGATACCCCTACATTATAAACGGTGTTCTCCCTTATTTTTAGTGGTAAATGTTTCATATCAGGTTATTTCTCATGATAACAGCATTTTCACTGGGATTTTGGTAGTAATTTTTTCGGATGCCTTCCTGCTCAAAACCATAGGATTTATAAAGGTTTATGGCGGTTTTATTGCTTTCCCGGACCTCTAAAAATATGGATATAACCGCTTTTTCTTTGGAATATTCTGCCAGCCTCTCCATAAGTTTCTTTGCCAGCCCCCCACCCCTGTATTCAGGCAGAATGGCGATGCGGAACAGCTCTGCTTCTCCGGCGATAATGCGGAAAACGCAGTACCCCTTCACCGCTCCGTCTTCCTCCAGAACCAGCCAGGTGTCAAAGGGATTTTCTATTCCTTCTTTTATGGTTTCCAGGGACCAGGGATCGGAAAAGCAGGCCTGCTCGGTTTCACTGACTTTCAAAACGTCTTCCGGCCTCATTTCATGAACCATGAGATTCTCCCTTTAAAGCGTTTTCCTCCCGCTCCCGTTCAGCCTGAGGCTTTCTTAAGTAATCAGGACCATGATCGGCCGCAGGGATTGTCTTTCCTTCTTCATAATACAAGGAGCCCAAGGCCGCCACTGCTGCTGCCCGCTGCCGGTTTAAGTGGGCTGGGGCAAAGACAAAGGGAGTTTTCATATTTTCCTCAATCCGGCTTTGATATACGGGAACCCCGTCTCCCAAGAAGATGATCTTTTGTCCGGTTTCATTTAATTCTTCTATTAAATCCATGATATCCATGGCGCACTGTTCCTTTACCACGGAAAATCCGGTGCGGTTGTCATAGATTCCGGTATATACCTGATTTCTTCTGGCATCCATAATAGGGCAGACCAGATAGGCGCTGCCGTATAAATTGTAAGCCATGGCATCTACGGTGGGAACGGAAATCATAGGCTTGTCCAGAGCCAGCCCCAGGCCCTTTCCCGTGGCAGAGCCGATCCGCAGTCCGGTAAAGGAACCGGGGCCGCCGGAAACGGCGATTGCATCAATGGTTTCCAAATCTGCTTCCGTCATTTTCACAATCTCATCCAGCATGGGAAGAAGGGTCTGGGAGTGGGTCTTCTTAAAATTCACCGTGTATTCCGCAGTCAGCACCTGATCCGCCACAATGGCAACAGAGGCTACCAGGGATGAGCTTTCAATTCCAAGTATCTTCATTTATAATCCCTCCACGGTTATTTTTCTGTAATCAAACCCTTTTTCCAGGTCCTTTTCAATGGTCACGGTTATGACTTCTTCCGGAAGGAGCTCTTCAATCAGGCCGGACCATTCAATCAGGCTCACTCCTTCTCCGTAAAAGCAGTCCTCATAACCGATCTCATCCATCTCGCTGATGTCTCCGATCCGGTAAACATCAAAGTGATAAAAGGGCAGGCGCCCGTCGTCATACTGCTGGACGATGGTAAAGGTGGGGCTGTTCACCGGGCCCTCAATTCCAAGGCCCGATGCAAAGCCCTGGGTGAATACGGTCTTTCCCACCCCTAAATCTCCGTTTAAACAGTATACGGAAGAGGGCTTCGCTTCCTCTCCCAGCTTTTTTCCAAGTTCAAAGGTCTCCTTTGGACTCTGGCTTTCTATTACCATCATCATATCCTCTTTCGCCTCTTGGGAGGCAGTTTTTCTTTTATGAGCCCAGTGATTTCTTCCTTTTTTTCCGCCATACAGCTGTCAGGAAGAAGATAAGCCCTGATCCGGTCCATGTAGAGGATGATCATATCTCCTATCCGCTCTCCCTGTCTGATATTTTCCCATTCCAGGGACAGGTTTTCTTCTCCCTGGGAAACTAAAATTCTCTCATCGTCAAAGGAAAGAGTCATTCCGTTTTGAATTCTCGGATTTTTAGCCTGCTTGGCAGACTTCAAATAGAGAAGAAAGGGCTGCCAGACCGTAAATATCAGGGCACTGACCAGGAACATGATCCGGTAAGCTGCCGTGCTGGTGCTCCAGGCGGTTATCAGCAGGTAAATAGCGGCAAGGCTGAATACAGCTGGAAATATCCCCCGGCTCCCCCAGTAGGCATGATACAGGGAAAACTTCCATAAATCCTTTGCTGTCAATTTTATTTCTATTACAATCGGGAATTTTTCTTCCACATTGTCCTCCTTCCTGCGCAAATTCAGCGCAGCGGCCTTTGGCACTGTTCTTTTACAGCTTCATGGTCAGGGCGATCCTCTTCTTTGGCACGTCCACGCTTATGACTTTCACTTCCACAATATCTCCCACGCTCACGGCCTCCAAAGGATGCTTGATGAACTTATCCGACATCTGGGAAATGTGAACCAGTCCGTCCTGATGGACTCCGATATCCACAAATGCGCCGAAGTCAATGACATTTCTCACCGTTCCCTTTAAGACCATGCCCGGCTTTAAATCCTTCATTTCCATGACATCGGTCCGGAGAATAGGGGCTGGCATCTGGTCTCTGGGGTCTCTGGCAGGCTTTTCCAGTTCCTTTACAATGTCCCTTAAGGTGATCTCACCGGTTTCCAGTTCAGCGGCCAGAGCCTTATAGTCAATGATCTTTTTGCCGATTCCGCTTAAGCCGCCCTCAGACAGCTCCTTTAAATCATAGCCCAGCTTTCCTAAAAGCTTCTTTGCAGCATCATAGGATTCCGGATGGACACTGGTGCCGTCTAAAGGATTCTTCCCGCCCTGGATTCTCATAAACCCGGCGCACTGCTCATATGCCTTGGGGCCAAGTTTGGGTACCTTTAAAAGCTGGCTTCTGCCGGTAAAAGCACCGTTTTCTTCCCGGTATACCACGATGTTTTTGGCAATGGCTTTGGAAATGCCGGAAATGTATTCCAAAAGAGAAGCAGAAGCCGTGTTCAAATCCACGCCCACCTTGTTGACACAGTCCTCCACCACACCCTGAAGGGCTTCGCTTAAATGCTTCTGATTCATATCGTGCTGGTACTGCCCTACGCCAATGGACTTGGGATCGATCTTAACCAGCTCTGCAAGAGGGTCCTGAAGCCGTCTTGCGATAGAAGCCGCACTTCTCTGTCCCACGTCAAAGTTGGGGAATTCTTCTGTTGCCAGCTTGCTGGCAGAGTAAACCGAGGCCCCTGCCTCGTTGACAATAATATACTGAATCTGCTCCGGAATTTCCTTCAGCAGTTCCACAATCACTGCTTCCGATTCTCTGGAGGCCGTTCCATTTCCCACGGAAATAAGGGAAATGCCATATTTTTTAATCATTTTTTTGACAACGGCCTTTGCTTCCTCCACCTTATTCTGAGGAGCCGTGGGATAAATGACCACTGTGTCCAGAACCTTTCCGGTTTCATCCACTACCGCCAGCTTACAGCCGGTTCGAAATGCCGGGTCCCAGCCCAGGACAACACGTCCCACAATGGGAGGCTGCATGAGAAGCTGTTCCAGATTTTTTCCAAACAGCTTGATTGCCCCATCCTCAGCCTTTTCCGTCAGTTCGCTCCGCACCTCCCGCTCAATGGCAGGATAGATGAGACGGTTGTAGCTGTCCTCCACCACTTCCTTTAAAACAGGAGCGGTATATGGGTTGTCCTTTACAATGACCTGCTTTTCCAGAAAACGCAGAATCTGTTCCACTGGAGCCAGAATCTTCACGGTGAGCAGCTTTTCCTTTTCTCCCCGGTTTAAAGCCAGAATTCTGTGGCCTGCTGTCTTTTTGATGACTTCTTCATAGTTATAATACATCTCATATACAGACTCTGCCCCTTCATCCTTGGCAGAGGACTGTAGAATTCCCTGGCTCATGACGGCGTTGCGGATGTAGGTACGGTACTCTGCATTATCGGAAATCCGTTCTGCCAGAATATCCTTTGCACCCTCCACTGCTTCCTCTGCAGAAGAAACGCCTTTTTCTTCTGAAATATAGGCTGCGGCTGCCTCTATAACTGGTGCCTTTGCCATCTGAAGCATAATAAGATCTGCAAGAGGCTCCAGGCCCTTTTCCTTCGCAATGGTGGCCCTGGTCCTTCTTTTCGGTTTATAGGGACGGTATAAATCCTCCACCGCCACCAAAGTCCTGGCCTCTAAAATCTGTTTTTCCAGCTCCGGTGTCAGCTTTTCCTGTTCCCTGATGGAAGAAAGGACCTGGCCCTTGCGCTCCTCTAAATTGCGGAGATAGCGAAGCCGTTCGTCCAGACTCCGGAGTACCTCATCATTTAAAGAACCTGTCGCTTCCTTCCTGTATCTTGCAATAAAGGGAATGGTGTTCCCTTCGTCAATGAGCTTCACCGCAGCCTCCACCTGACCTCGTCCAATGGAAAGCTCTTCTTGTAATGCCTTTATAATATCCATGTTGATCCCCTTGTTTTCATAGTTTATACATGAGATATTATAATTCATCCCTTCCTCTTATGCAATACCCGTCTGGACAGAAGGAGGGAGTTGTGTTACACTCTTCACGAAACCAACAAACTGGGGGAAAATGCCATTTCCCATAGAAAACGAATCAAAAACACACGAGGTTTACCACATGAACAAAAATAAAAGCACCGATCCAAATAATCATACAACTCCGCCCAGTTCTGCAGCTGCCGCCGCATCCTGGTCCGTAATCCTGGGCGGCTTCGGTCTGGTGAGCAGCTGTATCCCCTTATTCAGCATCTGGGAGCTGCCTGCCGGATTATTTTTAGGAATTGCCGGAACCGCATGCGCCATCTATTCCAAGCAGGGCAAGCCCTTTACCCAGCAGGCCCAGCTGGGCCTGATTCTGTCCGTCATTTCTACGGTATGCGGCCTCCTCATGACCTTTTTTATCATCTTCATGTACGATATTATGGAAAGTGACACTGCCCTGGGGCGGCATTTCAGGGAAACCCTTGAAGCTCTTTCCCTGCCTCAGGAATAGTCTTATTTCATGACAGGAAGCAGATCCACCCCTAAATAAACCAGCATATAATTTTTAAAAATCCAGTTGACCACCACAATGGCGGCTCCCAGCAAAATAAAAAACCTTTCCCACTTTTTCCGGTCACGGGGATGCCAGACCAGCATCAATCCAAAAACCAGGATAGCATAAAGGACCAGCGGATGATATTGAAAACTCATTCGCAGGTCCCCCCGAAGCAGTGACCGGACAGCCCTGGTTCCTCCGCAGCCCGGACAGTAAAGTCCGGTCAGCAGGAGGAACGGGCAGGAAAAACCGATTCCCAGCAGCCGTTTTAACCAGTTCAGCCCCTTCATCTCTTTTAATCCGCCAAGTCAAAGGCGTCATGAACAGATCTCATAGCCCGGTTTACATCCTCTTCATGGATTAAAACCGTAATTCTTATTTCTGAGGTGGCAATCATCTTAATGTTGACATTGGCATTAGAAAGAGCCTCAAACATCTTGGCAGCCACTCCCGGATTACTCATCATACCGGCTCCGATAATGGAAAGCTTTGCCACATTCTCTTCACTTGTTACAGCCTGAGCTGTAATGGACTCTTTATTCTTTTCCAAAAGATCTAAAGCCTCTTCTAAATCCGTCTTTGCAACAGTAAAGGAAATATCCTTTTTCTCCTCACGCCCGATGGATTGAATGATAATATCCACGTTGACGTTGTGTTTTGCCAGAAGATTGAAAATCTTAAAAGCAATTCCAGGTTGATTCTTTACACCAAGCACCGAAATACGGGCTACGTTCTTATCTGCGGCCACACCGCTAACCAGCATTCTTTCCAATTTTGTTTCCTCCTTGACGATCGTACCTTCTGCTCTGGTCAGACTTGACCGGACTACCAACTGTACTCCATAGCGTTTTGCCATCTCCACAGACCGGTTGTGAAGCACCTTGGCTCCCAAGGACGCAAACTCCAGCATTTCCTCATAAGAAACCTCCTGAAGCTTTCTGGCGTTGGGAACGATGTGGGGATCTGCTGTATATACTCCATCTACGTCTGTATAAATCTCACAGGCATCGGCATGAAGGGCCGCCGCAAGAGCCACCGCCGTGGTGTCGGAGCCGCCCCGGCCCAGTGTGGTCAGATCATCGTATTTATTAACTCCCTGAAAACCTGTAATAATGACAATCTTTTTGGCCTCCAGCTCATGTCTGATCCGCTCTGTATCGATCCTCTTTAACTTGGCTGACCCGTAGGCAGAGGTGGTGTGCATAGCCACCTGAGCCGCATTCAGTGAAACAGCGGGGACTCCCAGAACACTCATTGCCATAGCCATAAGGGATACGCTGACCTGTTCCCCTGTGGATAAAAGCATATCCAGCTCCCTCTTAGGGGGATTAGGATTTATCTCATGAGCCTTGGCAATCAGGCCGTCGGTGGTCTTTCCCATGGCGGACAGCACCACGACTACCTGATTTCCATTTTTATAGTCTTCAATACAGCGCTTTGCTGAATTGAAAATTCTTTCCTTGTCTGCGACGGAGCTTCCGCCAAACTTTTTTACTACTAACATTGATGTCTCTCCATTCCGCTATACTGCATGCTTATCAATCTGTTATACAGATTCCAGTTCTGCACGGATACGCTGTCTTACTCCTGACAGCCGCTTCGCTTTTTCTCTGTACTCATCCTCAGTCATGATTTCTGTGAGAACTGCAAACTCATCCTTATGCTCCAGTTCAATCACTTCCACCTTGCCCAGTACCTCTTCCACTTCCTTCCGGCGCTGGTCTGCAAGACCTTTCAGCCTTACAAAATAACGGAAGGAAAGTCCGCCTATATCTGAGACTGTAAGAGTCTGGTCATCCCAGCCCATCTCCACATGATGACCCGGATTCTTAAGGGCCTCTATCATATCCGCAGCCACGGCGCTGGCTGTGGGAAGTTTTCCGGCTCCGCTTCCGTAAAACATGGAAGTGCCCAGCATATTTCCCTTTACCAGAATGCCGTTATAGGCATCGCTTACGGAATAAAGGGGATGGTCCTTTCCGATCATGACAGGAGCTGTAAATGCGTGGACCTTTCCGTTCTTCATCCGGCTGGAGCCAAGGAGCTTGACAGAGGTTCCCATTGCCTGGGCATATTCAAAGTCCACATCAGTGATCTTTGTAATCCCTTCTGTATAAATATGCTCATAATTGACCTCATGTCCCGCAGCTATGGCAGTCAGAATGGAAATTTTTCTGCAGGTGTCGTGTCCCTCCACGTCAGCCTCAGGATTCCGCTCCGCATAACCTAAGTCCTGGGCCTCCCGGAGAGCCGCTTCAAAGGTTTCCCCTGTCTTATCCATCTTTGTCAGAATATAATTGGTGGTTCCGTTTAAAATTCCTGTGATCTCTTCAATCTCCTCGCCTGCAAGGGAGGTGTAGAGAGGCCTGATAACGGGAATTCCGCCGCCTACGCTGGCTTCAAAAAAGAAGTTGACTTCATGCTCTGCCGCAATCCTTAACAGCTCTGTTCCGTGAGCCGCCACCAGGGCCTTATTGGAGGTAGCCACATGTTTTCCCGCCTCTAAGCTGGCCTTTACAAAGGGATAAGCCGGATTAAGGCCGCCCATGGTTTCCACCACCATGGCGATCTCCGGGTCTTTTTCAATGACAGAGAAGTCATGAACAATCTTATGTTCAATGGGTGTGCCTGGAAATTCCCTTAAGTCCAGAATATATTTTACAAAAATCTCATGGCCTGTTTTTTTAGCGATGATCTCCTTATTTTGTTCCAAAACCTCGACCACGCCCGAACCAACGGTGCCGTAGCCCATAACAGCAACTTTTATCATAATTCTCCTCTTTTCTGCCAGCCTTTTCTGCCACTTCCCCAAGATGTTTCTGTCCTTATTCCCTGGCTAAAATTTTCACGTAGTGAACTCCATCCTTTTCTTCTATATCCTCCACCATCTTGGAAACATTTCCGGTGGTTTCAAGCACCTCTACGCTAAGGGTCAAGGTTGCTACTCCGTTAACCGGAATACTCTGATGTATGGTAAGGATATTGGCCCGGTATACCGCCACCACGTGAAGCAGGTCTGACAGAAGTCCAGGTTCGTCATCCATCTGCATCACCAGGGTGATGGTCTTTCCCTTGGCATTGTCATAAAAGGGAAAGATATCATCCTTATACTTATAAAAAGAACTGCGGCTGATCCCGACCCGGTCAGTAGCCTCCTGAACCGTGATGACCCGCTCTGATTCCAGCAGCTTTTTCGCTTCAACTACCTTCAGCAATACTTCAGGTACAGCCTTCTGCTTTACCACAAAATATTTACTTTTTTCTTCCATAAAAAAATATCTCCCCTTCTGTGTCCGTAACAGAAATACATCTGTTTACATAGGGAAGATATTATCATATTTATGCAATGTATGCAACTATTTTTCTATTAATTTTACGAAATTGTTCAGGACGGCATCATTCCAGTTCCGTGTCTCCCATCTTTGCACCGGTGTTGATCCAGCGCAGATATGCATACATAAACTGGTCCAGAGCGCCGTCTAAAACGCTGTTTACGTTGCCGGTTTCCGCTCCGGTTCTGTGGTCCTTGACCATGGTGTAAGGCTGCATAACGTAGGAACGGATCTGGTTTCCCCAGCCGATTTCTGTCACATCTCCGCGGATGCCGGACAGCTTTTCTGCATTTTCCTGCTGTTTCAGCATATACAGCTTGGCTTTCAGCATCTGCATGGCCTTGTCCTTGTTCTGGAACTGGGAACGCTCATTCTGGCACTGCACCACAATTCCTGTAGGCAGATGGGTGATTCGGATGGCAGAGGATGTCTTGTTGATGTGCTGTCCGCCGGCTCCGCTGGAACGGTAGGTATCGATCCGCAGATCCTCTTCATTGACCTCCACATCAAGGTCCTCTTCAATATCCGGCATTACATCGCAGGACACAAAGGAGGTCTGGCGTTTGCCTGCCGCATTAAAGGGGGATATCCGCACCAGACGGTGAACTCCTTTTTCCGACTTTAAATAGCCATAAGCATTAGGCCCGTTGACCTGAATGGTAACGGACTTAATACCGGCTTCATCGCCGTCTAAATAGTCCAGAACCTCTGTGGAGAAACCTTTCTTTTCTGCCCATCGGCAGAACATGCGGTAAAGGATGCTGCACCAGTCACAGGATTCTGTTCCTCCTGCTCCTGCATTCAGCCTCAATATGGCGTTGTGGTCATCATATTCCCCTGACAGCAGAGTATTGATGCGCATTTCCTCCAGCTTTTCCTTGAATTCACTGAGCATCTCTTCCACTTCAGGAACCAGAGATGGGTCATTTTCTTCATTTCCCATCTCAATCATGACACCGATGTCCTCGTACTGCTGCTCCAAATCCTTGTAGCCCTGAACGGTATCTTTTAAATTCTTGGCCAGCTGGACGATCTTTGCAGACTTCTCCGGATCTCCCCAGAAATCGGGCTCCTCCATGGATTTGTCCAGCTCATCGATTCTCTTTAACTTATTATCTAAGTCAAAGTGAATCCCTCACTTCCACTAATGGTTTTTGAAACGTTGATAATTCATATTTATACTGGTCTAACTCTACCACTGTGTCACCCACTTTCATGTTTAAATTTTTGTAAAAATCCGGTTATGCCGGTTTGCGTCCGCAGCACTGTTTGTATTTCTTGCCGGAGCCGCAGGGGCAGGGGTCGTTGGGATAAACCTTTGCTTCCATCTTCTTGGCAGGCTCTCTCACTCCGCTGTCATCTTTGTTAGTTCCGGTCACTTTGGCTGCCGGTTCCCTCTCTACCTTCTGCTCTACCTTGATGTGGAACAGAATCCTTACGGTATCCTCACGGATGGCGGCTGTCATCTCATCAAACATCTGGTATCCGCTCATCTTGTATTCCACCAGCGGATCTCTCTGTCCATAAGCCTGGAGACCGATGCCCTGGCGGAGCTGTTCCATATCGTCGATATGGGACATCCATTTATTATCAATCACCTTTAAGAGAATGACACGCTCGATCTCACGGATCTGCTCTCCCTCAGGGAATTCTGCTTCCTTGGACTCATAAAGCTTGATGGCTTCTTCTTTCAGCAGGTGTTTTAATTCGTTTCTCTTGATCTTCTTATCTTCTGGAAGAGTGATTGGCTTTAAAGGCACAATAGGAAGAAGAAGGGTGTTCAGTTCATTTAAATCCCACTCTTCCGGTGACTGCTCTTCGCTGATGGTAAGGTCAACGGCATTTTCCACCAGGTCTGTCACCATCTTTAAGATGACATCACGCATGTTGTCTCCGTCTAATACCTTTCTTCTTTCGGCATAGATCACTTCACGCTGTTCGTTCATGACCTCGTCGTATTTGAGAAGGTTTTCACGGATGCCGTAGTTGTTGGTCTCGATCTTCATCTGGGCTTTTTCAATGGCATTGGACAGCATCTTGTGTTCAATCTGCTCTCCCTCCGGCACTCCAAGGGCATTGAACATGCCTACAAGGCGCTCGGAACCGAACAGACGCATCAGATCGTCTTCCAGGGAAATGTAGAACCTGGACTCACCCTGATCTCCCTGACGTCCGGAACGTCCGCGGAGCTGGTTGTCAATACGGCGGGATTCGTGGCGCTCGGTACCGATGATCTTTAAGCCGCCTGCTGCCTTTGATTCCTCATCCAGCTTAATATCCGTACCACGGCCTGCCATGTTGGTCGCAATGGTAACCGCTTTGTGGATACCTGCATCTGCTACGATCTCGGCCTCCAGCTCATGGTATTTGGCATTGAGCACCTTATGAGGAATGCCCCGGCGCTTTAACATGCTGCTTAACATCTCAGAGGTTTCAATGGTAATGGTACCTACCAGAACCGGCTGTCCCTTTGCGTAAGCCTCTTCCACCTCATCGCATACTGCCTTGAATTTTTCTTTCTTTGTTTTATAAACGGCATCCTCCTGGTCGATACGTGCAATGGGGCGGTTGGTTGGGATGGCAACAGCATCCATTCCGTAGGTGTTACGGAATTCCTTTTCCTCTGTCAGAGCCGTACCGGTCATACCGGACTTTTTATTGTATTTATTAAAGAAGTTCTGGAAGGTGATGGTGGCAAGGGTCTTGCTCTCCCTGCGGACATTTACATGCTCCTTGGCTTCGATGGCCTGATGGAGGCCGTCAGAATACCGTCTGCCGGGCATGATACGTCCGGTAAACTCATCTACGATCAGGACTTCGTCATCCTTTACCACATAATCCTTGTCGCGGAACATGAGATAATTGGCGCGAAGAGCCAGAATGATGTTGTGCTGGATCTCCAAGTTCTTGGGATCAGACAGGTTTTCAATCTGGAAGAACTTCTCTACCTTTTCCACACCCTGTTCTGTTAAGTTTACTACTTTATCTTTTTCATCGACTACGAAATCTCCGGTTTCTGTAATCTCCTCTCCCATGATGGCAGCCATCTTGGAAAATTCGCCGGAAACCTGCCCCCGCTCTAACTGATGGGCCAGAATATCGCAGACTTCATATAATTTAGTGGATTTGCCGCTTTGTCCGGAAATGATAAGAGGGGTTCTTGCCTCGTCGATCAATACGGAGTCCACCTCATCAATGATACAGAAATCAAGATTACGGAGAACCATCTGCTCTTTGTAAATAGCCATGTTATCTCTCAAATAATCGAATCCCAGCTCATTGTTGGTTACATAGGTGATGTCGCAGTTGTATGCGGCACGTCTTTCATCGGAATTCATGGAGTTTAAGACAACGCCTACGGTCAGGCCCAGGAACTCATGAACCTTTCCCATCCACTCCGCATCTCGCTTTGCCAGGTAGTCGTTGACCGTAACGATCTGAACGCCTTTTCCTGCCAGTGCATTTAAATAAGCAGGGCAGGTGGACACCAGGGTCTTACCTTCACCTGTCTTCATTTCCGCAATACGGCCCTGATGGAGAACCATGCCGCCGATTAACTGCACACGGAAATGTTCCATATTAAGAACTCTTTTTGCGGCTTCTCTTACGGTGGCAAATGCTTCAGGCAGGATGTCGTCAAGGGTCTCGCCTGCTGCCAGCCTTTCTTTAAAAAGCTTTGTGTTATTTTTCAGTTCTTCATCGGTTAAGGCAATCATGGCCGGACGAAGATCTTCTATCTTATCCGCAATGGGATTGATCAATTTTAATTCTCTTTCACTATGAGTTCCAAATATTTTTTGAACCAGGTTCATGTTTCTTTCTCCTACTCTTCTTACTGAATGCACGATATAATCCTGTATATTGTAGCACTAACCTTTCTTTAATTCAATGAATTCATAAAAAATTAACATTCTTGCAATAATCAAATCCTTTTTTGTCAGATCCTTCCTTTTTCTCCGGCAAACTTCGGCAAATGGTGGAAAATTATGGTTAACCTGACATATTGCACAAAAAATCTGTTCGATTTTTCACCTTTCCACATTATCCACAACCCATTGTGTATGTTTCCCCCATTTTTATCCCCACGCCCATCCCTCATAATTCTGTAAAAAAACAGTTATACACCAAGTTATCCACATTATCCACAGTTTTTCTCCACATATACCTGTTTTTCCCCTCTTCCTGGAAAACCCTTCAATTTTTGTGTACTTGTCATAAACTTATCTTTTTCGACGAAAAAATCCCTTTTTCTCTTGACATTTTCCAAGGTCTATCTATAGTTTTTCAATAAATTGATAAAATATAAGTCGAGGGATTTTATAAAAAAATTACCATTAATTATCTTATAATTTTCCCAATACGATTGAACAAATCTTAAAAATGTGGTATACTATACCCATCTCAAGAAAAAGGAGCTGAAGACTTATGCATTTTACAATTACAGGAAGAAATATTGAGGTTACATCAGGGCTTCGTGAAGCAATTGAGGACAAGCTTGGAAAGCTGGACCGCTTCTTTGCCCCCGCTACAGAAGCAATCGTAAGACTCAGCGTGCAGAAAGATATGCAGAAAATCGAAGTTACCATTCCAGTGAAAGGACATATAATCAGAGCAGAGGAATCCAGCACAGACATGTACGTTTCCATCGATCTTGTAGAAGAGATTCTGGAACGTCAGTTGAAAAAATATAAGAATAAACTAATCGATAAAAAGCAGAATATCCCCTCCTTCTCCGCAGCCTTCATGGAAGAGGAATTCCAGGCAGACGATCATGTGGAAATCGTCAAGACAAAGAAGTTTGCAGTAAAACCTATGGACACCGAAGAAGCCTGCGTTCAGATGGAGCTTTTAGGACATAGCTTCTATGTATTCTTAAATGCAGAAACAGAAGAGGTCAATGTGGTTTATAAGAGAAAAGGCGGTTCTTACGGACTGATTGAACCGGAATTTTAAAATTTTATGAAAGAACAGCCAGGTGTTCAGTCACCTGGCTGTTTTTATTTTAGTCAGTGGCCGGTCAGATACCGTTCCACGCTGGTAATGGCATTGGCTCCGTCGGATACTGCTGTTGAAATCTGTCTAAGCTGCTTGGTGCGCACATCGCCGGCTGCGAATATTCCTGGAATATTGGTCTCGCAGTCCTCTCCCGCCTTGATGTATCCGTGATCCATTTCCACCAGGTTGTCAAAGGCCTTGCTCTGTGGATTGATTCCCACTGCAATGAACACTCCGTCTACGGCCAGCTTCTGAGTCTCTTCTGTCTTTGAATTCTTTATGGTCAGGGATTCTACCTGATCACCGCCTTCAATCTCCTCCACAACCGTATCCCAGATAATTTCCACATTTTCCTGGTTAAACAGCTGGGTCTGCAGGGTCTTTGCACCTCTTAACTGGTTTCTCCTATGAATTAAGTACACCTTCTTGCACATTCTGGCTAAGAAAATCGCATCCTCAATGGCAACATCTCCGCCGCCTACCACAGCAGCTACCTTGTTGCGGAAAAATGCGCCGTCACAGGTGGCACAGTAGGAAACGCCCATGCCTGCAAGCTCTTCTTCTCCTATGACACTCAGCTTCCGGTGGTGGGCACCTGTGGCGATAATAACTGATTTTGTGGGATATACCTTTTCTTCTCCCACCACGGTAAAGCCTTTTTCAGAGGTTTCAATCCGCAGTACCTCATCTGTGACAAATTCCGCGCCCAGCTTCTCCGCGTGTTCCCGAAACTTCATTCCCAGGTCATATCCGTTAATTCCCGGAAGGCCGGGATAATTATCCACTTCATAAGTGTTGAGGACCTGGCCGCCGCTGGCAAGCTCCTTTTCAATTACTACCATATTAAGCTCCGCTCTTTTTCCGTAAACAGCGGCAGTCAGTCCGGCCGGACCGGAGCCGATAATCACAACATCATACATTTTATTCATAGTCGTCTACCTTCTCTCTTTTATATTGATATTGGGTCTTCTATCCTCATTATATCTCATCACCCTTCAACTATGCAAGGTTCCATTGCATTCTTCCCCTTGATTTGATAAAATAAGGGTATCAATTATTGACGGAAAGGGTGATTTTATGGCTAAAAAAACAGTACTTATAACCGGCGCATCCAGGGGAATCGGAAAAGCCATTGCTGTGAAGTTTGCAAAGAAGGGATATCATGTGGTCATCAACTGTCTCCACAGTGAGGACCGCCTTCTGCAGACGAAAAAGGAGCTGGAATCCTATCAGATATCCTGTCTGGCCCATATGGGAGATATGGGAGACATGAGCCAGTGCCAGGCACTCTTCGAACAGGTACGAAAGCAGTTCGGCACACTGGATGTCCTGGTCAACAATGCAGGAATCTCCTACATCGGCTTGTTACAGGATATGAGTGGAGATGCCTGGGACCGGATTATCCGCACCAACTTAACCTCCGTATTCAACTGCTGCAAGCTTGCCATCCCGGGAATGGTGGAAAAGCAGCAGGGAAAGATCATTAATATCTCCTCTGTGTGGGGGGTGTCCGGTGCTTCCTGCGAAGTGGCCTATTCTGCCACCAAGGGAGGGGTCAATGCCTTTACAAAGGCTTTGGCAAAAGAGCTGGCTCCCAGCAACATCCAGGTCAATGCCGTTGCCTGCGGTGCCATTGATACGGAGATGAACCGTTTTTTAGAGGAAGATGAACTGATTTCCCTCATTGACGGAATTCCTGCCGGACGGCTTGGCAAGGCCGAAGAGGTGGCTGATCTGGTCTACCATCTTGGCTATAAGAATTCCTATCTGACCGGACAGATCATTGGCCTTGACGGAGGCTGGATTTAACCCTCTACTCAATCATATGAAAAACTTTCAATGCCGGACACTGTTTCCGTTGTCCGGCATTGGTTGAACAAAAAAGGTGACAGAGGGATTATATCCCGCCTGCCGCCTTTTTATTTTTTGTCTTGTTTATGAAGCAGAAATTCTGGCTCTTTTCCTCTCTTCCACCTTATGTAAATACGAAGTCAGTAAAGGGCAAAGGATGGCTGTCACAATGATGGCTGCCGTAATCTGTACCGTTGCAATTCCTGCCACTGCTGCCAGGGAAGCATCAGCAGCCGCAACTGCCGCCGGCGTGGCGGCTGCATTACCGGCAGTGGTTCCAATTCCCGCCCCTACTTCAGGATACTTCATTTTCAGAAGCTTATAGACAAAATATCCTCCAAAGCCTGTGATAAGAGTACAGGCAGCTCCCAGTATAATTCCGGGAATTCCCGCCTTTAACAGATTGGAAAGATGCAGTCCTGCTCCCAGAGGAAATGCGAAAAAAGGAATCATCATGGTAGCTCCCGGCTCACAGAATTTCCTGATTTCTTCATCCAGATTTCCCAGAATACAGCCTACAATAATTGGAATCAAACAGCCGATCAGCACTGTAATTGGAATTGTGGCAACACCCGCGGCGCCTAAGGCAACCATGGTAAAGAAGGGACCGTCGTTGATGGACAGGATGGAGACGGCTCCTACATCCGTTGCATCGCCGTATTCTCCGGCAAGAGCAGCATACAATCCCCCGTTTGAGTTGGAAATGGCTCCGACAATTGCAAGGGGAGCCAGGCCTAATATGCCGTTGGGACCAAAAATTCTGCCTACTATGATGCCGATCACAATTCCTGTCAGCACTTTTGTGGAAGTCAGTACCACCCCCTTATATAAAGGAACTCCGGCTTTCTTAAAATCAATGGTCGTAGCATTGCAGAATAAAAATACCGCTAATATGGGCATTGCTCCTGTCTTAAAAAGATTTTCCGTAAAGGTTCCCCCAAACCAGTCCCACACTCCGGTTTCAGTCAAGCCTAATATGCTCTTACCAAAAAATGTGTTAATAACCGCACCTAAAAGCAAAGGCACTACCATTAACCCGCCCGGCAATTTCTTTACTGTCTTTAATATATTCATATCCCTTCTCCTTACACTTTTAATAGTCTCAAAACATTATCCACCGTGTAACCCAGATTTTCCCTTGAAAATTTACTGCTGACTGAGAAGTCCTGAGGAAGCCGGTTTATAGGAAAGACCGCCGTCACTCCCATCTCATATGCTCTGGCAATTTCCCTGTCTTCTGCTCCTCCCACAATTGCAATCAAAGGAACATTGTGTTTTTTCGTTCTCCCGGCAATGCCGATCACCACTTTTCCTCTGAGGCTTTGGGAGTCCAGCTTTCCTTCCCCTGTAATGACGTAAGAATCCCGGCTTAGGATTTCATCAAATTTAACGGTATCCAATACGGTTTCAATTCCCATCTGCAGCTCAGAATGAAAAAATGCCACCATGCCTGCCCCCATGGCTCCGGCCGCCCCTGATCCGGGGATTTTACTGACATCTTTTCCTATGGTGCGTTCTATTACAGCGCTTAAGGACTTCAGACCCTGATCCAGTTCTTTTACCATTTCTTCATCGGCACCTTTTTGGGGTCCGAATATGTAAGCAGCTCCGGTTTCACCATACATGGGGTTGTCGATGTCGCACATTGTCACGATTTCCACTTCCTTTAGAATGGGATTGATTTCATCCATGGAAATCCTGGAAATGGAGCTTAAGGTTCCGCCGGTGGGAATAAATGTCTCATCCCTGTCATTATAAAATTTAACACCGACTGCCGCCACTGCCCCGCACCCTCCGTCATTGGTACAGGAGCCTCCCAGTCCTATGATTATTTTCTTTGCCCCATCCTCTGCCGCCGCAAGAATCAGCTGCCCCACTCCATAAGTGGTGGTGAGCTTCGGATTTTTTCTGTCCTCCACAAGGGGAAGGCCCGCACAGGAGGCCATTTCCACAACAGCAGTTTCCCCATCGGAAAGCATTCCATAATAGGCATCCATATCCTCAAAATAAGGATTTTTAACAGTGACTGTTTTTTTCCTGCCCCCGGCCGCCGTAATAAAGGCATCTACGCTTCCCTCTCCGCCGTCTGCCACGGGAATGGACGCCACTTGGCTGTCAGGAAAATGAACACTGATTTTCTCTTTTATGATATTGCAGATTTCCCCGGAACTTAAGGTTCCCTTAAAGGAATCAGGTATCAGAATAAATTTCATATACGCCCCTCCTGCTTATTCGATGACAATGACTGATACTCCATCGGGAATTACGGTAACCTGATAATCTTCTTTTTTCACCATTTCTTTTGCCATTTCCATGGCCTCCTCCATGCTGTGGGCCGGTGTCATATGCAGGTCACGGACCATGTCATCGGGAGCGTCGGAAACATAAATTACACGGGCCTTTAACAGCACTCTGGCAAAAATCTGGGACTGCCATTGATCAGGTATGGTTTCTTCTGCCTTTCGGTCAATAAATACCTTCATCATCTTATTTAAATCTTTTTCATCCCGGAAGGTTTCGTAAAAGACTTCTCCGCCGTGACCGTCCACAGATTTGGCAACCATAATAATCACTCCGCCCTCTTTTACGGTGGCTTCCGCCGCAGTCATTCCCTTTACTGCCTGGTAAATGTTCTGATCAAGGGGGTAGCCTCCATTGGTGGATATTACGATATCAGAAGGGATGGCATCGATCCGGCACATGCTGTTTAAAAAACCGCGGCCTTCCCGGTGGGCCAGGTCACAGTCACCGGAGACGCATTTTATCACCTTATGCTCCGCATCAATGACTACGTTGACGATAAAGTCAAGCCGTGCGGCTCTGGCTCCGTAAAGCATATCATTGTGTATGGGATTGCCCTCGATCACACCGGTTCTTGCATATCTGCTGGCGATGAAGGCGGAATTGTGATTGTACATAACGGTTTCACGGCTTGCCACACCAGGGAGAACGCTCTTTCTTCCGCCTGAAAATCCGGCAAAGAAATGAGGCTCAATAAACCCTTCCCCAATCAGCAGGTCTGCTTCTGCTGCAATCCGGTTAATGGAAAAATTTCCTCCGGAAGGCAGTTTTCCAAAGAAAACAAGGTTTTCTTTATCATCGCAGTCGTGAATCACAATCTTTTCCTGACGCACAATATCTTCGCCGAATTTTTCCACCAGCTCATCCTTTGTTGTTTCCCTGTGCAGGCCTGTGGAAATCAATATGGTAATATCTGCATCTTTATTTCCTTCACGGACTTCCCTCAGCAAGAGGGGCATAATTACTTTACTAGGAACGGGCCTGGTATGATCGGAAGATATAATAACCACCTTTTTCTTTCCTGTCACCATGTCTTTCAGCCTGGGAGTCCCTATGGGGTTCTCCAGGGATTCCTGTACAAGCTCCTCCTGGCTCTTTTCCGCTTTATATTGATGCAGACTGGATACCAGGACCCCGGCTAAGTGCTCCTCCTCAATATTGGCTTCTATGGTTTCTTTTCCATAGGGTAAGTGAAATGTTTTCATCATACGGTCTCCTTTTCGTTTCATTTTAAAACAATTCTATCTATTAATTTTGTGGCTTTCAACTTTTTAGCACTATTTTTTTGTTTCACATCGAAACATTCATTATAAACAAGCTGATTTTTAATGCATACTCGTTTTCTCTATGTTATAATCAGTTTCATATTGAAACAAAATTACATCAGAGAGCTATTGGAGAAATTTATGAACCGTAAAATAAAAATTCTGGGTATTGCCCCTTATGAGGGCTTGAAGGTATTAATGGAGCAGGCGGCCTCCAAAAGAGACGACATCCAGCTTACTGCTGTAAAAGGCAATCTGGAGGAAGGAAAAAAGATTGTACAGGCCATGGGACAGGAATACGATATCATCCTGTCACGTGCAAATACTGCCGATATGATCAGGAGTGTGACCCACCTTCCTGTTATTGATATTGGAATTTCCTATTATGATGTGCTTCACTGCATCCGCCAGGCAAAAGCGACGGGTAATCCATTTTCCATCATAGGCTTCCACGGCTTAACCTCCATTGCAAAATCCCTTTGTGAGCTTATGGAGTATTCCATTGAAATTACCTCTGTCCACTCTGCGGATAATGTGAAGGAGCTGTTAAAGGGAGTAAAGGAAAAAGGATATGAGACCATCGTATGCGATACGGTTCCTTATCCTTATGCGAATCTTATGGGGATCACTCCCATTCTTTTGACTACGGGAATTGACAGCCTGAATGCTGCCATTGACAATGCAGTAAAGCATTATAGAAATGAGGCACAGTATTTGGAACAGATTTCTGTTCTGAAAAAAACAGTTTCCAGCACGGAAACGTATACGGTTGTTTTTGATACAAAAAAGATGCTTTTATTTTCTTTCAATGCCCAGCCTGACTCCGAGTCCATTCTCCAGAAAATATATAAGGCAATAGACGCTTCCCCTTGCGTAAATGCCGACTTTTTTATCAATGCCAAAGGCACTGTTTATTCCGTTCACTGCCATTATTATGGGGAGGAGAAAAATCCCTACTATATCTGCCATATCAACCCAACCGGAATCCCCATGACCTATTCCAAATACGGCATCAAAATATTAAACCGGGTCAAGGCAGAGGAAATTTACAGCACCAGCTTTTACAGCACTACAAATGCTTCAAAGGAGCTGCAAAGCAAGCTGGCTCAGATCAACGAAACAAACACTTCCGTTATGATTACAGGCGAAATCGGCACCGGAAAAAACAAGGCAGCCATGCTTTTATATTCCAAAGGCCAGGATAAAAATAATCCGCTGTTTACTATCGACTGTTCTCTGTTAAATGACAGAAACTGGAACTACCTGGTTTCCAATTATAATTCTCCCTTTATGGAGAACAAGAACACCATATATATCAGCAATATAGAAAGTCTTGATGAGGCCAAGCAGCACCATCTGCTGTCCATTATGACCGATACAAACCTTCATCTGCGAAACAGGCTTATTTTATCATGTTCCAGCGGATACAAACAGCATATTCCCCACATTGCCATGCGTTTTACAAACCTGCTTAACGCTTATGTGCTCTATATGCCGTCTTTGCGGGAACAGGAAAGGGATATCCCCTCTTCTGCCACCTTATATCTGAACACGCTCAATCAGCAGCTGGGAAAACAGGTGGCCAGCATTCAGCCGCCTGCCATGGAGCTTCTTTTAGCCTATGACTGGCCCTTTAATATCACACAATTCCAAAGAGTGCTGAAAGAGATCGTCACCTTAACCGGCACGAGCCACGTGACTCCGGAAGTGGTGGGCCAGGTTCTGGAACAGGAAGCCAGATTTGTTATTTCAAAGAGCCTTGACAGCGATATTCCTATGGCGGGACAAAAGTCCGAAAGCATAAGCCCTGTAAATTTGAGCCAGCCGCTGCATTTCATTATAAGGGATATTGTGGAATACACATTGGATAAGTGCAATGGGAATCAGAGCGCTGCCGCAAAAAAGCTGGGCATCGGAAGAACCACTTTGTGGCGGTATTTAAATCATGATAAGTAAAGGACATAAAAAGGGCTGCTGCAAAAAGTTTGATCTTCTTTTTGCGGCAGCCCTGCCTGTTTTTTAAACTCCCGGCTTTTCTACCTGAACAATGGCAGATTTCTGCATGGGAATTCTGCAGTTCTTATTATTACCGAATTCAACAATAACCGTGTCATCTGTCATGTCGATGATCACACCATAAAAACCGCTGGAAGTCAGAACGCTGTCTCCGATGGCGATGTTTGCAAACATCTCCTGCTGTTTCTTCTTTTCCTTTTTCTGCGGTCTGATTGCGATAAAATACATGAAGCCAAAGATCACTACGATATAAATTATCCAGAAACCTATGCCCATATTGCCGCTTCCTACTGCTGATAACATAACATGTCCTCCTTAATAATCAATCCGCCCTTTATGGCCTGGAACCTGCTGCCATGCCTGCCAGCTTTTGTTCTTTATATTCTCCATACTGGTGGTTCTCAATTGCCTCGCGGATCTCTTCCATCATTGTATTATAAAAATACAGATTATGCAAGACACATAATCTCATGCCGAGCATTTCTTTTGCCTTTAAAAGGTGCCTGATATAGGCTCTGCTGTATGAAATGCAGGCCGGGCACTGACATCCTTCTTCAATAGGCTTGTGGTCCAGTTCATACTTGGTGTTGAATAAATTCAACTTTCCCTGATTGGTATATACATGACCGTGACGGCCGTTTCTGGAAGGATAGACGCAGTCAAAGAAATCCACACCCCGGTCCACTGCTTCCAAGATATTGGCAGGGGTTCCCACTCCCATCAAATAGGTGGGCTTTTCCTCCGGCAGATAGGGAACGGTTTCATCTAAAATCCGGTACATTTCCTCATGGCTTTCCCCTACGGCCAGTCCGCCCAGGGCATATCCGTCTAAATCCATAGCTGATATGGTCTTTGCATGGGCGATCCGGATGTCTTCAAAGGTTCCGCCCTGATTGATGCCGAATAAAAGCTGTTCCTGGTTTAAGGTGTCAGGCAGGGAGTTGAGCCTTGCCATCTCAGCCTTGCTCCGCTCCAGCCATCTGGTGGTGCGGTCCACGCTGTTTTGCATGTATTCCCTGGTGGCAGGGTGAGGGGGACATTCGTCAAATGCCATGGCTATGGTGGAAGCCAGGTTGGACTGAATCTGCATGCTCTCCTCAGGACCCATGAAAATCTTATGTCCGTCTATATGGGACTGGAAGTAAACGCCCTCCTCCTTGATCTTTCTCAGGCCCGTCAGGGAAAAAACCTGAAAGCCGCCTGAGTCGGTGAGAATGGGACGGTCCCAGTTCATAAATTTATGGAGGCCGCCAAATTCCCTGATCAGCTTATCCCCCGTACGCACATGAAGGTGATAAGTGTTGGAAAGCTGTACCTGGGTTTTGATCTGGCGCAGATCGTCGGTGGAAACAGCCCCTTTGATGGCTGCCACTGTTCCTACGTTCATAAATACCGGAGTCTGTATGGTGCCGTGGACCGTGGTTACCTCCGCCCGTTTTGCACGTCCATCCTTTGCAATGATTTTATATTTCATGTACAATTCCCTTCTTTTAGCATCCTAATGAATCTGCCTTAATCCTCAGCCATAGCGGCTTTGATCATAATGGCGCACTCAATCCGTTTCTTCTGCATTTCGCAGCCAATGTCATAGGCATCTGTCAGCTTGCCGTGGAAGTTGTAGGAGTTGGCCGCGCAACCGCCGCTGCAGTAAAACCTTGCAAAGCAGTCCCTGCACTTGTCCTTGGCATAGACGTTGCAGAGCTTGAATTCGTCTCTTAAGTCTGTCTTAGTAACACCTGTATCCACATTTCCCATAAGGAATTCTTCCTCGCCTACGAACTGGTGGCATGGGTATAAATCACCCCAGGGAGTCACAGCCAGATATTCGGTTCCTGAACCGCAGCCTGACAAACGTTTTGCCACGCAGGGGCCCTGGGTTAAGTCAATATTAAAATGGAAGAAATTAAAGCCTTTTCCTTCCTTCTGGCGTTTGATGTATTCCACTGCCAGCTTGTCGTACTCATCCATGATGCGGGAAAGGTCTTCTTCCCTGATGGCATATTCCTCTTCAGGCTGGGCTACAACAGGCTCTATGGACATGCTGGAAAAGCCTAAGTCTGCAAACTCCAGAACATCCTTTGCAAAGTCCATGTTGTTACGGGTAAAGGTTCCTCTGATGTAGTGGTCTTTCCCTTCTCTTAACTTGGCGAATTTCTGGAACTTGGGAACGATCAGGTCATAGCTGCCTTTCCCGTTGCGGAAGGGGCGCATCTTGTCGTTGACTTCTTTTCTGCCGTCAAGACTTAAAACCACATTGCTCATTTCCCGGTTGCAGAACTCCATGATCTCGTCATTGAGGAGTACGCCGTTGGTGGTCATGGTGAAACGGAAGTTCTTATTATATTCTGCCTCTTTGGAGCGTCCGTATGCAACAAGCTGCTTTACAACCTCCCAATTCATGAGAGGCTCGCCGCCGAAAAAGTCCACTTCTAAGTTTCTTCTGTTGCCGGAATTGGCAATGAGAAAATCCAGGGCCTTTTTGCCCACTTCAAAGGACATAAGGGCTCTTCTGCCGTGGTACTCTCCCTCTTCGGCAAAGCAGTAGCGGCAGGCCAAGTTACAGTCATGGGCAATGTGGAGGCAGAGGGCCTTTACCACGGTTTCCCGTTTTTTGAAATCGACGATGTAATCGTGGTAGGTATCTTTTGTAAACAGCTCTCCTGCCTGGATCAAATACTGGATCTCCTCTAAGGCTTCCCTTACCTCTGACTCCCCATACTTAGGAGAAAGACGGTTAAGGACTGCTTCCTCCACTTCTTTTTTAAGGGCTTCCGGCTCTTCCATATCCGGCACCATGGCAGAGGCAATCCCTATGGCCTCATACATGACCGGATCTACAGAGTGGACGGAACCGCTGTTGACATCCATAACGATATGGAAGCCATTGTTCATATATTGATGAATCACTTATGTTCTCCTTTACGATAGCAAGCGAATAACCCCTACCGTCATAGGACCGTAGGGGCATCTGCTTACCTGCTTTCAGTTGTTCTATACAGTTTGTCAAGCGGATATCTGCAATCCACTCCGCTGCTTCGGTTAAACTAACGGTTGCTGTTCTCGCAGCTCTGGTTTCCTACTGTACAGGATGTTTTGCAGGCTGACTGGCAGGAAGTCTGGCATTCGCCGCAGCCGCCTTTTTTCATAGATTCTTTTAATGTACTGGAATTTAATGTCTTCACGTGTTTCATGTACTTACACCTCCTGTATGTCCTGATTCTTTGAGATTATACCATATGTTTTCGGTCAGTGCAAGATATTTCCCCCTCTCATAGGAATGATTAGAATATCCTTCCATACCATAGAATATACTGAACCATAAGACAAGACATAAGGAGTAATCGGATGGAAAAATCAAAGCTTCAGGTCACACTCAGAAACCTGCTCATCACCTACATACTGACCGGAATTCTGCTGGTGGTCCTGGCCTTCGCACTTTATAGATTCCGTTTAAAGGAAGGTCAGATCCGCTTAGGAGTCAATGCGGTTTATGTAATCACCTGCCTTTTAGGCGGCATCTTAATGGGAAAAAGCATACGGCAAAGACGGTTCTTCTGGGGTCTTCTGCTGGGGCTTACTTACTTCCTGGTGCTCTTAGGTGTTTCCTATTTCCTCAACAAAGGGCTGACCGGATCTATGAACCAGATATTGACCACCATGGCCATCTGCGCTGCCAGCGGAACGGCGGGGGGAATGCTTAGTTAATGGAAAAAGCAAGGGTACTGATCTATTGTACACTTGCTTTTTCTGATTTATTTCACAATACGGACCCGCTTGGAAATGTCCTCTTTCTCCTTTGGTCCCGGCTCTTCCACAATGCCTCCAAAGGGCATCTGGGCGATGAGCTGATAGCTTTCAGGAACGTCAAACAGCTCCCGGATTTTCTGGTCGATCACCGGGTTGTAATGCTGCAGGGAAGCGCCGATTCCCAGTTCCCGCAGTCCGCTCCAAATGCTGATCTGCAGCATGGCATTGGCCTGAAGGGCCCAGCCCGGGAAATTGCCTGCATACAGGGGGAACTGATCCTGAAGGCCTTTTACCACTGCCTGGTCATAGAAATAAAGAACTGTTCCTGCCCCTGCTTTAAAGCTGTCAGTTTTATCCTTGGGAACGTCACCGCCGAAAACCTCGTAAATGGAATCCCATAACAAATCCTGTTTTTCTCCCAAGGCCACCACAAGGCGGGAGCTTTTCATGTTAAATGCGTCGGGCACCAGCTCCGTCAGAGTTTCAATTCTCTTTACCACTTCTTCGATGGAAACGGGAAGTTCTTTATTGATGTTATAATAGCTTCTTCTTTTTTCTAATGCGTTTATAATGCTCATATAAAATCCTCCTGATCATTTCAAAGTTTTATTTGTCTTCATATGATATTTCTTTCTGCAGAAATGTCCCCTGATCCAGATCCTGGAATGCTTTCTGCAATTCTGCCTTTGTATTCATAACAATGGGACCGCCCCATGCAACAGGCTCTTCCAACAGCTTTGAGCTGACAAACAGTACCTGAGTATGGGCACCACTGCTTTTTATCTCAACCTGGCCGCCTGATGTAAGTTTTGCTGCTGTCTTTTCTTCCACCAGTGTCTCTCCAACAACAGCTTCTCCCAATAAGGTGAAAATCATAACCGACCGCTTGGGATCAGTATCAATCACAATGGAGGCACCAGGCTCTAAGTGGATGTCGTAGTAGTCAAGAGGCAGATATTTGCTTTCATATCCTTTGCTCTCTTTATATTGCCCGGCAAGAAGCCTTAATTTTCCATTTTCAAAATGGATTTCTTCTATATCAGCATTCTTAATACTGTGGTAAGAAGGGGCTGTCATCTTATCCTTTGCCGGCAGATTCAGCCAAAGCTGAACTCCAAGCATTCGCTCTGAGGGCGGCAGCTTCTCTTCATGAAGGATGCCAGAACCTGCTGTCATCCACTGAACCTCTCCATCGGAAATGGAATCTTCATTCCCCAGACTATCCTTATGAACCATAGTTCCCCGATATACATAGCTGATGGTTTCAATTCCCCTATGGGGGTGTAAGGGGAAGCCGGCAACGTAATCGTCGGGATTGGTGCTGTCAAAGGAATCCAGCATGAGAATAGGATCGTACTCTTCCACAGTTTTATGACCTAATACTCTGACCAGATTCACACCTGCACCGTCCTGGGTTTTAAAACCTTTTACCTGTCTTTTAATTGTCCTCTCCATGTTTTTTCTCTCCAAATTTTTTTAATAAAGCAGTCAACTGTTCTTTTTCTTCTTCCGTCCAACCCGACATTAACTCTATAATCCTGGCCTCATTCCGGGGATAGACCTGACCAATCAGCTCCTGCCCCTGTTCCGTAATGTGCAAAATGCACCGCCTTTTGTCCTTGCTGTCTGTTTTTCTTACCAGGTATCCTCTTTTTTCAAGGTTATTTACAATAAGAGGAATGGTTCCACTGGAACTCAGTATCTTTTCCTGGACCTGGCCCACAGTCATATCTCCTTTGTGGTACAATGCCTCCAGCACTGCAAATTGTCCCATAGTAAGCTGGTACTCTGAGAAAATCCGAACCGACTGCCGGTCAATGTAATTGACAGCCCGATGGAGGCCAATTAATATCTTCAGCTCCTTCTTTGCCATCTCTCCTCCTCCATTATCTCTACATAGATATATGTTACACTATGTAGAGATAATTTGCAACAGTTTTTATTATTTGTGGAACTTTTTATTTGTATGTGTTTGTATCATAGTGAAGGAGCTTTAATAAAATATAATAATTATATAGAGAAATCACCTTTTTATTTAAAAAAAAAAAAATCAGGCGGCATAGTTTGCCTACGCCGCCTGATGTTATCGATCTTTAAATGCCCGGATTACTTCCACTACTGTAAAAATGGCAGCTCCCAGAAAGATAAAGATATCTCCCAAATTAAATATAACCTTTTTCAGCCTTCCATACTGGAGGCTGAAATAATCCACCACATAGCTGCGAACCAGCCTGTCATATAAATTGCTGGCGGCACCGCCCAAAATAAGGGACAGAGCCAGCTTTTCCGCATGTCTTCCTTTTCCTTGAAGCAGACAGACCTGTATTCCTGCCACAAAGGAAGCCACTGCAAGAGGAATCATCTGTACAAGAGATTGTTTTTCTTTTAAATAGCCAAAAGGAAAACCGGCATTGTGACTCTTATGAAGCAAAATCTTTCCCTTGCTCCCCTCCAGCTCTTTTGGAAAATCATCTCCATCCTGTTCCTCAATGGCATTTTTTATAAAAAGATCCAGGGCTGCCAGCAATGCGGTAAGACCCATATATATCATAAAATCCCTCCTTTTGTTTCTATTATCTCCACCTTACCCTTACTTTTATCCTTTACATTGGCAATCAACCTCGCATTTGAATAAAAGGCCCTCCGTTTTTATCAAGGTAAGCTCTCGTTATAACTACCGAACCGATATTGGCATCCTTGGGAATCTCATACATGATATCCAGCATAAAGCTTTCGATAATGGCCCGCAAGGCTCTGGCTCCCGTCTTTTTCTTAAGGGCCTCTTCTGCGATCCACTCCAGGGCTTCATCCTCAAATACCAGGTTGACCTCATCCATCTCCAAAAGCTTTTTATACTGCTTTAAAATGGCGTTTTTCGGTTCTTTTAAGACCCGGATCATCAAATCCCTGCCTAAAGACTCCAGGGTCACGGTTATGGGAAGGCGGCCTAAAAACTCAGGAATCATGCCGAACTTTCTCAAGTCTTCATTGGTCACCTTTGTCAGGATATTGGAATCCTTCTCATGCTCATCCTTTAGCTCTGCGGAAAATCCTATGGAGGACTTTTCCTTCAGCCTTTCCTTTATGATGTCTTCCATATCAGGGAAGGCGCCGCCGCAGATGAACAGGATGTTTTCCGTGCTGACAGAGGTCATGGGGGTTAATGCATTTTTCTGGTTGGAGCCTACGGGCACCTCTACTGTACTGCCCTCCAGAAGCTTTAAAAGCTCCTGCTGGACCGACTCCCCGCTCACATCCCTGCTGCTGGTGCTCTTTTTCTTGGCAATCTTATCGATTTCATCGATGAATACAATGCCCCGCTCGGCCTTGTCCACATCATTGCCTGCTGCGGATAAGAGCTTGGATATGACGCTTTCAATGTCATCGCCTATGTAGCCTGCCTCTGTTAAGGAGGTGGCATCGGCGATAGCCAGGGGTACGTCTAAAAGCTTTGCCAGGGTTTTCACCAGATAGGTCTTTCCGCTGCCTGTGGGACCGATCATCAGGATGTTGGATTTTTCAATCTGCACATCTCCTTCTGCTTCCTTCTGGCCGTCAGAAAGGTAAACCCGTTTATAGTGATTATAAACTGCTACGGAAATCACTTTTTTTGCCTGCTCCTGGCCGATGATATAATCGTCCAGCTTCTGCTTGATGACATGGGGGGCAGGTATGTCCTTCCGGTCCAGTTCAAATTTTGGCTCCTTGGCTGTTTTCTTTTTGATCTTCTGCCTGTTTGGTATCTCTATATCCTGAGGGTTTATGTTCCCCAAATCACTTAAGTTTAAATTCATGTAAGGCATGTTCTGGATCTTTGATAGGTCAAATCCTCCCTGACTTACGGAATCAAAGGCCTTCTGCATACAGTCATGGCATAAATTCATGCCCACCGGCATGGAAACCATGGGGCCTGCCACATGCTCCGGCCTCCGGCAGACGTAACAGACTTTTTCGTATTCCTCATCCTCTTTTTTCTTTTTATCACCGTCTGAGACAGAAGCTGCTTTGCTCTCTTCCTTCTCCGACGGAATATATTTATCGTCCAAACTATAATCTCCTTTTGTGTATCATAATCAACTGTGTACCAAACTATTATAAATCATTTAAGAGTCATGTACAAGTATTGCCAGGCACTTTAGACTTTTTTAATCAGTACTGCGTTACACTTCACTCTTGGTCCAAGGTTAACATAAACCAAAAAAAAAGCCCGCCGAACATTCGGCAGGCTAAGGACTGTCTTTGATTAATACTTGCCAAAGGCCATGGAAAAGCCTCCATAGGAAGGAGCGGGTGCCGGGCTGCTCTGTTCAAAGGCATAGGCTTCACTATAATCGGATTGTCTCAGTTTGAACTGCTCAACAATGCCGTTCATCAGAACTGCCTGCGCCGACATCTCCTCAGAAGCAGAGGCAGACTGCTCGGCGGTGGCGGAATTTGCCTGTATCACGGAGGAAATCTGATCCATTCCCCGGTTAATTTCAACGATAGAGGACAACTGGTTCTCCAGGGATTTTGACATCTCCCTGATAATATCCGCATTTTCCTTTGTGGTCACGCTCACGGCGTGCAGGCTTTCATTGGTTTTTTCCATAATCCGGCTGCCTTCGTTCACGCGCTGTGTGCTGCCCTCAATGAGTCCTGCAGTCTCTTTTGCAGCCTCCGCACTCTTGGAGGCAAGACTGCGCACTTCGTTAGCCACCACCGCAAAGCCCTTTCCTTGCTGACCGGCCCGTGCCGCCTCCACTGCCGCGTTCAGCGCCAGGATATTAGTCTGGAACGCAATATCATCGATCACCTTGATGACGCGGGTAATATCTCTTGAGCTCTCGCCGATGGATTGCATTGCTTCCGTCATTTGCCGCATGGAGTCCATACTGATGTCCACCAGGGACACAGCCGTGTTGCAATTTTCCAGAGCCTTTTCAGAACGTTTCGCATTTTCATCCACCTGCTGCCTCACTTCAGTGACGGAGGCAGTGAGCTCCTGGACGTCGGCGGCCTGTTCGCTGGAGCCTGTTGCCAATTCCTGAGCGCTCTGGGACACTTGTCCCGCCCCGGACGATACCTGCTCCGAAGCGGTTTTTATTTCCCCAAACATGGAATTGAGATTAGCGACCATTTTGTTGATCGAAAGCCCCATTGTGTCACGTTCTGACAACAGCGGCATCTCGGAGGTCAGATCGCCGCTGGCGACCGTGCCCAGAGCCGTACCCACTGTTACGAGGCGGCGTACCATTGTGAGAAGCATCTCTACAGATTCACCGATTTCATCCTTGATCTTGGCGTATTCCTCGGTCTGCCTGTACTCGGCGTCAGAAAACTCCAGATCTCCCTGGGTGCCGATACGGGAAAGCACATCTTTCATAAATACGGCGGGCTTGCTGACAAGGTTGGCTATGTACAGGCCAAGGGTCAGGGCGATAGCCGCCGAAAGGAGAAGTATGATGACTTCAGCTATTATCATGGTGTAGCTTGATTTCGTGTTGCCGGCCGCTATTTGCTTTGCGTCCTGACTGTTATATTCCACTCTGTCCATGATGAGATCGCTTAACTGCTCCAGATGACCGCTGGAGGCATCCAGTGCCGCCTTGGCGCCTTCCATGTCGTTCTTTGCGCTGGCGGCGCTGACCTCCGGAATTACATGGCCCAGCACAGTCTCGTTGTACAAGGACTTGATCTGATCGAATATTTTCTGATCCTCCTGGTCGGATATGGTTGCCTGATAACTGTCTTCATAGGTTCCAAATTTGCCGGTGATCTCCTTTATTGCCTGTTCACTGGCGGTATAATGGGGGTCGCGGGGCCCATAGATCGCCATAGATCTGAGATGCATACGCAGCGAAGTTACGGCGTTGTTCATATCACCCATTGCTTCAGTCCCAAGAAGGTTTTCCTCATAAAGCCTGGTGCCCGCCTTACTTATCCGCAGCATTCCAAAAATGCCGACAATGCCCACCATAACGGACAGCAGGACTACCATGGAAAAACTCACAATCAGCTTTGCTTTTATCTTCATGTTCTTCATTTTATAAATCTCCCTCATAAGTGTAATTTCTTTATGGCTCTCCCGCCATGATTTGCCGGAGATACCAAATTTTTGACCCGATCATATAAAATTGATAACAGTTATTAATACTATAAAGAGACTACTACATTACTTATTCAAAGTCAAGCGGTTTTTTTGCAGCTTTTTACTGATTTGTAAGTTTTTTTCTTGAATTGTCACCAAAAAAGGGGCAGTACATATATTTCTACATGTACTACCCTTAAATAAACGGATTGTGGATCTTAATATATTCCTTTATTTGTCTGTCATTACTGCTGAGAGGTCTCAGTGGGTCTGCTTCCAAGAACCAGGCTGATCTCTTTTTCTACATACTGGCCGTTCTCAAGGGACTGGACCGTAAGGGTTACAGTGGTTCCGCCCTCGTAGTATTTCAGCATATTGGTCAGGTCATCATAGGTTCTGATGCTCTGGCCGTCAAACTTGGTAATGATGTCCTTTTCCCTTAAATCGGATTTGGAGGCTGCTCCGCCTTCTACAATCTTATAGATAAATACGCCCTGAGGCATGCCAAGCTGCTGGCTTGTGACGCTGTCAATATTCTTGCACTGAACTCCTAAATAACCCTGTTTATCACTTGTGACCTGGGTTCTGGTCTTCTTTGTCATCAGATTGTCAATAATATCCTGAGCCTTGGAAATGGGAATGGCATAGCCGATGCCTTCCACATCTGTGGAGGAATATTTGGCTGAGTTAATGCCGATAACCTGACCCTGCATATTTAAAAGAGCGCCGCCGCTGTTGCCCGGATTAATGGCCGCATCGGTCTGGATTAAGTCCTGATTGAGACCTCCGTCAGTCTGGATGGTACGGTTTAACGCGCTGACATAGCCTACTGTAACGGACTGTCCGTAACCAAGGGCATTGCCGATGGCTACCACTCCCTGGCCTACCTTTAAATCATCGGAGCTTCCAAGGGAGGCAACGGCGATCTGGCTCAGAGTTTCATCGGGAATATTGCTCAAAGGAATGGCAATGACAGCTAAGTCGCTGTCCGCATCGGTTCCCTTAATGGCTGCATCTACGGCTGTCTCGTCAATAAATGTAACCTTTAACTGGTCTGCGCCCTGCACCACATGGTTATTGGTCACAATCAAAAGCTCCTCGTCATTCTTTCCCACAACAAATCCGGAACCGCTGCCCACTCCTTCTCTCTGCATAGGGCCGAACCAGGTCTGGCTCTCGTAAAGGACCTTGCTGGTAATGGCAACCACTGATGGCATGGAGCTATCCACAATGGCAGAAACATCATTTCCTGCAAAAGCACTTCCTCCGGCGCTGGCGGGTTTGGCTCCTTCGGGAGCGGTTACGGAAGGAAGGGTTTCAACCTTGCTGATCTCCACGGATTTCTTATTGACATAGGAACCTGCCGCCAGGTTGATTCCCACCATGGTTCCTCCGGCCACTACGCCAAAGACCAGGGCTCCGGCCACCAATCCGGCTGCCTTCTTTGCAAAACCGCCCTTTCTTTTGGGCTGTTCTTCTGAATAGTAGTTTTCCCGTGCTGTCTGGCGGTACTGGTATTCCTGATAGTGGGGAACCTCCCGGGATTGTCTGGATTCCTCCGGGTCAGGGTCTCTCATAATAAAATTAGTGGTAATTGCTTCTTCTTTATAATCTCCAGGATTCATGCCGCCTGTTTTGTTGTTATCTTCTTCGTTATACATAAGCTTAATCTCCTTTCATGTATATTTGTATTTCTTTGTTAATGAAAGTTTATCAATGAATTGTGACCAATTTGTGATAAAAATATATTAAAAATGTGAAAATAAAAGAACCCCGCATCAGATACCTGTCAAAACAGGAATCTTTACGGGGTAATCTTTTACTATTAAACCGGAGGTGCCGATACCACGGGGACATCAGAATTCCCGGCTGTGGTTGAGGCCGGTGCAGTAGGCGCAGTTTCGCCTGGGCCGGCGGGACCGCCTGAGGTAGTTTCCGGTGCGGTAGGACCGTCAGGTCCTGTGGTGGGAGCTGTTCCCGGGCCGTCCGGAGCCGTGGTGGGCTCTGGGGAGCTTTCTGTGGGAGATGGTTTTGTCTCCCCGGGCTTTGTTTCTCCCGGTTTTTTGGAACCTGAAGCGGACTCTCCCGGCTTCGTCTCTGTTGGTTTGGTTTCTCCTGGTTTTGTTGTTTCTCCAGGCTTTGTTTCTCTGGTGCTGCTTTCTGAAGGATCGGTACCCTTTATAGGTTTGCCGTTTTCATCAGTTTCCCCAATGGTGCCTTCAGAAGAAGATTCTGAAGTCGCTTTTGTCTTTTCTTCTGTTGCGGCTTCTGTGGTCTGCTTTGTAGTTTCTCCACTTCCGCCGGAGCCTTTCTTATACATACCGGAATCAGCCGCAATTTTGGCACTGATCTTTTTCACCATATCAGATGGCTCATGATTTTCTTTGTCAAACAGGAGCTTGTGAAGTTCCTGCACATTACTTTCCAGGGTTTGGGGAACAACGCAGTCCCCTCTCTTTCCAATGGTCATTTCTCCGCGGGTAAATGGGAAGCCTCCCGTTTCTCCGATATGATATTTATTAATGTCCAGAATTAATTCTGTAAAATCGCTGAAGGTCAGGTTTGTTCCTATCTGTTCTACTTCCATCAGAAGAATTCTGTTAAGCAGTCCTAAATCCGCTTTTTTTGCTTTTTCAAATGTCTTCTCGATGATAAGGCGCTGGCGCTCTGTTCTGGCGTAGTCAGTGTCCATTTTTCTAAGTCTTGCATAGGCCACTGCCTGAACACCATCTAAGTGATTCATTCCTGCTGATTTTAAATGAACGGATGGAACTCCGCTTTTTTTCACTGTTTCTGTAATATAACCGTTAATTTGACTGAACTCTGCCTTGGTGAGTTCAATATCCACACCACCAAGCATATTGATTCCATCGGCAACGGACTTCCAGTTAAAGGTGACATATTCTCTGATATCCATGTCCAGGTTCTTATTTAAAGCTGAAAGAGCCTGGGCAGCGCCGCCGGTGGAATAGGCAGAATTGATCTTGTTGTATGCATTTCCTTCTCCGGTGTTTAAATATGTATCACGGAATACGGATACAAGACGGATCTCTCCTGTGTCTCTGTTGATGTTGCAGATCATAATAACGTCTGCATTAGCACCTTTATTCACATTGCCATCCCGGCTGTCAACACCGAATATTGCAATGGTCCGGTAGCCTGTCATATGCTTTTTCTGTTCCGGAGACATGATTTCATTGCGAACCTGATTTTCATCAAAATCATCAGGGCGCTGAATGGAGTTCATCAGTCTTGACACATAGGCGTAGGAGAAAATGAGGGCCAAAGTGAATATCTCTGCAATGGCCAGAATTATGATGCGGCGGATTTTTTTCTTTTTTTCAGCCTGGGCTCCTGACCGGCTGGCTGCGTTTTTGCCTCCTTCTGCGGAAGACTGTAAACGGGCCGCCCTGGAGTCATTTCCTGAAGATAACGGAAGGCGAATGGTTCCCTGATCAATTCCTGATGATGCCTGGGAGCGGGCTGTGCTCTGACCGTTTCCTGACTGGGGCCTGACGCGTGATGTGTTCTGGTCGATTCCGGATGGTGTCTGGGGGCGGGCTGTGCCTTGGCTGTTTGCTGCGGAGGTCCGAGTTCGGGTTGTTCCCTGAATATTTCCTGATTGGGCTTTGGTACGGGCTGCTTCCTGGTCGCTTTCTGGTGATGTCTGGGAGCGGGATGGTGTCTGGGGACGGGCCGTTCCCTGACCATTTCCTGCTGAATTCTTGGAACCGGTGCCACCCTGACTGAGTCCTGACTGCCCTTTGGAACGGGATGAGCCTTGGCCGATCCCTGACACCGCTCCGGAACGTCCGATTCCCTGGATGCTGCCTGCTGCGGTTTGGGAGCGGGACAATTCCTGCCCTCCTCCCTGCCGCGGGCGGGCAGAGTTCTGAGACTTTCCGGAAGTGTTCCGGGGGGCCGCAGCTTTGGAGGAGTCCTGCCCTCTGAACATTGCCTGGCTGCCTTCCGGTCCAGTCTGGGAATGGCTGGTTCTCCGGCCTGATGTCTGGTTTTTTACGTCCGCTTCCTTTTCTCCGGAATCTATATAATCGTCATCCAGGTAATAGTCTGCATCGGACGGATCTGGCTCTGAATGGGAACCGTGCCTGCTTTTTTCAACCTTATCACGGTCTAATTCATCATCAAATTCATTTTTCATCTATTTATCCTCAATCCTAATGGTGTCGTGGTATCAGTACGCATTTTTATTGATAAATCCCTTGAATACGGTAAGAAATAAAATCTTAAAGTCATATCCCAGGGTCCAGTTTTCAATGTAATACAAATCGTGTTCAATTCTCTTTGTAATAGAAGTATCTCCCCGGTATCCGTTTACCTGAGCCCATCCGGTGATTCCCGGACGCACCTGATGCTTGATCATATAGCGGGGGATTTCTTCTTTAAATTTTTCCACAAAGAGAGGTCTTTCTGGTCTTGGACCCACTAAGCTCATGTCTCCCCGGAGTACATTTAAAAATTGTGGCATCTCATCAATACTTGTCTTTCTGATGAATCGTCCTATAGGGGTTACACGGGAATCATGGGGGGAGGTCCATTTTGTTTTTTCTTCGGATGGCGCCTGAACCACCATGGAACGGAACTTATACATTTTAAACGGCCTGTTGTGAAGGCCTACCCGCTCCTGGCTGTAGATGAGAGGACCGGGGGAAGTCAGCTTAATGAGAGCTGCTGCTAAAAGCATGATGGGTGAAAATAAAAGCAATGCAAAAACAGCCCCTAAAATGTCTACCGCTCTTTTTGCCATGGCGTTCAGAGGGTCGGTCAGAGGCACCCGGCGGATGTTTACTACCGGCAGACCGTGGAGATCTTCAATATAGGGTCTGGTGGGGATCATGTTGTTATAGTCGGGAATAAATTTGGTGTGGACTCCTGATTTCTCGCAGGAGGCTACAATTCTTTCTAAGTTGGCGTATTCGGTGATGCTGAGGGTGATCGCTATTTCATCCAGGGAGTTTAAGTTCAGGATTTCGTCTAAATCTCCTACTTTTCCAATGACGTTGATTCCTTTGTATCCGGTTCCCCATTCTTTGGTGTTATCCAGAATTCCTTTGATCTGGTATCCCCATTCGGGGTTGAACAGAACCCGGTCTATGAAGCCTTCGGCGGCACGGCTGTAACCGATTAAGAGGATGTGCTTCTGGTTGTAGCCTTTGGAACGCATGGAACGGAGGGTGTAGCGGATAAGGTTGCGTTCTATGGTTTCCAGGACGATGTTGATGGCGCAGAAGTAGAATATGATTCTTCTGGAGAACTCACGGAAATAAGGGTTATTCTTTGCCAGAAAAAAAATCATGGTAAAGAGCAAAACCCCAAATAAATTGGCCTTGCAGATATTGGCAAACTCATACCGCTTTCCCTGGATTCTCTTCGGCGTGTATAAATTAAAGATGCCGTAGAGCAGAAGGTACACTGGCAGCATTACGAGAAATACTGCGAAATAATACTGAGGGGCCAAAACTCCTTTTCCGGGGCTGAATATGCGGTTTCCTGTGAGAAGCAGCGCCCATGATAGAAAATAGGACAGGGCAAGGACTAAAGCGTCCAGTACTACGTGGAATCCGTTTAGTTTTTTTTGATTGTCTTTTATCATAGTGGAAAACCTTCCGAATTGTGAGGGTGAATCATAGGGGAGGCATGTGTTGCCCGTAAGTCCGCAGTGCAGCCGGTAAAGCCTGCGGCTTTACCGGCTCACGGGCATTCGCCCTATGAAACAGGACACAAAAAATTTTTTTCTTATGTGCGGGCACAACGAAAAAAATCTTTCGCGCCCTGTTTCGCACTGCTCATTGCTTTCGTGGATATTATACACAATAAATCCCTATGTTGCTATTAAATTATTCTTAAAATGACCTGAAAATTTTTAGCTTTCTTTTTAAAAATTCCCAAATATAGAGGATTGTTCCATAAATCAACTCTCCTTCTATACGCAAATAGTTCCCTAAATGAGAGGAACGGAACTTTACTTTCTTCGTTTTTCCCGCCGTCCTCAAACCTTCTTTAAGTCCTTCCACATAATCAGAAGCAAAGCCGATTTTCCGGAAAAACAAATATTTCACAAACATCCCTGCCAGTAATGGCCCCAGGTTTATAAAAAGCTGGAGAAAGGGCATGTTTTTATAATTTAAATACACATTGTTCCTGGCAGCCAGACGGACCTTGAAGGAGTTATACTTGGAACCGCTGGTTCCGCTTCCTACGTGGTAAACTACGGCTGTAGGGCAGTACATATTTTTATATCCGAAGATCTTTGCACGGTATCCTACATCGATATCCTCCAAATAAGCAAAGTGGTCCTCGTCGAAGCCGCCGATTTCCTCAAAAACCTCTCTCCGGTAAATCGCCGCTCCCGCACAGGCCGAAAATACCTGGCAGGGTTTTCGGTAGCCCCGGCTGCTGTGGCCTACGCCGCGCTGGTAGGCCCAGCCAAGAAGACTGTACATGTCTCCTGCATCATCCATCAGCTCCTTGTGATAGAGCTGGATCATCTTGCTGCTGACGGAAAATATTTCAGGGGACCGTTCAATGGCTTTTACCATTTCCTTGACATAATCCGGCTCCGGCTCCGTATCATTGTTTAGAAGAATGACATAGGGAGTCCGGGAACGGCTGATTCCTACATTTACAGCCCCGGAAAAGCCGGTGTTTTCTTCGAGAAATACAGAAGGGATATCCCGCTCCTTCAGCCATTCCACACTGCCATCGGAAGAACCGTTGTCCACCACAAGAAGCTCAAAGTTCTTTTCACTCTGAGCTTCCAGGGCTTTAAAACAGGGTTCCATAAATTTAAGTCCATTGTAATTAGGAATAATGATGGTCACTTTTTTCTGCATCTCACACCTCAAGCTTGTAAGGTTCCCCGATTTTTTCCTTTTTAAGGTCACGCAGGGCGAAGTTGGACTTGCGCAGGGTTAAGTTGGGATTGTAATAAGGGTCTCCCTCTCTTAAAATATCCGGCCACCGCTCTGAAAACTTCTTAATCTCCCGGTTAAAACGTTCCACCTTCTCCGGGGTGTCCTCCAGACCTCTGGATTTGGACTCATAGTGGTAGAACAGGGCGTAAGGCGCATAAACCACCAGCTTATTGATCGAGCGGATCTTCATACAGTAATCAATATCATTAAAAGCAACCTGCAGCTCCTCTGTAAAGCCTCCCACCTGATCAAACAGGGATCTTTTGCTCATCATACAGGCAGCAGTTACCGCGCTGTAGTTTCTGGCGCACATGGCCTGGTTGAAATAGCTGCTTTCTGCCTTATGAAGGCCGATAAAGGTATGGCCTGCAATTCCGCCAAAGCCTACTACCACACCGGCATGCTGAATGGTATCATCGGAATATAAGAGTCTGGCTCCCACAATTCCCACATCCTCCCGCTGGCAGAAGCCAAGAAGTTCATGGATGCTTTCCGGATTGATGATTTCTGTATCATTATTTAAAAACAGAAGATATTCTCCCTTTGCAAAGGAAACGCCGAAATTATTGATGGCAGAGTAATTGAATTCCCGGTCCCATTTCACCACCCGGACGAAGTCAAATTCCTTTTGGATTTTTTCATAATAAGCGAAGGTTTCCGGGGCAGTGCTGTTATTTTCCACCACAATGAATTCCAGGTTCCTGTAAGTGGATTTTTCAATGAGGGTGCGCATACATAAATCCAAATCAGCGCTGTGGTCCTTGTTGGGGATAATAATAGAAATCAAGGGCTCTCCGATTATCTCAAAGGTGGAATGATAAATACCGTAATCCACTCCCTTTTCCACGAATTTCACCCCAATGCCCATCCGTTCATAATGGGCCTTAATGGCTCTTGCTCCTGCCTCAAAGGCATAAAGCTTGCTTTCCGGGTTGCTGGCGGTGGAATTCTGGTGACAGCGCCAGTGGTATAGTGCCTTTGGTATATGATAAATCTTCCTGGCCTTTTCCGTACAGCGGAAAATAAAATCATAATCCTGGGCTCCGTCAAATTCCTCCCGGAAACCGCCCACTTCCATAAGAAGGTCGTGATTGACCACAAACAGATGGCAGATATAGTTGACGCTGGTTAAGAGATCAGGGTTAAAGTCCGGCTTGAAATGAGGTTCGAACAACTCTCCTCCATCCATGTCCAGCTTGTCTTCATCAGTATAAACCACATCGATTTCAGGATCAGAATTAATGGCCTTTACGCATTCAAACAAGGCATCAGGAGCCAGGGTATCGTCGTGGTCTGCTAAAACCACAAAATCTCCTGTAGCCATTTCAATAGCTGCATTGGTATTTCCTGAGATTCCCTTATTCTCTCCTAAAATCACGTACCGGATTCTCTCATCCTTTGAAGCATAGCGCTTTAACACCCGTTCCACACTCTCCCCCTTAGGGCTTCCGTCTGCTATGCAGACTTCCCATTTGGTATAGGTCTGGGACAGAAGGGAATCCAGCATAGCTGCCAGAAACCGCTCCGGCGTCTTATAGGCAGGGATTACCACAGACATCTTGGGGTTATAGTCAAAAACAGTTTTCTTCTGGGCTTCTAAGTCTTCTTCTGATGTTTTGGTAAGGCTGTACCACTCCGGGTAATCGTAATCACTGTCAATGCCCTGAAGTTTGTGTCTGGACTTTAACAGCAGCGCTTTAAAGCCGTTTTCCTTCCAGAAGTCCACTGCGGAGCAAAGGGTTTGGGCGTTCATCATGCTTTTCAGCTTGGCAGTCCTTTTGTGGGCAGAACTGTTCTGCCGTTCCAGAATGGATGCATTGAGCTTCACCTTTACGGTTTTGCCGTCGCAATGGATGACCAAAATCCGGTCCTCATTTTCCTCCCGGATATAAGGTATCCGGATGTCAAAACCAAGATCCCTTGCCACTGTTTTCTTGAAATAAATCTGGCTCACATCATCTCTGCGGACGGGAACCAGCTTAAATTCAACTGGATTTTCACTGCCGTCCAAGACCTGAAACTCTGCCTCCGTCTCTTCTGTCCTGCCGATCACCCAACCATTTAATATCATTGAATTTTCACGGATTCGTGCAATATCTATCTTATATTTCATCTCTGATCTTCATCCTCCACAGATGCTGCCGTAAGAAGCATATCCTCTTCTGTAAAATTGATCCTCTCTTCTTCAATGACAAGAGGCCGTTTCATGATTCTGGCATTCATGGACATGATGTACTCTCCCACAAGTCCGATAAAGAAAATCTGTATGGACCCCAGGAAAAACATTCCGATCAAAAGAGGCACCATACCTGCCGGAAAGCGGTCCCAGTACATTAATTTTAAAACCAGGTATACAAGAGCCACCAGCATGCTGGCAAAGGAACAGAGGCTTCCAAAAATCGTCGCAAGACGAAGCCCCACCTTAGTATAGGAAGTGATGCTCAGCATGGCCGCATCATAGAGGCGGTAAAGGTTATTGCTGGTCTTTCCTGCCCGGCGTTTTGGCTGGTCATAAGGGATTTCCTTGCGCTTGAAGCCAAGCTCCGCTACGATTCCCCGAAGGAAGGGAGTGGGGTCATCAAGCTCTCTCAGCACTCTGATAAATCTTGCATCATAAAGCCCAAAGCCGGTAAAGTGCTCGATCTGCTCCACGTCGGAAAGCTTTTTAATAGCCTTATAATAGCAGCTTCTCAGCCAGTACATCAGCTTATTTTCCCTACTGGATTCCTTGATTCCTATGACGATCCGATAGCCCTTTTCCCATTCCTTTACATACCTTGGGATCATTTCTACCGGGTCCTGAAAGTCCGCTGCCATGAGAATGGTGCAGTCTCCTGTGGACTGAAGCATGGCATAATAGGGGGAATTGAACTGGCCGAAGTTTTTGGCGTTGAATATTCCCTTGACTCCTTCATCCTGGGAACAAAGCCTGCGTATTTTTTCTCTGGTATGATCCCTGGAATCATTATCGATAAAAATGAGCTCATAGCCATAATCCGGCAGCTCTTTCTTAAATATGCCGGAAATCGCCTGATACAGGGCTTCTACATTTTCTTCCTCATTATAGCAGGGAACCACAATACTGATTGTCTTCATCTGTTCACTTCCAATCTATCCGAACCATGACTTTAATTAAATCTTTCGGCTTTTCTTTCATCATCTGCAATGCTGTTTCCACCTGATCCAAACCATTTAGCTGGTGGGTCACTAATTTCTGGGGATTGATTCTTCCATACTGAACCATCTTAAGAAGGCGCTCCATCCTGATGCGGCCGCCCTTGGCAAGCTCTGTATGAATGGTCTTTCCTGCCATGCCTCTTCCTCCTGAAAACTTGGGAAAGGGCAGATTTCCGGTTCCGCCGAAATAATTCACATTGGAAATGGTTCCAATGCCATACCGGGCCATATCCACCGCCTGGGCAAATACCTCGTCGCCGCCTCCGCAGATGATGACGCCATCTGCGCCTAAACCGCCTGTCCGTTCCAGAACCTGCTGCACCACATCTTTGTCCTTACATACCAGAGAGGCCTCTCTTTGACCTTCGGGCGGATTCACTTTACCCCCCAGGGAGTTCTCTCTTTGCCCTTCTGCCAGATTCACCTTATAGCTGAGAACCTCTGTGGCTCCGAATTCCTTTGCCAGCTCCACACAAATAGGCCTGCTGCCCACAGCAATGATCCGGGCCGCTCCTAAATGGCGGGCGCCTTCTATGGCCATCAAACCAATGGGGCCGATTCCAAGAACCACCACCGTGTCACCGATTTTAATATCGGCAAATTCAGCGCCGGTAAAGCCTGTAGTCACCACATCCACGCACATGAGAGCCTGTTCCAGAGTAACCCCTTCCGGAATCTTTGCCAAAGTCGTATCCGCATCAGGAATGAGAAATTTCTCCGCAAAAACTCCGGGAGCCGTTCTTCCAAGCTGATGGCCGGAAAAAGGTGCGGAAGCATGTTTAAAATTCCCCTCCTGAATTCCCATTGCCCGCCAGTCCGGCGTAATGGCAGGAACCACTACCACATCTCCCGGTTTAAAATCCTGAACCAGTTCTCCTGTTTCCAGAATTTCTCCCACGCACTCGTGACCCAGAATCAGGTTGGGGGCCTTTCTGGAACCACCTCCGTATACGGTATGAACATCAGAAGAACAGGGCGCAACCGCCAGAGGACGGAGGATCGCACCGTAAGGAGTGAGGACAGGTTCCGGAGCCTCATGCCAGCCAACCTTCCCCGGTTCAATTAAAACAAATGCTTTCATAGTTTTATTCTATATCCTTTCCAGATGATTGGATTTTAACGCCATAATCTCCACATCATTGCCGAATTTTTCCCGTATGGACCCGGCAATCTCATTGGTATAGCCGGGAGCCACGATCAAAATGACCTCCACCGGATCCTTTTTATAATGATCGGGAGACACAATAGGAAGATGGGAGGCAGGGGCATATTTCCCCTGTTTAAAGGGAGCAGAATCAATGATATACTCCGCAAACCTGCCGATTTCCGTGGTGGCTGTCAGGGTAAAGCCCTGATGGCTGGCTCCCCATACGGCAAGCCGTTTTCCCTGGGACTTTAGGTTTTCAATCAGACTCTCCATTTCTCTTCCGATCAGAGTCTGGCTTTCTATCAGTCCGGAAACATCCACCTTTTCCGGATTTCTTTCTTGACGGGCCTTTTCTGCCTGTGCTTGCATCGGCTTTGCCGTCTTTCTCACAAGGACGGAAAGAGTGTCCCTGTTGATCATTTCTTCCTCTATAACCTCAAATCCGGCCTCCTGAACCGCAAACTTAAGGGTATCAAAGGTATAATAAGCCAGATGATCCCGGATCAGTTCATAATAGCCGTCATACTGAAGGATGTATTCCAGACTGGGGACTGTAATCAAGCCCACTCCATTCTCTGTTAAATTATCTGCAAGGCAGCGGAGCATACTTACGGGCTCAAGCTGATGTTCCAGAAAATTAAAAGACAAAAAACCGTCATAAGGGCCGGTTATACTGCCGTCTCCAGGCTCTAAAACCGCTCCCTCCTCTGCAAACTGCTTCCAAACCGTAAGCCCCTTTTCCCTGGCTAATTGAACCAGACTTTCCCTGTATTCAATTCCACAGGCCCTTACCGGAAATTCATTCAGCACGCCGAGGAACTCTCCCTGTCCGCATCCTGCCTCAATCAGCTTCTTTCCCTCCAAACGGAAGGTATCGATAAAATGACGGTACTGGCTTCTTCTCAACTCCACCATGGTAGTAGTAAATCCGCCGGACCGGATAACGTCCTTATAGTAAGCCACCGGCTGGCAGTCAAACTGCACCAGGCCGCAGGTTTCACACTGGTGAAGATGAAGGGTCACACCCTTGTCATGTTCAACCTCTTCTTTTGAAGGAATGTCCTGGGCAGAAGCCGGCATATGCTCAAGGGTCATCAGCGGCTTTTCTCCAAGAGATGTGCCGCATACAATACAATTTCTGTCTCTCATATTACATGTTACCTCCCAAGCCTGTTCTTTTTATCCCTTCCGGAAATGACACCTCCGGCTTCCAACCAGTGGCCTCCTGAAGCTTTCTGATATCAGGAATCAGATTAGCCGGGCCTTCCGCATTGGGTTTCCGCCTTCCATAGCTGTAGCTTCCGTGAAAGCCCATGGTTTCATACATCATCCGGATGTATTCCCTCAATGGCCTGTTTTCACATTCCGGCCCCGCCACGTTATAAATCCCGGAAGTGGATTCTTTCTCCTGATTCATCAGGAGCACCAGAGCCTGGATACAATCATCAAGATATAAAAAATTCCACATCTGGGTGCATTCCCCCAGAGAAATGTACTCTCCTTTTCCAAAGGCACCCAGACAGCTTTCCACCAAGGACCAGGGGTGGTCTCCAGGTCCATAGACGCTGAATATTCTGGAATGAATGTATTCCATGTCAGAAATTCCCGCCTGTCTCCAGCTTTCCGTCTGCTCCATAGCCCGCTTTAAAAATTCCAGCTTGGCTTTCCCGTATTCAGAAACCGGCCTGCACTCTGTCTCCTCTGATAAAGGTTCCTTATGAATTCCGTATTCTGCCTGGGAACCGCTGAAAAGAAAGCGCTTGCAGCCAAGGCGTCTGGCTCCCTCCAGAGCTTTTAAAGAATCCTCTGCATTCTTCTGCTGTACGTCCGCCTTCATTCGATTTTCACTTCCAGAGCCGTCCCATCCAAAATGATAAAATGCGCCGCAAGGTTCACCAATGACCTGATCAAGGTCCTGCAAGTCCTGAAGCTGACGCTCAATTAAAACCAGGCCCTTGCGGTTTACATCCAGCTTGCTTAAATTCCCTGAGCCTGGACGGACTACCGCAAACACCTGGCTGCCGTCTTTTAAAAGCCGGTCCACCAGCCTCCTTCCCAGAAAGCTGGTGGCTCCCGTTACAACAACGTTCAACGTTTCTCCTCCGTATTTCTTTGACCTTTTATTCCTGCGAAATATTTGACTACTTTATCCGGGGAATAATCATATTCCGGTCCATCTCCTCATCAGGCAGGAAGGGGGATAAATCCTCCAAAGGAGGAGATACCATGGTTCCGTCAGGCAGACGCTTAGCCGAGGATTTCGGTTCAAAGTTCTGATCCCTGCTCACAAACACCTCGCAGATGACTGGTCCCTCTATGGAAAGAGTCTCTTCAATTCCCCGTTCCAATTCCCCGTTGTTATGGATGGCCACGTAAGGATAGCCATAAGCTCCGGAAAGCTTTGCCATGTCAGGAAAGCTTAAATCCATGCTGTCCTCTCCGATTCCCACCAAAGGCTCTCCGAAGAAATTCTTCTGGGTCTGGCGGATGGAGTGATACCCTCCATTATTAATGAGGAATATTTTAATAGCCATACGGTGATGAATAATCGTCTGCAGCTCCTGTAAATTCATCTGGAGGCTGCCGTCTCCTGTCACCAGAATGGTATCTTGTTCCTGTTCTGTCATGCAGACGCCGATAGCCGCCGGAAGATCATATCCCATGCTGGCAACTGCAGAATTGGATAAAAAGCGCTGTCCTTCCTTGATCACATAGGCATGTCCGCCCACCACGCAGGCAGAGCCGTTCCCTACCACTGTGATCTGATTTTTGGAAAGCCTGGAGCTTAATTCCTTAATAAAGGCGTAGACATTTGTTCCCTTGCCTTCATCAATATAATGCTTTGGCAGCACTACCGGATAGGTTTCTTTCCACATGAGGCAGGTCTCATTCCAGGTCATGTTATCCAGACCTTTTCCTCCTGAAAATAAGGGGTGTTCCCTGGTGGCCTTGTATTCGCAGTCCAGGAGCCTTTCCATGGACTCCAGCAAATCCTTTACATCGGCATGAACCCTCATATCAGCATGAACCGATGGTTTTTTCAGTTCTTCCTGGTCAATGTCATTGACAATCACGTGAGCAGCTCTGGCCCATGTATTATAAGAATACCCTACCTGCCTGATGCTTAAACGGCTTCCCAGGGAAAGGACAAGATCGCTGTTTTGGATTGCAAAGTTGCCGGGGCGGTCTCCCATTCCCCCGGCTCTGCCGGTATAGAGAGGATGGTCATCATGAAGACAGTCGATACTGTTCCATCCGGTCACCACCGGGATTCCCAGTTTTTCCGCCACTCTGACAAACACCTCATAAGCTTTTCCGATCCGTATTCCATTTCCTGCATTGATCACCGGGCGGGAAGAAGAACGGATCTTGTCCAAAATGGCCCGAACCGTGTCGTCCGCCACCTGTGACGGAAGTATCTGGCGGGTTTCCCCCTCCCCTGCCTGATCTTCCCTGATTTTGGGGCCGGTCTCAGAAACCCAGCCGTCTCCGCCTGCCTCGTAATTCTCTGGAGAAAAGCCGATCAAATCATCGGTTTCAATATAAGCTCCCTGAACATTTAAGGGGATGTCCAGCCAGGCAGGACCCTGGCGTCCGGAAAGTGCCAGATAAATGGCCTTTTCCAGGCAAAAACGGATTCTCATGGGATCAATGACCATCTCACTGTACTTTGTCATACAGTCAACGGACTTTATAATATCAAACTCCTGGTCGCCCATGGCTCTGATTCCTACACCTGACCAGCGGGCAGTGGTATCATAGCGTACTTGTCCGGATAAGATCAGCATGGGAATGGAATCCAGCCAGCCTCCCAGCACTCCGGTAATGGCATTGGTGCCGCCAGGTCCGGTGGTCACGCAGACCGCTCCTATCTTTCCATGGATTCTGGCGTAGGCCTCTGCGGCTATGGCGCAGGCCTGTTCATGGTGGTTATACAAGCAGTGCAGGCCTTCCTGGTGGCCCAGAGCGTCATTTAAATGCATGGCGCCTCCGCCTGTGACGGTAAATACCTGGGTAATTCCGGAATCCACCAGTTTTTGGGAAATATAGTTGGATACTTTCATTCTCATGGCTTGGATCTCCTCTTTAAGGGCTGTTTATTCTCTGTTTTGTAATTATATCATACCAGCCTTTATTTTCCTATTTAAAGTTTTCTTACTTTCTGAAGGTGGATTCTTCTATTTTTCGGCTGCCGGCAAGGGGAAACCCCTGGGTTTTCTCATCTTTTTTCTTATTCTGTTACCTCCTTCCATATTTGCCATGAAACCACACTATCATTGTATCCTGGCTATGGGTTATAATCGCAGAGTAATGCAACGATGGATTTTCGGCCACGATAAAACTTATTGCAAAAAGGAGAGAACATATTTATGAAAAAGCATTTTAAATTGATGGCTGTATTATCCGCTGCCGGCGTAATCGCCATGGCAGCTCCGGAACTGGGCCTTACAAGCGCAACCGCTTATGCAAAAGCAACCGGTTGGGTTGAGGAAAACGGTTCCTTAAAGTTCTATGAAGAAGGCGATTTTTACGCTACCGATTCATGGAAGAAATACGGCAATGATTGGTACTACTTAGATGAGAATGGCGAAATTGCCACAAGTCAGGAAATTGATGAATACTACGTTGACGACAGCGGAAAAAGAGTGATCAACCAGTGGATTTCCGTGAACAACGACAACTATTGGGACTCCCCTGACGCACCGGAAGTTTTCTGGCATTATTATGGAAAAGACGGTAAGGCCGTTATCTCCAAGTGGCAGAAAATCGAAGACAAAGGGTATTATTTTGACGAGCAGGGCCAGATGCTGACCGGCAAAGTCGAAATCGGTGACTTCACCTACTATCTCGGCGACGAAAATGACGGCGCTCAGAAAACAGGCTGGTTCCAGCTTGAAAACGCAGATGAGGACGCAGAAGATCCACTCTCCTGGTACTATTTCGATAAAGACGGCGCCATGGTCAAAGACCAGGTGGACAAGAAAATCGAAGGTTCCTACTATACCTTTGTCAATGGAGAAATGCAGACCGGATGGTATAAGCTTCCTGAAACTGCGACTCCATCAGAAGCGGCCGAAAATACAAAAGATACTGCAGCTGGATATCACTACTATGATGAGGAAAGCGGTGCAAGAGCAGAAGGCTGGAGAGAAATCGAAGGCATTTCAGAGCTTAGCGAAGAAGGCACACTTCATTGGTTCTTCTTCAAAAACGGCGCACCTTACTATGCTGAAAAAGGAATTGGATTATTTACTATAAGCTCTCAGAAATATGGATTTAATACAAAAGGTGAAATGCAGACTGGACTGGAAGTAGTTAACCTGGATAACGATACCATCGCTAACTTCTACTTCGCAGACAACGGCGCTATGAGCACCGGCAAGCAGACCATTTACAACGAAGATACTGATGAGAATGAGATCTGGTACTTCCAGACCTCCGGAAGCAAAAAAGGACAGGGCTACCACGGAATCCTGGACAACACTGTTTATGAGTACGGTTTAAGAAAAGAAGCTGACGTTGACTTAAAGATGGCTCCTGTTGCTCTTAACGGCACCAACTATCTGGTAAACACCAGCGGCGCTGTTCAGAAAGCATCTTCCACCTCTAAGTCCTCTGAAAAACCGGAGCTTGGTGCTGGTTTCAGAGACTACAAGGATGCTAACGGCAAAGTATTTGTCGTAGATGCTAACGGTATCATTCAGTAAAAATAACATAAAAATACAAAAGATTCATCCGTTCAAATTTAAAAAGTCCGCGGCGCTCAAGCCTGCGGACTTTTTATGTATTTCTGCACTATTTTTTATAATTTTTCCGTTAATTCTATAAGGTTACATATTCTATATGTTTTATGTTTTTTTTCGTCATATTTTAATTTATCTTACGTTATATATATAGAAGTAGACCATTTTTTACCATATACGAAAAAGGAGGAGAACAATGAGAGAACTATCCGTATATTACTGCCCCAAATGCGGCTACTATGGATATTACCAACTTGAACGGAATGCAGTGTGCCCCAAATGCCGGTTAGAAATGACATGTCTGGATCTTAACTATCAGGACTTTATGGATTTGTCTTGTGAAGAGAGGGACGAGCTGCTTTCCGCATATATTATTATGTCATCTTCTCCTTATGTAAAGCGCCTGCTGGAGCCTCATAAGACAAATAACAAAAGAGAGATCATCGCCCAGATGGGTGCCCGCATTACCGAACTGGAAATTGAAAATGAAAAACTAAACAAAACCATCGAATGGATGCACCAGACCATTTGGGAAATGGTCCGCGCAAGCAAAGGACTTACTTCTGATGGCAAGGAGCATTTCAAATAAGAAACAGCCTTACAAGGATATAACCGGGAGTGACGGGCACTCCCGGTTATATCCCCCGGTTCAGGCCATTCTGTCAGAGCATATGTAACGTCCGATCAATCGGTTGAGTGTCTGATTCAGCCTTTCAATCACCTTGTAGAGTTTCATATTCTCCTCCAGTAGTTTCTCATTCTCTATCTCTATAATCCGCAGCTTCTCAGCATCTGTCATATAGAAAACCCTCCTTTTTCTGCTATAACCTTTCAAAATTCCCAAATCCCATTACAAGGATTCAGAATTCTTAATAGTTTATCGCTGTTCTTGTAATCACTATAAGCTGTTTTGAGCTATTTGAAAAGCAAATTCTATCGCATTATTCGACATTCTTTTATCGTTTTTTAGTAAAAAGGCTTTTATTCTTCTGATTAAAAAATCAAACATACTACATATATCTATGACAATACAAAGATATACTATATATACCATAGGTATGCTTATTGTAATGTCGACAAGATTTCATAAAAGATTATGAAAAAAATAATATTTTTTAGGAATTCAGGCTTTTTTCTTTGGGGAATTTGCTGATACGGCCTCTGTTGGTTTTGGGGAAGAAGAATTTGCGGACGGGAAATTATCATTTTCCGTCCGCAGTAACTGAGAATTTTTACAAAAATTTTATATTTATATGGCGGAAAAGTTGGAACCCGGGAATAGAACCCAGGGCTTCAGGCACTTTTACTTACCGGGATTCCTGAAATAGATGATGCATATTGGTGGCCCGCTTCAAGGAATTTAAACCTTCTTCCATATACCTCCATGTTTCCTGATAACTTCCGGGTGCAGCTATTTCCGGAGATGAAATGAATTTGACAAAATCATTGACACGGCCTTCGTATTGTTCTGCAAATCCGTCTGATAATTCTTCCTTTTCTTCATCAGAAAAATCCTTTTGATCACCAAAAAGCACATGTTCCAGGTTGCAGGAATTATAATAGATTCGGTAAGGAATGGTACCTATTTTTCCTGTTCTGTGTAATTTAAATAATATTTCTTTTTTCCTGTGGTTTCTATCTAATGTGTTTTTTACAGAAGACGTCTCCATACGGTCCTCATAATACTCAATGCTATCTACATCGGCCTTGTGTACGTGTTCATCGGGGATGAAAACTCCATCGGAATCTGTTAAGTGAATGATTCTTAGGAAATCTGCGGTTTTGTAGCCGTATATGCTTTTCACTTTGTTGACTAATTCATTGATCTTTGTAAGAATCTTATCTGTGCTCACATAATCCCTTACTGTGATGTCGCCATGGACTACAAGAAACTGTACCTGCTCTGCTTCAAAATACTCTTTGATGATTGTACCGATGGCAGCTTCGTCACTAGGGCCTTCCACCAGGAATAGAAGGACCTTTTTCTCGCTATTTTTCATCCCATATACTCCTGCCTGCTTTTCGGAAAGCACGGGAAATCTTTAAGCTGTCTGTTTCCGCATAAATTTCCTCTTTCTGACCTCCCAGGGTTATGCTTCGTAAATATACGTCCCGCAGATTATTGGAATTTTTTATGTGTTTCATGTGGATGTAGCGGTTTTGGGGATTAGAGGTGGAAAACATAATGCTCTCTTTTTCCAGCATTTCCAATGCCCGCAGGTTGTGAGATGTGAAAATGAGCTGGCCCTTTGCGCTTTTGTCAAATATGGAAAGCAGTTCTCCCAGCATGAATTCAAAAATACCGGCATCTAATTCGTCAATGACCAGGCATACGGAAGAGTCACCAAAGGCGTGGATCAATGCATTTAGAATGGAGATTATTTTTATGATTCCTTCTGATTCCATGCGGATAGGAAATTCAATGTCATCTCTTACTGATAAAAGTTCGATCTTGATTCCTTCTTTTCCGCTGTCCATAAGCTGCAATCCGTAATCCCGAATCCCCATTTTCATTCCGGGAATAATGGTGTAGAGGACTGTGTTGATTTCCTCCACAATCTGGTATAAGACTTCTTTTTTCTCCTTATCGATCACTGTGGGGTGGACAAGAGAAACGGCAAAATCACCTTTCATGGCTTTTCCCGCCATTTCACCGGCTTCAATCCGAAATGCCATGGGGAGGATTAAATTGGCCGAAATAACACCGGAATGGGTGTTGCGGATTACGAATAAGTCTGTCAGGGCGAAACGGAATAAGGATATTATGATAAAGGAATATTCCTGAAAGGCTCCCTGAAAATTGCTCTGGAATACTTCTCTGCTGTTCTCACCGAATATATAGGAGCAGTTGCTCTTTTTTGCAATTCTTTTTGCAACCAGTAAGTCCATTTTGTAGGATTTGTTTTCTTCTACTAACTCGTCCAGGCGTTTTTTCGGGGTGAAGATGGCTTCGTCCTCACGGTTGTAGTCCATGAATACGGTTTTATTGCTTCTTCCTTCGGAAGTGGTTTTGGCGCAGCTTAGGGTTTCACGGCAGATTTCTGCGCGGCCCTGGGAGGGGTTGTGAAGTGTGACTTTATAAGTGACTTCGTAAATCTCCGTTGCTGTGTAAAGGGCAAATTCTGTTGTTATTTCGGCATTGGTTTCTTTTACGTCGATGTAGTCTTCTATTTCTGGGTCAAGTACATTGCCGGTCATAATGCGCTGAAGGAAATACAGGGCATCTACAACCGCAGTCTTGCCGGAGCCGTTTTGGCCGTATAAGCCTAAGATTTCTGGATTTTTGTATGATAGTTTTTTTCGGAAGGTGTTGGGCATTTCGATTTTTCCGTTATTTACGTTTTTGATGTTTTTTAATTCTATAGACTGCATACGTACTACAAGATCTCGCATATAATTTTCCTCCATATTTACTTTGTATTTTATGCTTTTTTTTAAATTTTATCAATCAAAGCAGTCTATCATATTTTCCTGATATCCCGGATGCCGATGTTCCTGTAAAAGTATCCCTATGGCAGACAGCCGGCTGTCTGTAATTCCTTTCAGCTGCGCAAGCCTCCGGTCACTAATGGATTCAGAGGAAACCGACTTATAGTACATAGTTTCATCATAATGCCACAGCCTGAGTCCGTCACCATACCGGGAAACCAGCTTTTGAGCTATACACAGGCCTTCCGGATCAAAGTCACCGGAATAATAAACAGTCACCTGATTCCTGACCAGTAAATCCAGTAAGATCAATACAGAAAGGCGCAGTTGCCCTCCAGAGCATATACAGGCACAATTCCCCTGCCTGCGGCTCACAATATGAGAAAAAACAGCAGGGTTTTCCACCACATAAACCTTTTTTTCCATCACATCTGCCGACTTTAAAAGGCTTATATTTTGAAGGGTCAGAATTTGCGGCTCTCCATTTTTCAAATATGCCTCCATACCCCTATGAAATTCTCCCCCAGCCAGATAACCCCTGATTCCAAAACAAAGAACCCAGTTATACAAATCATCCTTTAAAATCCCGCCTCTGTATAAAAGCTCTGTCCTGGACTCCGCAGAATTTCCTTTCTGCCCGGCCTCCCCAAAAAGATGGCGGATTCCATAAAGAAGATAGGTTAAACTTCTTTTTCCTTCATCAAAATAATGGGGGTTTCCTGTCGTTCCTGCCGCAAAAACAGGAAGTCTTTCATACTCCTTTGCATGTGCAGGCAGGCTGTTTACCGCACGGAGAATCAGAGGGATATGTTCCTCAGCCCAAGGCCTGTCCCGGTTATAATCAGCTATGATCAAAGAATAAAAGGGACGCCAGGAATTTACCGGCTTACCCTGAAGGCTTTTCTCAAGGCTGTCAAGAAATGCCTCCAGCTCCCTATTCTTTTCTTCCTTTTTCTGCTTATTTGATATCATGCTTCCATCTAAAACCAGCGGCACAATATCCTCCAGACTGCACTGACCGTAACGGGTATTCTTAAGAGCCTTACGAATACGGGAAACAGACAGAGAAAGCTCCTTCCCCTCCGGAGTATTCATCTGTAAAAAGCCCTCCAGGGCCTCCGACTCCTCCTTTGTCAGCGCGCTGATATTAATGGTTCCTCCCAAGCGCGACAAGGACTGATAGCGCTCATTAAGCCCTTCAAACAGGCGCCTAAATCCTGGCTTCTTAAAATATTCTGCTGCCTGTAAAAGCAGCTCATTTCCATTCCATCTCTCCATCTTCCGCCAGCTTCCGAACCTTTCCATTCCATATATAGGGGAGCACTGTTACAAACTTCGCATTTTCTTTTCGCAAAAGCTGGTAAATAGCAAGCTCCGGTACAGTATCACAATCTCCCCATAAAATCTGTGAATTAATAATAAACTCAAACTCCATGTCCACCATAAGGCGGAACATATCACTGATGTTCTGTTCATCTACCCCTGCAAAGGCCTCATCCAAAGACACCAGCCTTGGCGCATCGGCCCTGGCTCCGTCATATTTGGCAACCACTGCGGAAAACAGGGGCACATACATGGACATTGCCTTTTCACCTCCGCTGAAGGTAAAAAAAGCATTGTTGGTCAGCTCTTTGCGATTTTCTCCTGTTTTCTGATAAAACAACTGGAACTCAAACCACTTCCTGTAATCCAGAACCTCCTTCATCACTGCATGGAAGCTGCGCAGGCTCCCGGTATCCTCCATGATCCGCCGGGCTTCCTGGACCTTAGTCTGGAAATGAAGGGAAAGCTGTTCCAATTCCTCCTCCCTCATCAGTCCTGCATCCTTTTTCAACAGCTCCACCAAGTCTCTGGTATCAAGCTGGCCCTCTTCCTCCGCCTTTTTCTTCTTCCACACCAGACTCAGCTTCAACCCGCTGGAGGTATTCATACTTCCCATAAGGCGGTTCATCTTATCCACCCAGACCTCGCTTTTATATATCTTATAGCGAATCTTTTTGCTGATGGTATTGGCCAGAATGTCTTCAAACAAAGCCCTGTCACTTTCCTTCACAAGACTCTTTTGAATCTCCACATCGCCTTCAATTCCCTGTCTCAGGATATCATAGGAAACCTCCCGGCCCTTATACTTGGCAAATATGGCAAGACGCTTAAAGTCAGGCTCCATATTTCCCTTTTCATAATCACTGTACTCCTCACTCCCAAAAAGAGGGCGGATGGTCAGGTTAAAATCAATGAGCTCACTGAGATTTTCATAAAACTTCTGCTGAAGCAGGCTGCTCAATTCCCCGCTGCTTTTCAAATGCTCTGATTGGAGCAACCGGCAAAGAGCTGCTCCGGCTCCGGGCGGGTTCTCCCAGGATATCTGTGAAACCCCCTCCACATAGGAAAGCTCCTTCTCATCCATAAGCCCCCGTTCAGCGAGGCGCAGATCAAGCCGGCTCTTCTCCCTTAGCTGCTCTAAAGCCACCTTCCTGTCTTCCTTGTATTTATAGTCTTTTTCATAACCTCTTTGCTTTAAATAACAGTCCTTTAACTCTTCCGGAATTGCAGCCAGACGCTGGATACAGGCTTCCAGCTGTTCCCTGACAGAATCATAATCCCTGGCCTTTAACTGTTCCTCACAGGCAGAAATCGTGGTGCCAAGCTCCAGAAGCTCCCTGTTCTGCTTATTGATGTCATAGCGGATTTCTTCCAGGAGATCCTGTAATTCCTCCAGCCTTTCTTCCAGAATCCCAAGGCTTTCCGAGGAATGGAGATAGGAATGATGAAGAAGCTCCAGACTTCCGATGGAATCATAATAAGCAGATGCTTCGTCCCTGGCCCCCTTATAAACAGATAACTCTGCCTTTAAATACAGCTTCCTGCTATTTTCGGCAACGGCAAAGCCAATCTCCTGCAAATCCTTTTTCAGTGCCGATAATACCAGTTCTTTCTCCTCTGTTTCCTTCTGAAGCTTTTGCAGCCTTTCTTCTGTTTCAGAAAGCTCCCGGACTGCCTCCCAGACATCAGCCTCGGACGGATAGCCGGAATACTCTTCCTCCAGCCTTGCCACTGCCCTGCGGTTTTCCTCCAGATTCTGTTTTGTCTGTTCCCACTTTTCTGATAATAGTTCCAGTTCCTTTTCCAGCTCCCCGAGCTTAGACCTGCGATAGGCCTCCCTGGCCCTTACACCAATAAACCGGGCTTTATAGGAGTGGGTAATGGTTCCCTTTAAAAGCCCTAAGCCAAACCTTCCCTCCTCATCAATCCAGGTCTGTCCTTCGGAAGCCACGGCCACCGCTCCAAGCACTCCTGCAAGCTCCTGATGAAATACAATGTCATCAATTTCATCGGAGACCTCCAAAAGCCGTGCAATACTTTCCTTAACCCTGTAAACATCTCCAAAAATGTAAGTGTCCCTCATTCCAGGCCGCAGAGCCAGTACCTGCTTTTCATAATTTCCAGGTACAAACACAGCATCCAAAATCCCCATGCAGTACAGGGCTTCCTCCAGTCTGTTCCTTTTATCCTCATCCAGGGTTCCTGCAAAATCCACCACTTTATAGAATGGGTAATAGGGAATGTTATGTTCCTTCAGCCACAGGCGGTTTGCAGCCACACTGTCTTCCTTTTCCGGCTCCGGGTCCTTTTTGTTCCTCCATTCCTCCAGTTCTCCCAGCTTTTCTTCATATTCCGCCTGTTCCAGACTTCCCTGATGCTCCAGCTCCAGCCCTCTCCGCTGCAGTCCGCCAAGAATCACATCCCTTTGCTCCCGAAGTACTTCCCTGGCCTCCATTTGGTTTGTCAGCATACCGTAAGAACGTATCCTGCCGGTATAAAACCGCTCTTGCTCAGGGGAAAAGAGCAAAAGAGTATTGCTTCTGATCCACCGGTAAAATGCTTCCTCCCATTCACTTTTAACCTGTCTGCTCTGTTCCTCCTGGTCCCTTTTCAGCAGAACACAGCTCTGCTGTTCCTGCCGGAGCTTTTCAAGCTGAACAAGGATATCTTCCTGCTTTTCCGTAATCCTCTGCCTTTTATCCAGGAGCTCTGTCCCTAAGTCAATGTCTCTCCGAATGGTCCCCATCTGTTCTCTCAAACTATGGAAAGAATAGGGGGAAGAAAGCCCCGATTTTAATTCATCTGCCATAAATACATGCTCATCAAAGGTAAGAAACTGGAGCCCGGCCTCCATATCATCAAGCTTTCCGGCAATTTCCTCCCCCTGCTGCTCCAGCTTCCCTCTCTGTTCTTTCAGGCTGTAGTGAAGCTGGATATCTTTCTCTTCTTTTTCTGCCAGACTCTTTTTCTTTTCTTCAAAGTCCCGCTCTGCTTTAACAAGCTTTTGCTCTGCCTCCAGCTTCTGTTCCATAAGCCGGGAAATATCACTGCTGTCCAGACGCTCCTTTTTCTGCTGGAGAGCAGTCCTCTCAATATTTAACGCCTCTTCTCTGGAGACCTCATTTTGCCGCTCCCGTTCACATTCCGCCATAGTCAGGCAGGTCTGGACATATTCCTCTTCATACCTGCCGTGCTGCTCCCCGGCCTTTTGGTAATGATCCGCCTTCTCATATAATACAGCACGGTTGTACTGCTGATATACCTCATTGATTCTGTCAGCCGCTTTTTTGCTGGCTTCCAGCTCTGTAAGCCTTGTTTTTAGATGGTCCATATTCTCTATGGCCTCTGACATGGGGCGCAGATCCTCATCAGAAAGAGGAGACAGGGAACCGCTTAAAATCTCATTCAATACCGTAGGCTTAAAGTCTTTGGAAAGCTTAGGTGTCCGGAGCTGGATCAACAAATCCACCAGCTCCTTGTATTCCTCCACATTTTCATAGCCAAACAAGGTGTCATTGACCAGCTTCATGTAATCATTCTGCCCCTCTATAACCTGCCCGCCCTCTCCAAGACGGTTTACCAGCTCTGCCTTGCTCAAGGTGATCTTATTCTTCAATTCCTTGTACAGGAAAAAATCATGGCCCACCCGACGCCCGTCCCGGAGAATAAAATGCCAGGAATCCAGTTTCTTATTCCTTCTGGCACAAAGACCGATTCCTATGGTCACATAAGAATTGCTGTCTCTGCGTTTAAATTCCATATATAAATAGCCTGTCCGCTCTTCTCTCCCGTCATTTTCCTCTAAAAGATAATTTTCAAGCTTCCTGGCCCTGGTCCCAAAAGGATCCAGTCTCTCAGCCGCCTTATTTCCGTCCAAAAGGAGAGGGATAAAGCTTTGCATGGTAACCGATTTTCCCGAACCATTGGCACCTTTTAAAAGAAGCCTGCCCTCCCTGAAATAAAATTCCTCTTCATCATAATACCAGAAGTCAATCAAACCGATCCGGTTAATCATCCATTTGCTGGTCTGCATCCGTATCTTCCTCCATTCCCGTCTGCTTCATGTAACGCCTGGGGTATATTCCTGTAATCTTTCCTGCCACCGGCATAATCTGCACTTCCTCTGTTACACTGTCAATGCGCAGAAAATCCAGGCTTTCCAGTTCCTCAACCAGATGGCCGGCAAAATCTGAATCCGTCATATCCCGGTATGCCTTAATCAGACCGCTCCCGTATTTATCCCTGGTCTCCTGAATGATCTCCTTAAGCTGAAACAGGGGTATGCGGATTCTCTCATTCAGCTCCGGTTTCAATTCTTCCGTCTCAACCTTTCTTTTTATCTCCCCGTGTAAAAGCAGAATAGCATCAGATAAGCCGTTTCTCGACGGAAAAGTTCTTCCCAGATCTCCATTTTCACCTAAAATCAAATAAGCGCTGGATTTATACACCTGAAGAGAAACATCGAAAAGCTGCTCTAAATCCGTTTCAATGACGCTTCGGTAATTTTTCACATAATTAAAATCCTCATCCTGCTCCTTATCCCGGTACATTCCAAGGGACAGCAAAAGCTTCCGGTACACTCTCTGCCTCCGTATTACACCTCTGTCCTCATTCATATCCAGCCACTCACTTTGAAAGAAATCTGATATGGTGCGAAAGCTTCCGATATCCTTTGTAAAGGTCCTGGCAAAATATCTGGACAGGCCCGTGTTTTCATACAGGGCTTCTGCTTCCGGGTTGATAGCAAAATTCTCTCCATTGCCGTCATTGATGAGAAACAGGTCGCTTTTCATGCAATATTTCATCACACGGATCAGTCTCTGACGGTTGGCATAAACCGTCCAGGCCATTTGCTCCTCCGGGAAAACTGCTGTAACATATTCTGTAAGCTGGGACAATACAAACTGCTCCTCCGCCTCCTTATCCTCCAAAAACATAAGTATGACACAAAAAAGAGCATAGTCCCAGATATCCTTAAATTCCTGGATTCCCATCCAGGCCAGAGCCTCTCCAGGAAGCTTTTCCAGCTTTACCAGACTGCTGTTGCTTATGATCCGATACCCCAGCTTCTCCACAAGAAAGCTTCTGACGCTCCCCAGTTCATCCTTCACCCGGTAGTACATGTCCCTGTCCCGGTACTTAGATATCCACCGCTCATTCATCAATTCCTCTATTACATTCACAATCCGTCAGCCTCCTCAAACTTAAGCACAAAAGAGGGCATTTCAAAAGACCCATCTTCGCATTCCACCACGCATCGTTCCTTTGTGGAAATATTTTCAATGTAATAAAAGCGTCCCTCCTCTGTTTTACTGCTTCCGCTGCCCTCCAGCGCCCTGGCAAGCCAGCGGAGAAGAGTATTTCTGGCGTTTTTCTTAAGAACCGGAAGCCTGGAAAAATCAATTTCCCCATTTTCCTGCAGTTCCTCCATCATGCCCCGTTCCTTTTCCAGTCTTTCCATGGCCTCTTTCCTGGCCTGCTCCTTTTCCTGTCCGTAATCCCTGATATGGCTGCGTTCACTTCTTTCCCTGTATTCTCTCACTCTTGGCACAATCTCCAGAGCGCAGGGCGGTTCCTCGTAAACACCGGAATTGATGCTGTCCGTAATCCTTCCAAAGTCTCCCTTTAAGTGCAGAGGCTTTTCCACCCCAAAGACGACTGCGGACAGGCGGTGAGCCTCCTTAACGTCCCTGCATGCCAGAAACATTTCACTGAGCTTCCGGTACTCCTCTTTCCTGTTGGCTCCGCTGGTAAACTGTTCACTGATCCTGGAGGCATAACGGGTAATTTTACGGATGCTTTCATTTGTCATGTCAAAAAGACGGGACGCCTCGCTGGGCACTCCGCCTGATTCCATAAACCATTCCTGCATGCTCTTAAAACGGCCTTTGGCCTTTTCGTAAAATTCTTTGGCATCCACCTCCGTATCTATCCGGGGGATGGACATCTCATATTCCGCCACCTTGCGGAATATTCCCTCCGCCTCCTCTGGCTTCACCTTCTTTATTATTTCTTCAATCATACCTGCGTTCAACTGCAATCCCTTTACAAAGGAACGAAGATAGTCGATCAGTTTATCCTTATACATGAGGAACTGAGCCGTTTTCATAAGTTCCTCTGCCTTGGCACTGTTTAAATCCCGCATATAGTCCTGGTAATTCTGGTTCAGTCTGATAAAATCATGATTTAAACCATTCCACCAGCCATATACCTCCAGAGGAGGTTTTCCTGCCATCTGAAAAATCTTTTCCATTTCTGTCTTTATTTTTTCAAGCAGGGTAGGCTCCAGGGAAGCACCTTCTACGAAAAGCTTTTCCAAACGGATGGTCATACGTTCAATTTCCACAGAATATTCCGCAAGCTGATACCGGTACTGTCTGTTTTTAAAGGCTTCGATGGAGGCCACCCGCTTGGTATCCTGCATGGTAAGAAGATTCCCCCAGTTCACCAAAGCGTCCAGATCCTGACGGCACTGTTCTATGGTATACTCGGAAAATTCTTCGTGGGAACTCATTTCACGGTAAATTTCCTCCTGCTCCATCCAGTATTTGATCTTCTCATACTGCATATAAAAATAGCGAAGAATGACACGATATCGCCTGGCATTCTCCGCTGTTAAATATGTTGTTTCTTTGATGGGTTTCATTAATTTATCACTTAACTGCATCGCACGCTCCTGATTAGTATTAGTATTAGTATTTAATAATGATAGCAAAGTCGGGAACTTATTACAAGGAATTTTGACAAAAAAGTTTCTATCCCTCATAATATTTCCCATATCTTTATTATATTACAGCCGGAGGAGAACTTCATGAACAATTTAGAGCAATTAATTTCTGAATATCTGGAATACTGCCACTATCAAAAAAAGCTCAATCAAAAAACAATAAAGGCATATAAAATCGATTTAAATCAGTATTATGGCCATATTAAAGATGCTGAAACGGCATTCAAACGAAATAATATTATAAATTATATAACAGATTTGCATAAAAAGTATAAGCCAAAAAGCGTTAAACGGAAGATTGCAAGCTTAAAGGCATTTTTTTCCTATCTTGAATATGAAGATATATTGCCGGAAAATCCATTTTCTAAAATCAAAATAAAATTCCAGGAACCATTTTTGCTTCCTCGCACGATCTCTACGGCAAGCATGCAGAAGCTGTTTCAGGCAGCTTATCAAAATATGGGATTAAAGGGTGCTTCTGAATATCAGGAAAAATCTGCAGTACGGGATATCGCAGTCTTAGAGCTGCTTTTTTCTACGGGGCTGAGAGTATCGGAACTGTGTTCTTTAAAATGCAGCGACTTGGATTTGGAGCAGGGAAGTATTCGAATATACGGAAAGGGCTCAAAGGAGCGGATTGTTTTGCTGGCAAATGTTCAGGTATTAAGTGCTTTGACTGCTTATCAAAGACTTTTTCAGAAAAATATACAGGCTGAAGGTTTTTTCTTCTGTAACCGGCTGGGAAACCGGCTGTCAGAACAATCTGTTCGGTTTATGATTAATCGCTATGCAGATATGTCTGGTCTTACAGAACATATTACTCCTCATATGTTCCGGCATACGTTTGCTACCTTGTTGCTGGAAGAGGATGTGGATATTCGATATATACAGCAGATTTTGGGACATAGCTCGATTATGACCACGCAGATTTATACACATGTGACGGCTTATAAACAACGGAATATTTTGATGACTAAGAATCCACGGAATAAGTTGAATTGTTAACTTGTTTCTCTGTTTGATGAATTTTGCATAATAGAAAACAGGTAATTATCCATATATTCAATACATCTGTGACAAGGACAAACTTGTCAAAATTCAACCTCCCTGCTATGCGAAATAGCCTGCTGCCTGAAATGGGCAAATAGAGTCAATCTGGCACAACAGGCTATTTCATTTTAGGTTATCCATATAGTCAGCCTTTGTTGTATATACTTTTTCAACTGTAATTTTTATATTCCAATTGTCTCAATAGTCATACCAATAATGTAATGGACTTGTGTCAATATCGTAGACACAAGTCCAAATAACATTTATCAAAAATACTTAATTACGTGAAGATATTTTATAATCCCACCTCCATAAAGTCCTCATAGGTCTATAAGCCAGGATATTTAGCCACCTTAAATATTCTAAAATAGCACCTTTTCTGTGACAAACGCAACACTTCTCTTCAGAATTACATATGCCTTACAAGAAAACATTCCAAGCATAATTAACTAACTTTTATACAAAGGCATAGTAACTAACAAAATTCTCATCAACTAAATAAGTCCATCACTATATTATTTTTCTAAAGTAAAACCTATACACATCTTAATTAATAAAGGATAATACCAGATTATCTTCATTTAAAACTGCATCATATAATCGAGAAAAGGCGGTGACAATCATAAAATTTACACTTATTATCCCAGTTTTTCAAACAGCAAGTATTTTACAATTATTTATAAATTCCTTATCAGAAACACTTAGCTATTACAGTCAAATTATATTTATAAATGATGGTTCCGGAGCTAACATAAGTTCCATGTTAAATAGCTTTAAACATTCAAATCATAGCAATGCAGACATCACTATTATAGAACATCTGCAGAGCAAAGGGTGTGCTGCCTCAATAAATGAAGCAATAAAAATAATAGATCCATCTTGTGATTATGTGGTTTTTTTGGATTCTGACTTAATATTACAAAAGAACTGGCAGGATATGATTGTTGATGATTTTTGTGACAATAAAGTAGGAATTGTCGGGGGGATGCTGCTTTATCCTCAAACTGGAGGAGTACAATGTTGTGGAATAACCTTTCAGAATGCAACAGGCTATCATCTCCACTTAAATGCACGCCCTGTTGATGTTGAGCAATTAGGTAAATTCGAAATACAAACAACCGTATTTGCATTCTGCGCAATTCGCTATGATGCAATTCGAGCAACCGGATATCTGGATGAATCTTATTTTAATGGTTACGAAGACTGGGATTATCAATTTCGGGTCAGAAGCAATGGCTTTACAGCAATTACAGATACTAGAATCCAGCATTTTCATTGGGAAAAGAGTAATGGAATTCATCGAAATTACAATCGAAAAAGCAATTTAGGCAGATTTTGGTTAAAACATAGTTCAGAGGTTCAAGATGACTTATGCCATTTTATAAAAAATGGATTAAAGCAGCATGATATCTGTGAAAATAATATATATAATCTAATTGACCTGTGTGAATCCAGAAGTATATCACAGGTACTCAGAAGCTTTTTGCTTTCCGATGAAGGGATTCAGATTAATGAAAAGGATACTCTTGCCAGTTTTTGCGATAAACACCAGACAATATGGCTCCCTGAAATAATGAATAGCCATGCATTCAAAAAACAAACCCCTTACTTGTTTTTGTGTGATCACTACATACGTTTGTTGGATAATAAATATTGGTGGATGTTAAGACATCATTATAATTCACATGATCTAATCATTGATACATATGGTAATGTCCTGCTATTTAGTACATTACAGGATAGTTTTTGGCCTGGAACTAAAATACGTTAGAAAGGGCACTTTTATGGACAAAGAAATAAGATTAAATAAAAGTATTCAATTTGAAAAAAAGTGCAGCAAAATAATACCTGCCGGATCCAGTACATTGGCCAAAAGCCCTCATCGGCTATCTCCTGGACATAGCCCATTCTATGCGGAAAGTGCTTATGGAAGCCATTTTACTGATATTGATGGAAATGCCTGGTTGGATTGCGAGATGGCAATGGGAACGGTGGTTTGGGGACATAACCGCAAAGAAGTTAATGATGCTATAATAAAGCAAGTTTATAAGGGGATTAACTTCTCAGTTCCATCAACACTCGAATATGAACTGGCTGAAATAATTCTTGCCCGTTTTCAACAGTATAAGGCAATAAAATTTTTTAAAAATGGGGCCGATTCAGTTTATGCAGCAGTGCGTTCAGCCCGCTATCAGACAGGACGAAATATGACTCTATCCTTTGGAGAATACCATGGATGGCTTGATTGGTGCAGCCCCTCATACTATAATTGTTTACCCTCCTCTCTTGGAATTCCAGACAAAATTAATTTGACACATATATCTTGTCAGACTGACAAAGAGGAATTTACTACAAATATAAATAACTACGGAGAGAAGATTGCATGTGTTATTCTTTGTCCCGCAAATTACTCATCCGAACTTTTAAAAGATATCATAGAACTATGCCATGCCAAAGGTATATATGTTATATTTGATGAGGTGACATCAGGCATTCGGTTTGCATATGGAGGTGCGACCACCTTATTTAATCTCAGACCCGATTTCCTTTGTATCTCAAAGGGGTTGACAAATGGTTTACCTCTTGCGCTTGTGCTGGGTGATGATGATGACATTTTAATTATGGAGCAACTCCAAATTTCTAATGCGCATGCAGGAGAACATTTAGCTCTGGCTGCTGCAATTGCCTGTGAAAAGCTGTTGTCTGAAACCAATGAATGGCCTACCTGGAATCAACCGGTAAAAAAAATCATGGATGAACTATCCATGATTTTAACATCTGAAAGAAATACTTCTGCCATATATCTTAGTGGTTCTACGGGTTGTTTTAGCTTACATACACCTGGTTTTCGTCATATGGAGGATCCATTTCGTTATCATTTAATGGAATACATGTCAAAACAGCTAATATTTACTAAAGGTTATATTATATTTAGTGATTCACATACTATTGATGAAATAAAAAAGGTAGGAGCTGTTTTATGTGACTGCGTAAAAGATTATTATCAAAAGCTTCAAGTTAATTCATAATAGTAAAAAGAAGTCCATCGATACTGACTGCCAATAAATTATGATTTGTTTCAATGGACAAAGAGGTTAAATCTTTTTTTTGCTCTATACCGTCCAGCCTGTCATAGACCGGTTGCAGCATCTTAACAAGGCAATCCGTAATATGCGGATTGTTTTGTTTCATATCATCAAGAATCTTCCTTGTCTTTTGGGCATACCGGGTTGCAGTTTCCCATGTTTGAAGTGTATATACTTGAGCAATATTGAACAGAGCTTTCCACTCTAAATTAGGCATATCACTTTCTACAGCCTTTCTTAAACTATCAAAAAAGCATATCAATGCGGATTTCTCGTTACCCTCCAGGAAAAAATATATTCCTCGTACCGTAAGACACAAAAATTCTTCATAGGAATGAGGATTACTTTTATAATATTCCATTAATTCTTTTGATTCCAACTTAACCTTTTTAAGAAGACTGCTGTTTTTTTCTATTGCTGCTTTTATTATGACTCCAATAAGTGACTGCACTTCTATCAATGTCTGCTCATACTGCTTCAGTTCAGGTATCTCGTCAATTTCTGAAATCACCTTATTCATTATTTTGATTCCAACATCATAACGTTTGTGAAATTCTAATGTTCCGATTTCATATAATACATGTGCTGCAGCATATTTGTCTTTTTGTCCAAGAGACAATCGATATGATTCTTTTTGATGTTTCGACGCTTTTTCAATATCACCGGAAAACCAATAGCATACAGCCAGCCTTGCCTGAAGTTTTGCCTTTTCTCGAACAAAGGAATCATACTCCTTAGGTATCAATGATGACTTTTCCATCCACAGTTCAGCCAATTCAATTCCTTCTAAAGCTTCCTTTATGGCTTTTTCAAAATAAAGCCGATCAGCTAAAATATTAGCCATTTCCTGCTTTGCTTTTATTCTATATATTGCTGCTTTAGGCTCCTTTATGTATGGAATATCTAATTGTTTTTGAAGATAATATTCTGCCGTTTTCCAACTGCCGTCATAAATATAAAGCTCGCATAATTGATAATATATATAATACAATGGAAAATCTTCTGTTTCTTTTTTTAATGGAGGAAGTTCTGCTAAGTATTCATACAATAGAAGCTGAATCGAAGTACTTGGTTCTTCAGTCAAAAAAGCCATTATATCTTTTCTTAGGATTTCGGGTTTTGTATTATTGCTGAGTTTTTGCAATGTAATAAGGGCCAATCGATCTTTTGGAGACAAATGTGAAAGGGCCTTATAATAATCTATAAATTCCGATAATATATCTTGGTTCTTTACAGGCAGAGAACGGAATATAGTATGATAATGTTCATGAGAAAATTTAATTGAATCAACATTTTCTATGATAAATGCACTTTGTCTTTTTATCTTTTGAAAATTTATATATTTTTCATTTAAATTTTTTATCATGGTTGAAACTAAATGAGCTGGAATATCGCAGTCCAAATGTGCAATTACTGTCAGTACATCAATAAAGTCATCTGCTAATGCCCGGTAAAATTTAATTCGAATCTTAATTGCAATTAATATATCTTCAGATAAGCATTCCGAATAATTATGATCAGTCAATAGCAGCCTCTGGTTTTTAGAAATCATCACGTATTTCTTTTCCAATAAGGTTTTTATCAATTCTAACATATGCATTGGGACGCCATTGGCTTTGCTGCAAATTTGTTTTATCAATATATCATATATATATTCTTCCTCAGAATTTATCATGAATAGTGACTTGACAAATTCTTCACATTCTTCTGGTTTCCATACACTAAGACGGAGGTTGACTGTAAAACTATTTTCCATAAATCTGTGCCACTGTGCAGGAAAAAATGGATGATTATCTATGATAATATACTCATCATCCCTTCCTTCAAACAACCATAGCACACGATGTTTGAGGATATTTTGATTGTTATTTAATTCATCAATAGTAATGTTAATAATATTGACAGCATCTTCAGACATCCAATGCAGATCACTTAACCAAAGAAATACAGGCTTCTGGGCAGATATGAGAAAAATTACGGTGGTTAAACATTCGGCAATTGTTCTGGAATTATAATCAGATTCTCCAGTAAAAAATATGCATAAATCTTTTTCCCACTTTTCATTATAGTTTTGCCCCATAAATGTTCTGATATTTGATATAAAAGAAGAATCAAAACAAATTTCTGTTCTATTAGGAAAAATAATATTTTTAAACAGTTCTTTAATTATAAACCGTTCATGATTTCTATCTTTAGGATGGGCTACATCAATACATAAAAAGTTCCTTCCTGCCGCATGTATAAAAACTTCACTAATTAATGTGGACTTACCAATTCCTCCGCATCCTCGAATTAAAACAGGTATAAAGTCGCAAGATTCTTCCACACATAATTGTTCTAGTGAATGTAATGTTTCCCTATAAGGTTTATCATAATATACGGGAGAAAATCCGTCAGATATCTCCACTTCATTTAATTTTTGCCGGGTAAGAAACTCTGACTTAGGAGAGTATAACTCTATTGCACCAAAATCCAACACCCCAGTTTTTAATCCACGAAATGTAAGTATAAGCTGTGAATCTTTATAAATATGCATGGGAAATCCTTCCTGTCTGGGATTAACAAGAAGAAGGGGGTGTATCAACTGAACATTCAATGGTTCAGGTGGAATCCATCGTAAAATAACCTCCATACCAATTTCATCGATATCAATATTAAAGGACAGAGTTTGCAAAATAGTTTCTCCAATACTGCATATTGGAGGAGCTGATACTGAAGTAGAAATCCATGAAAAATCATATTGCTCAACGTATTTTCGGAATAGCACCAATTCTTCAGATGTTAGAGCTTCCTTTAATATATTTTCAAAATAACCATAATTCATTTTCCAACTTTTTAATAGATTATCTGCATCAATAAAGCTGATATTACTTTGTCTTTGATTCATTAACCACGGATTGTCTTCATTGTCCATGCGGTTTTTTATTTCACTGATGCCTTTCGCTGCTTCTGTACTTATTACGAATATGACTTGTTTTAAAGATTTATCTTCAAAAAATTTGGTTTTTAAACAATATTCATTAATTTTTCCTACATCAGCCTTAAAATTATCGTAGCGATAGCTGGTCGTTCGACGTTTAACCTGTCCTAAAGATACCAGATCAAAAATCTGGGCGAAAGGAGTAGCAACATTTCGTTTTTCATAGCCAATTAAATCAATACCACCATCTCCTACTGCCTTTGTAACCTCCCACCTAACATATTGATCATGTAAATTTAAGGTTTCGGCAGCTAAGACTTCAAAAATCTGTACCTTATACGGTTTATTTTCCTGCTTTACCGATTTAGCTAATAAAAGTTTATTACTGTTAACTTTCTTCTCTAATACCTTTTTCCAAACTTCAGATGTATTCTTTGATTGCTCTTTCATAATTATGAAATCCCCTATTATTTATAAATAACTAATTTTTAAGATAATCTGGTATTATCCTTTGTATGTTATTGTACCAGAAAAGTGAATAAAAAGATACTTTTTTACATTTTTTTACAAGGATCATGTATATTCCGATAGTGCCTCGGAATATGCATCATCTAAGGAATTGAACTTTTCTATGTACATTGACTTCATTGTATTATATAAGTATAATATTACTATCAATCAGTTGCTAGGAGGTATCTCTATGAATATTCGTCCATCAGCAGCAATTCGTCAGAACTACAACGAGATAGCCGATATGTGCAGAAAAACTGCAGAGCCGGTTTTCCTTCCCTAAAATGGTGAGGGTGATCTGGTAGTTATGGATATTGAAACCTTTAACAGAAGGGAAAAGATACTGAAACTCAGAGAGGAACTTTTAGCAGTAGAAGAAGATAGACTTGCAGGAAGAACAGGTTGTACGTTAGATGAGTCGGATATTCATCTTGATCATATGATTGAAGAGGTATAACGTATGACGGGAAATCAAAAGTATAAAGTCATGATTTCTGGCAGGGTAAAGAAAATGTTGGAAACTCACATTCGTTTTATGATGCAAGTCCATAAGGAATCGGCGGTGGCTAAAAAGAAACAGATAATATCTGCTTTGTGTTCTTTGTCCAAGATGCCGAAGAGGTTTCCTTTCTTTGGGGAAATGTATATTCCTCCCAATAAGTATCACAAGATGTTTATTGAAAAATCGTATCTTGTTCTTTATCAAATCCAAGATGATATAGTCTATGTAGACTATATCCTTGATTTCCGGCAAGAATATAGTTGGCTTATTTACTAACTGTTATAGATTCAAAACTTTTTTATCAAGTTGCCTCCTGCCATTGTCCATGAACAGTAAATTCTGCTCTCTTGCACTGTCCACAAAATACCGGTATACTACCTGTAACGAACTGGCATTGAGGATATCCTGCTCCTTCATGCAAAACCATATCATCCGGAAGGAAAAGGCAAGGTTGAAGCTTTCAACCGACGTATTAATTCTTTCCTGTCCGTGATTGCAAAAAAATAATACTGCAAAGAAAGGAAGTGGTTTTATGCCATTAACACAACAATCTCTTACCACTTTAGAAGAATATGAGGCACTGCCAGAGGACACCAGGGCCGAAGTCTTTGAAGGCCTGATCAAGTATATGGCTAGTCCTTCACAGATACATCAAACCATCCTTTTGGAATTATCCTCTACCCTAAATTCCTATGTGAAAGGAAAAGAAGGGTCTTGCAGGGTATTACCTGCACCCTTTGATGTGAAGCTCAATGATAAGCCACTTTTAATTGTACAGCCAGATATCATGATCATCTGTGACAAAGATAAACTGGATGGGAAACGCTGTAATGGCGCTCCTGATTTTATCATTGAAATTGTATCTCCCAGCAATTCCTCTGATGATTATATTAAAAAGTTATACTATTATAAGAACTATGGTATTCGTGAATACTGGATAGTAGATCCAAACCGGCGAACTGTATCTGTAAACTACTTTGAGGGAGATATGGTCAGCATACCATACACATTCAATTCTACCATAAAGGTAAACATCTACGATGACCTTTACATTGACTTCAAGGAGATCGGGCAGCTTCTCAATTCCTGATCGTCAAAATTCAACCTTCCTGCTATGCAGAAACAGCCTGCTGTCCGGAACACAAAAATAGAGTTAATCCAGTACAGCAGGCTATTTCATCTTAAATCACGAATCATTTTACGATATATTCCCAATTCCGCTTCTTCTACAATATGTTTTCCGGCTTACTGCTCCTGCCTGTCCACCCCATTCCTCGTGACCATACCCTAAAATCTTCCTTTTCTGCCGGATCATCTCCATGAAGTACCTCAAGCATATTACAATATCCGCCAAGTCCTCCCACATCATCACATAACGGAAGTCCATCTGTCTCCACACATATTGGTCTGTGTTCTTCCAATGGTTGGACGGAATAGCCTGATTCTATATAGTCAGCCTTTGCTGCATAGACTTTTACAGCAGTAATTTTTATATTCCAATTATCACCATAGTCATACCAATAACGTAATTCTTTTAAAATTGGAGTTGTAACCGGGGCAAGACAGGCTTGATCACTTTCTATTTTTTTCAGAATCCTTCCATTTGCAAAATGCCAGGCATTAAAGTCCTGTTTCTCATCCGGCATAAGCAAAATATCATATAAAGGAAGCCTCTCAATTAATTCATCGAATGCACCATCAAATGATATGGTATCCTCAAGTTCCCTCACAGTAACGTCTGTAATTGGCACAATTCGCTTAATCATGTCTGCCTTGTCAGCCTTATCTCCACTCTTCTCTGCTAATTCTTTGCATTCCACATACCATTCTCCAAATGATTTACGAACCTCTAAAACCGGTTTCCATGAAATCAGCTTCTGTACTTCTTCCTGGCACCGGTCATAATATTCTCTCGTTCCTCCATAATAGTACGGCCCTGTATACTTTCTCCTGAGCCATGTCTTAACACTTACACTTGGCTCATAATCATCATCCCAATAAAGGTCTTCATAATCATCTGTAGGAAACCTGAAATACATACCCGCAAGCTTATTCCACTCTACAAGCAACCCACCCTTAACCATCTTTTCATAGTCCTTTTCGTAAGGGTGAAAACTATGCAAATGACTGTTCTGCCAGCCAAATGCCTTATTAATGGCATAATGGAGAGCATGAAGCGTTATATCTCCTGGAACAATAAAATCCCTGGTAATCCACTCCTTCATCTTTCCATACTTCCTAAGTATTTCTCTCTCAGAGTCGTCTAAATATTGTTCTTCATTATCCAATTTCAAATGAAGTTTAATTGCATATGGAATCGGACGTCCTCCGTCCAATTGGCTATTCCTTTCTTCCGTAATGTTCAGCCTCATCATTCTACCCATCTCCATTTCTATATTTTGAAATTCCTGCTGAGCAAATGCTCCCTTGTTTCTTACCTGAAACTTTACTGCCAGACTTTTACGAACCCGGTATTCGTCACTTCGCATAGCTTCATTACTGCGTATCCCCCCTCCATATTGACCTCTTGTATACGGAAGATATGACTGCACGTTTTTCTCCGACATAAAAAGTACCTTGGCAATTTCAGCAACAGCTACACCTTTTTTATATAATTGCCCAACCTTCTGGCTGGTATTGCTTTTCCATAAATCTTCAGTAATTAATACTCGCCGCACCTTAATTGGATATGTTCCCAGTCTCTTAGCAGTCTCCTTTACTGAACCTGTATCCAGATAAATAGATATTATATCCTCATAAAGTTTTTGTTTTATATCTGACACTCTGCATTCACTCCTCGTATATGCTATACTGCAAGCATATCACTCACGTTCGCTCGTGTCAACCTTACCTTTTGACGTAAAAAAAATAAGAGCTAGAAAGCAACAGCACACACCAATAAAAAACAACCTGCTTTCGCCTATATACTTTTATTCAGTCAAACAAAGACGAGATGTACTCCTGAGTCTGAACAAGTTTTTTCGCCTTCCTGCATATATTTGACTCGATGCCGCAAAGGGCAGAGCTACCTAATCAAAGTTCTGCCCTTTACTGAAAGTATCTACCACTTAGCAATACCTTTTTTCATATTTTTCAGGAGTTATTCTACTGCAAATACTTAAAAGAAACGGCTTAGCCTCAATGCGGTCTTTGGAATATAAGTAAAAGAATAAAGGCTTCGAGACCCCCTCTTCGTTGTCTGCCCCATCACTATAACCTCTTTCATCAAACAATTCTGTGGATCGGCTACAATTAACTAG
>DGRE01000061.1 GCA_002389905.1 Hungatella sp. UBA4396 | reverse complement strand
CAATAGATGGAACAAACTACAGCGAGACTGAACCAAAGTTTACAGATGCAGGAACCTATACTGTACATGTAAAGGCAACTAATCCTAATTACGCTGATACAGAAGCGGTAATAGGCACAGTAGTAATAAACAAGCGGCCAGTTTCTTTCCGGGTAAATAGTCAGATCTTTTCCTATACAGGTGATGAGCATGAAGTTGACTATATTATAGACGACTTGGGTACTGATACCGGATTGCTTGAAGGTCATGAAGAAATTGTCTCCTTAGTCGACGCCAAGAGAACAGAAGCGGGAAGTAATGATGTTCTGATGGAAGATGTAAAAATTTACGCTGCTGAAATAAATGTGAGCCAGAATTATGACATTCAAACAAATGATGGTACAATTTCAGTTATTGCAGCTACAGACAATGCGGTGAATGTGATAGGTCAGACAGTGACTTATGATGGAGCTGAACATGGCTTGAAAGAAGCTTCTGCGTTGAGAGAAGGATCAACTATTCTGTATTCAACAGATGGAAAGGAATTTGGCCCATTAGTACCAGTATTTGCAGACGCAGGAACCTATAAAGTGTATGTAAAGGCAACTAATCCTAACTATGAAACTGTAGTGGGAGAAGGAACAGTAATCATCAATAAACGTAATATTACAGTTACAGCCGGTTCTGCAAGCAAAACTTACGATGCTACACCATTAATAAATAACTCTGCGACAGTTACTTTAGGAAACATTGTTGATGGGCAGACATGGACAGTAAAGGTAAATGGAAGCCAGACTGCTATAGGAACAAGTCAGAATATAGCAAGTGGAGTTGTAATAAAGGAAGAAGAAAGAGATGTGACTGATAATTATAACATTAGCTACGTTTCAGGTAACTTGACTGTTACATCAGCCGGAGGCGGTAACAATTCTAGCGGTGGCGGTGGAGGAGGCGGTGGTTCCACACCAAATCCAAACAGACCGTTGGTACCAGGCGGTCCTGGAACAGTTACAATAAATCCAGATCAGATACCATTAGCTAACTTACCAGGAGGAAATCCAGCGGATGAGCTCATTATAATTGATGATAATCAAATCCCGCTGGCAGGACTTCCAAAGACTGGTGATAGAAATATGATGCCAAATCTTGCGGCAATTATATCCGGAGTTTTACTAGCAGCATATGCCATGATTACCGGAAAGAAAAAAGAAGAGAATTAATGATTTGACAAAGAAAGGCTCTGCGAGAATTGTCTCCGCAGGGCCTTTCCTTTTATCCTGGCTTACATCTGAGTCAATGTTACACATATACCACACAATCATCGATTTTTTGGAAATTATAACAAAAGTTTATGGTAAAATAAGGCGAAAATTTAGAACTTATGTGATATAATAGCTAAAAACAAGCTTCTGTCAGAGAAGCCAGAGTCAGGGGGTAATACAGTTGGAACACATCACAATCCACATGTTCCGCAAGTTTGCTATTTACTATCAGGGAAGGGAAATAACCCGTCCGCTTTCCAAGTCACCGAAAAGCATTTCTCTGCTTAAATATTTAATTTTAAACAAGGACACGCCTGTATCCATCAGCAAGCTGATTGAGGTGTTTTGGAATGAAGAAAGCGGTTCCAATCCGGAAAGCGCCTTAAAAACCCTGATCAGCCGCACCCGGAAGGCTCTTTCTAAGGAAGATCCAAAGCTGAGGGACTGCATTGTTACAGATAAGGGCACATACCAGTGGAAGCCTCCCGTTTCCTGCGAGATTGATGTATTTGCTTTTGAAGAGCTGTGCCAGAGGATTCTAACATACTCTTGTCAGGGACCGGGGTGCAGAGACCAGTTCGGACAGATTCTCCAGCTATACAGGGGTAATCTGGAGACATCCTCTTCGGAAGAATGGCTCAGAGGATGGAGCATATATTATCAGGAGATGTATTTAAAGCTGGTATTTCGTTTTATTGATTATCTCAAAGAGGGGGGAGATTATGAAGGGATTATCAAAATCTGCCGGAGCGCTTTAAATATTGATCCTTTTGATGAAACCCTTAATCTGGAGCTGATGTATGCCTTGAAGGAGACCAGGCAGAATAATGCTGCTATGATCCATTACCGCCATGCCACCAATATGTATGATAAGTATTTAGGACTTGAGCCTACTGAAAAAATGCTGGAATTCTACACCCTTTTAACTAAGTTTGATGCAGGCATTAAGGACAATATGGATACCATCAAAAATAACCTGCTGTCCCAAAATCCGGATGACAGGGCCTTTGTCTGCGATTATTACATATTTAAAGACATTTATCAGATCCAGATAAGGAATGCCGAACGCTGGGGTGTGCAGATGTTTCTGGCAATGGCAATGGTGGAACATGTGGAACCGGGAGAGGAGTTTACTCCTTTAGTCCTGGACCATATCATGCAGGATTTGCTCAAGGTTCTTATTTCCAACTTAAGAAAAGGCGACATTATCACCCGTTACAGCCCTTCCCAATTTGCTGTCCTTCTGCAAATGGCTTCCCAATTGGATGGAGATATGGTCACAGAACGCCTTCGGGAAAAGTTCCAGGAGATCAATTCCAATCTCTGCGCCAGGCTGGTTTTCCAGGTGGACCCTGTTATAGAAGAAAGGCTGATGCAGTCTCATTGGGCTTAAATGAATGGAAATAAAATATCAATACAAACACTGGGATAATGGTGAAATTAATTGACAAATTATTCCAAATAAGATAAATTTATAGTATAGAAACCAGCTTGTGATCTGATTGTTTCTCATATCCAGGCACCCTTTTAGCCGGAAAAATAACTACTTGAGGTGATTGACATGAATATTCGTACAATTCTGCTGACTGGGGCAGGCCTGCTTTTGCTGGCTTTGGGAGCTATCGGCGTTTTCCTGCCGGTACTGCCTACCACCCCTTTTGTGCTGGCCGGGGTAGGCTGCCTCAGCGGTACACCCAAGCTTCGGGCCAAGGTCCTGCAAATTTCCTTTTTTCGCGAATATTTTGAAAACTATCAGAACCGGAAAGGATTATCTACAAAGATCGTGATAAAAAGTCTGGTCTATCTGTGGGGAATGCTGATTATCTCCATGGTTTTGTCCGGAAAGATCTGGGTGATCTGTCTGCTTCCGGTCATCGGTATCTGTGTGACTTGGCATATTTTGTATATAGCAAAGCCCGGGAAAAAGGAGAAAAAATAGGCTCTGGATAAGATCGTGTGTTTGCACCCGTAAACGGTTTACATATGAAAATATGAAGCCCGCTAATCAAATAAAGAAGGGAGAGTAACGATGGAAGATTTCAAAAAATTAACAAATGAGGTTGGGGCTCCTGTTGCTGATAATGAGAATGCCATTACTGCCGGTCCCCGGGGCCCAGTGGTGATGCAGGATGTTTGGATGATGGAAAAGATGGCTCATTTTAACCGTGAAGTCATTCCGGAGCGCCGTATGCATGCAAAAGGCTGGGGAGCCTATGGAAACTTTACTGTTACCGGAGATATTTCACAGTATACCAGGGCAAAGGTGCTGCAGCCTGGCAACAAGACAGATGTGTTTGTCCGCTTCTCCACAGTTGCAGGGGAGAGGGGAGCAGCTGACTGTGAACGTGATATCCGCGGCTTTGCCTGTAAGTTCTACACCGAGGAAGGAAACTGGGATCTGGTAGGCAACAATACTCCCACCTTTTTCATTCGTGACGTACATAACTTCGCTGACTTAAACCGTGCCGTTAAGAGAGATCCCCGGACCGGACGCCGCAGCGCTCAGAACAACTGGGATTTCTGGACCTTGCTGCCTGAGACCTTCCATCAGCGGACCATCGTTATGTCTGACCGTGGAATTCCCGCTTCCTTCCGCCATATGCACGTTTTTGGCGAGCATACCTTCAGCTTTTACAATGATAAAAATGAAAGAGTATGGTGTAAATTCCATTTCCATACCCAGCAGGGAATCAAGTGCTTTACAAATGAAGAGGCTGGCAATGTCAACGGAATGGACCGTGAGTATCATGGAAAGGATTTGTTTGAGGCTATTGAGAAGGGAGATTACCCCCGTTGGACCATGTATGTGCAGATCATGACTGAGGAACAGGCTAAGAATCATTATGAGAACCCCTTTGACATCACCAAGATCTGGCGTCACAAAGAATTTCCGCTGATTGAGGTGGGCGTTCTGGAGCTTAATCGAAATCCGGAGAACTATTTTGCAGAAGTGGAGCAGTCAGCTTTTACGCCTGCCCATGTAGTTCCCGGCATCGGATTTTCACCGGACCGCTTCCTGCAGGGAAGACTCTTTTCCTACGGCGATGCACAGCGCTATCGTCTGGGAGTAAACCACAATCATATCCCCGTAAACCGCGCCCGTGTGGAGGTCAACGAATATCATCGTGACGGCGCCATGCGTACAGACGGAAACTACGGCGGCGCACCGGCTTACTCTCCTAACAGCTACGGCTACTGGACGGCACAGCCTGAAGTGTCCGAACCTCCCTTAGAGATTGAAGGCGCTATGTGGCGCTATGATCCAAAGGATGATCCAACTGATGACAATTTCCGGGCAGGGGGAGACTTGTGGAGAATTCTGACCGAGGATAAGAAAGAGTTTCTCGTCGGAAACACAGCGGCAGACATTGCTCCGGTTACGGACAACATCAAGTACCGCCATGCAGTACACTGCTATCTGGCAGACCCGGAGTATGGAGAGAGGATTACCGCAGCCATAGGGCTTGATATGGAAAAGGTAAAAGAGCTTTCCAAGCTGGATAACAGAGGATTGATTGAGGCGACTCTTTCCGAGACGATGTAATCAGAGAACAATGAAATAAATTTATGGAAAAACGAGCCGCAACTCATCAGATCAAGAATTTCCTGATGAGCTGCGGCTCGCTCTTGTTCCCAAATATTCCGCTTGATGGTAAACTTATGATTCATATTTATGCAATTAGGTGATTAATAGATTCCAGTTCATAAAGTGTGAATGGATCAATGTCGATACATTCACTTGGATTTCTATCTCCAGATATATCCCACGCCAGAGTATCATTTAATATGGTACACGAGTTTTTAAATATCTGGATATCTTGCAATTGTTTAAATATTCCACCCTGCAAGTCGTTTGCTGCATCATATTCCACTATCTTACCATCATCAAAAAACACTTGTACATGGTAGTTGTCTAATGGTATTACCTGAACAACTATGGGGAAATAATCTTGCATATTCACACCTCCTAAATTAATGGATTAATTCTATTCAGTGGCTTTTTGTCCTTTGTGAGCTCCCAGTTTTGCATCAATTCATCCTGATGGATTGTACACCATGCAAGTATTAAACGTAACTGTTTATTGGGTAATGACCAATGTCAACCAATGCCTTATTGCCGTTGTACTCGGCGTGAAAATGTGGCGGCATATGGTCGTTATAGTACATGGTTATGCGTATACCATAAAATAAAGACATCTCAGGCATTTTATAATCACCGTCCTTTTAGGTATTATATCATGAGTGTATAACGATATGCAAGATTGAGTAAAGTAAAGGATATTGGCTAAGCCATCTGAACATATGAAGCTCCATAGACTTCTAAATGATTTTTTTTTATCAGGAAGAAGTAAATTTATGTTGTATTTACAACGTAAGTTTTAGTGAAAATTGTGTAAAATAAAGATTACAAGAAGTAAAACGATTCCTTTGACCTACAAAAAAAAGGCGGTGAATGATATGAATGAATCAATCAACCATAAAGTGACCCAGCTCACAGATTTGCTGGAAGCCCATATCACGGGAAATCTATCCGTAGAAGAGGCCCAAAAGAAGGTGCAGCAGGAATTTACAAAGGTAACGGCAGATGAGCTGGCTTTGGCTGAACAGGAACTGACAAAGAGGGGGATTAATGATTCCGTTGTTTACGACAATATGGAATCATTTCTGCTCATATTCCAGGATGTGCTGAAGGCTCCTGATCTTCATTTGGCGGACTGGCACCCCATCCGCACCTATCAAAGGGAAAATGAGGCGGTGGAAGAGCTCCTTAAAAAAGCGGAAGGCCTTTCCCGCAGCCGGTTTGTATTAAACCAGTGGGCAGAGATCATAGAGGGTCTGATGCAATATGAAATCCACCTGTCCCGTAAGCAGAACCAGTTGTACCCGGCCTTTGAACGGCAGGGCTTTGACAGGCCATCAAAAATCATGTGGACTTTGGATGATTCAGTACGCAGCGCTTTCCGCGAAGCTGCAGACCTGTTAAAGGATGGGCAGGAGGAAGCATTTTTATCCCAGTATGACAAGGCTGTAACCTTGCTGAAGGAGCTGATTGAAAAGGAAAATATAGTACTGTTCCCTGCGGCAATGGAAATGATCCGGACCAAAGAGTTTCTTGCCATCAGGGAGGGAGATGATGAAATCGGATACTGTCTCATCGATCCCCCGCCCCAGGCTCCGGTGGCTTTAGAAACGGCAAATACAGATAAGGCTGGGTCCGGGGAAGCTGGATTTATGAAAGACTTGCAGCAATTGCTTCAAAAGCATGGAATGGGTGCTGCATCAGGGGAAATGGATGTGCGCCAGGGAAAACTGACCCTGGAACAGATCAACCTGATTTTCCGCCATTTGTCCATAGATCTTTCTTATGTGGATGAAAATGAGCTGGTGAGATTTTACAGCGATACCAAGCACAGGGTATTTCCACGCAGCCCGGGAGTGATCGGACGTGACGTGAAAAACTGCCATCCCCGTGAAAGCGTTGATACTGTGGAGGAAATCATCAGGGCATTTCGGGAGGGCCGCGAGGATGAGGCGGAATTCTGGCTGGAGATCAACGGGAAATTTATCTACATCTATTATACTGCAGTCCGGGATGATGACGGTAACTTTAAGGGAGTGCTGGAGATGATGCAGGATGCCACTCATATCCGGAGCCTGGAGGGAAGCCAGCGGCTTCTGACCTGGGATTCCAAGGATCATGGAAAGGCAAAGGCTGATACCGGTTCTGAAGCTCCTTATGAGAGTTCTCACGGATTTGCTCCTGGGACAACCATTGGAGAAGCTATAAAGAGGTATCCCGCTCTCCGCAACTGGCTTCCCGCCTTATCTCCCCAGTATAAAAAGCTGACAAATCCCCTTGCTTTTAAGGCCATGGCTAATATCGCAACTTTGGATATGGTGGCCCAGAGGGGCGGATTTACTGTCAATGAACTGATACGGAAACTGGACCAGTGGGTGGATTCCCAGACGGAAGAAGAGAAGTGAAGTTTTAGGAAGATGCTGTAACATTCTGATCATAAAAGATCAAGGGCTGTTGCAAAATGTAAAGGTTCAACAAGATACGGTTCCTGGCTGCTTGCCAGCGCCAATATCTTGTATGAAACATTCATTTTGCAACAGCCCAATTTTTATCTGGATTTTCTATGTATTTACGTTTTATTCTTAATAAAAACAAAGTTATTTTCAGTGGAATGCTTCTTTGAAAAAACATACCCAAGCTGATCAAAGGACTTTATTTTCTCCGGAACTGTGATACTGTGTTCCGCCAGAAACCGCACCATCTGTCCCCTTGCCATCTTGCACAGGGTTCCTTTTTCCACTACTTTTCCTTCCCTCAATTCCCCGAAGGTACAGGTGAGAAAACGGGTGGTTCCCGGCAGGTAAGGGGTTATTGCCTTGCTGTATTCCTTAGAGGCTAAGTTAAGGATGAAGCCGGTTTCTTCCAAAAGCTGCCTGGCCGGCTTATCTCCCCAATAGGCATATAAATCTTTACAGCCGTTTATGGACAGTCTGGCCTGCATTTCCAGCCGGTAGGGAGTCACACCGTCAAAGGGACGGAGGAGTCCATAGAATCCGGACAGAATGCGCAGATGGCGGCTGATGAAATCAAAGTGGCCATCCTCAAATACGCCGGGGGCCATGTACTGGTACTGAATGCCCTCGTAAGCCAGAAGGGCGGGAGTTAAGCTGTTATGTAAGTCCATTTTTTTCAGACGGTTTACATTCTGTGAGGTGATGGAATCGTTGCATCCCCATAAGACCTGCAGCGCTTGAGGGTCCATTCCCTGAAGGCGTTGCTTGATTATCTCGGTTTCCGGCAGGAACTGAGGCAGGCTGCCAGCCTCCAGGATGTCGGTGTCTTGGTTCATTTTCTTTGCGGGAGATATGATAATTCTCATAGTATCCTCCTGTTTCTCTATCAGGCGTAAAAAAGAGCCTGCTGCGGATTGTGACCGTAGGCAGGCTTAAAATCAATGGTGTTAAGAATTCTTCATGACAATGGTTTCCATTGCATCAGCCACGTCCTCACAGGCATCGCAGCAATCCTCCAGGCGGTCAAATAATTCGCTCCAGACAGCAACTCTTATGGGATCGCTTTCTTCCTCGTAAAGCTTGCGGACAGCGCTTATATAGATGGAATCGCCTTCTTCTTCCATGGTGTTCACTTCAATAATATTCTGAATCAGAGTGGTGGATTTGTGGAAGTTAGGGAATTCTTCAACTGTCTTTTGCAGTGCCTGGCAGCAGCGGAGAATTACATCGGAAAATGCCAGGGTTTCCGGGCGGATTTCCTTGATGTTATACATGTACATACGGATGAGGATATCGTCAATTTTATCGGTTACATTGTCAAGCTGGTTGGCAATGAGAATGATGTCCTCTCTGTCAATGGGAGTTACGAATTCCTTGGACAAACGCTGCATCATGTTGTGCTTTAATTCGTCCTCTGCATGCTCAATATTGTGCATTGCCATTCTCTGGTCAGATAATGTCTCAGGATTGTAATTTTTTAATACTGCCTGCAAATGCTCTGCTGCCTGGCAGGAAAAGCTTACCATGGCAATGAAATCATTGAAATAAGGGTTCTGCTTCTTCTTCATATCGTATTCGTCCTTTACAAGTTCGTTGTTACAGCACAGCTATGAAAAGCTTTGCCATAATAAATCCGATGAAACCGCATCCCGGGAAGGTCAGCACCCAGGTAAGAATCATCTCGCCAACCACACTCCAGTCCACGCTGCGCAAACGGTGAGCCGCGCCCACGCCCATGATGGCAGTGGTTTTTGTATGTGTGGTAGATACAGGTATACCGGAAAGAGAGGAAATTAAAAGGCAGCCTGCTCCGGCAATGTCAGCAGAAAATCCCTGGTAGGTTTCCAGCTTTACCATATCCATGCCAACGGCTTTGATAATGCGGTAGCCGCCGATGGAGGTGCCAAGTCCCATGGTGACGGAACACAGCAGGATGAGCCAGAAGGGGATTTCAAAGGAAGTGGTGTTAGCTTGTCCTTTGGCAAGAGCCATACCCAGCAAAAACACTCCCATAAATTTCTGTCCGTCCTGGGCGCCGTGCATGAAAGCCATGGCAGCCGCTCCCCCGATCTGAGCCTTTTTGAAAAAAGAGGTGCTTTTTCTCCGGTCCTTTTTGCGGAAAATGGCTTCGACCAGTCTGACTACTGCAAAGCCCATGCCAAAGCCGAGGAAAGTGGAAAGCACCAGTCCGTACAGAACCTTGACCCATTCGCCTCCGTTGACTCCAGAAAATCCGCCGTGCATGGCAATGGCAGCACCTGTAAGTCCGGCAATTAAGGCATGACTTTCGCTGGTGGGAATGCCAAAGAGCCAAGCAGCCACAGCCCAGAGTACAATCGCCACCATGGCAGCGCACAGAGCAATGAGGGCATCGTGGGCATTGCTTCCAAAGTCAACCATATTGTATATGGTTTGAGCTACTGTTTTATTAACGGCAGTCATGACCAGAATTCCAAGGAAATTAAAAACCGCAGCCATAAGAATAGCGGGACGGGGTTTCATGGCCCTTGTGGAAATAGCCGTTGCTATGGCGTTTGGAGCATCTGTCCAGCCGTTTACCAGAACAACTGCCAGGGTCAGGATTACCGTAATCAGCAGAGCCGGATTTTCCATAAGTTGGGATATAAAACTTGTAAAGTCGATCATCCATCGTTCTCCTCTGTATTTTATTGAGTTCGACAAATAGCACTGTGTTTCGTGCATATTCTATAGCATTATACATGATATACAAAACAAATTCAACACTTGACTTTTTTTAAAAATGTTTTGCATTTTACACCGGTAAAAGCTATACTTAAACTTAAGAAAACAAAGGCGTTTTTCCACAGAGGAAGAATGCCTTTTTATATAGGAAGAAGGAGGATCAATATGCCTATTAACAATCGTGCCAGTACGGGGATTTCCGGTCTGGACCAGGTGATTGACATGCTGCGGCTAGGGGATAACGTGGTCTGGCAGGTGAATACCTTATCCGAATATCAAAGAGTTGTAACTCCCTATGTCCGCCAGGCCAGACAGGATAACAGGCGCCTGATCTATATACGGTTCGGCAGTCATCTGCCTTTGCTGGAGGAAGAGGAAACAGACCGTTTGTATGTTCTCGATGCGTCAAAAGGATTCGAGGATTTTGCCACAAGGGTGCATCAGATTATTGAGGAGGAGGGAACCCAGGTCTTTTATGTGTTCGACTGTCTCAGCGACTTGCTGGAGCACTGGTATTCCGACTTAATGGTGGGCAATTTCTTCCGCGTTACCTGCCCCCTTCTTTATAAGCTCAATACAGTGGCATATTTTGCTCTGATGCGGGGGACACACACTTACAACACCATTGCCCGGATCAGGGAGACAACCCAGCTTTTGCTGGATTTATACCGCATTTCAGGAAAGACTTATATTCATCCTCTAAAGGTATGGGAGCGGTATTCGCCCACCATGTTTTTCCCTCATTTAATCGACGGGGACAGAGCGGTTTCGGTTACGGCCAGCGCAGAGGCGGCCACATTATTTTCCGGCCAGTGGCGGCCCAAGCAGGCCCAGGATTTCTGGGAAAGTACTCTGGACCGGGCAAGAGCCGCTTTAATGGGAGGGCCCAGGGAACAGGAGCAGATGAAAAACCTGCTCATCAGCCTGATCATGGTAAGGGAAAATGCCATTGCGAAGCTGGCGGTCCGGTATTTCACCCTGACAGACCTTTTGTATGTGGCTTCCAGGGAAATCGGAACCGGCTACATTGGCGGAAAGAGCGTGGGATTTCTTCTGGCCCGCCGTATTCTGGAAAACGATGCGCCTGATACGCTCCATGAGCAGATGGAGCCTCATGATTCCTATTATCTGGGCTCAGATGTTTTTTATACTTATATTGTGCAGAATAAGTGCTGGAATCTCCGCATGAAGCAGAAAACGCCCGAGGGCTATTTCTCCCTGGCCGGGGCTCTTCAGGAAAAGCTGCTGCAGGGGAAATTTCCGGAAAATATACGGGAACAGTTTATGCAGATGCTGGAGTATTTCGGTCAATCGCCTATTATTGTGCGTTCCAGTTCCTTGCAGGAGGACAATTACGGCAACGCCTTTGCGGGAAAATACGAGAGCGTTTTTTGTGCCAACCAGGGCTCCCCTGAGGAACGGTGCCGGGAATTTGAACAGGCGGTACGCCGGGTTTATGCCAGTACTATGAATGAAAATGCCCTCCGTTACCGCTTGGACCGGGGGCTGGAGAATAAGGACGAGCAGATGGCTGTTTTGGTGCAGAGAGTTTCCGGGGACCACTACGGGGACTTATTCTTTCCCCATGTTGCAGGGGTTGCCAATTCTGTCAACTTATATCTTTGGGAGCAGGGTATGGATCCTTCTGCCGGTATGATGCGGCTGGTATTTGGTTTGGGCACCCGTGCGGTGGACCGGGTTTCCGGGGATTATGCCAGAATCGTAGCGCTGGACAGGCCTGAAAAAAATCCTCCGGTCAATTACGGGGATGAGGCAAAGTTTTCCCAGCATAAGGCTGACGTGCTGAATTTAAGGGAAAACCGGATGCAGGTGGTTCCTGTCAACCGGATTGCGACAGGAGATTTAAAAACAGACAAGACCCTGTTTTTCAGCCCGGACCGGGAGCTTATAGGCCGCATGAGGGAGATGGGGCAGACTCTTTCTGCTCCTCCGGTGATCACCGATTTTCCGGGACTCCTTGGAAAAAGCACCTTTCCTCAGGTTATGCGCCGGATTTTATCTAAGCTGCAGCAGGCTTATGCCTATCCGGTGGATGTGGAATTTGCCGTTAATTTTACAAAAGACGGGCTATATAAGATCAATCTTTTGCAGTGCCGTCCTCTCCAGGCAAAAGGCCTTGGCGCGGCAGTGTCCTTATCCTCCCCGGATGATGACCGGATTCTTTTACAGACCTCAGGGAATTTCATGGGCGGAAATATCCATGTTTCCATTGACTATGTGATCTGGGTCAAGCCAAAGGAATACCTGGCTTTGACGGAGAGGGAGAAATATCAGGCTGCCAGAACCATCGGCTGCCTCAACCGGAAGCTGGGCGGGTATCAGGTGCTTCTCATCGGCCCCGGGCGTTGGGGTACTACCACCCCTTCTCTGGGTGTTCCCGTTCATTTTACGGAGCTGAGCCGTATGACTGCCATCTGTGAGGTGGCTTACCATGATATGACGCCGGAACTGTCTTTTGGAAGCCATTTCTTTCAGGATCTGGTGGAATCCGGGATCTTTTATGCTGCTGTCCACGGGGGAAGTGAGGAAGGAGAGTTTCATCCGGAACGGCTTCCTGCCGGGCAGGAGGAGGGTGATCTGTGGGAAGGCTGTGATTTAACGGTGCGCCAGGCCCTGTATCTGGCAGCCACACCGGGGATGTGGCTCCATTCTGACATTGTAAGCCAGTCTGTGCTCTGCTATTTTGAGGATGAGCAGAAAAAATAGACTTGTGGTGATAAATGTGCTATATTATGTCATACAATGCAGTATTTTACAGAAAAAGCATTTGCTGTAACCGTGGATCAGCAAGAGCTTGGGAAAGTGCGGTAAAAAGAAAAATGGAGAAATCAGGAGGAACGTATTAAAATGTTCAGGGAAATGCGTAGGAAAAAGCAGGAATTGGCCCAGGAGGAATGCATAAAAATACTGAATAAGGGAACTTCAGGAGTGCTGGCCGTATCAGGAGATGAGGATTACCCTTATGCCGTTCCTCTCAGCTATGTGTATCAAGACTCGAAAATTTATTTTCACTGTGCTAAAGAGGGTCACAAACTGGATGCCATTGAACGAAATGACAAGGTGTCTTTTTGTGTGATCGATCAGGACCGTGTGATCCCGGAGGAATACACCTCATATTTTAGGAGTGTAATCGCCTTTGGGAAGGCCCGTAAAATTGAGGATGAGGAAGAAAAGAGAAAAACTCTTGAAATACTGGCAGTGAAATATTCCCCTGGCCAGGAGGGGCTCTCAAAGGAAATCGACGGACAGTTTAAACGGGTCACTATGGTGGAGTTATCCATAGAGCATATGACCGGGAAAGAGGCCATTGAACTGGTGAGAGAACACGCCCGGGAAAAATAATACGGGTTTTTTACAGTCAGATACAGAAGGAGAATACAGATGGATAAACAGGATTTGAATTATAAGGAGTATGTGGAAATCGCGGAAGGGGTCTATTGGGTAGGCTTTTTTGATGAACGCGCAGGTCTTCACTGCAATCCTTATTTGATTGTTGACGGCGGGGAGGCGGTTCTCATCGACAGCGGAAGCCGGGAGGATTTCAGCACAGTCATGTTAAAGGTCATGCGGACAGGAACTATCCCGGGACAGATCAAACGCCTGATTTACCAGCACTATGATCCGGATTTATGCGGGAACCTCCCTCATATTGAAACCCTTATTAACAGCAGGGATTTGAAAATCATTTCCCATTATGAAAATAACATTTTTATCAATTATTATTCCATGTGTTCTCCTAAGCTGTGCATTGAACAAATGGGCTTTCATTATGAGTTTGGAAACGGCAGGCGTCTGGAATTTATCCGGACTCCTCATTCCCACTCTCCGGGCAGCTTTGTTACATACGATACGAAGACGAAAATATTATTCAGCAGCGACATTTTTGGAAGCTATGACCATGACTGGGATTTGTATACCTTGATCGGCAGCCGTTGCATGGATTGTGAGCCTGAGATGGTCTGCCCTGTGACACAGCGGTTATGCCAGATCAAAGGGATCATGAATTTTCACAAGCGGACGATGCCGTCGAAGAGAGCACTGCGGTATGCGCTGGAACGGATAGAAGAACTGGATATTTCCATGATCGCTCCCCAGCACGGCAGCATTCTTGACACTCCAGAAGCTCAGAAGGCTGTAATCAAGAGGCTGAAGGAACTGGAGAACGTGGGAATCGACTATTTTCTCAAGGAGGAAAGGTCATGAGAAGGGCGGATGCCATTATGCTGGGAAGCCAGATCATATTGGAGGATCCGGGTACAGAGGAACACATCAAGCTTCTGCTTGAGAATTTTGCAAAACAAGTGGATAACCATATTCAGGCTGCACTGGTTTCAGAGATCATGGAGCGGTATGTGGAAGTGTCAAGGGAGCTGGAGGTAAAGGGCAGAGAGCTGGAAAAACGTGATGCAAAGCTGGAGGAATACAACCATCACTTAGAAGACCTGGTCCGGAAAAAGGTGAAGGAGGTGTCTGCTTCCCAGATGGCTACCATTCATGCCCTTGTAAAGCTTTCGGAGTCAAGGGATGATGAGACGGGAGAGCATATTGTCAGAACCTCCAGCTACTGTCGGTTTATGGCGGAAAGGCTTTGGGAAATGGGAGTCCATGAGGAGGAAATTGATTCCGGATTTATTGAGAGCATCGCTCAGGCCAGCCCCCTTCATGATATTGGAAAGGTGGGAATTCCGGATGCCATTCTCTTAAAGCCGGGAAAATTGACGCCTGAGGAATTTGAGATCATGAAAACCCATACCACAATCGGGTACCAGACTCTTTCCAGCATTGATAAAAAGGATTCCAGCAGTGCTTTTATTAAGGTAGGGATGGAAATCACACTCTGTCATCATGAAAAGTGGGATGGAAGCGGGTATCCAAGAGGCTTGAAAGGGGAGGAGATTCCCATATCAGCCAGAATTATGGCCTTATCGGATGTGTATGATGCTTTGCGGTCAAAGCGGGTGTATAAGGAAGGCTACAGTCATGAAAAGAGCATAGAGATCATCTCTCAGGGCAGAGGCAGTCACTTTGATCCTCTTTTGGTGGATGTCTTTTTAAAGAATAACTGCGATTTCCGGGATATATTTGATGAAACGTAAAAAAATCGTGTTTTCTGGTTTGTTCCGGAAAACACGATTTTTTATGTAAGTGGAATTATAAGATGCCAAGGAATTTCAAGATGATGGTAATGACCATCATGCTGATAATGATAAGGGCCGCATGGCTGCCGTTTGTTTTTTTTAGGACACGGTAAACTACGATTGTGACCAGAAGACTTAAGAATGAGGGCATGATAATATCCAGCATTTCCTGAAGCTTGATGACATTTCCGCCGATTTCACCGGTAACCGTGGAGCTTACGGCGATTTCCAGGGGCGTTTTGACCTTGATTACCGTCGCGATCAAAGAACCGGTTAATTGTAAAAAAAAGAAAGCATGATTGCCAAACGTATGTTCTTGTGGTAAAATGAGATCAGGAAAGCACTCACGACAGGAATGGCAGCCTCCCGAAGGTGTAATACCGGTTTACCGGAATACATAGGAAAGGAGGTAGCGCCCATGACAGCATATGAAGTCATTATGATTTTCATTGAGATATTAGCTCTGCTGATATCCTTTGGTAGCTTGATTGTAGCGTTTCTTGCCTTTCTCGATAAGAGAAACAAGAGAAAATAAAAATGCCCACCCTGTCGGCAAACAGGGTGAGCGGTGTCCGTAAGGACATTTAGCACTTAACCTTGAGAGCATCCACTTTTGGAGTGGGTGCTTTCTTTTATATTTCTATTATAGCTAATTCTCTTCTCAATTTCAAGTCATTTTTATAAAATATCCAGCAATCATTATTTGCGCAAGGTCGGCCGGAACTGATCCGCTCTTGACAAAGATGGGCATTGGACGTAAGATGTACACATACCCCTATTGGTATGGAGGTGGAAGCATGAAGCAATGTATGGATTCAGAAAATCTGCACCGCAGATTGAAAAAAATCGTGGGTCAGGTGCAGGCCATTGACCGGATGGTGGATGAAGATGTTCCCTGCGAGGACATCCTTTCCCAGATCAATGCTGCCAAATCCGCACTGCACAAGGCAGGACAGTTGGTGCTGGAGGGACATATCAGGCACTGTGTGCGGGATGGGATTGAACACGGTGATGCGGACAAGACAATTGAAAATTTCACAAAAGCAGTGGAGCGATTTGCAAATCTTACTTAGTGCCAGTGCATAAACAGCCGTTTTTTCAATGGCTGTTTTTCTTTTTTTTTCTTGACAAACCCATACCCCCTATGGTATCAATGTACATATACCCCTATGGGTATAAAAGGGAGGTTTCTATGGATAAGATAATTGTAAAACTAGAAAGTTTTATGGAAGCAGGCGGTACAAAAAAGGATATTATTCTCCTGGCAGTTTCCGGGACTGCTCTGCTGGTCAGTATTTTTGACTTGCTCCCCCTGCCCTTTGATGCCGCCTGGGTGGCTATTGTGCTGTGCGGAATTCCCATTATTCTGGAGGCGGTCATAGGGCTTATCACTGCCTTTGACATTAAGGCCGATGTTCTTGTTTCCCTGGCATTGATTGCGGCAGTCTGCATTGGAGAGGACTTTGCAGCAGGGGAGGTGGCTTTTATTATGCAGCTTGGGGCTTTGCTGGAGGATTTGACCGTTGCAAAGGCCAGGGCCGGAATTGAGAAACTCATCCGCCTGACGCCCCAGACCGCAAGAATCATAAGGGACGGACAGGAACAGATTATTCCCGCCCCAAATGTGCAGATTGGGGATATTCTCCGTGTGCTTCCGGGAGAAACTATTCCGGTGGATGGGATATTGGTGTCTGGTCAGACCTCTGTCAATCAGGCGGTTATGACAGGAGAGTCCCTTCCAGTGGATAAGGGAGCGGGAGATGAGGTGTCCAGCGGAACGTCTAATCAATTCGGGGCATTTGAAATGAAGGCATCCAGGGTGGGAGAGGACAGTTCTATTCAGCGGATGATCCGGCTTGTTCAGTCGGCAGATGCAGGAAAGGCGAAGATTGTGGGCATCGCAGACCGGTGGGCCACCTGGATTGTAGTGACTGCCCTTACAGTTGCCGCCCTTACATGGCTGATGACGGGAGAGGTGATCCGGGCCGTCACCATCCTGGTTGTGTTCTGTCCCTGCGCTCTGGTGCTGGCTACGCCTACGGCAATTATGGCAGCCATCGGAAATGCTACGGGACACGGATTTCTGGTCCGGGAAGGGGATGCCCTGGAAAGGCTGGCTCTTGTTTCTAAAATAGCATTTGATAAAACAGGGACTCTCACCTATGGAAATCCTCAGGTTATAAAGGTGAAAAGCATTCTGCCCCAGTATGGAGAACGGGATTTATACGGGCTTATTGCCTCGGCAGAGCTGTTATCAGAGCATCCTTTGGGTAAGGCGGTGGTTCGCTGTTATAAGCAGGAGACAGGAAGCTCTGTTTTGCCTGCGGAGGAGTTTCAGATGATGCCGGGAGAGGGAGTATCTGCTGTTATTGGTGGAAAAAGGCTTCTTGCCGGAAATGAAAAAATGATTTCTGCCAATGGGATGGTGCTTTCTGGAGATTTGAAGGAAGAGGCGGAGAGATATTTTTCCCAGGGATGTACGGTCATTTATATTGCCATTGATCAGGAGATTGCCGGTTTTGTGGTTCTGTCGGACACGGTTCGGAAGGAAAGCGGACAGATGATAGAGCAGTTGAAGAAATTAAAGCTGCAGCCGGTTCTGCTGACAGGGGATAATGAAAATGCTGCCAAGGCCATTGCAGGAGAGCTGTACATAGAAGAGGTATACGCAAACTGTCTGCCGGAGGATAAGCTGAAACGGATTGATGCCTGCCAAAAGAACGGGGAGAAAATCTGCATGATCGGTGATGGGGTCAATGATGCTCCTGCTCTGAAAATGGCTGATGTGGGCATTGCTATGGGAGGAATAGGAAGCGATATTGCGGTAGATGCCGCAGATATTGCCCTGGTGGATGATGAGGTAAAGGAGCTGCCTCATTTGCTGGCACTTTCCAGGAAGATGATGTCGACCATTAAATACAACATGGTATTTTCCATGGGATTGAATTTCCTTGCCATTGCCCTGGCTGTTTCCGGGGCGCTGAATCCTGTTGCAGGAGCTCTGGTGCACAACGCAGGCTCTGTTGCCGTGATTATTAATTCATCATTATTATTAAAGTGGAGGAAAAAGGTATGATTTTTAACGCAATCAGCATCATGATCGGAGCAATGATTTTGATAGGAGGTATTTATTATCTGATTAAGGAAAAGGAAGACAGGGAATCGAAAAAGATATATTCCATCGTATCGGCAGCAGGAGCGGTCATTGTGATTGGTATAATATTGAAAATTTTAATTGCAGGCTGATGAGTTATAGAAAGAACCGATGACTAAAAACTGATTTGAGAATTGGTAAAAATATGGTATACTATCTGGCGTAAGTACGCTGTTATTGTGCGTACAACATAAGATTATTTTAGAGAGGAAGTACCATATCATGAGTATGGCAGGCAGCAAACGGTCCCAGGCATATTTCAAATACCTTTTATCCCTTCTGTTTTTCGGTTCCAATGGAGTTGTGGCAAGCAGGATTTCACTTAACAGCTATGAAATCGTCTTTTTCAGAACTTTGCTGGGAAGTGTATTTCTCATCGCAGTGTTCCTGTTTTCCAAAGGTAAATTGCAGGGCTTTCAGAACAAAAAGCATCTGATGTTTTTAAGTATTTCCGGAGTGGCTATGGGAGTGAGCTGGATGCTTCTCTTTGAAGCTTATACCAAGATCGGGGTCAGCATGGCGACACTGGTATATTATTGCGGTCCTGTTATTGTAATGGCCCTGTCCCCTCTGATTTTTCATGAACGGCTGGGCATGGGCAGGATCATGGGATTTGGAATTGTTTTAGCCGGAATGCTTTTGATCAATGGAGAGGCCCTGCAGCAAAATGAATTTTCCTGGGGCCTCCTTTACGGAATTCTTTCCGCGGTCATGTATGCTTTTATGGTTATTTTCAACAAAAAGGCCAAGAGCATCACCGGGCTGGAAAATGCCATGCTCCAGTTGATTGTCAGCTTTGTGACCTTGTCGGTATTTATGGTGGCAAAGCAGGGATTTCCCATGGCTTCCCTGTCACAGAATCTTTTCCCTGTTTTATTTTTGGGAATTGTTAATACGGGAATCGGGTGTTATCTTTACTTTTCTTCCATTGAGAAGCTGCCCGCCGGGACTATTGCAATTTTCGGCTATTTAGAGCCATTGTCAGCCGTGGTATTTGCCGTAGCTTTTTTGCAGGAGAGATTGTCGGCTGTTCAGATCCTGGGCGGAATCTTCATCATCGGCGGGGCAGTCATTGGGGAATTGTCAAGCCTGAAAGGCTCCCGCTGAGAGCCGGTTGTTATAGAAAATCCTTGCAGGAAACCAGCAAATCGATTTTTTTCCACTGGGTTTCTTCATCAATGCAGTTGCCTTCTTCAACGGAGGCAAATCCGCATTGGGGAGAAAGCGCAATATTGTTTCCCACAACAGCCTTCACTTCTGAATATCTTCTTTTAATGTCTTCCAGACTTTCCAATTCAGGATTCTTGGTAGAAATCAGACCGGCCACAAAGGTGGCGTCACTCCCCTTTAACACAGCCCATGGCTCAAAGGAACCGGAACGCTCATCGTCATATTCCACGAAAAATCCGTCATAGGGAATCTGGCTGATGATGGGTGCCACAGTATTATAAAACCCTGAAAAAAGAGGATTTCCCTTAAAATTGCCCTTACAGAAATGAGTGGCAATTACCATGTCATCAGGTCTGCCTTCCAGCGCCTTGGTGGATACCCGCTGGAACCAATCTAACACCTCATTCTTTTCATATCCCAGAGAAGCCACCTTCTGTAAAAATCTCTCATCAATCATATAAGTCCAGGAAGTGTCGTCAATCTGAAGATACCGGCAGCCATGGGCATACAAATCCTTAATTGCGTTCTGATATGCAATGGCAATATCCTCAATCAGCCTCTCTACATCGCTGCCATAGTGGGGAACTTCCTTAATGCCAAGCTGAAGGTAGTTGTCCACCAGAATCATATTGGGACCGGAAATGCATTTCTTTGCTGTTATGCCAGGGTATTTCTGTGCTTCCCGATGAAGAAAATCGTAGGCTTCGATCTCCGGGTGGGAGCGGTCCGGATTGTAGGAAATCTTTCCGGTGATGTAGCCCAGCTCAATGTGGTTGAGGACACCGTTGTGCTCTTTGGTTAAATGCTTCGTCGTAAAGCCGTCAAATTCCTTGAGCCAGTCCAAATGCCACCATCTGCGGCGGAATTCCCCGTCAGTTACAAATTTCAGGCCGTGGGTCACTTCTTTTTCAACCAAATCCGAAATTGCCTCATCCTCAACGGTTCTCAATTCTGCCAGTGATATTTCCCCGTTTGCGTATTGAGCTCTTGCTGTCTTTATCTGTGATGGCCTTAAAAAAGAACCGACAATATCATATTTAATATTTAACATATCTTAATCTCCTCGTATAATATTTTT
>DGRE01000041.1 GCA_002389905.1 Hungatella sp. UBA4396 | reverse complement strand
CTATCTCTATGTTTCAAACTTCCCAACATCCAAAATAACTAAAATATCATCACTGGAATTATAAAATGTATGGGCAATATTTTGCCCTGCCGGCTTTGCAAAAAAATCTCCTTGCTTGACTGCCCATTCCTTATCCTGCAAGCGCAAGGTACCAGTGCCGGAAAGGATTAAAAAAAATTCTTCCTGCTGGGAATGACTATGGTATTTGGTACTATATGCTTTCGGCGGAACATAATCAGTATTCACATAAATTTTCCGACTACCTCCTGCAGTACCCAATGACTTTGTAATTAACCCCACAGAATCCTGCCAAATAAATTCACTTGAAAGCTGAGCAATATTTTTAATTTCCATCTACCCTCTCCTTCCTAAAATATAACTACGCTAATGATTCTATAAAAATTGACTTTAAAATATTACATGGGATATCCTGATTCAGATAAATCTGCAGCATCCCTTTAGGAGTAATTTTATATTGCTCCAACTGCGATTTATACCTGATAACTGCCGCAGCTTCAATATTAATATGATCCTTAAAAGGAATAATTCTTATGAATTTATCCCCAACATAAAAACTTGGCAGTTTGGCCCATAATTTTTCTTCTATATCACACGGGGCACTTTTAATAATAAGTTTCCGTATCTCGGCAAAAAGGTCTTGTATTTCTTTGCTGTACCTTTCAATATACTCCTGAATCCCCTTATTCATATCACTCCTCCACAAAGTCCAAAAGAAACAATTCACTTTCCTTTCTGACAGAACAGACTTCCCCTAACCTTTTTGACATCATCTCTACAAGCCCCTCATCTGCATAACGGGCTTTTTGAGGACAAATCACAACACACCGCATACAGGAAATACACTTCTCCGGTTCCGTCAGCATAGGATTCTCCTTGGGAATGGCACCAGCAGGACATTCTTCTGCACATAAACCACATTGATTACATTCTTCTCCCGTCTCCGGAATCACAGGAACCACCTTGTATTCTTTGTAAGGATCATTCCCCGGCACCCATAGTTCAGATTCCACTGTATTTTGTTCAGTAATACCCTTAATCCTTTCAGAAAATTCTATCAGTTCTTCCTCATCCCGCAAATCCGGCCTGCCCGCCGCAAACTGATTCATAATAGAATGCTGCGCAACAGCAGCAACCCCGGCGACACAACAAAATCCTGCAAGTGACGCGGTATCTTTCAACTCCAGCAAAGCGTCCTCATAAGCCCGGTTTCCATACACTGCAATAAGAACTGCTTTTGCACCATTCCCTTTTAACTTCCGAATATTTGGTATTGCCGGCATAGGTACACGCCCTCCAAATACAGGAGCCGCTACGATACAGACGTCATTTTCATTGAATACAAATCCAGAAAAATCCTCCAAAGAATTTGACAAATCTATTTCTGTCTTTTCACAATCCCATGATTTGCTCATGATATCCACAATCTTTTTTGTCCCGCCTGTCGGACTAAAATAAATCTGAAATAATCTCATGCTCCCACTCGACTCCCCTTTTCTCAATATCGTTTCCATTCCCTTATTTCCCACTGCTTCGTCTGACTATTACAATAAAACATCCCGCATATCTGTATTGTACCACCATCCCACCCCATTTACCATCCAATATTAAAACAGACAAAGGCAGTCAGATATCACTCCGACTGCCTCTGCCCGTTTCATTCTATTCTCTATTTCTTAAACCTGACCGCCTTCTACAACCAGATTTTCAGGATCAATCTCATCGCCATATACCGGCTTTAAGGTTTCCTCAAAATTCTTATGGAAGAACTGCTCTTCTGCAAGAGCTTCAATCTCGCTGTTGATCCACTCTAAAAGGTCCTTGTTGCCCTTCTGAACTGCCGGAGCAATGGTATCCAGATTTCCGATGGATTCAATTCCTACAGTAAATCCTTTGTTCTGAATTGCCCAAGCAAGAACCTCGGTGTTATCGGTGGAGAAAGCTTCTCCTCTTCCGTCTAACAGGGCATCATATGCTTCCTGATACTCATCAAACTTTAACAGCTTCACTTCCGGATGGTTTTCAGAGAAATAAGTTTCTGCTGTTGTTCCCTTTACCACAATGAGAGTCTTATCCTTTAACTCTGCCACATCCTCGATCAGATTTTCATCCGGTGATACTACGCCCAGAGCAACCTTCATGTAAGGAAGTGCAAAATCTACCTGTTCTTTTCTCTCATCTGTTACAGTGAAGTTAGCTAAAATCACATCTACCTTAGCGGACTTTAAATATTCCACACGGCTTGCCGCTTCAACATATACAAATTCAACCTTGTCTTCGCCTCCCAGCAGATCCTTTGCCATACGCTTTGCAAAATAAACGTCATAGCCCTGGATTTCTCCGTTGGAGTCCACGTATCCAAATGGATTTTTGTCGCTGAATACGCCGATTTTAATGGTTCCGGCTTCCTTAATCTGATCCAAAGTCCTGGCCTGTGCAGATGCTCCGCCTGCCTCTCCTGCTGCGCTCTCCTTTGTTCCACCTGTCTGACCGCAGCCTGCTAAAATACCTGCTGCCATGACAACGCCTAATAATGCACCGAATACTTTTTTCTTCATAATTATATCCTCCATTTATATTTTTTTATAACGCTTCATAATGAAACGTATTTAAAAACTGTTTTGCCCGGTCTGTTTCCGGTGAAGTGAAAAATTCTTCCGGCCGGCTCTCTTCCACAATGACTCCCTGATCCATAAACAGGACCCGGTCTGCCACTGCCTTGGCAAATTCCATTTCATGGGTGACGATGACCATGGTCATTCCTTCCTTTGCCAGTTCCAATACTACCTGTAAAACCTCCCGGACCATTTCCGGGTCCAGGGCTGCTGTAATTTCATCTAAAAGCAGGATTTCCGGGTGCATCATGAGGGCCCGTACAATGGCCACTCTCTGCTTCTGTCCGCCGGAAAGCTGTCTTGGGTAGGCATCCCTCTTATCCGAAAGCCCGACCCGCTCCAGAAGCTTTTCTGCCTCTTCAGTCACTTCCTTTTTATCCCGGTTCTGCACCTTCAAAGGTGCCAACAGGATATTTCCCAAAATAGTCTTATGGGGAAATAAATCATAGCTCTGGAATACCATGCCGATCTTTTGCCTGATCTCATAAACATCACGGCTATTTCTGTCAATGACCTGGTCCTTAAACTGGATCGTCCCGGAATCAATAGGCTCCAGCATGTTGATACATCGTAAAAATGTGCTCTTTCCGCAACCGGAAGGCCCTACTACCACAACGACCTCTCCTTTTTCCAAGGTAAAGGAAACATCCTTTAAAACCGGCTGCCCGTTTTCGTAAGATTTCCTGAGGTTTTCTATTTTTAAAATCTCTTCCTGTTTCATTTTTCTCAATCCTTTAATTTTTTATCCAACAGAGCGGCAGCCCTGGAAAACGGGTAACAGACTGCAAAATACATCACAAAGATCACACCGTACACCCAAAGGGATGCATCGGGAATGGTATATCTGGAAGCGTCAATGATCTGCTTTCCCACCTTGACCACTTCAATGACTCCGATCAGCACCACCAGAGAGGTAGTCTTGATCATTCTGGTCAAAAGGTTCATCACCGATGGAATCAGCCTTCTCACGGTCTGGGGAATGATGATGTAACGGTACACCTGAAGCTTTGTCATGCCCAGTCCAAAACCGCTCTGGTACTGATGAGCCGGTATGGATTCCAGGGCACTTCGAACCAAGTCTCCCATTTCCGCCGCTCCCCAGAAGGTAAAGACAATGATGGCCGCTGTTCCGCCTGAGAGGTTGATATTCCAATGCTTTGCCGCTCCAAAGTAAACCAGGAACAAAAGCACAAGCTGAGGCATGATCCTCACGGTCTCCAGATAAAGACGGCAGAACATCTGAACAGGCTTTTTCTTGCTGGTCATGACCATTCCAAGTAAAATTCCAAGTCCTACAGACAACACCATAGCTATGACTGCAATCCGAAGGGATACCCAAAGCCCGCCAAGGAGGCGCAGGAAATTGGTTCCCTCAAACAGTATTCTAATTCCCAAATTCTGCATAACGGACCCTCCTTTCTATCCAGGTACAAAGTAAGGATATTGGAAGTAAGATAATCAGGTAAGCAATTACCAGCATGAAAAGGGCTTCATCTGTTTTATAGTATATTCCAATCAAATCCTTTGCCACAAACATTAAGTCAGCCAGGGCAACCGCGCTGAATACTGATGTTTCTTTAATAAGAAATATGATGTTGGCACAAAACACCGGAACCGACGTGGTAATTGCCTGGGGAAGTATGATGTGGAGAAACACCTGCCACTTTGTAAGCCCCAGGCAGAGACCTGATTCCGACTGAATGGGGGGTACCTGGTCAATTCCTGTACGGAACGCCTCCGCCATATAGCTTCCGCCCAGGAAAGAAAGCCCGATAATAGCACAGCTTTCAGAACTTAAAACAATCCCCAGTTTAGGAAGGCCAAAATATAAAAAGAATAACTGGATCAACAAAGGCGTATTTCTGGAAACCTCGATGTATCCGTTTACAATATTTTTAAGCACCGGTATGTGAAAAACCTTGACCAGGCTGCATAAAAGTCCGATGGCCGTTGCCAGCAGAATTCCCACCAAAGAGATCCGGAGTGTGATACCTGCCGCTTCTATATACATAGGCACGTGGGCGCGGATAAATTCAAAATCCATGATATTTCTCCCCTCCTGCCTTATCCTCTATCTGATACATGTAATAATATTCCTCCCTTTTTCATATAAAATGAAAAAGGAAGCGGCATGTGCACACATCCGCTCCCTTCCATTCATTCTCTCAATACTGCAAGACAAAAATTGGAAATCAGACACTTAAATGCGCACACCAACAGGCCGTATCTCTTCACATACGAAGCATCTACAGCAACAACAGCACTGCATTTTGTTGTTCATAATCTGTTGATAACTGATTTTCATGTCTTTTCTCCTTGTCTTATTTTCATATCATACTAAACATATATGTTTACTATACTAGTACCATGCCTTTTTGTCAACGTTTTTTCGAAAAGTTTTCAAACGCAGGTAAAAACGGGGACAGTTTCCCTCACTGTGCCCCGTTTTCAAATGCTGACTATGATACAGAAAACAGCCAGATCATTCCATATTTATCTTGGAGAGAACCGTGTAATTTGGCAAAAAATGAGGGCTCCAGTTCCATCAGCACCTGGCCTCCTTCTTTCAGAAGGTTCCATGCTTTTCTAGCTGCTTCTTCAGAAGTCATTTCAAGGCTGAAATTGATGTTTGTTCCTTTTTCCAAAGGCCTTGCAACATCAGCTCCCATTAAAACTCCGCCTTCCTTCAAACTCACCTGAGCATGCAGCACCAGATTTTTCTCCTCTTCTGAGATTGGGAAATCAATGTTTTGCGGCATCTCCCCATATTTCTGCATGTGGATTATCTCTCCGTCAAAGGCTTTTGCATAAAGCTGAAAAGCCTCTTCACAATTACCGTTAAAAAAGATGTATGGCTTGATCATAAGTTTTCTGAACTCCTTTTTTCGATTTCACCCATAGTATCACTCCCTTTTCCGGATTTATACCGGCAGTCACGAGGGTGCCCCTCTATCTTGACATAGGATTGTTCTTTTTGTCAAGCATTTCCTTTCATACTCATGTATGATGGATCAGGCCCTTCCAAAAGCCGTCCGTTCCCGCTGTTTTGCATGAGTACATGCTCAATACGGGGAAGGAAAATGCCTAAGGACTCTTTCAGCACATCTTCAATGGTTTCTACCGGAATAATGGTAAGCTGGTCTTTCACTTCCTCCGGAACATCCTTTAAATCACTGACATTGTCCCTTGGAATGAGAACACGGTTAATTCCGGCTCTTTGAGCTGCCAATAATTTTTCTTTCAAGCCGCCGATTGGAAGTACAGCTCCCCTTAAGGTGATTTCGCCAGTCATGGCAAGTTTTGGGTCCACCTTGCTGCCTGTCACCAGAGAGGCCAGGGCCGTAAATAATGCGATTCCCGCTGACGGGCCATCCTTTGGAACAGCTCCTGACGGAACATGGATATGAAGATCCCGTTCTTTAAAATCAAATGCATTTAAGGGAAGTCTGGATTTTAACAGGCTCAGCGAGATTCTGGCTGATTCCTTCATCACGTCTCCCAGCTTTCCGGTCAGCATAATGGCTCCGTTTCCAGGCATATGGGTTGCTTCTATAAATAGGATTTCTCCTCCCACCGGAGTCCAGGCCAAGCCGGTCACCACTCCCGGAGGATTGTCAAGCTGCGCTTTGTCGTGACGGGACACCTTTCTGCCCAGGATATCTTCCAAATCTTCTTCTCTGATCTCATAGGGAAGCTCTGCTTTATTGGAAACAATCTTTTCTGTCGTAACTCTGGCTATGCCTGCCAACTGCTTTTTCAGTCCCCGCACTCCTGCTTCCAGGGTGTAGTCGCTGATAATCTTCTGCAATACCTGGTCATCAATAACTATCTGCTCAGGCTTTAATCCATGTTCTTCCAAAACAGATGGAATCAGGTGATTTTTTCCGATATGGAATTTTTCATCTGCCGTGTAACTGGATATCTGAATGACCTCCATACGGTCTAATAAGGGGCCTGGTATGGTATCCAGAGAGTTGGCCGTTGCCACAAAGAAGACATCGGATAAATCATAGGGAAGATCTAAGTAATGATCGGTAAATGTGTTGTTCTGCTCCGGGTCAAGAACCTCTAACAAGGCGCTGGCAGGGTCTCCGCTGAAACCGCCGGACATCAGCTTATCCACCTCATCTAAGATCATAACAGGATTGGTTGCCCCGGCTTTTTTCATGCTTTGAATAATCCTTCCCGGCATAGCTCCCACATAGGTTCTACGGTGGCCTCTGATTTCTGATTCATCCCGGACGCCGCCCAGGCTTAAGCGGATATATTTTCTGTCAAGGGCTTCTGCAATGCTCTTTCCTAAACTGGTCTTTCCTGTTCCGGGCGGTCCTACAAGAAGCAGGATGGAACCTTTTTTGTTCTTATTTAACTGCATAACAGCCAGATGCTGGATAATTCTGTCCTTTACCTTTTTCAGACCGTAATGCTGGTCGTCTAAAATCTTTCTGGCATTTTCCAGGTCAATGGACTTTGCCCCTTCCTTTTTCCATGGAAGCTGGACGAGAAGGTCTAAGTAGTTACGGATGATATTATATTCCGGCCTGTTGGATTCCTGTTCATTTAACTTATCCAGTTCTTCCAGGGCGGCTTCCCTAATCTCATCAGGCATACCAGCCTCTTCAATTCTGGTTAAGTAATCTACGTCCTTTTTGCCGCCTTCTCTGCCCTCGTTCAGCTCTTCCTGAATGGCCTTTAACTGCTCTCTGAGCACAGTTTCCCGGTAATTCTTATTGGCCTTTTCTGAGAACTTCTCGGAAATTTCCATCTGCAGCTCAATCATTTCCTTCTGCTTTAACAGATAATCCATGAAGCGCAGGCTCCGCTCTTTTAAGGAGCTCATTTCCAGAAGCTCATATTTTTCCTGAGCCGGTATCTGGGTGAACTGGGATAAGTATGATATGAGAGAGTTTATGCTATGAAAACCGTTGACCACTCTCTGATACTGCTCTCCGCCTGTGAATTTTGCACTGATTTCACCAGTGATATTTTTAATGTAGCCAAGGATTTCCTCCCGGCTCTTTTCATCTAAGTCCTCCTGATCAGGGCTAATCCGGTATTGGGCATATGTGACGCCGCCCTCTGTCCGGATTTCTCCTATTTCCACCCGGTCCAGAATCCTTGCGGCCACCTTGGCGCCTTTTTCCGTAAGCTCTGCACCGCTTACTGCAAAGATCACGCCGACTTTATGAAAATCTGATTCCTTAAGATTGCCGCTGCTGCTATTGCTCAAAGGCAGGGCGATTTTTACGGCTTCGCCATCTTCCAGGTACTGAATCTGGCTGTTATTTACAGAATCAAACAGAAGCATAGCGTCGGTATGGGGAAGTACAACTTTATTTGATATGGGAAAAACAATTCCTGTTTTGCTTTCATAGTTATTCATCATGGTCTTATCCTTTCTGTGAGTATTTCAAAAGTGAATGTTCGTTTAATTATGTTTCGATTTTTTGCGAGACTTTTCGTAAAAACAGCTTTACAAAAGAATCCCGCCTGTTAAAAACCTTATAATAATATTGCATCCTGAATAATCTGAATCATTTCCTGTAAAAGATCCGCCTTCTGTTTTTCTGTCTTGCAGTTATCAATGGCAATGACTTTTACCGGCTGAAACATGATCGCCAGTAAATTATCTTCATGATAATTCTTTATGATGCGTCTCCTCTTCATGTCTGTCATCAAATCGTAAATATTACAGACACCCTTTTTTCCAGAACAGTTATTGGCTAAGGATGGGCAGTTGGAGAACTGCTCCACAAAGCTGAATACGTCCCTGTTCTCTAATATATAATTGTAGTAACTGCGGATCAGCATTTCAATCTGTCTTCGCCCTTCCATCTCCCGGTTGATGCAGGCCAGAAGGTAATCATAGATATCCTCTGAATATTCCGTGTAAATGTCGTGGAGCATATCTTCTTTGTTATCAAAATAGATATACACGGTTGCCGGCGAAACCCCTGCCAGTCTGGCAATTTTAGAGACAGAGGTGCCATGAAAGCCCTCCTGCAGGATCAGCTGAATGACTGCTTCTTTAATGCTTCTCGCCTTTTCATCGTCTTTTTTTCTCATGCCATCACCTCTATGACTTTATAATAAACGATCATTCATTTATTGTCAATATATTTTTTGTGACAAAAGTTTGTTCGTTTGCATCCATCAGCTGCTATATGCTATACTACTTAAATGAAGTTATTCATATTATTTTTATTAGAGAAAAAGAAAAGGAGAATAGATTTCTATGTTTAAAAAACTAAGGAATTCTCACCAGATTCCAACAGAAAAAATAGCCAAAGCCGGTGCCGGCGGAATTAAAATAGTTCTGCTTTTGACTGTTGCCGCCCTTTTATTGTCCAATAGCTTCTACATGTTATCGGAAGACAAGGTTGCAGTTGTAAATACATTCGGCAAGCCAATAAGTGTAACAAAAGCAGGCCCTCATTTTAAAATTCCATTTATACAGGAAGTTTATAAAATGTCAAAAGAAATAAGCGGTATGAGTATTGGATATAATGAGCAGGATGAATCCACACGTTCTGAATCTGAAATGATCACAAAAGATTTTAATTTCGTCAATATTGATTTCTACATTGAATATCGTATCATTGATCCGGTCAGAGCCTATATCCATAAGGACACATCTGATGAAATACTGAGGAATCTGGCCCAGTCTTATATCAGAGATACCGTTGGTGTTTACAATGTTGATGAGGTAATTACTACCGGAAAAGCTGAGATACAGGCCACAGTAAAGTCCAAGCTGTCAGAACGTCTGGAACTTGAAGATATCGGTCTTGGAATTGAAAACGTCACAATTCAGGATTCAGAGCCTCCAACAGCAGAAGTAAACAATGCTTTTAAGGCTGTTGAAGATGCCAAACAAAGTATGGATACCATGATCAATGAAGCAAAGAAATATCAGTCAGAAAGGATGCCGGAAGCAAATGCCAGCGCGGATAAAGCCAGAAAAGATGCAGATGCGTTTTATCAGGAGCGAATCAGTGAAGCGGAAGGACAGGTGGCAAGATTTAATCAAATGTATGATGAATATATAAAATATCCCCTTATTACCAAGAAAAGAATGTTTTATGAAACCATGGAAGATGTGCTGCCTTCTTTAAAAGTTATCATTGATGGTTCCGATGGAGCCCAGATGCTGCTGCCATTAGATCAGTTTTCCACAAATATACAAAATGGAGGTGTTTCAAATGAAAGCAATCAGTAAAACAATGAAAGTCCTGGCAATCTGCCTTTTATTATTACTGGCTTTTCTGGTTCTCAATCCTACAGTAGTTACAAAAGCAAATGAATATACCCTGATTAAGCAATTTGGTCAGGTGGTTCGAGTGGAATCCTCACCTGGTCTGTCATATAAAATCCCACTTATTCAAACGACACAGAATATTCCAAAGATGAAGATGATCTACGACCTCCGTCCAAGCGATGTCACTACTAAAGATAAAAAAGTAATGAATGTGGATTCTTTCGTTATCTGGGAAATTACAGACCCTGTAAAATATCTTTCATCTTTGAATGCCAGCATTGAAAAAGCTGAAGTAAGACTTGATAACGTTGTTTATAACTCCATTAAAACAATCATGTCATCAACAAGCCAGGACGATATTATTTCCGGCAGAGAGGGGCTATTGGCCAGGACAATTACAGAAAATATAGGAATATCCATGGATTCCTACGGTATTTTAGTTCATGCTGTGGAAACTAAAAAATTGGATCTTCCCGATTCCAATAAAGAATCCGTTTATCAGCGTATGATATCAGAAAGGAATAATATAGCTGCACAGTATACTGCAGATGGAAACTATCAATCTTCCCTGATTCGCAATGAAACTGATAAATCAGTAAAAGAAACCATTGCAAAAGCTGAGGCTGAAGCCGAAAAAACCAGAGGAAAGGCTGAAGCTGAATATATGCAGATACTAAGTAATGCATATAATGATGAATCGAAGGCTGATTTTTATAATTATGTCCGGTCTTTAGATGCGTTGAAAGCTTCGTTAAAGGGCGAAAATAAGACTATTGTTTTGAATAAAGACAGTGAATTGGCAAAAATACTTTCGGGAAACTAAATTTATTTTTTAAAAAGCTATTGGATGGAATATCCAGTGGCTTTTTTTCTGCCTCTATGCCATTATAAACAACCGTTACATATTCAGATAACTTGATGTTATCCAGCCGTTGACCATTGCCATACATTGCATATATTGAATACACGCCCTTCCCCTCTCTTTTATATCTTAAAGGAATAATAATAAGACTTCCCATTCTCCGTCATCCGCCGGATATCCACCTTAAAAATATCACTGATACAGCGATGGACCTCAGAATTAGAAGCCTCATTATAAGCAGCTACCCTCCCATTTTCCATCACTGCCAGCCGGTCTGAATAGTTCAAAGCAAGATTAAGGTCATGAAGAACCAGCACAATGGTCTTTCCAAGTTCCTTGTTTAAACGGCTGATCAGTTCCATAATTTCATAGGAAACATTGATATCCAGATAAGTGGTCGGTTCATCGAGAAAAATAACCGGTGTATCCTGGGCCAGAACCATGGCAAGAAAGACCCTCTGCCGCTCTCCCCCTGACAGCTGACGCAGGCTTTTTTTTCGGAGTGACTGGCAGCAGGTCACCTCCATAGCATATTCCGTCAGCCGTTTATCCTCGGCAGAAGAAATGCTGATAGGGGATTGATGAGGATATCTTCCTGACATCACCGCATCTTCCACCGCCATATCAGGTGTATATCCGCTTTGCAGCAACACAGACACCTTTTGGGCAAACTCCTTCCGCTTCATACCGCCAATCTCTTTCTCTTCTAAAAACACCTTTCCCTTATTGGGATGCAAAAGCCGGGAGGCCAGCTTTAACACTGTACTCTTTCCGCAGCCATTGGGGCCGATGATGGTGGTTATCTTCCCCTTTTCAAAGCTTAAATCCATTTCCTGAATCAGCGGCTGCTTACTGTAGGAATAAGTCACACCTTCCAGCCTGATCATAATTTTGCTCACCTCTTTTGCATGTTTTTAAAAATCAAATAAAGAAAAAACGGACCTCCCAAAAATGACATCAGAATTCCCACCGGAAGCTCATATGGAAGAAACAAGGTTCTCGCCAGCAGATCACATAAAATAACAAACATTCCTCCCGCCAGGGCACTGGCAGGAATAACAAAGCGGTTATCCTGCCCTATGATTAATTTCACCCCATGGGGAACCAAAAGGCCCACAAAGCCGATCATTCCTGCAAAGCTGACTGCCGCCCCCGCCAGGATAGCAGCAATCGTTAAATAAATACAACGGCATGCATTTACATTCATACCCAGGGCTTTTGCGCTGTCAGCCCCAAGATTTAAAATATTAAGTCCTTTGGAACTAAACAATGCCAGAATAAGCCCGGCACCGATAAAAACCGCAGGATAAACGAGAGAGCCGGAAGTAACTGCAGAAAGCCCTCCTACAAGAAAATTTCCGGCCCCTATATAAGCATCAGGATACAGAATCATAATTGTATTCATTCCTGCACTGAAAATACTGTTGACCACAAAGCCTGTCAAAACCAGCAGAACCCTTGACAGCCTGGCAAACATAGTAATTGACAGAATCAGCATACAGGCCAAAAGTGCACCGGAAAATGCCGCCAAAGGCAAAAGCAAAGGGGCTGCCGGAAGAAAGGCAGAAGTCAGCAAAACCATCAGCCCCGCCCCTGCATTGACTCCTATGACATTAGGACTTGCCAGAGGATTGTTCAGAACAGATTGAATCACAGCACCGGATACCGCAAGGGCGCTTCCTGCAAGCAGGGCGCCCATCACTCTGGGCAGGCGCACTGTGTAAAGTATCCGGTATAGGGAATCATCAGGATCACCTGCAAAGAGGGTTGCAATAAGTTCAAAGGGCCGGATATGACTGGCTCCCAGGCACAATCCAAGCAGAACAGAAGCCGCCAGACCTGCGGCTGACAAAAGGATAATCAGAATCCTGGCTTTATTATTTCGTTCCATAAAGAATCTCCCAGAGGTATGTATAGCTTTCTGCCCATTTTCCATTTGGTTTATACAGAAATTTTTCTTTTGGCAAAAGAACGTAGCGGCCCTCTTTCACCGCAGTAAGACCGCTCCAGGCCGGATTCTTTTCAATGGTTTCCTTTAAGTTCTTCCTGGCAAGATCATCGTCATTTCCCATGGGAATCACAAAAATATAATCCGGGTCTTCCTTTACAATGCTTTCCATATTAAATTCCTTCAACAGGCTTTGATTTTCGTCGGCAATGTTGCGGCACCCCAAGTCCTTCAGCATTTTTCCCGTCATGGTCTTGGAATTCTGACCTGCTGCTCCGCCGGAATAGGTAATGAGAAGCAAAACAGACGGCGCTGTCTGAGGCCTTGAGGCGGAAAGGATTTCTTTGATCTCTGCTTCCACATCCAGCCCGTTTTTCTGATACAGCTCATGCTTTCCTGTCATTTCCGTACAGGTTTTAAGCATGGAAAGATAATCCTCAAAGTGAGTCACCTTAAAATAAGCCGCCGGAATGCCTGCCTGTTTAAACACTTCCTTAAGGGCTGCTTGCTCCTTTGTTTCCGAGGACAGCAGAACCAGATCCGGATTTAAGGCTATAATTTTTTCTGTACTGGGGCTGTTGTATTTCCCTACGGAAACAATTTCATCTGAAAGCTCCAGCCCTCTTTCCTCAAAGGCATCATCCGTAACACCTGCCAGAGTGCCTCCGGCTGACAGCCAGATTTCTGCAAAACTTCCCATTAAAGCCACCACACGCCTGGGCTCTTGAACCGTTATCTCCTGCCCCAGGGCATCGGTAAACAGGTATCCTTCCTGGGAGGCAGCGGCCGGTTCTGCCGCCTTTTTCCCGCATCCTGCAAGCCCGTTTAATACAATAAGAAGCATCACTGCATAAGCCATTATTTTTATCTTCAATTGAGCAAGGCTCCTTCTTCCAATAATTGTTTTCCGTAAGCGCAGTAACTATCCTCTGCCATATAATCACCTTCATGATAATATCCGGCCCTGGCCCGGCAGCCTCCGCATTCTTTCCCAAAGGTGCATTCTCTGCATGTCCCCTTGTAATCTTGGGTGCGCAGACTTTCAAACAGGCTGCTGTTCTTCCATATCCAGTCAAAAGCATCCTTGCGGACATCTCCTGCTTCCTCAACCATATAGGCACAAGGCCGTACCTTCCCTACAGGGCTGACCACACAATAGGAAAGTCCTGCAAGACATCCTCTTGTAAAACGGGTGTCCACCTCCATCTGCTTTGCCACTCTTGTAAACTGAGGGGCACAGGTAGGCTTGATATCAATGGGAACCTCCTTCTGCTTCGCCATAATAGTCTGCAAAAGCCTTTCATATTCCATCACTTCAAGAGAGGTCTTCTCCAAATATATTCCTCTTCCAACGGGAATCAGGAAAAACAAGTAGCTGGCGGCAGCCCCGGCTCTTACGGCGAAATCAATAATATCGCTTACCTCTTCCTGATTCCAGTCCATGATGGTCGTATGGAGCTGAAAAGGAAGACCGGCCTTTTTACAGTTTTCAATTCCCTTAAGGGTCAGGCGGTATGCGTTTTTATCTCCTCTGAACTGATTATGCTTTTCTTCATCCAGGCTGTCAAGGCTGATCCCCATAGATGCGGCACCGCACTCCTTCAGCTTCTTAGCCACATCCTCCGTAATCAGCATTCCATTGGTGCCGAAAACAGGCCTGAGCCCTTTGCCGGACGCATAAGATACCAAAGTGTAAATGTCCGGGCGCATCAGTGGTTCCCCACCGCTGAATATCATAATGCGGAAACCTGCCTCAGCAATCTCATCAATCAGTTTTTTCGCTTCCTCTGTTGTCAGTTCATCTGCCTTTTTGCTGCCTGCATCCTGATAGCAATGCTTACACTTAAGATTGCACTGGTTTGTTGTCATCCATGAAACTATCATATGCCTCTCCTCTTCCAGTTAAACGTCATTTTATTTCATCATAATTGCAATACTCCTTTTTCATTCCACAAACCTTTTATTTTTACCGGAATTCTGAAAATAAGTGCCCGTTATTTATTTACAACATTCTGAGGGCAGCCCTCGGCATAAGCCCTTAAGTTATCCACTGCAATGTCCATCAGCCTCTGTCTCGTTTCCTTTGGCGCCCAGGCAATGTGAGGGGTGATAATGCAGTTCCTGGCTTTCAGCAGGGGATTGTCTTCTTTCATCGGCTCCGCCGAAACAACATCAACTGCTGCTCCCCAAACCTTGCCGCTGTTTAACGCCTCCTTTAAATCCTCTTCCACAATCAAAGGCCCTCTGGAGCTGTTGAGAATCATGACATGATCCTTCATCTTAGCAATGGTTTCTTTATTGATCATGCCCTGGGTATCAGGATGAAGGGGGCAATGAAGGGAAATCACGTCAGAATTTGCCAAAAGCTCATCAAGCTCCACATAACGGCAGGTTTCCGTTTCCAATCCGTCTTCCCTTGTCCTGGAATAAGCCAGAATCTTCATTCCCAAAGCCTGGGCAATCTTAGCCGTGGCCTGTCCAATTTTTCCAAATCCAATGATTCCCATAGTCTTTCCAGCCAGTTCCGTAAGGGGGTAATTCCAATAGCAGAAATCCTCACTTCTGATCCAATCTCCTTCCATAACAGACCAGGAATGGTCTCCGATATGGTGGCAAAGCTCCAGCAGCAATGCAATGGTAAACTGGGCAACAGCTTCCGTCCCATAAGATGGGATATTTGACACCGGAATGCCTCTTTCCTTTGCCGCCTCAATATCCACCACGTTGTAGCCGGTGGCAAGCACACCGATATATTTGATGCCGGGACATGCTTCCAAGGTGGATTTGGTCAAAGGTGTCTTGTTGGTGTAAACTGCCTCTGCGTCACCAATCCGCTGGATAATCAGTTCTTCGGCCGTTCTGTCATATACTGTAACTTCACCAAACTGTTCCATTCCGCTCCAGGATAAATCCCCCGGATTTTCCGTATACCCGTCTAATATTACGATTTTCATTTCGTCTTCCTCCCATTCCGATATTTGAAATCACCTTTTTTTGCTTTAATCTTCCAGAAGTGCCCATGCCCGGTTGATAACACGTTTTGTATTGGCAAGAATGATATCTCCGTCTTCATCTGCCCAGGGCTTTACTTCAAAAGAGAGGACATATGGGTTTTTACTGTTGAAAAAGCCCTCTTCTTTCAACACGGTAAAGAAGTCTCTCAGCTCCTCCACATCATTGGCGCTGTTGGGATAGCCGAATCTGGGGTGCTGATCTCCGTAAGCCTCACAATCCTTTTTCACCACAGCGTTTCCGATGTGGAAATGGGTGATATAAGGACGAAGGGTCTGAATTACAAATTTGCTGGTTTCATATGTGGTGGGGAAATGGGATAAGTCAACCATCAGCCCAAAGTTATTATGACTCATCCGCATATCTGCCGCAAACCTTGCTGCATAGGGAGCCGGTCCCATAAGAGCTGCCTTGTCCATATCAAAATCAAATACTTCCAGTTCCACTATCATCCCTTTGGGGGCCGCATAATCACACAGATTTCTTGTGGTTTTTAAAAGCTGCTCATAAGCCTGATCCTTTGTGGCTGCCTCCCACTTGCCTGCCAGAAATGCAATTCCTTTAGCTCCCATATATTCAGCCTCATCGATTGCTTCTATAAGAGTTTTTTCTGCTGCTTTTCTTCCCTCTTCGTCGATGTCATTGGGATTTAGCTTGGGGCCTAACAGCCTTGGCTGGGCTCCGTAGCACACCGTAAGATGGGACTGCTCCAGCATCTTTTTTACCTGTCTTCTCTTTTCTTCATCTGTAATCTGAGTCAGCTCAATGGCTCCAAAATATTCATCACATGCGATTCTTTTTACAGAATCCAGAATATCGTATTGAACAGGCGGATGGCTCATCCATTGGATCGTTCCCACCTGGAAATATTTCTGAATCGGATCTTTCATTTGTCTGTACCTCCTGATTTTTCGTAGTTGGTTATTAATACCATTTTACCACAGAGCAAAGACCACGGCAAATAGAAAAACGCCGTAACTGTAGCCGGAGGCGGATTCCTCCAGAGGCTGCAATTACGGCATTTTTCAAATTATTTCTTACTCTCCGAACACTTTTCTATAATCAGCCTGGAACTTTTCAATTCCCTGGTCTGTCAGAGGGTGCTTTGTCATCTGGAGTAAAACAGGGAACGGTACCGTTGCTATATCAGCGCCTGCTTTAGCACAGTCAATCACATGGATGGGATTCCTCACACTTGCGGCAATGATTTCTGTTTCGATCTCATGAACCATGAATATCTCTGCAATATCCCTGATCAGTTCAATTCCCGGCATGGAAATATCATCCAGCCTTCCTAAGAAAGGAGAAACGTAAGCAGCGCCTGCCCTGGCTGCCAGAAGCGCCTGAGCTACTGAAAAAACCAGGGTCACATTGGTTTTAATCCCCTCTGCTCTCAGCACCTTAACAGCCTTTAAGCCTTCCACTGTCATGGGGATTTTAACTACCATATTGGGATGAATGGAGGCAATTTCCCTTCCTTCTGCGATCATTCCTTCTGCATCAACTGTAGTGGCCTTCACCTCACCGCTGATGGGGCCGTCAACCAAGCCTGCGATTTCTTCTACCACTGCTTTGGTGTCTCTTCCCTCTTTTGCAATCAGTGACGGATTGGTTGTTACTCCGCAGATAATTCCCATTTCATTTGCTTTTTTTATTTCCTCTAAATTCGCCGTGTCTACAAAAAATCTCACAATGCTTTCCTCCTTGAATGAATGCGAAATCATTTTTCTGGTGTTTACTTGTTCTTATTATTTTAGCATAGTTGGAGGGAAAACTCAATTGAACCCTTGAAATCAGAGGTGTATTGTGTTATATTATTTATAGAGAAAGCACCCACTCCAAAGGTGGAGGCCCCACGAATAACCTAAATGCCCTTACGGGCACCGCCTATCCTGTGGTCAGACAGGATAGGCATTTTTATTTGCGCTTATTTCTCTTGTCGAGAAAGGTAAGCAACGCAAGAAGCAAACCGCCAAAGGAAATCAGCAAAGCCAATATCCCAAGGAAAATCGTAATGATTTCATAGGCTGTCATATGCGTCACCTCCCTTCCTATGTATTCCGGCAAGCCGGTCTTTCATTGGGTCGGGAGGCTGCCACCCTGTCATGGGTGCTTTCATAAAAGAATTGTATCATACACTTTAATCTGTTTCAATAGAATCCCCTTATGGAATTTTAAATAAAACCAATTTAAAAACACTATCTGCGGGGCAGTGCATGAATGGCTCCGCCAATGCAATCCTCCAGCGCTTCTGCCACGGATTCATTGTAAGTCGGATGGGCCCGCATGGCCTTTAAAAGCTGTCTGGCTGTCAGTTTATTGGAGATGGCTGTCCCCATTTCTCCGATCATATCCGTAGCCCTGGCACACATCATCTGGGCTCCCAGCAATATTCCTGTTTCCTTATCCGTCACAACCTTAACAAACCCTCTCTCTTCCTTGGTAATAAAGGACTTGCTATTGCCATGTGTCAAGAATTTTCCGACAACAACCTCAATTCCCTTTTCCTTCGCTTCATCTTCCGTTATTCCAACACAAGCAATTTCAGGATCAGTATAAACACAGGATGGAATGACTGACAAATCAATTGACAGCTCTTCGCCATTCATCGCCTCCACTGCACAGATTCCCTGAGAACTGGCGGCATGAGCCAACTGGATGCCTCCTGTCACATCACCGATAGCAAAGACTCCCGGCATACTTGTCTCAAAATTTTCATTTACCAGAATCCGTCCCCTGTTCATTTCAATGGAAACGCCTTCCTCCATCAGCCCCTCTGTATTTGGAATCCGTCCGGCAGCTGAAAGCAGGTAAGGGCTTTTTAGAACCCCGACTGTCTCTTTATTCTTTCCCTTTTCCAAAAAAGTACAGATAAAATCCTGTCCCTCTTTTTCTATTTTCTGGACAAATGCCTTGGTGTAAATGTCAACGCCTCTCTTTTTCAAGATCAGCTTTAAATTCTGTGAGATTTCCTTATCCAGTCCAGGCAGAAGCCGTTCCTCAGCCTCCAGCAGCATAACCTTGGAACCAAAGGAAGCAAATACAGTGGCAAATTCCACTCCTATGACTCCGCCTCCTATAATAATCAAGCTTTCCGGCACATGGTCAAGCTGGAACAGCTCATTGCTTGTCATGACTCCGGGAAGGCGGATTCCCTCAATAGGCGGAAAAGAAGGCTTTGACCCTGTTGCAAGCAGTACATGCTTCCCTTTCAGAAGTATTTCCCCGTCCTCTGTTGTGACCTTGACACTTCCATCCTTTGTCAGGGATCCGGTTCCATGAATCCGGTCTATCTTATTTCCCTTTAAAAGCTGCTCCACACCAAGTCTGAGGCTTTCGGAGGTCTCATTTTTATAGGACATCACCTTGCTGTAATCATAGCTTACATCCTTTGAAATGATTCCGAACCGTTCTCCTGACAAGACTTCCTGATACAGCTTTGCAGCATGAAGCATGGCCTTGGCCGGAACACAGCCCCGGTTTAAACAGGTACCTCCTGTTTCCCGGTTTTCTATGATTGCTGTCTTCATTCCCAGCTTTGCCGCTTTAATAGCCGCTACATATCCTCCGGGGCCTGCGCCGATAATGAGCAGATCATACATTTCCTCCATCCAATCCCTCCTTAAAGGGCGTTTGAAGTGAATTTCAAACGCCCCTGGTTTTTATAATTCTGCAGCCGCAAAAAACTCCTTTAAATCCTCAAGGATAGTCCGATGGGCCTGGTTTTTTGCAGGAACCTGTTCCAGCTTGCCGCAGATATCATCATTGTCATACTTGCATCCCTTTATGTAACCGGGGAGCATATCCATAAGGTCCGGTTCCATGGAATCAGAAAATACCTGCAGATCCTTTATCATTCCTGCGTTTACCTGAAACTGCCAGATTGCATTTCCCCATACAAACCGCTTTGAAAGCTCATACTGGAAATCCATGTTCCGGCCATAGAGCCAGTTCCAGGAAGAGAATTTTCCCCTTCCCTCTGTCAATGCTTTCTGATCCAGATCCTCCTGTCTGCAAAAAGCCGCCTTGCACCCATAAATTTCTTCAAATGCCTCCAGAAGCTTTTCCTTTAACAGATCAATGGTCAGATCAGGGCGGTATTCCGAAAGATTGGTCACTCTGGATCTGACGGAATCCACTCCCTTTAATGCCAGTTTATCCTTTGAAACCTGCAGATATTGGGACAACTTATCAAGGTCCGCGCTGACCATCAAAGTTCCATGGTGATAGCATTTATCTCCCCTGGTATAAAAGGCGTTGCCGGAAAACTTCCGTCCGGACACCGTAATATCGTTCCGCCCTGATTTTTCCCCGTGGATTCCCAGCTTTTTGCCCCCTCTTAAAATGACCTCCAACTGCTTTTCCAGATCATAATTTCCCTTCTGAACAAGAAATGTGAAATTCAGATTTCCAAGGTCATGGTATACTGCACCTCCGCCTGAAAGCCGTCTCACCAGATGGCCGCCAGCCTGTTCCAGCTCCCGGACTCTGCATTCCTTCCATGGGTTCTGATTTTTGCCGATTACAACTGTATTTTCATTCTGCCAAAGGTATAAGGTGCAGGCGTCTTTTCCTGTTGTTTCCAGTAAATATTCTTCAATGGCAAGATTTAAATATGGATCATAGCCGCTTCCGTCTACATATTTAATTTCCTGTATCATCTTTATCTGTTTCCTTATCTGAGAAGTCGTATTTTAGTATTGGATTTCTGGCTGCCCTCACTTCATCAAGTCTGGTGACAGGTGTGCAGATGGGAGCCTGATGCAGGGTTTCCGGATCAGATTTTGCCGTTTCATAAAGGCTGCGGAATACAGAAATCACATGATCTAAGGTTTCCTTGGATTCTGTTTCCGTAGGCTCTGCCATCAATGCTTCCGGCACAATCAGCGGAAAATACATGGTAGGCGGATGGATTCCATGGTCTAGAAATCCCTTTGCAATGTCCATGGCCGATACTCCGGTTTCCTTTTTAAGCCTTGCCAGACTCATGACAAATTCATGCATGCAGAGTCCGGGGTATGCCATATCGTAAATATCCTTTAACTTTACCATCATATAGTTGGCATTTAACACAGCATGCTGTGAAGCCGACCGAACCCCTTCCTTTCCAAGCATAAGCAGATAAGTTGTGGCTCTGACCACAGTCAGGAAATTTCCGTAAAAGCTCTTCACCCGGCCCATGCTTTGGAGCGGATTTTTTAACAGATACCGGTCTGTCTTCTCCGTCAGATCACCGGGTAAAAATTCAGCCAGAAAGCTCTTGCAGCCTACAGGTCCGCTTCCCGGGCCTCCGCCTCCGTGAGGAGTGGAAAAGGTTTTATGAAGATTTAAGTGAACCACATCAAAGCCCATATCACCAGGCCTTACCATACCCATAACAGCATTTAAATTGGCTCCGTCATAGTAGGCCAGACCGCCTGCATCATGGATGATTTTTGTAATCTCCAGTATATTTTTATCAAAAAGCCCCAAGGTGTTGGGATTAGTCAGCATCAGACCTGCCGTATCCTCTCCCACTGCCTTTCTCAGGGCCTCTAAATCCACTCCGCCGTCCTCTGTCGATGGAATGCTGACTACGGAAAAGCCCACCATGGATGCACTTGCAGGATTGGTTCCGTGGGCGGAATCAGGAACTATGATTTTAGTTCTCTTTTTGTCGCCCCGGCTTTCATGGTATGCCTTCATCAGCAAAAGTCCCACAAATTCTCCGTGAGCGCCTGCTGCCGGCTGAAAGGTCATCCGGTCCATTCCCGTAATTTCACAAAGGTACTGTTCTGCTGTTTTCAGCACCTCCAGACACCCCTGTACCGTATGCTCCGGCTGCAGCGGATGAATCTGGGTAAAACCGGGGAGAGAGGATGTATCTTCGTTGATCTTTGGATTGTATTTCATGGTGCAGGAACCCAAAGGATAAAAGCCGTCATTGACACCGTATGCCATTTTTGCAGTTTCTGTATAATGCCTGCTTATATCATTTTCAGACATCTGAGGCAGATGCAGGTCTATCTTTCTCCGGCCGCCCTCCTTTGGCATAGTGACCGGAACATCACACTCCGGCAGAATGCTTAAGCTTCTTCCTTCCCGTCCCTTTTCAAATATCAGCATATCCTTACACCTCCTTCAGAATGTCGATGACACGGTCAATGTCATCTTTTGCATTCAATTCCGTACAGCACCATAGGATCTGCCCGGTCCTTTTACCGGTTAAGGGATATCCTCCAAGAATTCCCTGGTTCTCCAGGGCCCTCAGAACACTTTCTGCAGGAGCTTTTGAAATAGTTACAAACTCATGGAAGAATTCTCCTTCATTGATAACCGGATATCCGATGGATTCCAAACGGTCAGCCATATAATGAGCCTTTGACATGCATTGAACCGCTGCCTCTTTCAGCCCTTCCGGCCCCATTGCCGATAAATAGACTGACACTGCCAGAGCGCAAAGTGCCTGGTTGGAACAGATGTTGCTCAATGCCTTTTCTCTCCTGATATGCTGCTCCCTGGCCTGAAGGGTCAGAACGTATCCCGTCTTTCCGTTGGAATCAACAGTTTCTCCGGCAATTCTTCCCGGCAGCTTCCTGGTCATTTCCTTGGTGCAGGCCATAAAGCCGATATATGGTCCTCCAAATGACAGAGGAAGTCCAAGGGGCTGTCCCTCTCCCACCGCAATATCAGCGCCGTACTCTCCCGGTGTCTTTATGAGCGCCAGGGAAATGGGATTTACTCCCATAATATACTTTGCTCCGGCTTCCTTTGCTATAGTCCCAATCTCCTCTGCCGGTTCTAAGCTGCCGTAATAATTAGGATTCTGGATATAGACACATGCAGTCTGGCCATCCGCCTTTTCCTTTAAGAAATCCAGGTCTGTAAGGTCGTCTTTTTCAGGAATGACAACCAGCTCCATCCCGTTTCCAAAGCAATATGTTTTTATAGTCTCCATAACCTGAGGATGAACCGCTGCGGATACAAAGACCTTATCCCTTTTCCTGTCCCTGCACATAGCCACAGCTTCTGCGGCCGCAGCCGCACCGTCATATACGGAAGCATTGGCCGTATCCATTCCTGTCAGTTCACAGATCATGGTCTGGTATTCAAATATGGAACGCAAAATCCCCTGGCTCAATTCCGCCTGATAGGGAGTGTAAGCCGTATACAGAGTTTCTTTGGACAGCACGCTTTTCACAATGGAGGGAATATAGTGCTTATACGCACCTGCTCCACGAAATACCACCGGAAACACCTTATTCTTTGCTGCAATGCCTTCCATCTTCCTGTATACTTCCATTTCAGACATTCCCCGGGGAAGGTTTAATTCCCCCTTCAGCATAACTTCCTGGGGAAGCTGTCCAAAAAGGTCTTCTATCTTCTCAACACCGATGGCTGACAGCATTTCTTTTCTGTCCTGATCAGTTGCAGGTATAAATGAACCCATATGCGAACCTCCTCTTTATTCCATTTCGTTTTTCACAAATTCCTCGTACTCCTCAGGGCTTAAGAATTCTTCCTTATCCGTAATGTCTGTGATTTTTGCAAACCAGGCTTCATAAGGAGCTTCATTGATGTTTTGAGGCGCATCCAGAAGCTCTTCATTGATTTCTGCCACAACTCCTGTTACCGGGCAATATACATCAGAAACGGCTTTTACAGACTCCACATCGGCAAAGGACTTTCCTGCTTCTGTCTCATCCCCTTCCTCCGGAAGGTTCACAAATACAAGCTCACCCAGAGTATGCTGGGCATAATCTGTAAGTCCCACCAAAGCGGTTGTCTCATCCTCAAACTTCACCCATTCATGTGTTTTCGTGTAAACCAGATTTTCCAATACCTTCATAATTTCGTCTCCTTTTCGTTATGACTTCCCTTGCTATTCTGCATATAAGTATGCCCGCAGGGTGCTTTTTTTGATCAATTATTTTGACTTTTTATAAAATGGAAGGGGCACTACTTCTGCCTCTACTTCTCTTCCTCTGACCATTACGGTTACCTTTGTGCCTATTGTTGTATATTCCTTATCCAAAATAGCCATGGCAGCCGGGTAGCCTAAATAGGGACAGTGGGTTCCTGATGTGGTAAAACCGATCTTTTTCCCGTTTACAAGGACTTCCTCCTGCTCCCGTATGATTCCCCGCCCTGTTACCTTTAAGCCTGCCCGCTTTCTGGTCAGGGAATCCTTATTCGGCAAATGGCTTTTTCCTATAAAATCTTCCTTCTGCATCTTCACTGCAAATCCCAGCCCGGTTTCCACAGGGTTGATTTCATCATTCATTTCATGGCCGTAAAGGGGCATTCCGGCTTCCAGCCTTAAGGTGTCCCTGGCTCCTAAGCCGCAGGGTATGATTCCATATTCTTTTCCGGCATCTAAAAGAGTTTCCCACATGGTTTCTGCATGTTCATTGTCCAGATAAAGTTCAAATCCGTCTTCTCCCGTATAACCGGTTTTGGATACGGTACAGGAAATTCCAGCCACCTTTGCATCAAAAACAGCATAGTAATATTTTTCCGGGATGTCAGTGGTCAGCTTCATCAGTATCTCCTGGGATTTAGGTCCCTGCAAAGCAATTTGTGAAATCTGACTGGAAATATCTTCAAATACAACATCTCCAAATTGGTGATCCAGCATCCACTGGTAGTCTTTGTCTTTATTAGATGCATTTACCACGATAAAATATTCCTCATCATGCTTCTTATAAACAATCAGATCATCTACCGTCCCTCCGTTCTCATTGCACATGGGGCTGTATCTTGCCTGCCCGATTGCCATGTCAGTAAAATCATTGGTCAGGATCTTCTGCAGGTTTTTCAGTGCGTCTTTCCCCTTGCAGATGATTTCCCCCATATGGGAAACGTCAAAAAGCCCGGCTCCCGTTCTTACTGCCATATGCTCCTTGATAATTCCCTGCTCATACTGGATGGGAAGGAGATACCCGGCAAAAGGGACTATTTTGCCATGATACTTCAAATGCATTTCATAAAGCGGTGTTTTCAGTTCCATGTTGTAATCCTCCTTAAAATTTACATATAATAGGAAAGTCCTCCCTTTATCTAATAAAAAGAGGCAGAAAAAAATATCCATATAAGATATTCCTAACTGCCTCTGTCCTTTTACCTGAAAGATTGACTTCTTCGGTACATAAATGTTCTCCAGAGTTACGTCCAAACCCGATCCTTTTGCCTGAGAGTTTTCGCATTCCCCTTCGGCGGCATGTTTCTTTGCTCTCTCTCGAATTCTTCTTCCGTCATTTAATATTGATATTATCAGACTACTTTGTCACTGTCAACCATTTTTAACCAAATAATTCGTCATTTTTCTAACAACTGTGTTAACATTTTCTCAGAGTCTTCTGTCAAAAACTGCTAGCTTTTCCGATCAGCTTCTCTCATGAAAAGGAATCATACCTTGTAATGCTCAGACATTCAGAAAAAGAAAGCTCCAGAAGGCTATTTTTATAGTAGGATGTAAAAAAAATACGCAGCGTGTATGTTGAGCCGGGCTGCGTATTTTTTACTTCATATTATCCCACAATCATATGAACCCGGGAATCCTTAGACCATTGGGTAATCAGCACATTCTTGTCATATCTTGCCGGATAAATCAGTTCAAACTCCAGTTTTATTCCTGATTTTTCTTTATTAATCTTCATCCTGATCTGCTTAATCTTATTCTCACAAAACTGCTGCTGTAATTCATCAAGCACTTCCTCATTTTCCTCTGCCACAACCATTTTTAAATATCCTCTCACCGGTTCAGCTGTTAAGAAAGTGGTCTTATGCAATATAACCTGTGTCAAAACTATCATAATGCCCGCACTGGTTCCCACAAAGTAGGCGCCTGCACCTACCGCCATACCCACTCCGGCTGTCGCCCAGATACCGGCGGCTGTGGTCAGACCGTTGACCGTATTGTTCTTTACAAAGATTATTCCCGCACCCAGGAAACCAATTCCCGATACAATCTGGGCCGCCACCCTGGAGGCATCATAATCCGGTATATCCATAAACCCGTATTTGGACACAATCATAATTAGAGCCGCACCCAGACTGACAATGGCATGGGTTCTCATTCCTGCGCTTTTGTCCCTGTTTTTCCGCTCATACCCAATAAGATAGCCGAGAAAACAAGCTAAAATCATGCGTCCTAAAAGTTCTGCCTGGTGATGATAATTCATCACAATCCAATCCATATCCTCACCTCAAATGATTCTAAGCCCATGATGGCTTTTGCACAGTGCCTGATCAAACTGTGCCAGTACCATATCTTCCGCCTCCCCGCCATAGGTTCCGCTTATAAAAGCTGTTACATACTGCTGATAAAACTGTTTCCAGACTTTTCCTGACAAATGGAAAGGAAAGAACTTCTCTGACCATCTCTTTAATTCTATGATTGCATTCCAGGCTCCATTCCAATGTCTTTTTCAGCTCCGGAGTATCCTGATGCCGCTCCAGGGATTGATGATTCAAAGGCGCAGCCATCGGAATCAATGCATACCAGGAAATCATAGGCCGGACAAAAACCATCAATAGTCTTTGCCATATGTTCCATCTCCTTTTACAGCAGATACGCTTCAATCATTGCCGCCACTCCGTCTTCATCGTTGCGGGGTGCCACCGCCTTTGCCTGGGCCTTGATGGAATCCGGTGCATTTCCCATGGCAACGCCAAAGCCCACCTTTTTAATCATGTCGAGGTCACTGCTGGAATCACCGATTATCATACACTCTTTCAGTGACACGCCCAGTTCTTTTAATACCGCTGCCACTGCCTGCTCCTTATCAAGAGTCCTGGCGGAAAATTCCAGGTCCGGCTTAACCTCCTCCCGGGTGTGCTTAATGCAGCCGGTATTCGTCAACTGACCATATAAGGACTCCTGCAGTGCTTCCGGTATTCCATAAATATTTACTTTTTCAATCCCTATGCCATGGGAAAATAGATATTCCCCCGGTGAATCCACTGCTAACTGACAATGCTCATCTTTTATGTACCAGATGTGGTGAGCCGGAACAGGCATTTCATCCAGTTTCTCATCTACAGCCCGCTCCAGAAAAATGGTATTCTGTGCCGCAATCTCAGCATAAATTCCATTCCCTTCTATAATCCGGCAGATTTTTAAGGAATCTGCGGGAGTGATCAGATTCTCATACAAGGTTCGTCCGGTATCCCGGTCAAAAGCCCTGGCACCATGGCAGGTAATACAATACCGGATTCCTTTCCTATTGAGCAGCTGCGGAGGAAACATATCAAGTACTCTTCCGGTACAGGGCACAACCTGAATTCCTTTATCCATTGCCTCTTGTATGGCCTTCATATTCCGTTCCGATACATGAACCTGATCATTAGTCAATGTTGTGCCGTCTAAATCCAAAAACAAAACCTTTATCTCCATATCCAACCGCCTTCTTCTTTCATAATCAGTTTGTCTGTTCCTTTACCAGATCCAAAATACCGGAATCCGTCACAACCTTTGTAAATGTTTCTCTCTGTTCTCTCAGGAAATTGCTGAAATCAGAAGCGTTCAGATAATCCACCTCTATACCAAAGTCACGCAGCTCCTGTTTCAGGTTCCTGGGATGCTGTTTTTGTACCGCCTGCACATCCGGTTAAGGATGATAAGGCCAGAACTGCTGCCATTGCCAATACATAGTTTCTCTTTAACATAGTGTTTCGTTCTGTAATATATGTTTTATTTATATAGTTTCTCAATCTTCCTAGCTGTTTAACAGCAGCTTCTTAACCGGTGCAGTACAATCCACAAGATTGTTCCGGAAAGGGGCCTGGATATGGGGAAATTTGAAGTTGCATTGGGCCAGCTGGTAATCGATGCTGCCGTAAAATTAGACTTGCCGGAAAACAGTGCACAAAAAATGCACCTTAACTAAGCTTAAAAAGCTGTTTCAAGGCGCATTTTCATGAATTAACATGGTTATTTTGTATAAATTGCTATCGCAGATTCATTTTGTGGAATCCCCAAGATTTCGTTTTAAAGTTCAACTATCCAGTGATTGCGCTGCGGCAACCGGATATAGAAAAACAGGCGAAATGCATTGTCAATGAAAGACCTTTTCAGTGATCTCCTAAAGGACTCAGCCTCTCTCAATTAATTAACTAATTTGTCTAATTCTTTTACATGCTCTGTTTCATCTGCCACCTTATGAGTTGCTTTTAAAGCATATTGGTTAACAACTGCCTGTGATTTCTTAATGGGCTGCATGGTTCCTGCTCCGGCAACACATCCTCCCGGGCATGCCATTCCTTCCAGCAGATAGCCAGGATACTTTCCGGCAACTGCCTTTTTTAACAAGTCCCGGCATTCTCTTAAGCCTTCCGCATTAGCGATTTTGATTTCTCTGTCCGGATACTGTTTTTTAATTACAGATTCTACTGCTTTTGCAACACCGCCTGCCACTGCAAAGTTCCGGCCGTCTGTCGAAGCATCATTGACGCCGTTCATATCTTCTTCAATAGTCTCTAAATCCAGATCCTTTGCAGCAAATATCCCTGACATTTCTTCAAAAGTGAGCACAAAATCCACCTCACTTCTGACAGACTTCCGCATTGCCTCTAATTTCTTGGCTGCACACGGGCCTATAAATACAACCTTGACATTTTCATGATAACGTTTAATAAGGCGGGCAGTTAACGCCATTGGTGTCAATGCCATGGAAATACATTTCTCATGTTCAGGAAACATATTTTTTGCCATCATGGACCAGGCCGGACAACAGGAGGTTGCCATAAACGGAAGGTGTTCCGGTACTTCTGTAATAAAATCATTTGCCTCCTGATTGGCGCAAAGATCTGCTCCAATTGCAACTTCAAATACATCGGCAAATCCCAGTTCTTTCATAGCCGCCCTGAGCTTACCTGGAGTAACCTTGGGACCGAATTGTCCAACAAAGGCAGGTGCGACTGCTGCATATACTTTCTCTCCGGATTGAATGGACCGGATAACCTGGAAAATCTGTGATTTATCTGCGATTGCTCCAAAGGGGCAATTGACAAGACACTGACCGCAGGAAACACATTTATCATAGTCGATATCCGCTTTTCCATTTTCATCACTGTCGATTGCATCTACACCGCATGCAACCATACATGGGCGCTTTTGAATAATAATTGCATTATAAGCACATACGTCTGCACATCTGCCGCATTTAATACATACATCCTGATCAATATGTGCCCTGCCATTAAAATGATCTAAGCTGACACAAGACTTGGGACAGACTTCCACACAAGGATGTGCCAGACACCCCTGACATCCATCAGTAACAAATACTCTCTTTTCATCACATGCATTGCAGGCAAATTTAATTACATTAATAAGAGGAGGTGTATAGTATGTCTCCGGCTTGTCTGCTTCTTCTATTCCTTCCGCCAGCGGAGCGTGAATGGCTGCACTGCGGTAAGGAAGTCCCAGAGCAAGACGAATACGTTCTCCAACAATTGCTCTTTCCCAGAATACATTATTTCTAAAACTCCCTACTTCTCCCGGTATGATCTTATATGGAAGTTCTTCAATTCTTTTATCAATAGAACCCTCCAACTCATATGCCAGACTTGCAACCTCTGTAAAAATCTTATGACGTATTTCCTGTATTCTTGTTTCGACTCCGCGCATTTTTTCCCTCCACATTTGTAGAATCAATAAATTGACCTGTATATTGATACATTGACCCTTATTCTATTTTGCTGTGTGTAACAGCTTCCGTCAGTGATTTGCACCATTCACCGCATTTCCTGATACAAACCTTCTTTTCTGTCATATGTTTTTTCATGAGTACATTTCTAAAACAGATTTGATTATCTGTTTATTGAATTAAATTATAACATTGGAACATTTACTCGTCAATTATTTACCCGCCCTTTGCATGCATTCCTTTACATACATAAAATCATTTTATTTTTAAATGAATTATACATTTCACAAGGATCCGCTTAAATGAAAAATACTGTGAAGGTGTTTTTTAACCCTCCACAGTATCTTAATAATGAACCAATCCTATTTTACAACACAATCTTCCCCGCCACCGCACACTTGGCAGCACTTACCGGTGAAGCAAGGTATATCTCAACCTTAGATGTTCCCATTCTTCCAAGGAAATTCCTGTTATTGGTGGCAACCACACGCTCTCCGTCGCTTAAGATGCCTCCGGTTCTGCCGCAGCACAGCCCGCATCCCGGATGGGTGATAATAGCCCCTGCTTCCGATAATACAGACAAGGTTCCATTTTCCAAAGCCTGCTGATATATTTTCCTGCTGGCCGGAGTGACAATCAGTTTCACGTATTCCGCCACTTTATGTCCTTTTAAAACCTCTGCCGCAGCCATCAAATCCTCTAACCGCCCATTGGTACAGGAACCAATAAACACCTGATCAATGGAGATATCCTTTAATTCTGAAACAGGCTTGATGAGATCAACCGATGAGGGACATGCCATAACCGGAACAAAATCCGCCGCATCATATGTAATCACTCTCTTATATTCTGCATCCTCACCCCCATAAATAGACCTCTGGAATTCATCCAGCTCAATCTGGCAATATTCCTCTGTTTTTTCATCAGGTGTAAATACCGCACATTTTGCACCTGCTTCCACCGCCATGTTAGCCATAGCCATGCGACTGGCTACAGACATCTGGGAAATGGTATCCCCTGTAAACTCCAGCGCGCAGTAAGAAGCACCGTCAGCACCGATATCTCCAATCAAAGTAAGTATAATATCCTTGGACATAACGCCTTCCGGTAATGTTCCGTTAATCTCAACCTTAATGGTTTCCGGAACCTTTACCCACATGTTTCCGGTGCCTAAAATGCTGGCCATCTCCGTATATCCGATCCCGGAAGAAAATGCTCCGATGCAGCCATAAGTCGTGGTATGGCTGTCCGTACCAAATACCACGTCACCGGGCTTCACATAAAAGGCTTCTGTCATCAACTGATGGCAGATTCCGTCGCTTCTATGGACATTTTTCATACCGTATTTTGCCGCAAACTGATCTCCGATCTTAAAATGGCGAACATCGTCCAACTGGCTTGCAGGAACCAGGTGATCGTAAATCAGCACCACCTTATCCGGGTCCCATAGCTTTTTAAATCCCATTTCTTCAAATTTACTGGCTACAAACGGAATAAAGATATCATGAATCATGACCCGGTCTACAGAAACGGTAACAATGTCACCGGCTTTTACCGACTCTTTCTTTACATTATGTTTTATAATCTTTTCAATTGCTGTTAATCCCATATTTCCCTTACTCCAGTCCATTTTTCTTTCTCATAGCCTTTACAAGGCCGCCTGCCTCTATAATTTCCAATAAATTATCGGGTAAAGCTGTAATGGGGTACGAATTTCCTTTGTATTCAATCTTTTCGTTTTTATAAATGGTAAGCTGATCTCCCTCCTGAACATGGTCATAAAGGTCCGGCTGTTCAATCAGCAGAAGTCCATTGTTAATGGAATTCCGGTAAAATATTCTTGCAAAAGACTTTGCAATGACACAGGAGACTCCCAGGGCTTTGATGATTTCAGGGGCCTGCTCCCTGGAGGAGCCGCAGCCAAAGTTTTTACCGGCCACAATCACATCTCCCGGCTGTATCTCTGCCGCCAGGTCTGTCCGCAGTGGTGAAAACGCATATTTCTTCATTTCTTCAATGGTTTTTAACGCCAGATATTCCGTAGGTATAATAATATCCGTATCAATATCATTTCCTAAAGTCCAGATTCTTCCTTTTATTGCATCCATACTTACCCTCTCATTTACGTGTTTTCTGTAATGTATCCCGCAATCGCAGAGGCAGTTACCGTAGCTGCAGACCCCAGATAAACTTTGGAACTTGGGTGTCCGGCTCTGCCTTTAAAGTTCCTGGTTCCGGTACTGATTAACACTTCATTTTCTCCGATAACTCCCTGACAGCTTCCCCAGCATACGCTGCAGTTACTGTTCATCACAATGGCACCAGCCTCCATAAATGTCTGGATCAGCCCTTCATCCATGGCCTGCTGGTACACTTCATTGCTGGCAGGAACAACTAAAAACCTGACATGGTCCGCCACCTTTTTGCCCTTGATAATCTGAGCACCGACCCGTAAATCATCAATCCGTCCGTTATTGCAGGAGCCCAGGAAGGCTTCATCAATTTTTACGCCCTTTGCCGCCTCGACAACCACAACATCATCGACGAAATCAGGTCTTGCAACCACCGGCTTTATCTTTGATAAATCAAAGGTATATTCCTTCACATAATTGGCATCTTTATCACTGAAAAACAGCTTTTTCGCTTCTCTTCCCCGCTCTTTTAAATAAGCAAGGGCAACCTCATCCGGTTCAAATATAGCAGTTTTTGCTCCTGCTTCCACCGCAAGATTACAAAGCACCATACGCTCATTGATATTTAAAGACTTTGCACCTTCGCCGGTAAATTCCATCACCTGATAATTGCATCCATTAGCGCCTACTTCACCGATAATGGACAGCATTAAATCTCTGGCATAAACGCCCTCAGGCAGGGAACCAGTCAGATTAAATTTAATGGTTTCAGGAACCAGTACCCATGAGGTGCCCGTTACCATTCCATATAAAAAGTCTGTACAGCCCACACCGGTACCAAAAGCTCCCAATGCGCCATAAGAACAGGTATGGCTGTCCGCACCGAAAATCAACTCGCCTGGATTCACATAGTTTTCCATCATGATCTGATGGCAGACACCCTTTCCTTCCCAGAAATCGATTTGATGCTGCTTTGCAAAATCCCTCATCTTCTTTTGGGAAGCGGCTGTTTTCGGACTGTCTGCAGGCACATTGTGATCCACAATAAAAACCAGCTTTTTCACATCCGCAATCCTGGGATTTTTCAATTTATTATAATACATATCTATGGTCAGATGGGTGGTTCCATCATTACTCATCATCCGGTCAAGCTTCACGGTATGGATATCTCCGGGCTTTACAAATGAAACTCCTGCTGCATCTGCAATGATCTTTTCTGCAACTGTCATTCCCATAATTAGTTTTCCTCCTTTTCCTCTTCGTTCAGAAATGAAATCAAACCGCCTTTATTTAAAATATTCTGCATATATTCAGGCAATTTTGTGCAGGAGTATTCCTGATCTCCCACCACGGCCACACCATCACTTAATTTCAGTTCCATGAGATCACCGGCGGAAACATGATCCGGCAGTTCCTTACAGACAATGGCCGGAAGTCCGATGTTAATGGCATTTCTGTAAAAAATACGGGCAAAAGACTTTGCAATCACTGCTTTCACTCCCAGGGCCTTTAGCACGGCAGGAGCCTGTTCCCTGGAGGATCCGCAGCCAAAGTTTTCACCTCCTACAACATAATCACCAGGGCGGACCTTTTCTGCAAAGGCTGCATCAAGTGATTCAAAAGCATGGTTTTTCATTTCATCAATGCTGGGCAATAACAAATACTGTGAACCAATAATCTGGTCTGTATCTAAATCATTCTCAAATTTATAGATTTTACCTTGACTCATCTTTACCTCTCCTCAATTCATGGTTATATGCCACATTTTATCACATCCGCTGGTATAACAATAATACAAATAAAGAATCTTTCGTATAACTTGAAATTATATTGTTATAACGGGATTACCCAGTGAAGGGGAAAAATCAAAAGGACTTTCATGCACCAGATAAAAGCCCTTTCAAAAATATGAATCTTATTCCATTTTTTCCGCCGCAATTTCTCTTTTAAGCCATTTGTCAACTCTTTCCCTTGTAAAAAGTGCATTGACTGTTATTGCAAAGATAACACCTATAGCAGTATCAAGCATTCTGTGGAAAGCATAGTCAATATGATCTGCCGGAGTATTGAACAGGATTATACAAAGCACCACTCCTCCGGGCTGAACCGCACCCGGCCACTTAAAGACAACTGATAAGCATACCAAAAGGATTACCCCGAAAAAGATCAGTACAACTCTCAGATAATAATCTCCCTTAGGAGCGATCCAGTGTTCTATCCAAAATATACCTATCCCCAAAAGGCCGCCGATAATTGTTCCCACAAGCCTGTTCCCGCCGCTCTTTTTAGAATCCTCCATGCCGTTTCCCATTCCAAATATAACTCCAATACAGGCAAATGTAGGATTTCCCCTGAAGGGAAGGTACATAAGGGCAAGTATTGCGGTCGCTAAAGCAGTTTTTAAACTCCTTTGCCCAAAGCCTGGTATCACTGCATGAATCGGTTTATGACTGTTCATATAACAAAATTCCCCTGTTTATTTTATTTTTTAATATTCTTCGTTTACCTATGTACTTCACAATCTAATCCGATTCATTATAGCAAATAAAAGAGGAAAAATATAGTATTGAATTTAAAAATAAAAACAGACCGCTCATCTTCAAAAACTTGAAAATGACGGTCTGTTGGGTTTCTGATTAATTTAGTTGAATGATAAAGAATGACAGCCTTTGCCTTACAGTTCCTGAACAGAGAACCCTTTTTTTGCTCTCATAGTAAGACGTGCCGTACAGGCAAACATTCCTATGCCACTGATCAGAAGCAGGTAAGGCATCAGCGAGAATGAAACGTGTGCAAAAATCTGACCGAACAGAGGAGGCATCAATGTGGTGCCGCAATAAGCAAAGGCCATCTGCAGTCCCATGGCTGCCTGTGCATTTTCCTTCTTAAAATAGACAGGTGTTTGATGCAGCATACATGGAAAAACCGGCGCAAGCCCCAGTCCCACAATAATAAATCCTATCATCGTAAACGAAGCAGGCAGAGGCAGCAGCATAATAATCAGCCCCGCAATTAAGAGAATACTGCCAATACGAATGAGAGCTTCGTTACTCAGTTTCATGGAAATGAAACCGCTCAGCGCACGTCCAGCCGTAATCCCCAGGAAAAACAGTGATACCCAGCCTGCCGCACTCTCCGGCCTGATATCCTTTATATTTACCAAATAACTGGCTCCCCAAAGCATCATGGAGTTTTCAACCGACGTGTACAGGAAAAAGGTCAGCATGGCAAAAATAGCACCCTTTGCCCGCAGAGGCGCGAACACCCCTTGGGTTTTACTCTTTGCCTGTTTCTCAACCTCCTGGGCCTCTAAACCTGAATTTTCAAATTTACGCCACATTTGAAGGGAAAATAACAACAGTGCAACTAAAATAAACTGAATGACAGATATGCTCTTATATCCGCTTCGCCAACTAAAGCTGGACTGGGTTAAAGCTGATATCAGAATCGGCCCCAGCATGGCTCCGATTCCCCATGAACAATGCAGCCAGTTCATATGCTTTGCTTCGTAATGCTCCGCAACGAATTCATTTAACCCCGAATCCACGGCCCCCGCGCCAATGCCCAGCGGTATGGCACATGCCAGCAGCCACATAAAGGATGGAGATAAAGAAAATCCCAACAGCGCAATGGCTGTAAAGGTAACGCTGACAACAGTCACCCTGCCTGTACCAAACCGTCTGATTACCCGGTGTGAAAAAAGGCTGGAAATAATTGTGCCGGTGGATATAATAATAGAAATAAACCCCGCATTTCCCACCGGAACCCCATAGTCCCCATACATCAAAGGCCATGAGGAACCAAGCAAGGAGTCGGGAAGCCCTAAACTAATAAATGCCAGATAGATCAATGCCAAAAAAACCATATAAAGTCTCCTTATTATATACTGAAAAAATTATTATTAAGGCCGCTGATTCTGTCCTTTCAACCCCAACTGATAGGCGGATACCGCCTGTGTAATCAATCCGGTAATAATATCAAAATCCAAATCATCTTGATAAATAATGGTTGGGAAAACATTGCGCAAAGTTTCTGTAGAAATTTCCTCCCTAATCGTTTCCTTTACAGATTCCGTAAAGAAATCACCGTACAATACCACATGCTCCGGGTTAATAATACCGCAGAACACACTTATGAGTCTGGATATGGCAAGCCCCACTTCCCGGGGCTTTTCATAGTCCATGGAAAGCCAGTCAATACCAAGGGGGGACAGAGATACTTCCCCTGCAAATCCACAAGCTCCTTTTAAGACTTTGCCGTCAATGATGATACCTGCGCCAGGGCCGAAATATTTCGGAAAATAAATTCCTACAATGACAGAATCGGTTTCTGCATTTTTTCCATATCCAGATACCGCCGCATTAACATCGTTTTCTATGATTACTGGCAAACGATATTTCTCCTGAAAATGCTTTGTAAAAGAAACTCCCCGCAGCATGGCATAATCATTAGTTATAATCACTCCATCCTGTTCTACACCAGGCAGGGAAAAGGACAAAATACTGACAGTTGGATAAGGATACAGAGCCGAATCAATCATATGTTCAAAGCTCATAAGCTGAATATCTTCAAAGGATTGCTCCGCCTGCCATATTACCTCACCGTATAAATTCCCCAGGCAGGCACGAATCATATGTTTTCCCTCCCGTGTCCTGGCTGACAACGCAAGCACATGGGCGTGTTCCGCATTGAACGTGTAAAATTGTGACGGCCTTCCGCCGGTGGCAGAAAGCATTTCCCCAAGCATTACTTCTCCGCTATCCACAAAATCATTTAATATGTTTCCCACTGTTGCATAACTAAGTCCTGTTAATTGGGCCAGATCCTTTACTGTTGAAGTCTTGCAGGAACACAGCGTCCAAAGAACAGTCTGCGCATTGCTTTGTTTCATGTCCAGCATGTTAATACCCATAAAAATCACCTGCCTTTAAATCTAAGTAATGTCTGACAAGCCGCAGTAACCCAGCTTAACCATTGGTTTCGTTTTTCCATGAAAATCACTTCCGCATGTGACAAACAAATCAAATTGCCTGGCCTTGTCTGAAAACCACCGAGCCGTTTCAGGTGAGTGATAACTGCTGTAAGCCTCAATTCCATCAAACCCCAACGGAATTAATTGATCTGTCATATCAAAATTTCCTTTCAGGTTTGCACCCGGATGGGCTAACACAGCTTTACCCCCGCTTCGGTGTATCACGTCAATGACATCTCTCATATCAGGAAAACTCATTGGAACGTAACAGGGCTTCCCCTGTGAACAATAGTCCCAATAAAAGTTGACATAGGGATTATCACTTCGATTACCGCCTTCCCTGTAAGGGCGCAAAAGATCGCTTTCAAGATATTTATTGCTTTTCAGCAGGACCTCAGCAAAAATCTCTCCTGTCCAATTCTCGCTCCAATATCCTCCGGCAGTTACCGTGTTAAGTTCCCCATCAGTGAGGTCAAAGCCCATTTGATTGATCAGCCGGAGCCGTTCTTTTGAAGAATGAACACACTGTCTTCTCACATTTTGTTCAATAGCCTCAAAATCCGGACTTTCGGGATCAATATCATAGCCAAGGACATGAAAATTCACACCTTGAAAGGTACAGTCAATTTCTATAGCCGGATAATAGAAAATACGGGCACTATTTGCTTTTTCAATTTCTCCCTTGACTTTGATTGCTTCTTTGGCCCCTTTTACACAGTTATGGTCTGTTATAGCCATTGCGGTAATGCCTGCATCAATGTACATTTGAATGAGGGCGGAAGGCGTGTACTCACCATCTTCGCTGTAGCAAGAATGCATATGAAAATCCATAGGATAAAATCTATTTATATTCATAAATATTTCCTCCTCTAAAAAGTGTTGTCAGATAGATGATCAATGACTTATACACTATTTCACCACTTATTATAATGATTATAATAAGTGGTGAAATAAATATATATTAAAATTATAGCAAAGTCAACCGGTTTCATGATTTAAACCAAAAGAAACAGAAAAACAATAGCTCATTATGAAAATGAAGATGTAAAAAGGGTATAAGAAAACCACAAAGCGTATCTTTCGCTCTGTGGTTTTGAATCGGCCGTTCCTGCTTTAAATGAGGAATTGTTTTGAAAAGGTACATATAGTAGTTCAGCCATTTCCTCTTTGGTCACACCATTGGACTTGGCGCGCTCCATGTGGCTTTGCAGAGAACTGTCCAGCACTCCGCTTGCCATCAATGCCGTCACCGTGATGATACTGTGGTCCCGTGGGGAAAGCTGTGCTTCCCGGCTCCACACCTGACCGAACAGGGCATCATCGTTCAATTCCGCAAATTTAGGAACAAAGTCTCCCAAAATATCCCGGCCTGCCGTTACTTTTTGCATGATACCACTCCTTTATTTCCCGCTGAACACTGGGAATGCGCTATATTTTCCGTAATCCTTAATTTGCTCCAAATTCTTAAGTTGTTCCATATCATCATCAGAGATCACAAAGTCCACCTGTGCGTTGTCATGCATATGCTGTGGATTTGATGTTTTGGGCAGCGGAAGGGTTCCAAGTTGTAAAGTGTAACGAATGCATAGCTGTGGAACAGTGACATTATATTTATCGGCTATGCTTTTTACTGCCGGGTTTTTCAAAATTTCTCCATGAGCAATGGGTGAATATGCCTCCACAAGAATTCCCTGGCTTTGGCAGTATGCCACAAGCTGGAACGGCGTATTGCCGGCATGAACGAGTAATTGGTTTACCATCGGTGCTTCGATGCAGCCGGAAAGAATATTCTCAATATCCTGCTGTGTGAAATTGGAAACACCGATAGCACGGAGTTTTCCTGCTTTGTAAGCACTCTCCAACCCACGCCACGCTTCCCGGTTTCCCTCCGCATAATCTCCTCCTCTAAAATCATTCCAGGGCTGAGGGCTGTGGATGAGCATTAAGTCAATGTAGTCCAGCCCCATTTTTCTCAGTGATGCGTCAATGGCTTTGTTTGCCTCCTGATAGGATTTTATTTCTGCCGCAAGTTTGGTCGTCACAAATAGTTCTTCCCGGGAGACACCGCAGGAGCTGACGCCCTCTCCAACACCGTGTTCATTCCCATATGCCTGTGCCGTATCGATGTGGCGGTATCCAATTTGGACGGCTTCCTTAACAGCCTGTGCAGCCTTATCATCCTCAATAAACCAGGTGCCCAAACCCAGCTTGGGGATTTTGACGCCATTAGACAGGGTATAGATTTCATTCAATATCATATTGCATCTCCATTTCTATTTTAGATTGTTATAATCCTCGTTGCTGACTGCTTCCAGCCATTCGTTAGACGCTCCATCAGCGGGAACTTCCACGGCAAGGTGGGCAAACCAGCTATCCGGTGCAGCACCGTGCCAATGCTTTACTTCCGGTGGAATATGCACCACATCTCCCGGGTGCAGTTCCTGTGGTTCTTCCCCCCACGCCTGATAGTATCCGCACCCGCTGGTGCAGAGCAATATCTGGCCGCCCTTGTGGTGGATATGCCAGTTATTCCGGCAGCCCGGTTCAAAGGTGACATTGCCAATTACCACGCCCTTGACGGACAGCATGTTGAGATAGCTCTGCCCCACAAAATATTGGGCATAGGCTTCGTTTTTATCTCCCACTGGGAAAATACTGTTAAATTCATTTACATTCATGTCCTGTCACGCCTTTCTTCTATATTCTTTACGAGATACCGCAGCCATAGACTGCCGCCATCCATAACTTCAGCGCTTTGCAGCGAAAAACGAATGGGGGTATCGGTGGCAAGACCGCCCCGTGTTTCAAACAAGGCAGGGGTATCTGAGGAACCATCGGCAGCCGGAGCAATTACCACGCTCACTTCATCACACATACCCGCCTGAATGAACGACCAATTGAGGACACCGCCGCCCCCTAACATCAGTGTTTCAATGCCGAACAGGTTTTTTAGCTTATCCAGTGCAAGCCCATAGTCCAGAATATCGTCTCCGGCAATGATGTAGGAAATTCCCAACTTACGCAAAAATGCTTTATAGGAGTTGCCCGCCTTACCGGTCAGCACCTCGATGACATGGGCCTTGGTGTCGATATAGGTCAGTTCTTCGCTTTCCCAGCCCAATTTGCCGGAAGGGTCTACCGACACATAGTACATACTGGTTTTCCTGGCCACATAATCGCCCGGCTCTACTTCCGGCGCGTTTTCATCCAGTTTGGGCTTGCGGTACAAGGTGAAGTTATCGTCAGTGGTCACCCGTCCCGAAAGCCAGCCCTGATGACGGTAGTGCGGCGGCTTTCCGAAAGCAATGCGGTAAAACACCTCCCCGGCAGTTTCACCTTCCGGGGTATCCATATACTTGCCCATAATCTTTCCGTCTATAGAAGTCAGCATATGGCAAAAGATATAAGGTCTTTCCATAAAAATTTCTCCTTTCAACCTTTCTTTTTTATATTCTACGACTTCGAGTAAACTCTAAGTCAACCCCTTTAAGAAAAAATTTTGAGAAAAATTTTTGTAAAATGAAAAAATTTGACTTTGAGCAAACTCTAAGGTTTAATATAGTTATGAACATTAAAATCAGGAGGTATATTTATGACATATACGATTACGCAAGCGGCCCAGCGATGCGGTTTGACCGCACATACCCTGCGATTTTATGACAAAGAGGGGCTGCTGCCTTATGTTGACCGTACTCCCCGCGGCATCCGTTCCTTTAAGGAGAGCGACTTTGAATGGCTGCAGGTGATAAATTGCCTGAAGGATACAGGCATGCCCATCAAGAAAATCAAAGAGTTTATCGACTTTTGTATGCAGGGAGATGAGACGCTTCCTCAGCGGCTCGAAATTATCCGTAACCACAAAAAGGATGTGGAGGTGCAGATGGCCCAGCTCAAAGAGCATATGGAAACCATTGATTACAAACTACGGTATTACGAAACGGCCGTTGCGGAAGTTACAGAGGATATGTAGATTTCTTCTAATTTACTCATAATTGGAATTTTCGATTTTAATATTTAATTGCTGCTGTTTATAAAAATAGAGCTGCTGCTCCAGTATATTTCTACTTTTGCAACAACTCCATTTTTATAAAATACACTGTCCGTACTCTATCCTATTAAATAAGGTAAGAATGTCACGAGCCCCGGTATATATGTAATAATAAGAAGCACTGCCACAAGTGCTGCAATAAACGGCAAGCTTTCCTTCACAAAATCCACCACTTTCAGCTTAAGCGTTGAGCACACTACAAAAATCAAAGTGCCAAAAGGCGGTGTGATTCCTCCCATGGTAATGTTTACTACCATTACGATTCCCAAATGAATGGGGTCAATCCCCAGAGATGTGGCAACCGGCAGTAAAAGAGGCGTCAATATAATCAGACTTGCCGTCCCCTCTAAGAACATACCCAGAACCAGCAGGAACACATTGATGATTATAAGCAGAATCACAGGACTGGAGGTAAGGGAGGTAAGCATTTCCGTAATCATTTGCGGAATACGTTCCCAGCTCATGTAATAGCTGAATGCTGATGCAGACACTATAATCAACATGACTGAACATGTGGAATAAACGGATTCCTTAATAATACGAGGTATCATTTTAATATCCAATTCCTTGTATACGAAGAATCCTACCAGCAACGTATATATAATACTTACTGCACCTGCTTCGCTTGCTGTGAATATCCCAATTCTCAACCCCATGATCAATCCAAAGGGCATAAACAAAGCCCAGATGGATTTAACAAATTCTTTCCATATCTCCTGAGCTGAGGCCGCCTTTTCCCGTACAGGTTTATAGCCTTTGCGTCTGGACTGTATGGCCACAACTATCATCAGTGCAATTGTAATAAGCACACCCGGAACATATCCTGCTACAAACATCTTGCTGACAGACACCTCTGCCATAAAGGCGTAAAGAATCAGGGTAATGCCGGGAGGAATGATCGGCGTGATGCAGGCCGATGCTGCCGTAACCGCAGCTGAAAATCCTCTTCCATATCCACGCTTTTCCATTTCTGGTACCAGCATTTTGGATTGCATGGCCGCATCTGCATTGGAGGATCCCGACACCCCTCCCATCAATGCACTAAGCAGGACATTCACCTGTCCAAGGCCGCCTGACATATGGCCTGTTAGGCATTCCGCAAAGCTCATAAGCCTGGAGGAGATACCAGAATAGGTCATAATTGTGCCGGCCAGTATGAAAAAAGGGATGGCAAGCATGGGAAATGACTCAGAACTAGCAATCATACGCTGAATTACCATATTAGCCGGCATGCCGGTAGGACAAAATACAAAATATGACAGAGCAGAAATCATCAGGCAGAATGCTACCGGAATATTAAACATAAACAATACAAACAATATAAGTAATGGAAAAATCACCATCTTATTCCCCTCCTTTCTCATCCTCTGTACTCGTAAGGGCTTTGCAATCCCGAATTAAAAATTCAACTGAATGGATTGCCATACATATGAAGCCAATGGCTGCTGCTGCATCGATAAAGGAATATGACACCCTCAGTGCACTGGTCAGCTTCATTCTGGCGCTGATTGTAATTGTAATCGCCATGTAAGCCATCGCGATATTAATTAATATCAATACTATATCTGTAAATATCCCAACCCATCTGCGTATTCTATCAGGAAGCAGACTTACCAGACAGTCTATGCCAACATGCATATCCTCTTTAAAGCAGGCACTTGCCCCTATAAATACAAGCCAAACAAACATGGATGTTGCGATTTCCTCTGCCTGGTAAATAGGGTGATTAAAGAAGTAGCGGCATATAACATTTAAAAATGTGGCTATTACTGCAATACCCATGGCCGTTCCGGCCAGTATGATTTCTATTCGTCCAATTAATACTTTCACTGCTAACCTCCTATAAATTAGAGCATGTCAGTTATTTCATCTCTTCCAGAACCGTATCATATAATCCATCTGACCATTCCGGAAACTTCGTGTACACACTGGCGCTGGCTTCCCTGAACGGTTCCCTGTCAACATCTGTAAATACTACACCCTCTGCTTCCAATTTCCCTCTCCACTCTTGCTCACTTGCAATCACATTCTCACTGTAAATCTTGCCCACTTCTTTGATGCATTCTTCCATAACGGCCTGCTGATTGACACTCATGCTGTCCCACACACTTTGTGACATCTCCAAACCAATGATTCCTGTAAAATGACCTGTCGTGGCTATATTCTTGGCTGCTTCCTGAAGTTTGGAAGTATAAATAGTTGCCAGTGGCGCCTCAGCGGCATCAACTACTCCCTGGTCCAAAGCACTGTAAACCTCACTCCATTGAATGGTTGTAGGCGCTGCTCCCAGTGACTCCATGGTTGCTGTCCACATTGTATTGGAAGGAACCCTGATTTTCAAACCTTTCATGTCGGCCGGTGTATTAATTGGCTTCTTGGAAATAATATGCCGCTCACCAAAATACCAATTCATAGCCAGAAGCTTAATTCCCTGATTACTGCATGCCTCCTCCATCTTTCCGTACCAATCTGAATCCGTAAGCTTTAATAAATCATCATAAGAACCATAAAGAAAGGGTCCATTCATGATTCCAATATCAGACACATAATCAGACAGGAATCCTGTATCACCTACTGCGATAATGGAAGCACCATTTGCTACCTGTTCCAGATTGTCCTTATTACTTCCCAGCTCAGAGTTGGCATATACCTGAATCTCTATACTTCCGGCGGAACGCTCCTTCACCATATCTGCAAGCTGTAAAAATGCATCCTGTACAGGATCAGTATTGCTCTGTACGTGATTTAACTTGAGTACCACTGGTTTGTCGTTGGAAGCATTATCCCCAGCAGGTTTCTCTCCTTCACTTCCATTCTCAGTCTTGCCTGCATCCTGAACCGTTCCTTTTGCTCCCTTACCTGAATCCGATGTACCTGCACACCCGGCCATAGCTAACATTGATACAGCAACTGCTGCTAAAAAACTCCATTTTTTCATATTCTTCTCCTTTTTTCTGTGTTTTCACTATTTTTTGTTTGCAAAATTCTTTATTTTCTCTTGTGCCAGAGGAGTGTGAAACAGCATATATAGGCTTTTCCCTTCTTCTTCCATCCGCTCCTCCAATCCCATAGGGCATGTGCTAAGATAAGCAAGCTTTTTTAACTGGGCAATAGCCATAGGGGAGCGCCTTGCCAGCTTAGCTGCAAGCTCCTGTGCATAGTCTTTCAACTGCTCTGCCGGAACAATATAATTCACAATTCCCCACTCCAGCATCTTAGCAGCCGTATATCTTCCTCCAAGATAGAGAATTTCCCTGACCCTGTTAATTCCAATCTTCTGAATCAGCCTCTGGGTTCCTCCACCCCCCGGAACCAGCCCCAAGTGTACTTCAGGAAGACCAAACTGCGCCTCCTCGCTGGCAATAATCATATCGCAGGCAGCCGCAATCTCAAAGCCCCCTCCCAGTGCAAAGCCGTTTACAACGGCGATGAATGGTTTTTCCCCTTTTTCCGCCTCATCATACAGCTGCCAGCCTTTTTTCTGGAATGCCAGGAATTCCTCATCAGTCTGGGACGCATATTCCTTAATATCAGCTCCTGCCATAAATGATCTTCCCTCTCCTGTAACCAGCACCACACGAACTTCCTCATCCTGGTTGACACTGTGGAATGCATCTACAATCTCATCCATAAATACCCGGTTCATTGCATTCAGCTGTCCCGGGCGCCTGAATGTAATCCAAGCAACCCCATCCCGTTTTTCTACTGTCAGATATTGATACATTGCTCTCCTTCCTTTCCTGGATTTGCTCCAATATATTTATTAAATAGTTCCTGAATCGTCTGCGCTATTTCTTCTGCCGCAATGCCAGTACGTACCCCTTCATTCAAAATGATACAGCATTTTTCCTGAAATACATTCCAGCCGGGAAATCTCGGCCTGAGGTAGGCACGTTTAATTGTTTGCAACGTATTTAAGAAAAAGTTACCTGTCAATTCATTGTTATGATCAGACATCCAGGCATCCTTCTGTCCTGGCTGCCCACCTGAAAGAAAGTATTCATATTCCTGTATATGAGGTCTGGTCACGTATTCCGCATACCGGACAGCAGCTTCGATGTTCTTGCTGCTGGCGGAAACTGCTATTCCCACTCCTCCCAATATACATGCTCTCTTGGCGTTGTCCCAAAGGGGAGTGTCCGTAAAATTCAGTGGATTATCCCGGTTTTTCCACGCATAATTTACATACCCAAAACAGAATGGTGCATACAATATACTATTCTCCCGGGACATCCTATCCATAATTTGAATCGGATTATAGTCAATACTCTCAGGCATCAGGACCCTGTATAAATCATAAATACAGTCGATTGCCCACACTGCATTCTCCATATTAAGTCCCTGTTCTGTGACAAAATCAGACCCAAATCTGGCTGCTCCCAGACTCAAAAAGATACACCATATATCCGTGGGCCCAAGAGGTGCTGCAACCTGGCCGGTATCCCGTGCCAGTTCAATCACCTCCTCCAGTGTTTCCGGGAGGCCGCGTCCTGCTGCTTCAAACAAATCCTTTCTGTATGCACTTACCATGGCAGAGATATCCACGCTCAACGCCAGCTGCTTCCCATTATAATTGTAGCATTTGTGTGTTTCTCCCAGTTCCTGCTCCTCTCTGAGCTGCAGCACTTCCTTTGGCATATACTGGTTATAGTCAATTAAAATATTGTGCTTATAAGCTTCTCCTGAAAATGGGTGATCTACAAGCAGTAGGTCATATTCCTTTGCAAGCTCCTCCACGGGAAAATCCCCAAACTCCTTCAAGGTACGCTTCTTCCAGCGAATATCTATCTCAGGATACAGCTTATGGAAACTTTTCGTTGTTTCCAATAGGGGCAGAAGCCCCCTGTCATGATCCCAGGTAATGCCATTTAAAACTATCAAGCGTCTTTCTCCTTTCAATGCTCTTCACTTATTATGCCTTCTTCAAACAGCCTGTCAATGGTAGCCTGGTCCACCTGAAATTCCTTCAATATTTCCCTGGTATGCTCACCTACCAACGGCGGAGCCATCTCAATTGCTGCCGGTGTCTCACTCATGGTAATGGATGGAGCCACACAGCGTACCGTTCCTACCTGTCCATGCTCATATTCCGTGATGGCATGCATGTGCTGTACCTGGGGATTATTCTCCAACTCCGTAATATCCTCCACCTTGGCAACCCACAAATCACGTGCCAGCATGTGTTCCAGCCAGTAATCCACAGATTTTGTCTTTGTTACAGCTTCTATTGAAAAGAAAACCTCATCCCTCTTGTCATAGCAGATTTCCGGATTATTATACTTGAGAAGCTCTGGTTCATTAAGCACATCTACCAGAACCTCAAATGGACACATAGCAATGGAAATATAGCCATCAGAACACTCATAAATGCCAAAGGGAGCTGCCTGGAACGGATGTCCAATACCGGATGCAGGACGCTCATAATTCACGTCCATATTAAGGAGTGTCATCAGAGCCTGGCTCTCCAGAGCCATGGTAGAGCGCATCAGGTCAACCTCTATGTGCTGCCCCTCTCCCGTCTTTTGACAATAAATTAATGCCGCCAGTATTCCATACACTAAATGAAAGGATGATAATGCATCCGGCAGTGTGGTACCTAGAGGATGAGGGGGTTGATCTTTTCTTCCTGTCATGGTTGTCAGTCCTACCATTCCCTGTATCAACATGTCCTGTCCTGGACGTTTTACATAAGGTCCGGAAGAACCATAGCCAGAATTGCTGGCATATACAATTCTGGGATTAATCTGCTTCAATGTTTCATATCCATAGCCCAGACGGTCCATGACACCCGGGCGGAAGTTTTCTACCACAACATCTGCGCTTTTTACCATCTCATAAATAAGTTTTTTAATTTCTTCATTACGGATATCCATCGCAATCGAGCGTTTGTTTCTGTTCCATGCCATAAATAGAGGGGACTGCTTATCTTTAATGTTCTTAGCAAAAAAAGTCATGCCCCTGTAAATATCTCCTGTATTAACCCGTTCGACTTTGATAACCTCCGCTCCCAGATCACCTAGAAGCATTGTTGCAAAAGGACCCGCCAACAGCTGGCTGAAATCCAGTATCCTGATACCTTCCAGTGCTTTCTTCTGATTCATTCCTACTTTCTCCCTTCTTGTAAACGCGCGTTTATTTTCGCGTGAATTTAATTAATTGTTCCTTAGTTTTATACAATCATCTAACCTCTGCCACACTTCCCCTCTCTATAATCTGAAATTCCCTCAGCTGTGAATACACAGGAATCTCTTCCCTTTTCCTAATAACCATCAGCAGGCTGTCTACTGTCATGCGGGCAATCTTCTCAATGCTGACCTGAACTGTGGTCAATGGCGGAGACATGTATTGGCTCAGTTCTGCATTATCATATCCTATAATGGATATATCCTTCGGTATCTTCAGACCCAACTCTTTTAAGCCCTTCATAGCGCCAAAGGCCAACAAGTCATTGGCGGCAAATATGGCCGTGGGTTCATCTCCCTTATTGTCTGCCATCATCTTCAGAACTGCCTGATACCCGCTCTCCGCGCGGTGGATATGGGAGTAATAAATATAGGACTCATTGAACGGCAGCTGATTATGCAGCAGACAATCTCTGTATCCTTCAAACCGCTCTTTAATAGAACTCTTCTCCACAGAACCTGTAATATGGGCAATTTTTTTGTGACCATACCTAACAAGCAGCTGGACTGCCTGATAAGCTCCTTTATAATTCTCCGTATTCATAAGATAAATATTGGGATAATCAATTGATGATCGCTGATTTACCAGCATAGTAGGACATTCAATCTGCCCTAATTTCTCCAACACAGGGTTGGGAACAATGTCACCCATCAGGATACAGCCTGCCATGGTCTTATTGATGAATGCTGTCTCCACCATATCAAAATCCGCTGTTTTATTGATGATAGACACTACCAGCTGGCAATCCAGCTTCTTTAGCCGATCTATGGCATTTGCCAGAAATTCCGAATAGAAAGGTGAAGAATGGATAATGTTCTCTTTCAGTTCACCATATTCCACAAAAAATAATCCAATTACATTGCTGGGTTTACCCGCCAGATTACGGGCTGATGTATTAGGAACATATCCATATTCCCTGATAACCTGCTCCACTCTTTCTTTGGTTTCCGGCGGAACATTTGAATATCCATTAATTACACGTGATACCGTACTTCGGGACACACCTGCAAGCTTAGCAATCTCTTCACTGTTCAATCCTGTACCTCACCTCTTTCGCCGCCTTTGTAAACGCGCGTTTATTTTATTAATTAAAGAATATCCCATATATGTTGCTGTGTCAATATGAATATCTCCATATTTTTCATTTTTTTTTGTGTATTATGTATAATCAGGATATATAGTCCATCTCCGGGAAGGGGATGGACTATGGTTCTCATATGGACCCGTATCTGGTAAGTCCGGCCTATCTCCAGACTGAGGCTTACCAAGGACAGATCGTAACTGGCACAGTTTACACAGGGGAAAAGACCCTCAGAATATTCACGCATACTCTTTCCTGTTTTTCTACCTCTATCCTCCGATTTTGGATTTCATCCCAATCTTCAGCGCATATTGGTGATATTCCTCTAAGTCTTCTTCATTAAGCATTTTTTCAGTCATCTGATAAACCCTTCCCAATTTCTCGTATTTCGCTTTTCCAAGTATATGGTAAGGAAGAAGGCTTACATTTTTAACCCCCACCTGCTGCAGATACCGTAATGTTTTTTTTATTAATGCGGAATCAAAGTTGAATCCAGGAATAATAGGCATGCGTACAATCAACTTATTCGGACACATCTCTGCCAGATATATCAGGTTTTCTTTAATCTGCCTCCCATTCCCTCCTGTAACCTTTTTCAGCACTTCGTCATCCAGATGCTTAAAATCATATAGAAAATGGTCAATATAGGGCTCAGCAGCCTGCAGGGTTTTTAAAGAATAATTCCCAGTAGTTTCTACCGCTGTATTCAATCCCCTTTCCCTGCTTGCTTTGAGGATGGCAATCAACCCCTCCAGCTGCACAAAGGGCTCCCCTCCGCTGATCGTGATTCCCCCGCCATTGGAATTATCATAGTAATCCTTATCCTTCATCACTTCCTCCATGATAAAATCCAGTTCCATATCTTTTCCATGAAATTCAAGTGCATCCTGCATACAGTTTTTCACACAAACCAGACAATCAGTACACAGGGTCCTGTTATAATTGAATTTTCCGCTGTCATCAAAGGTAATCGCTTTAGCCCTGCATCCTTTTTCGCATGAACGACACCCAATACACTTAAACTCGTTGTATGACAGTTCAGGATAAGATGTCTGTGTCTCAGGATTGGCGCACCACGGACAGTACATGGGACAGCCTTTTAAGAAAACAGTTGTACGGATTCCCGGCCCATCATGGGTAACAAAGCGTTCAATATTGGTAACTCTAATCATACAATGCCCTGCTCAGCAATTCTTCCTGGATATCCTTTGTTAGATTCACAAAGACTGCGCTGTAACCGGCCACTCGTACAATTAAATCAGGGTAATTATCCGGATTCTTTTGGGCCTCCTCAAGAACGCCATAATCCACAACCGTTACCATGAGCTGGCAGCCTCCTTTCTTAAAATATGTATCAAACAACATCTTAATTTTTTTTCTGTCTTTATTGAACATACGGGGGGTAAATTTAATATTTTGTACACTTCCCCCGTGATATTTTGCATGGAACTTAACCAGGGAATTTAAGCAGGCGGTAGGTCCGTTTTTTGCGGCTCCGCCCTGGGGATTATTAGCTGGATTTAAGTAAACACCCGTTTTTCTTCCGTCCAGACTGGCAGATGTCTCATGACCCCAATCCGTATTTGTCTGGTTATTTGAAATGACAATCAGAAAATATCCCATGCCATAATCAATTCCTTTCTGGCGGATCCCTTTGGCTACAAATTCATATAAATCATTTGCCAGATTATCGCATTCCGCTTTGTCATTGCCGTATTTATCCTGATTCCATAAATCTTTTTGAATTCTCTCATATCCTTCAAAATCGGCAAGCTGTGCCTGGTGCAGTTCACTGAGACTATATTTTTCATCTATATATACCAGTTTTTTAATCGCCCAGAGTGCATCGCTGGAATTGATATTTCCATATGTTTCATTGGTTCCTCCAAGGATTTCTACTCCTCCGTCCAGCACTGCCTTCCCTCTATTGATACAATCATCCATCAAAACAGAGGTAAACAGAAAGGAGACTTTTTCATTCATGATCTCATAAGATCGGTATTGAGCCTGTATACTTAGATCAAAGTAATAATCCAACAATTTCTTGTATTTATCATACAGTTCATCAAAAGTTTTGAATTGGGAACATTCCGGAATCTCCACGGGTCCGCTTTTTCTTTTCCCGTCCATAGGGTCTATTCCGCCGTTTAAGGTGACATTCAGGATTTTTAAAAGGTTCAATAAAATATTTGGTGTCCCTACGCTCTTCCCTTGAATGACAAATTCACCGCACCCAAATGGTACGTACTGTTCTGCGATTTCCCGTTCTACACGCATGGAATACATAACTGCGGGGACATTCACATCATCATTGTATAAAGTAGGATAGGTAGCACCGCTTCCGATACAATCATAGGCCATGTCCATCATATATTCTGGGGTATCCTTGCTAAAACGCAGCGTAAACTGAGGCTCTACATAACGTGTATCCTTGCACACCCTCATACAGATACGGGCAAATGTATCTGCTTCTTTCGGATGTTCCCGCCCTACACCGCCTACTATGATACGTCCGTTAACCGTGGTACGCCTGTTCTCAATCATTTTCCACAAGGATTTCAAATACCGGTAAGCTTCTTCTTCGTCAATAATGCCATGATCCAAATCATGCTGTAAAAATGGTCCCAACACATCATCCAGCCGCCCATAGTTAATGACTCCGGCACAAAGGGCGTAAATCCATAACAACTGCAAAGCCTGATGGAACGTTTGCGGTTTATTTTTCTTAACATACCGCAGGTCATGTTCCATTAGATCCAAATCTTTCAAACGGGACTGGTCTGCACAGTTTCCTGCTTCTCTCACCAATTCAATCTGACGTTCTATTACCTCCTGTAAAAGACATAGGCTTTCATAACTGCATTCCAGGAATTCATTCTGCTCCTTTGAACAGATCAGTTCTTTTAAACCTTCCACGCCATACTCCATCAGCTTTTTATAATTCAACATCATTCCTGACAACCTGGCTGTTGCCATCAAAGGATAGGAGCAATCAATAAACCTTCCCACTGTATTCTCTGTCAATACCTCCTGACAGTAAATTGCTTTCGTATCATGATCCTGCCAGTATTCGTAAAGGGTATCAACTCTTGCTTTTTCCTCTTCAGTCGACAGCGTTTCTTTAAATGCTCTCAACTTATGAAATACGCAGTAATGGCCTACGCCTCCGATACTTGTTACACTGCCAAAGCCAATGGGCAAAAAATCAAGTCTGCCTGCCAGCAGGTCATCATATTCAATCGAGCGGAACAAAACTGGGCAAATTGTTTTCAGGCAATTAATCTCTCTTCTCGCCTTATCCAGCCCCTCACTGTTCCTATGGGCCTCTGTATATGCTTCCATAATAGACAACTGCTCCTGCGGTGTTTTTTCACAGGGGATTGGGATTGACACCTCTACGTTCTGAGCGCCGTCAATGTTAATTTTCTTTTTCATTGCAGAGTCTCCTCCTCTATCTAATATTACTTGAAAAACACTTATGTTTCTTAGCTTTCCTCTTACTGCCTCATCCTGTATTCCTATTCCGGTCCTGCACCTTTAGTGAAAAAAGAGGGCGCAAAACTGCGGCCCCTCTTTTGACAACGTATTCTAATTGACACAAACGGTAAAATTATCCGGCGCCTCACCTGAGTCAGGAGGACGATTGACATATACGTTTGTAAAATCTTCCAGACTCGCCCATGTGAACATTGCCTTAATATGATACTTGGAGTCATCAATCAGGAGATGGTTGTTCTGGCTCTTCTTCATAATCTCCTTTTTCATGGTTCCAATCTCCATGTCGAAAATGTAAACCTCGCCGCTTTCCGTATTAACCCCATTGGTACTGAAAAAAGCATGGTCAAAATTAAAATTCCGAATCATATCCACAGCCATGGATCCTAAACTCAGATCATAATCTGGAGAAAAACGGCCACCCAGCAGATAAATATCCCCCTTGTACGTAATGGGAATCTTCCTGATCAGGTAAATGCTTGGAGTTACAATTTTTACATGGTGGGCAAGCAACTGCGGCAGCAAATACACAGGAGTGGTGCCGGAATCCACATAAACGCAGTCTCCGTCCCTTACATTGGTGACAGCCCGCCGGCAGACAATCTCCTTTGCCTCCGCACACCGGCTCTCCTTGTTCACTGTAGGAACTTCGTTGAATACCGTCAGTGTAGAAGAAACCTCTCTGCACATAGCCCCTCCCCGCTCCCTGCTGATCAGTCCCTGTTCCTCCAGTTCAATCAAATCCCGGGTCACAGTGGATTTTGACACGTTTAACTGTTCCATCAGTTCCTTTATGGTTACAAAAGACTGTTCTTTTACGATACTCATGATATGATAAAGCCTTTGCTGTGATAACATAACGTCACCTCCTTCGCCATTATCATATCAGAGGGGGAAATCATATGTCAATCTATCATTCTGCCAACCAATCCTAACAAGTGCAATGCCTTTGGCCTGGCGGTCCTTGACACAGTTGATACATTATTTTTGTTTTAATCTAAGACGCTTTAAAGTCATGCAGACAATTGCAGTCACCACAGTTCCTGCAGCCATACAGATCAGTCCCATAAATGGCTTGTTCACGGCTCCCAATATCAGCACAATAGGGCCGCCATGAGCTACAGAATCCGTGATGCCGAATAAAAATCCCATGGTACAGGCCACCACGGAGCCAATCATATTGGCTGGAATGACGGCCAGCGGATCGCCTGCTGCAAACGGGATAGCTCCTTCGGAAATCCCCACCAGACCCATGGCCAGAGCCGCCTTGCCGTTGGCAGTCTCTTCCGGCAGAAACAGCTGGTGCTTGCGGTCCAAGAATGTAGCCAGCGCCATCCCCAACGGTGCAACCGGAATCGCCATAGCCTGTGCTCCCATAAACTGAGGCTGTCCTTCGGCAATTAAACCAACCGAGAACATGAATGCTACCTTGCCAAAGGGGCCTCCCATGTCAAAGCCCTGCATCAGACCGATTGTAATGCCAAGTAAAATCATACTTCCGGCAGACATGCTTTCCAGCATGGAGTAAAGAGCCGTCATAAGGGACGCAATGGGCGCTCCAATAATAAATATAAATACAAATGCGATAAACAAAGATCCAATAATAGGAATAATCATGATCGGAACCAAGGGCCTGATCATCTCCGGCCACCGAAATTTCTTTAACCACCTTACAAAGTATCCAGTCAGAAAACCAGCTACAATGGCTCCTATAAAGCCGGTTCCGGCTGAAGCCCCGTAAAAGGAACCGTTGTTGGCAATCCAGCCCCCAATCATGCCGGGAGCCAGAGCCGCCCTGTCACCGATGGCAAATGCTATATAGCCGGCCAGAATCGGGATCATCAGTGTAAATCCGGCGACTCCCACTGCAGAAATCTGATTCCAGAAGCTGCCTTCAGGAATCATCAGCCCCTGAGGTGTGGGGATTCCTCCCACTGCCAGCGCGACCGCAATCAGCAAGCCGCCAATTACCACAAATGGGATCATAAAGGAAACGCCGTTCATCAGCGCCCTGTACAGCATTTTTCCACTAAGCGTACCGGCAGGCTCCTCCGCCTTCCCGCAAGCAGCCTGCTGAACACGCTCTGTGGAGCTCCCACCAAAAAGCGGGGCCTTTCCATCCAAAACCCTTCTGATCAGCTCTGACGGATGGTCGATTCCTTCCTTCACAGTGGTGGTAACTACCGGTTTTCCGTGGAAACGTTCCATGTCCGTCTCCTTGTCGCTGGCAATAATAATTCCCTCAGCCCTTTCAATCTCTTCCCTGGTGGGAACATTTTCCGCGCCTATGGAACCGTTTGTTTCCACCTTTATGGATACGCCCATCTCCTCAGCAGCTTTTACCAGCGCTTTCGCTGCCAGGTACGTATGCGCCACTCCTACTGTACAGCCAGTCACTCCGATTAAAAACCGTTCTGACCCTTTATTCTCTGTCCGCACTTCGTCCGCGCTAAGTGCCGACAGAATATCTTCCGGCCGTTTTGCCTCTTTAAGATAATCCAGGCAATCACAATCCAGCAGGCGGGATGTAATACCGCTGAGCAGTGAGATATGTGTGTCGTCCGCATCGTTGGGCATGGCGATGAGGAAGATGATATGACTGACCGGGCTTCCTTCCTCAAACCGGATTCCCCGTTTGGATATTCCGATTGCCACCGCCGGTCTTAGTACTGCATCCGATTTTCCGTGAGGCAATGCCACTCCGTTCTCCAGATTTGTAGGTACCTGGGCCTCTCGTTCCAATACATTCTGAATATAGCTGACTTTATCCTTCAGTACATGTTCCTTATAGAGAAGTTGCGCCAACTCCTCTATCGCCGCATTTTTATCCTCTGCCTGCATATTAACTTTGATCAGTTTAGGCGAGAGAAACTTTGTTATATCCCCCATTTAGAATCCTCCTGATTATAATAATATTCCACGGTTTCGTATTTTTCTATGTATCATGTTCCGGCTCCACTCATTGGATACCGCTGTTCATACCTCCTTTTCCCTATTTCAGATGCCTCTTCCTTCCCCACCGTGTTCAGTAATTTAACTATAACATTATTCCGATTAACTGTCAATCTTTTTGATTCATATTGATTCATCATGTATCTTTACGATTCAAATATATGCAAATCCTGGCGGCAGAGATAATAACAGTGTATTTAATCCCGGGACTGCCCTGTCTCATCTGCGCCAGGCTCTAATAACGGAATTCTGTTCGTCATACTTTCATCTAAATGGCATCTGCACACTCACTTTATTTTATTTTTTAACAATTATATGGTCTTACATTAATAAATGAGCAAATTATGCAGTTCTATGATCGAAAATCTCACAAAATGCCACTGTGATTCTTGTGATAGATGTTTGAATCAGCTATAATTAATGTATAAAGTTGATAAGCAACTGATACAAAAAAGGGATTATCGAAAATGCCTTTATACCTGCGTTATCAAATGGTGCCATCATGGATATTGGTTCCTGTTGCGTTCATTTCTTAGGAGCGTTGTTTGGTCATCCAAACAAAATACTATCATCTTTCCTGCTGATAAAATAGGGTAACAGTTGTTATTGGCTTTAGATACTATAAATCTCGATTTAACATCATATAAAATACACCGCAAATTAACGGATTAAAAGGAGGAACTACCTATGTTAGTGAATTTAAAGGAAATAACTCAGATAGCAGAACAAGGCGGATTCGCGATTGGAGCATTTAATGCACCAAATTTAGAAACACTGATGGCAGTTATCAGCTCTGCCGAAGAACTGAACTGTCCGGTCATCTTACAGCACGCACAGGTTCATAATGCGCTAATACCCATAGAAACTATTGCTCCGATCATGCTTGATCTCGGAAAAAAGGCATCTGTCCCCATATGCGTGCATTTGGACCATGGTACCGACTATGAGGAATGCATGAAAGCATTAAGACTGGGATTTACCTCTATTATGTTTGATGCTTCCGGCGCTCCATATGAGGAAAATGTCCTAAAAACCAAAGAAGTCGTTAAAGCCGCCCATTCCATGGGAGTATCTGTCGAAGGAGAATTGGGGCACATCTTTTCATTTGATGCAGGCTCCGGCGAGGGAGGGAAAATAATCAATGATTATCAGTCTGCCTCCGATTCCTATACTGATCCGGATACAGCAAAAGATTTTGTAGAAAGAACCTCTGTCGATGCCTTAGCTATTGCATTTGGTACCGCTCATGGAATTTATAAAATGAAGCCTGTGCTGGATCTCAACAGAATCGCACTGATAAAGGAAAAGACAAACATCCCACTGGTCATGCATGGCGGTTCCGGTGTGTCTGATGACGAATTCAGAAGGGCAATTAAAAATGGCATCCGGAAAATAAATTATTATACTTATATGGCTGTTGACGGTGCCAATGCTGTCATTCGGTTCCTTGATAAAAAAACGGATAAAGATAACATTCAGTATCATGACATCGCAATAACTGCTCAGGCTGCCATAAAAGAACATGTACTGAAGGCAATGAAAGTTTTCTGTATGAAGTAAGGCGGCATGGAGTAAGCACCTGCTGGGCATTTGAGAAAAGGTTCCTTTCTGATAAGATATTCATACCTGAATTCTTACCAGAAAGGAACCCATTTTTATTACAGTGACAGATTAATTTATTACGCCTGAGTAATGCACCTTCCGCCGTTTGCTTTCATAAACTCAATCCATTCCTCAACATCGGTCTGTTCCGGTGTCCTGACTTCCTTTAAAAATAAATCAGAGCCAATTTTTTTAGCCTTTCCGATACCCATATCATGGTAAGGGATAATTTCCACTGATTGCACTCCCTCTTTGCTGATGGCGGCAATCATTTTTAAATGCTCTTCTGAAAGATTATAACCAGGTATAATCGGGCACCGCAGGATCACTTTCTTTCCGATACTTAAGAGCATCTTCAAATTATCCAGTATAAGAGCATTGCCCACTCCGGTTAATTCCTGGTGAAGCTCATCGCCGGTTGCCTTATAGTCAAAAAGAAATAAATCAATATAAGGAGCAATCTCCTCATAATGTTTAGTCCCGGCAAACCCGCTGGTTTCCATACAGACATGAAAATTTTTCTCTTTAAGGCTCTTTGCTAATTGTAAAACAAATTCAAACTGGAACATGGGCTCCCCACCGCTGATCGTAACACCGCCTCCGGATGAATCATAAAAATCCACATCCTTCATTACTTCCGCCACGATTTCGTCAATCTCTTTTTCTTCTCCGTAGATGCCGAGAGCCTGGTTTGGACAGACCTTAATACATGCTTCACTCACAGTACACTTATCAAACTGTATGGTATGTTTGCCATTCACCATTTGATGAACACCATACTCACATGCGGAAACACAGTTTCCGCAGTGAGTGCACTTCTGCCAATCACAGTAAAGCTGCCTGCCTCGTAAATTAGACTCAGGATTGTGACACCACAAGCATTTAAGCGGACAGCCTTTTAAAAATATGGTGCTGCGAATCCCGGGACCATCATTTACACAAAAACGCTGTATATCAAAAATGATTCCCATATTATTCACCTGATTAGTTTAAGGTTCGTGAAATAACTTCAAGCTGCACATCTTTATCCAGATTTACAAATTTAGCACTGAACCCGCCAACTCTCACCAAAAGGTTTGGATATTTTTCCGGATTCTGATACGCATCTTCCAGCTCTCCCTTGCTGACAACGGAAATCATGATCTGTCCGCCGCCCTTCTTGAAATAAGTACGAAGCAGAGCTTTGATGTTTTCCATCTTTGTCGCAAAAAGCGAACGGCTGAATTTCATATTCTGCACGGAACCGGCATGGATATCGGTTTTAAGGCGTACAAGGCTGTTAAGCATCGCGGTCGGACCATTTTTATCCGCACCTCCCTGGGGATTGTTTCCATTGTTCATGTAAACACCGCTTAATCTGCCGTCTGCCGAAGCACTGGTTTTGCGGCCCCACTCCGTATTAACCTGGTTATTAATGACCACAACGTTATAAGAATGGAATCCTAATCGATCAGCCTGTTCTGCAACTTTGTTACAAACAAATTCATGAAGCCGGGCTGTGATCTCATCCGCATACAGTAAGTCATTGCCGTATTTTGGTGCATCAATTAAATCATTTCTCATTTCCTGGGCCCCTTCAAAGTTGGAACAGATCCCATCCACAACCTGGCGAAGAGTATATTTCTTTTTGTCGAATACCCAGTATTTGATTGCCGTAAGCGAATCACTGGCATTGATATTGCCGTAAGTCTCGTTGGTCCCGCCAAGATATCTGGCACCGCCATCCAAAACAGCTTTTCCTCTGGCGATACAGTCATCTGTTAATAAAGAAGTAAATAAGAATTTCACCTGAGTGTTCATTAACTCATAAGAATATTTGTGGGCATTGGCTGTTTTAACGATATAATACTCAAGCAGTTTGGCATACTGAGCATACACATCTTCAAAACTGTTTATATCTTCTGCCGCCTTCATTTCAAGTCCGCCACTCTTATCCTTACCATCCCAGGGATCAATTCCTGCATTCAAGGAGATGTTGAGAATCTTAAGCAGGTTCATGCAAGCATTGGGTGTCCCCACACTTTGTCCTGAGATAACCAATTCTCCGCATCCAAAGGGAACATAATTTTTTGCAGTCTCCTCATCCACCCGCAGCGCTTTTTGCACAGAAGGAATATTTACTTCATCGTTATATAAGATGGGATAGGTACAGCCAGTAGCAATCACCTCCAAAGCGAGGTTGTATACTTCCTGATCCATCCCTTCATAAATTCTCAATGTAAACTGCGGTTCAATATCACGGTTTGCCATAACCGCCTTAAGTGCCAGTTTACAGAACAGATCTCCTGCTTTTGGATTGGTTCTGCCTTTTCCGCCAACAATAACCCGGCCATTTACATTGGTTCTTCGTGCCTCCAGTAATTTGAAGAAAGATTTTATGTATTCAATGGCTTCCTCTTCCGTATATCTGCCGGCATTCAAATCCTGCTCCAAAAGTTCTCCCAGGTATACATCCATCCGGCCATAGTTTACAACGCTTGATATCATGGTATAAATCCAGGCCAGTTCAATTCCTTCAATCATGGTTGCCGGTTTGCTTATAAGCAGATGCTCAAGGGCTTCTGTAAGAACATCCATCTGTTTCTTACGTTTTTGGTCTGCACTGTCTTCCTTCTCTTTTTTGCACATCTCAATATGGTATTTGATTGATTCACGCAGCAGCTGCAGGCATTCTAAAAAGCACTGGTAAAGATCGATTTTTTCTTCATCCTGCTCATTTTTCATACAGCCTTCAATTTCGGCTTCGAGTCCCGGAACACCTAAGCGGATTAATTTCGGATAATCCAAATACATTCCGCTAAGCCGGGCTGTTAAAATTGCAGGATATTTTGCATCCACAAATTTCCCCAAAGTAGTCTCTGTAAGCCTCTCCTGGAAAAACAGACTGCGTGTATCATGGGTATCCCAAAACTTTTCCAGGCGGTTGAGACGTTCAATCAGTTCCGGATCGCCAGAATCCTGACGCATCTTTTCCATTTTACTGAATACACAATAATGTCCAACACCACCGACTGAAGTGACGCAGCCAAAACCAATAGGCAACACATCGCTCCGGCCGATAATAATGTCCGTGCTTTCAATTTTTCGGAAAAGTTTCGGAAACAATACCTTTAAGCATTCAATCTCCCGCTTTGCCAAAGACTGACCACTAAATCTTTGATATGTTTCTGTATACTGCTCCATAATTTCAATCTGCCCCTCTATGGACTTTTCACAGGGGATCTTTTTACTGATTTCTACAATCTCAGCTACGTTTTTATTATTCATTCATAACCATCACTTTCTATTCATTTCAAGGGTTTTTAATACGGTTGCCATAACCGCTGTTACCACTGTTCCAATTGCCAGAGCGATTAAAAATCCAGCTGGGTTGTGAACTGCATTTGGTATCAAAAGGAGAAAAATACCTCCATGAGGAGCTACAATTCCTGTATTCATTGACAGAGATACAATTGCGCCTACAGCTCCGCCAACAACGCAGGAGGGAAGTACAATCAGAGGTTTCTCTGCTGCAAAAGGAATTGCTCCTTCTGTAATATAGCTGAGTCCTAAGAAAAGGGAGGCTTTACCTGCTTCTTTTTGTTCTTGGGTCCAGAGGTTTGGCCTAATGAATGTGGCAACTGCCATACCAAGAGGCGGAATCATACCGCATACAATGACTGCTGCCATTGGTTCATATACGCCTTCTGCAATCATTCCCACAGCAAATGCATACAAAACCTTGGAAAAAGGGCCGCCCAAATCCCAATACAGGATTCCAAAGACAATACCCATTGCAACTATGCTTCCGCCGCTTAATGCCTGAAGCATAAAGGAAATACCATTATTTAAAGCCTGAATCGGAGTCCCGATTACATAAAGCATTAATAGACCTACGGTTGCCACCGATAAAATTGGTACAATCAGAATATCTTTAATTCCTCTGAATGTTACCGGAAGGCGAATTGCTTTGTTTAAAAACAGCGTAACATAACCAGCAATAAAACCAGCCAGCATACCACCTAAGAATCCAGCTCCAACCGAATTGGCCAGCCAGCCGCCGACTAAACCGGCTGCAAATCCGGCTTTATCAGCTATGGAGTGAGCGATGTATGCAGACAGTACAGGTACCATAAGACCTAACGCTCCGGCTGCCCCAGTCTGAAAAAGTGCCCATGCCAGACTTCCCTCTTCCTGGAAGGCATAAATACCAAAGGCAAATGAAATCGCAGTTAAGATACCACCGGCAACCACAATTGGCAGCATGTAAGATACACCGGCCATAATGTGTTTATATATGCTTTTAGCTCCCTGGGTGGACAGTGTCTTCTGCTCATCACCTTTTTTCGCGGTTATCACGACTGTATTGGTTTTGCTTACCGCATTTTCAATTAACTTTTTGGATTCTTTAATCGCACTTCCCACACTGGTTTTAAGTACATGCTTTCCGGCAAAACGGCTCTCATCAATTTCCTTATCCACCGCAAGGATGATTCCATCTGCTCTGGCAATATCTTCTTCCGTCAGTATATTTTGTGCCCCAGAAGTCCCCTGAGTCTCAACTTTTACCTCATACCCCATTTCTTTTCCAACCACTGCTAACTTTTCTGCCGCCATATAGGTATGTGCAATTCCGGTTGGACACGCTGTTACTGCAATGATATATTTATCCACGACATTCCCCTCCATCTACTATAGAACTTTTAAGAAATCTTCTGCACTAGTTACATTTTCCAACCTTGCTTTAAATTCTGGTTGCATAATCTTGCGGGCAAGCTCACTTAACAGTTCAATTTGACCGCTTCTGTCACTTGGTATTGCTAGACCAAAAAAATATTTGGTTTTCTGATCATCTCCCGCATCATAAAAGATTCCTTCTTCATGGTAACCATATACAAATGCGGTTTTCTTAACCGTATCGCTTATTCCATGAGGAATGGCAATCTCCTCCCCCACACTGGTAGTTCCTTCCAGCTCCCGTACATATAAGGCTTCCATAAAAGCATCCTTATCCTGTATGCAGCCTCCGTTATAGAGAGCTTGAGTCATCTGTTCCAGGATCTCCCCCTTGGTATTGCCCTTTAATTTGACAAAACCACCTTCCTTCATAAAAATTTCTTCAATTCTCATTAAAGCCTCCTTTGGGTGATTGATTGTTACTGATTGTGCTTTGTTATAATCATTTTATCATTATGGAAAGTTCACAACAATAATATGACGCCAGTTTTACAGGGTTTTCGATTTTATTCTTCCATAATCTTGCTCATTATGCTCATTTGTGCTATATTAGCCATGAAAGGAGTATTATTTATGTTTGAAGAAGAGAGAAGAATATCCATTTTGAATAAAATTCAAATGAAAGGAAGTGTGAATGTATCCACTTTATCCAAAGTATACCAGGTTTCAGAATCTACAATTCGCCGGGATCTCACTTCCCTGGAAAGTACAGGTCTCATCAAACGCACCCACGGTGGTGCTATAGTTCTTGATCATACGAAGAACGATTATAACTATAATGCAAAACGTGGTATTCATTTTACCCAGAAGTTAAAAATTGCTCAGACAGCAGCCGCTCTTGTCAAACCAGATACAGTAATTTTTGTTGGGACCAGTACAATTACGAATTTGATGGTGCAGAATTTACAAGTGAAGAATTTGACCGTTGCTACAAATTCCCTGGATGTATTTAATACGCTCTCTCAGCGGGCTGAGTGTAACTTAATTATATTAGGCGGCAATTACATACACCACGCACGGACCATTGAGGGGATGAGCAGCCTTCAACAGATACAGCAGATTCATTTTGATCAGGCTTTCCTTGGAGCCAATGGAATCGATATCTCCTTTGGCCTTTCCACCGTAAGTGATATCGAAGCAAACAGCAAACGGGCAATTGTCAAGAACAGCTCCGAGGTGTTCTTTTTATGTGAAAACAGCAAATTTGATAGAATTTCTCAATACAAAATTACTGATATTGGCCGGATTACAGCAATTATTACGGATTCCAAAATTGATGAAGAGACCTATCAGAAATATCAGAAACATTGCCATATTATTAAAAGCTGAAAAAACAGCCACAATCCGCTGCTCAGACTGTGGCTGTTTCGGGGTGAAAATTAATTTGTTGGTTAAATGTTAATTTTATTTTCTTCATCATATCTTATTATTTCAATAACATCTGTTTTATTTACCATGCAATCCCTCTATTCGAATTTAAATTTACTTAACGGCCAATTTACACAGACGGACCGGCCATCAAACTTTTATGGTACTTTTGTTTCAATATCCATATATTATCAATTGCAATAATATTATCAATGTGATAACATTATTATAAGTGATAGTATTAGGAGGCATAATATGAACCATAAAACCATGAAAAACCTGATATCCTGCTTTGTAGACCCCACCGACAGCAGAATCCTGATGGAGATTACAGCAAGAAAAACCGCCACTGCCAAAGAGCTGGCTAAAGCACTGCCCGACATTCCTCAAGCCTCTCTGTACCGGCATCTGGGAAAAATGGTCAAATACGGTGTATTGCAAATAGCGGAAGAACGGCCGGTACGTGCGGTGGTGGAAAAGGTCTATGCAATAGACATGGACACTGCCCAGGACATCCCCCGCCTGTTGGAAGAGAACCGGGGAGATGTCTATATGAGCCTGTTTGCCCAGTTTTCAGCCGCTCTCATGCGGGAATTTGCCGATTACGCCGCCCGTGATGATATTAATATCTTAAAGGACGGTTCGGGCTTTTCCACCGGTCCCATTGCGGTGAATCTGGAGGAGCTGGAAGAATTAATGCTTAAAATCGGGGAACTGACCGCACCCTACCGCACGCCGGAACAGGCGGCAAAACCAGGCAGAAAGATGCATTCCCTGGCAATTATTATCACACCACCAAAAGAAGGAGGAGAGCAAAAATGAGTGAAATTCTGCGCATAGAACATCTGACCAAGGCTTATGGAAATAAAAAAGCGGTGGATGACTTGAGTCTCAGCGTCCATGCAGGAGATCTCTTTGGTTTTATCGGACACAACGGTGCAGGCAAGACCACTGCGATCCGATCCGCGGTAGGGGTATTAGAATTTGAACATGGCAATATTATGGTTGACGGTCATTCCCTGCAGGATGAACCTTTGGCCTGCAAACAAGTTACCGCCTACCTGCCGGATAACCCCGATCTTTATGACTATCTCACCGGCATCCAATACCTGTCTTTCATTGCCGATATTTTTAAGGTAGACAAGCAAGAACGGGAGACACGAATTGCAGATTATGCCGGAAGACTGGAATTGACCGCCAGTCTGGGGGATTTAATCGGCTCCTACTCCCACGGAATGAAACAGAAGCTGGCACTTATCTCTGCCTTTTTGCACAAGCCCCGTCTTCTGGTGCTGGATGAGCCTTTTGTTGGATTGGATCCGTCAGCTGCTTTTCGGTTAAAAGAAATGATGAAGGAAATGTGTGACGAAGGAGGAGCCATCTTCTTTTCCACCCATGTGCTGGATGTGGCTGAAAAGCTGTGTAACCGTATCGGTATTATCAAAAATGGCAAGCTGATTGCCTGCGGCAGCACCGAGGATGTACGGGGAGACTCCAGTCTGGAGCATGCGTTCCTGGAGGTGCTGGACAATGACTAACGTATTTTTGCTCACCAAAATTCAGGTTCTGGGGCTCTTTGGTATTAATCAATTGATCCATACAAAGGATTCCCGGACCCGGCTGCAAGCAGCCATCATGGGAGTGGTGGCCCTGATTTTAGGGGCTGTGATTGTCCTTTTCAGTTATATAACTGCGGCGGGATACGCCGCTCTTGGTCTAGTGGAGTTAGTACCTGCCATCATTCTGTTGTTTTTCTCCATGATTACCTTGTTCTTCACCCTGATTCGCAGCAGCGGAACTCTGTTTGGATTTTCTGACTATGACTTGATCATGTCTCTGCCGGTCACCCGGTCCTCAGTCATTTTAAGCCGGTTGCTGACGGTATATCTGGGCAACCTGCTCTTTGGCGGTCTGGTTCTTCTTCCGGCTATGATGGTCTTCATGAAAGAAAGCGGGTCTCCTGCTATTCTCTGGATGTCAGCATTACTCATATGGCTGTCGGCTCCGCTGCTGCCCATGATTGCGGCCATGACCATAGGAGGAGTGATCACCGCAATCAGCGTCCGGTTCCGCCACAAGAATCTGGTGATCACTGTCCTCAGCTTTGGAGCCACCATGGGTGCAATGGCACTCTCTTTTTCCATGCAGGTGGTGGATGAGGATTTACTGGCTGATCTTGGCCGCCAGCTTGGGCAGGCAATCGGGCGTTTTTACCCTCCTGCAAGGCTGGTCACTGCCGCGCTGTCCCAGAGAAACGTTTTGGCACTGAGCTCATTTGTTCTGCTATCAGCCGCAGCTGCCGCCCTCTTCGTATTTCTGTTGTCCAAGGTGTACACAAAGATCAACTCCGCACTTTCCACACAGCATGCCCGAACAGCCTACCGCATAACCCAACTGTCCGCCGCTACGGCGAACAAAGCACTATATCGCAGAGAATTGAAGCTGCTGACCTCCTGCCCAGTGTATCTTCTTAACACTTGCATTGGACCGGTCCTGATGGCAGCGGCCAGCCTGGCCCTCAGGTTTTTTGGCTCTGAACAGCTTTCTGCCATGCTGCAGCTGCCAGGGCTGCAAGGGTTGCTGCAGCACATGACACCCTTTTTTCCAGCATTATTTGTCGTCATGTCTTCCACTACCGCAGTTTCACTTAACATGGAAGGGAAGAACCGCTGGATTTTGAGTTCCCTGCCGGTGAGCGCCAAGGCAATTTTCGACTCCAAGATTCTGGTGAATTTAACGGTCTTGCTGCCATCCATTATCTTCAGCAGCCTGATTCTGGTCATGACCTTTCCTTTGAATTACTTTTCCATACTGATGGTCTTTGTAACGCCTGTAGTCTATGCAGGATTTATCGCAGTGGTGGGTCTGTCTGCGAATCTTCGATTCCTGAAGTTTGACTGGAAAAGCCCTCAGCAAGCGGTAAAGCAGTCTATGTCAGCCATGGCGGCTATGCTGGCTGGATTGGCAGCAATAGCTCCCCCTGTTGCATTGGGTATTGTGTTTCCTGAACAGGGTCAGCTTATTACGGTGGCCGCTGATTTGGTTTTAGCTGCCATTACTGCGCTGTTGTATGGAAGCTTGAAGAGAATCAACATAAGGGAGGTCTTGAGTTAGCCATAGCAGGCCAACTTCTTGTTTTTACAATTCATCAGCATAACTTTTCCCTTTCCAGAAAATAAAAAAGCCGGAGAATAAAAGTGCATTTCTGCACTCCGATTCTCCGGCTTATAAGCTGGTTCTTTCATTTTATTTGAAATCAGTACTTCCGGCTGTACAGGCAATACGGATTATAGAATTATCACTTTTTCGTACTGGTAGTGCCCTGCATCCACAGTCATACGGCACATTGTGATTTCCAAATCAAAACGCCGTTTACCACAGCTTCCAGGATTGAGAAACAGTATTCCCTTAATAACTTCTGCAGAATATTTGTGAGAGTGGCCATAGACCACCACATCCACATTTGTTAAGTATTTCGGCAGATCTTTCTTGTTATGAACAATGAAGAATCTCACACCTTCAATTGTGACGGCAATGCTTTTAGGCAGGGCTTCTGCCCATTCTTTATCATTGTTGCCACGCACCACATAGGTCTCCCCCAGTTGTCGTAAGGACTCGATAATATATGGCGTGTCAGCATCGCCGGCATGAATAACGCAATCTGCTTCAGCAAGTTCAGCCACAACATGCTCCCGCAGCAGACCATGAGTGTCGGATAATATTGCAATCTGCTTCATGAGTTTCTCTTTCTTAAAATTTATTCTTGGAGCATATCAACCAATGCCTCCCTTTCTTTTACGAAAGCAACGTTTTTACATTAATCCGTCCTGGTCACTCTCCAGATGACCCCTGTATTCGGAATAAATACGTCCGGGTCTCCCTGAATATTCAGTCCGGTATCTACGATATACATTGCTCTGTCAGGACCGAATAACAGATGAGCCAGTCTCTCAAGGCCTCCTCCGTTTGACAAAGAGGACGGAAACCCTGTTCGATTGATGGCAAAGGTGCTGATGGTCCTGGATTTCATATCGATTTTGGATATTCTGTGTCCTGCATTCGCATAAGATATGGTATCGCCGACCTGAGTGCGTATGGTGCTGCCGTATTCAGCGATGTACACATCCCCATAGGGACCGAATTGGAAATTATAGTTAAAATCAAATCCCCTTATCGTTGAATTCGGCGGAAATGTCACAAAGGGTCTTGGGGGAACATTAGGCTGATTCTTTAAGAGAAGAGAAGGCTGTACGCCTCCCCTGGGCGTAAAACGCGTTGAATTGACGGGATCGCCTCCGGAATAATCCGGCCATCCATACCACAAATCAGGTGTAATATAATAAAAATCATCCGTGGCATTCTCAATGGGCCTGCTTCCCACTGCCTGATAACCGTTATTGCCCGCATATAACTGGCCGCTGGAATCAAATCTTAAGTAAGAAGGATTTCTGAATCCCCATGCGACCTGTTCTAAATTGGAGCCGTCCAGGTTTGCCCTGAGAATGCTTCCTGATGCCTTAATATACCGTTTTCTGATCTCGTACTCTATATTGGGAATGCCATAAGGGGAAAAAGCTCCCGTTAAAGCGATATCATCCGGTAAGCCTTCTGTCAGTATGTTATGTGTTGAGAAGTTTTGTCCATGAATCATGACGTAATCTCCTGCGTAATCACACAGAAGCGGAGAAGCAATCACCCACTGGTTATCATTGCCAACGACACCGCTGTTAGTCACCGTTCCCTGTCCGAAATACATCTTATTATCCGGAGAAAAAGCGACCGGGCTGTTATAGTGGTCCCCGTTGCTGGGCAGTCCCATAATGACATTCTGCCTTGTACCATCTTTGTATATCTTTGTGATAAATCCTCTGTGAGATACATAGATCACGCCGTTTAGATAATTAATCCCTGATATAGGAGTAACAAAATCATCTGCGATCATTTCAAACTGACCATTGATTAACTGTAATATCCGGGGATTTCCGTCAGCCAAACCGGAATCAGCTACCAGAATCTCTCCGTTTTCATTAAAAACCATCCCAATTGGAGAATTCAGATTTTTTATAAATACCTCTATCTTATAACCGCTGACGATGTAGATATCAGATGGATTCAAATATCTTTCCGCAAAACCATTGTCTTCATTGCAGGAGCTGATTTTTCTCCCATTACTGTTATAGAACATTGGCCTTATCCAGGAAATTTTTATTACATTATATTCTCTTTTGTTAAAAATTATACAATTATGGAAATAATGCATACCGCAGAAAAGTGCATTTTACTGCCTCCTGCACCCGATTTTGCTTTATAATTGTATTTTCAATGTCTCGAATAACTTTTCCGTTACCTGGAATAATAATACAAAAGTCAAAAGCGAGGAATCCCATGAAAAATAAAGCAAGTGGTCTTACTGCAGGCCGTTTAACGATGATGGCTCTGGGAACCGTGATCGGCGGTTCCTTTTTTTTAGGTTCATCGGTTGCCATACAGGCTGCCGGCCCGGCAATTATTCTTTCCTATCTGATTTGCGCTGTTATGGTTTATTTTATCTTATTTGCGCTTTCAGAAATGACGGTATCCAATCCGGATGCCGCTTCTTTCCGAACGTTTGCGTCCCAGTATGTAAACAATGGTACAGGCTTTGTGGTGGGCTGGGTTTATTGGACCGGAATGGTCATTGCCATGTCCAGTGAGGCTACCGCAGTTTCCTTATTGTTCCGGACGTGGTTTCCGTCCGTTTCCATCCCAATCCTGGGCACTGCACTAATCATTGGCGTAACATTATTAAACCTTTTAGGTTCAAAACAGTTAAGCCATCTGGAAAGCATTCTGTCAGCAATAAAGATCATTGCTATTATCGGGTTTATTCTTTTAGGTTTCATAATCGTTTTGGGTGTCTTACCGGGCTCCCAGCCCCTGGGAACCAGTATATTGCGATCAGAGCCATTTCTCCCCGGCGGCCTAAAAAGCCTGGCAGGAAGCATGCTGATCGTTTTGTTCACCTATGCAGGTTTTGAAATCATCGGACTGGCTGCCAGTGAAACAGAAAATAAGCAAAAAAATGTGCCCCGTGCAATCCACCTGACAGTTTTCTGGCTGGTGACACTTTATATTCTGTGTATTTCAGTTCTTTTGCTGCTGGTGCCCAGCGAATCCTTAAGCGAAAACGTCAGCCCCATGGTTACCGCCTTAAACCGGTATCAAATGACCTGGGCCGGTACTGCCATGACGGTTATATTAATCAGCGCAATTTTATCTACTATGGTAGCTGCCATGTTTGGAATCGGAAGAATGCTTCGTTCTCTTGTGGAGGACCGGCTTGGTCCCTCATTTTTAAGGGATAAAACCGATGTTCCCTACCGGGGAATCTTATTTTCCGGTTTGTCCATGATACTGTTTCTATATGTCGGATTGTTTTTTCCCGGAGTCTATCTGTTTTTGATCAGTTCCGGGGGATTTGCACTGCTTTTCACTTATATTGTGCTCATGTATACCCATATCCGTTTCCGGAAAAAGAACGGGAAACCGGAAGGGAACTGCCGTCTATGCGGATTTCCCTATAGTTCTCTGTTTACCATGGCCGGACTGATCATCGCTATGTTCAGCATGCCATTTTTAAAAGGACAGACCTTAGGCTTCCTTGCGGGCATTGCTCTCGTTGCTTTTTTTACGGTCTGCTATGCGATTGTAAAGGCAGCAGGCAAACAGAAGCTGCTCCGGCAGAAACAGTATCCGGCAGGAACACCGGAGCATCGCCGTATTTTGACAGAGTTTTCGGAGGAAATCTATGATCCGGATCAGAAAAAGAAATAAAAGTGTTCAGCAATTAGGTTCTAAATTCGAAATGATCGGTGATGCGGAGGCTTATTTGGTATTTTTATCCTCTTCTCCTCCCTCCACTCTTGCAATCAATGTATCCCATTTCCTAGCTGCGAATTCAAAGAACCCCTGAGGCAATTCAAAAGCCAATACAATGCCCAGTGCAATGGCAACAGCTACCTTACACGCAAGAAAACCAGTACGAGCTGCCAATTCCAGTTCATCTGTAACAATATAATAAGCAGTCCAATATACTCCTGCTCCCGGCACCAAAGGAAAGATACCAGCTATTAAAAATATAGTGGCGGGACATCTTTCCTTCACGGCAAAGGTCCTGGAGAGAAGAATCACCACAATAGTGGCCCCCAGTGCGGCCGGAGGAGATGTCAAACTTTCCATAAGTCTTGAATAAACCAACCAACTGGCCCCTCCGTTCAGTCCGCAATAAGGATAAAACCTCCTTGGAACCCCAAACAGGAGGGAAAATGCAATGGTTCCAAAAGCCGCTACTGCTGCCCCTGCAATCACACTCATAAAAGTGCACCTCCCGTTAAATAGCGAAACAGACTTAAAACCAGCCCAACGCCCGTGGCAATCCAGAAAAATACCAGCAGTGAGTCCAGCAGCCGGACAGATCCAAAAATATAGTTTCCCTCTACGATGTCCCGTATGGCGTTTATTAAAGTAACCCCTGGAATCAAGGGCATGATAGAACATATGATAATATAATTCAAATGCTCTCCAAAACGAAGTAAATAAAGAATGGTACACGAAAAAGCCACCACAGCACCTCCCCCAATGCTTCCCACAATCTTTGAAAGATAAAGGCTGCTAAAATAAATCACATATACGTACAGGAGAACACCGGAAATAAAAGCCGATAAGCTGTCTAACAGTGTTCCTCCTGCCAGATAACAAAAGCATGCACTTCCAATACCAGAGGCCAGAATCTGAATAACACTTGATTCGCCCTTCATACCCCGTATCTGATTCAACCGTTTTTTTATTTCACCAATGCTTAAACAGTCTTTTACAATCTCTCTGGAAAGCTGGTTCACTGCTGCTACCCGATCCAAACGAGTCCCTCCCACAGGGACATGCTGAACTTTTGCAAAGTTTTCTTCCCTCTCACTGCCTGAGGTCATAAAAATTACATGACTGAGAGCAAAGAAGCTCACAGATTGGATTCCATAACGGCAGCAGATGCGTTCCATCGTATCTTCCACCCGAAATAATTCCGCCCCGTTTTCTAAAAGGATCTGTCCCGCCAATATAGCCACCTCTAAGATTTCTCTTTGTTCCTCAGGGGACAGTTCCCCCGGACACCTTTTTTCATTTTCCATAGAAAACTGCCTCCTATTTTCCTTCCTATCCGCCTGTTCAAGCAAAAAATTGCAATCCATTTTTCTTCTTTTTATATTGAAGATAATAATAATTAGCTAGAATAAGACTGCCGGAATGGCAGTCTTATTGCTTAGGTAAATTCTTTTTATACCCTTTCTAATACATGGATTGCAGGAAAAACAATGTCAGGAGGTCACTTCCCACATTCTTTATAGCAATCGCACAGATATCCACCAAAGGTTTTTCTTAAATGCCAAGAAGTTTGGCACTTTTCCAACTTCAATGGAACCTGTAATAACATCACCCCCTTAACCGCTTATGTAAAATCCAGTAAAGTACAAAGCTTATTCCCTGATATAGGAGATACTTTGTATTCCCTATAGATTGTTATTAGTCAACCGTGACTTTTTCAACCTCGATTTCCTCATCATCAGATTCCAAACAACCATGGTCTTTCAATTCAACCACCTGACCACAGACCTTAAAAGCAGCCGCAACACAGATGACAATGACAAAGGTAGTAAGTATACCCACAAGGGTAAACATACCCTTAACTGCATTTACGCCGCCGGATGCCACCAACAGATAAGAAACTGTGGTGATGATAACACCAAGCAGAATCTTGATGTTTCTTGGAGCCTCATCGTCAATGGACAGCTTATTGATGCTAAGAGTAGCCAGTGCTGCGGCCATAGGATCAGCCAGTGCACAAAATGAAATGCAAATTGCAAACAAGAACAAACCTGTAATAAAGGTACCAAATGGCAGAGTCGACAAAATCTGGAATACAGTAGTCTGCATACCGAGTGTGTTAACAGCTCCCCATACATCTAAAGTACCCGAAGTCTGAAGGTTGATAGTCATACCTCCGAAAATGCCAACCCAAATGCAGCAAAAGATGGAAGGCACCAGCACGTTGACCAATACAAACTGACGCACGGTGCGCCCCTTGGCCATACGGGCAAGGAACATGCCGCAAATAGGGGCATATACGAAGAATGAACACCAGTACTGGTTTAGCCAATCAGCAGACCATGTGTCATTTGGAGCCAATACATTGGTAAAGGTGGTCTGAACGGCCCAGTTTTTCAGCATATAACCGGTTGCCTCATTAAACAGCTTGCCCACAAATACCGGGTTGCCTAATGCCAGAACATAGAGCAGTACAAAGAAGAAAATGATCATCTTTACAGTGGACAGTCTCTTCAGTCCCTTGCCTATACCAGATATACAAGACAAAATGAAAACAATTGCAATGACAACAGCCACAATCAGCCAAATCACCTTGGACTGAGGAATACCAAACAGCTTGTTAAGACCCGCACCTACCTGCATCAGGCCGACGCCCATAGAATTAGCGACAGCGCCGCACAAGCAGAAAATGACGACAATGTGGATCAGGCGGGTCAGCCACTGGATTTCCCTGCCGAACAAACACTCAACCAGAGATGAAAATGAAAGGCTCTTCTTTCGGTTATAAGCAAGAACAGCAAAGGGAATAGCACACAGTGCGCACAGTGCATACTGGATAAAGGACCAGTGCCACATCGCCTGAGAAACCGCAAACACAGCAGCTTCTCTGGAGAATGGCTCCACTCCCAGCGCTGCAGGAGGAGTCGCAAAGTGGAATATCGGTTCGCCCATACCCCAGAAAAGAATGCCGGTTCCGATGGTTCCGGAAATACTCATAAAGTACCAGTTATGGGTCTTGAAATCAGGCTTTGCATTCTTTCCGCCGATTTTAATGTCACCATATTTCATGAAGACAAAAGCGAGGACAAGAATCAAACTGGTAACCGAAAACAGATCAATGTACCAGCCAAGAGTATCGGACGCGCCATAGAGCATTGCATTTAAAAATGCTCCAAGCTGCTCCTGAAAGAAAATACCGCAAATGATGAAAACAGCCAGTGCCGAAATTGCCGGCCAAAATACATATGTATTTAATTTTTTATTGATATCATTTTGATTCACTTTAATGACCCTCCCTTATTCCCTCACAAAAGATGTATTTAATCATAACCTTCTTCCTCCAATTTCGCTTATATATCAATAACGAGCCAGTTCAACCACCTCATTTCAAGCAGCGGGCAAACTGTGCCTTACATAAATCTCCCCAGCATAGCTGGGGAGTCAAAGTTTTCAATTATGCCCAGATATCGCCAATTGTGAAGCCCTCTGGGAATGGATCATCAGAGTCTAACACAAGATTGTTGAATCCATAGATATAAGATGTTCCGGAAATTGTCGGAACAACTGCCTTATATCCTGCAACTTCTGTTTCCTCAAGCAGTTCGCCCGTGTATACTACACCAAGAAGTCCCTGGTGACGGAAAGGCTGATTCAGTTTTAATTCGCCCTTAGCATACATAGCTGCCATTCTTGCACAAGTTCCGGTTCCGCATGCACAACGATCCAGTGCTCCAATCCAGGTAGATGGGTTATCAAAGTCCACCTCACCACTTGCAACAGTAACTGCATTACGAACATCTGCTTTAGGATCATCAGTCGGCCCAAAGAGCTGGGAAATGGTAATTCCTACTCCTGGATAGCTTGGATGGGCTACTTGGAGCTGATCCTGTGCAGCTCTTAAAATAAGAGAGGATACTCTTGTGATCTCACGTCCCATTTCAGGTGTAAGTTCAATCCATGGGAACTGACGTACATCAGCCATTGCATAGAACATACCGCCCCAGGCCACGTCTACTTTTACTTTTTCAACCCCATGTCCAATATGAGGAACTGTAATCTCTGTGTCTGTATATACAGCAAATGATGGCTGGTTCAAGAATGTAACTTCTTTTACTTTTCCACTCTCGCATTTTGCCTTGATACCGATCAGACCTGCAGGAGCCTCAAGCTGGAATTCTGTATAAGGTTCCTTCATTTCCAGCATACCTGTCTCCAGAAGTACGGTAGCCACGGAGATGGTATTACCTCCGGACATCATCGGATACTCTGTCTGCTCCATAATGATATATCCTGCAGCAGCGTCCGGATGCTTAGGCGGAACAATGACATTACAGCACATTGGGGGATATCCTCTTGGCTCACGAAGCAAGAACTTACGCAACCCGTCATCATGAAGTCTTAAATACTCCTCCATTTCATACACACTGTCACCCGGGATATGACCAATTCCTCCTGTAATTACACGCATTGGCTCTCCGTCATGCGTTTCAACTGCATTGATTACCCTTTTGAAACTCATCTTTGTTTCCTCCTCGTTTTTCTTTTTATATGCTAATGCTCAGAACCAGGTCCCTCGCTATTTGCCTCACAATTTGTTTCCTCTTCTAATCTTTCACAACAGCCTGAGTTTGATAAATAAAATCATTTCTTTCCATGCTTAAATACCACGATTGCACACATGATCAGTACAACGCTCTGTAAAACTCCCACCAGGGTAAACATACCTTTTACAGAATTAATACCTCCGGTAGCAACTAACGTATATGCAGTAGCTCCTAAAATACATCCAATTAATATTTTCTGTTTTTTGGGTGCCTCATCATCAACACAAAGATCATCTACTGATAAAGTTGCCGCCACAGATGCCATGGGATCAGCCAATGTGCAAAAGCTTAATATTATGGTACACAAGAATAAAATCGTAATTACTTTACTAAAAGGAAGGGTTCCGATAATCTGGAATACAGTAGCCTGCATACCAGAGGCATTTACCGCTTCCCACACATCTAATGTTCCGGAGGTCTGAAGATAAATAGTCTGACCGCCAAAAATTCCAATCCATGCGATACAAAAAATAGACGGAACAAGAATTTGAACCAGCATAAAGGTACGAACCGTGCGCCCTTTTCCCATACGTGCAAGAAACATTCCAATAACAGGTGCGTATACAATGAATGAAGCCCAATACTGAACAATCCAGTCCGCAAACCATTTATCATCTGCCGCCATTGCATTTGCCATTGTCGTCTGCGTTCCCCAGTGATCTACAATGAAACCAATGGATTCTGAAGTGATCTTCATAATAAATTCCGTGTTTCCAAAGAAAAATACATATGCCATCAAAAAAAAGAAGAAATACATGCAGGTGGAAGATATCAGTTTCAGTCCCTTGCCAATTCCGGAAACACAGGAAAGTACGAAAATTACCGTTATAAAAATGGCTGCAAAGAGCCAGCTTACCGCAGATTGCGGTATACCCAGAGCTGCTTCAAGACCAGCTCCAATCTGCATCAATCCTACTCCCATAGAGTTGGAAGTCGCACCCATCAGGCAAAATATTACCATTGCAGTAATTAATGTGTTCAGCCACTTTATCTTTTTACCCGTAGCACATTCCACAATGGAGTTAAAAGACAAGCACTTCCCCTGGTTATAGCATATAATGGCAAAAGCAGCTCCGCAAATAGCATACATACAATACTGAACAACACTCCAATTCCACATGGCCTGTGCTACGGCGAAAATACCTGCCGTACGGCTTCCGGCTTCTCCTATTGCAACCGGAGGCTGCATGTAGTGAAAAATCGGTTCTCCCATTGCCCAGAACAGCAGCCCCGTACCGATGCCGGAACAAATAGACATTGCACACCAAGCTGACATATTATATTCCGGCTTTGCATCTTTCCCTCCAATCATCACATCACCATATCTGCCAATCAAAAATATAACTGCGAAGATGATAAATGTAAGAGACAAAAGATTTATGTATGCACCAAAGTAATCGGCCATTCCATAAAGAAGTTTTGTCATTACAGTTCCAACCTCTTCTGGCCAAAGTGCACCGGCTAAAATAAAACCAGTCAAAATAATAATTGCTGGCCAAAATGCCAATTTGTTAACACCTGTTTTCTTACCTGTTTTCTGGTTATCCATTCCTGTTTCCCCTCTTAATTTACAATTGTCAGTTGTTTTAAAAAATCACCGTTTTGGTGATCCACCCCCCATACAGAAATTTCGTTAACAAATATGATATTGTCCAAATTACTCTTCTACTGCAAAAGCAATCATGGAGGCTTCTAAAGGTACATCTCCCGGAAGTGCAGCTACCTGCACGCAGACACGGGTTGGTTTGTGATCCCCGAAAAATTCTTTGTACACTTCATTGATCTGCCCAAAATCTTTTAAGTCTTTGATGAATACATCAACTCTGGCAATACTCTCCAGGCTTCCGCCTCCGGCTTCCACAATACTCAGCAGATTCTTTAAAACCAATGCAGTGGCAGCCTTTATTTCATAGACATATTCACTGTCTTTCGTCAGTGGAATCTGCCCTGACGTGATAATCATATCCCCATACCGGCGTCCATGACAATAGGGCCCTAATGCAGGAGATGCCTCTGTACTTATGATTTCCTTTAATTTCATTTTAACCTTTATCTCCTCACTTTACATTAATATGTTTCATATTTCGTATTACCGTTTCACTTTTTCTGCTATCACAATAAACAATACACCCAATCATTCAAAATGTCAATAATTTGTTTCAAAATATATTTATATTCGTCATTATTACCAACTAAAAACTTTTTATCTTAAAGACAAGATCTTTCGTAAATACAGCAAGAAGCAGGTACCTAAGTCACCGCATTCCACAGATACCTGCTTTCAACCGTATCTTCACACAGGCTTTACATACAAAAATCAGTCATCATAAACCACTAACAGTGCATCAGCAATGACTGCCCCGTCTTCTGTAACAAAGACAGGATTAATATCCAGTTCTTTCACTGTATCCTTACCATCTGCCGCCATCTCGCTGATTTTTACAAGGAGATTAACCAGAGCTTCCTTATCACAGACAGCGCCGCCGCGGTAACCGTTTAACAGTGGATAAGAAGCCAGTTTCTTTATCATATTATCAGCCTGGCTCTTGGTAAGAGGGGCCGGTGCCAGCTGCACGTCCTTAAACAGCTCAACAAATACGCCGCCCATACCGACCATGATCATAGGACCAAAATCTTTGTCATTGTTAACACCGATAATCATTTCTGTACCGGCCTTAAGCATGGGTTTTAAGAGAACACCTTCCAATTTTGCATTGGGGGCATTTTTCTTACAATTATCCATAATAGTTGTGAATGTTTCACGCAGCTGTGCTTCATCCTTAATATTAAGTTTCACTCCACCTACATCGGATTTATGCTGAATGTCTCTGGAATGGATCTTCACAGACAACGGATATCCGAGAGCCTTTGCCTTTTCTACTGCTTCTTCTGCTGTGGCAGCAACTGCCTGAGGAGGAATGGGAACTCCATGCTCACTTAAATAGTTCAAGCTCTCAAACTCACTGAGGCTATAGGATCCACTATGTGCTTTCTCCGGAATAGCAGGCTTCATGGGTTCAAATTCTGCGACGGAAAAATCAAGGATCTTCTTAAGTGCGGCACAGCCATATCTGCCTGTCGGAAGTAACGGGGTTCCTGATGCCTTTAAAGCATCTGCACTTTCCTTATCCCTGGTATGCTCAATAAATGGAATCCAGAAAACAGGTTTTAAATCTTTATTTCCCCGTGCGATTGAAACAGCCTCTACCATATGGGAAATAGTCTCATCCCATACTTCAGGAGTAATGGTATATGCCACTACAATTGCATCCACATTGGAATCCTTAGAAATAGCTTCCATTGCATTTACCATAACGGGTGTATTGTAACCAATTCCCGCTGTCATATCAAAAGGATTGTTGACAGAGCCGTAATCCGGAACCAAAGTCTGAAGATAGTCCTTGGTATCCTGTCCCATTTCTGCCAGTTCAATTCCGTATTCATCTGCCAGATCTGCCATAACGCCGGCTTCACCGCCGGATACGTTCATGAATACGCAGCGTTCTCCCTTTGGAAGTTCTGCCAGCCATGAAAATGCTGCTGAAAAGCTCATTAATTCTGCTAAATCACTTGCTTCAATAACGCCATATCTCTTAAAAATCGCACGTAAAACCTTGTCAGCTCCTGACAGAGAACCGGTATGAGAAGCAGCAAGCTCCTGTGACTTTGCGGAACGGCCTGTTTTTAATACTACTACCGGTTTTTTCTTTAAAGCCGCCTTCTGGAAAGCTGTTACCAGCTTCTCCGGCCTTGTAACACCTTCTATATAAGCAGCGACTACCTTGGTATCTTCGTCATTAACTAAGAATTCCAGATAATCCTCTACCTTTACATTGCAGGAGTTACCGGAAGAAATGATATGGCTGAATCCCATATTAGGGCTGTCCAGTCCGCCTAAAACGATCTGTCCGCTCTGGGAAATCATACCGATATTGCCTTTTCTATCCCGCTCTTCAACGAGGAATGCAAAAGCAAAAATACCGTCTATAAAGTTAGCAAATCCCGCGCAGTTAGGTCCCATTATTGCAATGCCAAGGCGGTCTGCCAATTCAACCAGTTCCTTCTGCTGTTCTTTTCCTTCTGGTCCCACTTCGCCGTATCCGCTGGCAAATACAACCGCACCGCCGCAGTTTTTCTCTGCAGCCTCCTCCAGCAATGGGATGATCGTATTCTGGGGCGTACACAGAATGACCAGATCCACATCGGATTCTATTTCCGAAAGTGAGTGATATGCCCGGTGCCCAAAAATCGTATCTCTTCCCGGATTCACCAGGTAAAGGCGGTCTGAATTTTCTGAAAACTTAAGATAGTTTCTGGTAGTATCACCGCCAAAGCCGGCTTTTTCACTTGCACCCACAATTGCAACCGTTCTGGGTTTTAATAATTTTTTTAAATCCATATCTTACCCCTTTACTTGATTTTATTATGAGATTTTCTCTGCCTTCTCGTATCCTTCTTTAAAACAGCGTACATTCCTTTCACTGGGTTTACCTATGTGGTCGAAATAGTCTTTCAGCGTATCCACAAACTGCTTCTTATCCAGCATCTGGGTTGCCTCAATCATAGCGCCCATCATGACCAGATTGGCACCTCTTTCATTTTCTAAGTTGGTGGAAATCCCCATTGCATCTACTCCGGTCACCTGGATATCATCGGGATACTCTCTTTCGCCAAACAAAGACTTGTTAATAATCACTTTACCGCCTGACGCGACCTGATCAATATATGTATCGTAAGCCTCTTCATTCATGCACACCAGAACATCTAACTTATCCGGATAGGGGCTTCCAATCTCTTCATCTGAAACCACCACCCGGCAAAGGGCGATGCCGCCCCTCATTTCAGCAGAATACTCACTGGTCCAGCTCACATTCTTGCCATTGTCAGCAGCAATCTGAATCAAAATCTTTCCGGCAGTCAGAACGCCCTGGCCGCCGATTCCCGCAAACATAATATCAGCCATTTGTCTCTCCTCCCTTATCTGTATTATCCACATAAACCTTTACCGGAAATACTTTTTCATTTTCTTCTTTCAGTTTTTTCATCGAATCAACCGGAGACATATTCCAGTTTGTGGGGCATGGTGAAAGTACTTCTATAATGGAAAATCCCTTGTCGTCTCTTTGGTTTTCAAACCCCTTCTTTATCATTTTCTTTGTTTCATTGATATGTTTGGGTTCATATAAAGCTCCGCGGGCCGCATATGCAATGGGGTAATTGCCGAGAATCTTCAGCATATCAAAGGGCTCTCCTGCAACACGGTCATCTCTTCCCTTTTTGGTGCTTTTCGTCTTATCCCCCACCAGTGTAGTGGCAATGCACATCTGCCCGCCGGTCATACCAAAGATTCCATTGTTAACGACAATCATGGTTATGGGAGCATTCCGCTGGGCTGCAAAACAGGTTTCTGCAAGGCCGATTACATACGAACAGCCATCTCCTGCATGAATGTAGACATTCGCTTCTGGCCGGACTCTCTTAATGCCTGTGGCAACAGCCGCACATCGTCCGTGAGGACCGGCAATGCCATCGCAGTTTAATGTGTCAATAGTCCAATAGGCACAGGCAATATCCACCACTTGAACAGTTTTTTCAACAATTCCCAATTCTTCACAACATTCTGCAACCAGCCGCTGAATGATACCATGTCCGCAGCCGCCGCACCAGCCTACCTGCCGGCCAATCATTTCCGGTTTTGTTAATTTTACAGCCATTTTAATATACCTCCAGTTCCTTTTCTTTTCCTTCCAGCACACGGTTACAATAATCCACAATTCCCTGTGTCTTTGGGACGTACTTGGATGTCAGATAAGCATATATAGGTTTGGAAAATCTTGTGGCCAGACATATATCCTGCCCCATCTGAGCAGACAGGCTCATTTCAACAGAAACAAGTCCTTTCACGCTGTCAGGTAAATTCTTAAACGCCTTTTCCGGATAAGGCCATGCGCTGATTAAACGGATCAGACCAAGTTTAAGTCCCTGTGATCTTGCACGGCGCACTGCGGATTTGCATACTCTGGAGGAAATTCCATATGACACAAGGACCAGGTCTGCATCATCTATCATAAATTCCTCCCAGCGCTGCTCGTTCTCATGCATTGTCTTGAATTTCTCCTGCATCATACGGTCATATTCTGCATAATCCATGGAACGGTCTAAGTTGGTCACTTTTACCTTTGGTTCGTCCAGTTCCTTATACCCTTTAATCGCCCAGTCAAACTTATCTTTATCATGCTCTTTTGCTTCCGGCAGTACGACCTTCTCAATCATCTGACTGATTCCACCATCGCTTAAGACAATAACCACCGTACGGTACTTTTCAGCCAAATCAAACGCCAGGTAAGTCAAATCTGCACATTCCTGAACAGATGCAGGAGTGAGTACAATCTGTCTGGAGTCTCCATGTCCGCCTCCGCGGACTGCCTCCCAGTAAGAATCCTGTCCTTCGGTAATCTCACCATCGCCCACACCATACCTCATAACATCAGCTATAACCGCCGGCAGATTGTATGAGGCCAGGTAAGAAATGCCTTCCTGTTTTAAGTCATACCCCGGGCCGGAAGAACTTGTCATGACCCTCTCTCCGCAGGCAGCCGCCCCCCAAAGCATACTCATGCTGGCAATTTCACTTTCTCCCTGTATGTAGACTCCGCCACGGTCAGCCATATTTGCTGACATATATTCCAAAATTTCACTTTGAGGCGTAATGGGGTATCCTGCATAAAACCGGCATCCTGCTCTCAGTGCAGCCTCTGCAATCGCCTCATTTCCTTTCATAAGCACGAATTTTTCGCTCATTTCTTTTTTCTCCCTCCCTTGTTAATCTACAGTGCTGATAGTAAATACATAATCCGGACACATCCTGTAACAGTTTCCGCATCCAATACAGAGTTCCCGATCAATACGAATAATCTCATATCCCTTTTTGTTCATTTCCTTGAGCGGCTCAATCGCATTGACCGGACAAGATCCGACGCAGAGCCTGCAGCCTTTACAAAGGCTTACATCTGCTGTTGCTTTTGCTTTAGCCATTTTTACCTCCTACTTCGTTTCACTTTTTTAATTATTATTACATTTTTTAAATTGCAGTTTCATATTATCACTTTTCCTTTTAAATTTCAACATAAATCATATGATTATTTAAAAAAAATTTCATTAATTATTTTCACTTGCAAATATATGGGTTTTCTTTTATAATATATTAAATAATGTAACACTCGTATCAGAATACGGCGTTTTTATAGGAGGTTTGATAATGGCACAGGAAACCATGAAAACAGAAACCGTTCAGGCAGTAGACAGAGCTTTGCAAATTCTGGAAATAATAGGCCGGGTCAACAGTATGAGCCTGGCAGAATTAAATAAAGAAATAAAAGTTAATAAAGCTTCTCTTTCCCGTTTGGTATATACTCTTGTTCAAAATGGATATCTTGCGAAAAATGAAAAGAATGGGGATTACTCCCTGACTTTGAAAACTTATGAAGTGGGGTTGAATGCTGTACAGAATTTGGATAAACTGTCTCTAATCAATTCAACACTAATAGATTTAAATAACCGATGCGGCCGGATTGCGCAATTTTCAGTTGAAGATAATGATCAGCTTCTATGTCTGCAGAGTATTGGAAAAGAAGCGATGAACTTTTCGGTATATACCAGTATTGGTCATCGCTCCCCTCTCTACAGCACCAGCGCAGGAAAAGCTCTTTTATCTGCCTATTCAAATGGAGAAATTATAGAGAAATGGAATAATATGAATATCCAGCCTCTTACCGAGAATACTCTGACTGATCTGCAATTATTGCTTCAGGATATCGGACTGACCCGCCAGCGTGGATATGCTCTTGATAGAGAAGAAAATGAATACCATGTATTTTGTATTGGAACGGTTATTATGGATTTTTCTAACAAACCCATTGGGGCTATCAGCATAAGCGGCCGCAGTCTTACAGAGCAGGAAGAGGAGGAACTGAGCTCTCTGCTGCTTACTTCAAGCCGTAAGCTTTCCAATCTTCTCGGCTACGCCGTTCGTTAACATTTATGACGAATGGGACTGTTGCAAAATATTCGATTCGCCCTGGTATGCTCCCTTCTAAGCAGACAAGTGAAATAATTAAAACTTTCGATATTCGAAAGGGAGCATTATCTATACTAAAAAGGCACATCCTTATAGTTGAAGATGTGCCTTTCATTATTTCCTTCATTCCTTTTCATTACATTTGTTTTTCCCAGAATGCAACTGCGTCATGAATCCACCCTTCTGCATCGCCCTCCACCCTCCTTCTCCTGCTTTCTTAAGATGCTCTTCTCAATAGCTTCGCAAGGTAATACCCAAGGGCTACAAACAGACCCATAATCGCAATATAGTCAATATAGAACCAAATCAAAGGCTCTTCAAAGTCAAAAAATACAAAGGTGGTTTTAAGCATCATGTAAGAGCCGATTTCTCTATGTGTGAAAGCATACATACCATATATTATAATCAATGCTGAAAGGCAGCGAAGAAAAATGTTGCGGATGCGTGACGGCCTTTTTACCAATCGCCGTACCATTCCCATCATGGTTTCCCAATGCAGACCAATATGAAGCGACATCAGCACAAATCCCCAATAAGCGGACAACAGATGCAGAATCCTGGCAAAATTTCTCCCTCCACTAATCGGAAGGAACGCAAACACATGACGGGAAAGAATGATTGCGCTTATAAATGATCCCATCATTGTTAAAAACACTGAAATCACCAGTATTGTTTGCATAACACGGTAAGCTGTATATCTGCCGTTGAACAGGTTTTTGCTCCATTTGCGGTTCAAAATATGGTGAATAATGAATAGCAGGAACATTCCTGCTCCGATCCACTCATGAGCAGCTCTGCCAAGCAGCTCAAATGCCATTAAGAGCAGTAATCCAATCGTCATCAAGAAATCTATTATAATCTTAATGATTGTTTTTAACTTCATACGTATATCTCCTCCTAAGAAGCATTCTCTAATAAAGCTGGTAAAAGCTGCATTTTAGTTTCCACAATAGAGATGCCTGTCAAGTTTTTTTCCTCCATACCTTTTTGTTCATAGAAATATTATCCATAAAAAATTATTTGCCGGCTCTCTTATCAAAATCGGAGCCAACAGGGTAACGGGCACCCGAAATCTCTACGTGTGACAAAACTTCATTCAACGCAGTAACTTCCCTATCAGCCAGTTCTATATTGATAGCACCCACATTTTCTTCCAGGCGGGAAATGTTTTTGGTTCCGGGAATCGGTGAAATCCATGGTTTTTGTGCAATCACCCATGCTAAGGCAATCTGCGCCGGGGTTGCACCTTTATCTTTGGCTATTTTTTCAATCAGCTTTACCAGACCTTGATTCGCTTCTATATTTTCCGGGGTAAAACGTGGGACAATGCTGCGGAAATCAGAAGCTGCAAAGGTGGTATCTTTTTGAATCGTAGCAGTCAGAAATCCTTTACCAAGAGGACTAAACGGCACGAACCCAATGCCGAGTTCTTCGAGAACAGAGAACAATGATTCTTCGGGCTGCCGCCACATCATGGAATATTCACTTTGAATCGCAGTCAGCGGGCAAACTGAATGGGCACGGCGAACTGTATCAATTCCGGCCTCTGACAGTCCCCAATGGCGAATTTTCCCTTGCCGGATCAAATCCTTCATGGTTTCCGCTACTTCCTCAATGGGGGTATCAGGGTCAACGCGGTGTAAGTAATACAGGTCAATCACTTCCACACCGAGACGCTTTAGAGAACCGTCAACCGATCTGCGAATGACTTTTGGGCGGCCATCCAACACCTGTTTTCCATCCACCAGCTTGATGCCGCATTTGGTGGCAATCACTACCTGATTCCCATAAGGAGCAAGAGCTTCGCCTACCAGTTTTTCATTTTCACCCTCTCCGTATACCTCTGCGGTGTCAAAAAATGTTACTCCAAGCTCCACAGCATGACGAATTGTTTTGATTGATTCTCCTTTGTCTGCAGCGGGGCCGTAACCGTGGCTCATCCCCATACAGCCAAGGCCTATGCTGGATACTTCAAGTCCGCTTTTTCCTAAAAATATTTTTTTCATAGTAATCGCCTTTTCTTGTAAATTTTCAACCATTTTTTATGACAACAGTTTTCTTACTTTGCAAACCCATGTTCCTTCACCCATGCGGCCACATCAGCGGCACTGTCCTGCACTTTTAATTAATAACATTCATAAAAGATTTCAAGGATTTCCTCACGGTTCAAGCGTTTATAGCTGCCTGTTGAAATGCCACAGGAGTCTGCAACCACTTTCAGCATCGCTTTATCCTTCATTCCCAACTCTCGTAAGGTGGTCGGCATCCCGATCTCTCGAATAAAATCTGCAAGAGCTTCTACCCCTGCACGAGCTAATTCTTCCTCTGTTTTACCCTCGGCAGATAGATTCCACACATTCTTTGCGAAACGGACGAATTTAGATAAACCCAAAGAGTAGATGTGCCTGTAATAAACAGGATGAAGGACAGCTAATCCCTGACCATGGTTGCAATCGGTATAGGCGGCCAGCTGATGCTCCATCTGATGGCACATAAAATCAGTTCTTTTGCCCAGTTTAATAATACGGTTTTCTGCCATCGCAGCATCCCACATCAGATTGCTTCGGGCAGTGTAGTCCTCCCGGTTTATAATTGCGGCTCTCAGATTTTGGATAACACTTTTCATCAGTGCTTCTGAAATATCGTCCGACACATTGTCCTCATCGGGTTCACTAAAGTAAATCTCCATGATATGTGACAGGGTATCAAAACCGCCGGATACCATTTGCTTTACCGGTACACTGTAGGTATAGGTGGGATCAAGCAGGGCAAATTTCGGATTGCATTTGGAATAATCCCTCCCTGTCTTGACCTTTGTTTCTTCATTGGTAATGACAGCACCGCCATTCATTTCGCTTCCTGTGCCGGAAACTGTGACAATGACGCCCAACGGGAGCGGCTCAAAATCGATCACACCGGGACGGATCCAATAGTTTTCCCATATATCTTCCTTAGAAACTGCCGCCATAGAAACCGCCTTGCAACAGTCCATCACCGAACCGCCTCCAACGCCGAGAATAACATCCACATGATTTTTCCTTGCCAGAGCTGCTCCTTCCAGTACCTTTTTGTAGGTGGGATTTGCCATGATGCCGGAAAATTCAACAATCGTCTTTCCGGCAGCTTCCAGTATACCGGCTACTTCATCATAAATACCATTTTTTTTAAAAGAACTGCCGCCATAAGCAAGCATAACGGTATTGCCGCAGCCCCGGAGCAGACAGGACAGATATTCTTTGACACATCCCTTACCAAAATAGACCTTTGTAGAATTTTCAAATACAAAATTATTCATAATATCATTCCTCTTCCCAGGCTTGTTCATTTATATATTTTTTATTATAAAGGAAAAAATCTGCAATCAGAAGTTTCAATAAGTTTAGAAGTAAAAACCTAAAGGTTATAACTCTTAAAACAAAGAAGTCCACAAGATTTGATCTTGCAGACTTCTTTGTTATGATTTTCTTTTATGGGTTTTCTAAATTAAAGACTTTTGTTACAGCGTAAATAATAGAGCGAACTGCATCAGAGGGCGAAGGGGAATAAAGCAGTCCAAAAGGAACCTGATAATCCCATTCTACCGGTAATATTTTCAGCAGTGGATGTACATTCTCCCAGCTTTCAATAGCCATTAAAACATCGTTGCTATGCTCACACTGGTTGAATACATTGACATCATAAAACTGAAAATCCTTCACGGTAATTTGCGGATAGTTTCCCCAAATATCATCCCGCAGCAGATCAACATAGCTATTCCATCCGCGCCGCATCAGCATTAAATTTTCCCCAAATAGATCCTGAATGGTCAGTCGGTCTTTTCCTGCTAATCTGTGGTAAATGGAGACTGCACAGCAAATTGGTGTTTTGTAGAGTTCCAAAGCTACACAACCACGATGTTCTCGGATCCTCCCGTCAAAAATACCTGCCACCAAATCAATGTTTTGACCTAGATTTGCCAAAATCTCTCTGGCATTTTCCGGTGTGTTTTCAAACGGTACAAGCTGAAATTTAAGGTCCGGGCAATGTTCTTGAATTTTAGGCCATAATTCTAATAAAAACTGGCTCGGTGTAATCAGGGAAGTACCGATGCGAATCATATTATCACTGTTCTGTTCCGCGTTTCTTGCCCTTACCAAGGAATCTTTTGCGTATTGAATAATATATTTACTATCTTTATACAGAGACTTCCCGGATGATGTAAGTTTAATTCCGCGATGTGTCCGGATAAATAGCTGCAAGCCTAACTCAGCTTCTAATAAGTTTATTTGCTTAATCACTGCGGTAGAAGTAATGAATAATTTTTGTGCGGCTTTGGAAAAACTGCCGGCATCTGCAACTTGTATAAATGTTTCTAACTGATGATTATACATGAGCTACACTCCTTTTGGGGGATCTATGCAATCCCCAGCTTTACAAACAAAGTACTTAATTTCCTTTGCCTTTCATTTTATCATACCACACTCTTTAATTCATCATCTTTATTTTAAAATCAATCGTAATCTGGTTAGAAATTCCTCCTGATAATCTTTTCCCGCATCTGGTTCATGTTCTAACGCCCTGCCAGAACAATATATAAACTTTCCGTAAATTTAATTCACCTTAAACCGGTATCCTGCACCCCATACTGTTTCAATAAACCGGGGAGAGGCTGGGTCCTTTTCAATCTTTTCTCTCAGACGGTTAATATGTACAGTGACGGTGGCCGTATTTCCTGCTGCATCCATTCCCCATATCCGGTCAAACAGCGTATCTTTTGAAAATACGATGTTAGGGTTTTCTATCAGAAGCAAGAGAAGCTCAAACTCCTTATTCGTCAATGTTACCTCCGTTCCAGCCAAATATACACGCCTTTCCTTTGGAAAGATTGTAAGATCCCTGATTGTAACGGATTGGTTTTCCATCTCCACTTTCTCCCCCAGCAAACGTTCATGAATCTGAATATGGGATTTGACTCTGGCAACCATCTCTGCGGGACTAAAGGGTTTTACCATATAGTCATCTGCCCCCAGACCTAACCCTCTGATTTTATCCACATCTTCTTTCCTGGCTGTTATCATGATAACCGGCAGATTTAATTCTTTCCTCACTTCCCGGCAAACATCAAATCCATTCTTTCCAGGAAGCATCACATCCAGAATCAAGGCATCATATCCTCCTGCCATTATCTGTTTTAACCCGGAATCTCCATTCAGATCAATTTCCACTTCAAAGCCACTGGCCTCCAGATAATCCCGTTCCAATTCAGCAATCAGTTCATCGTCTTCTATAATCAAAATCTTTTTCAATCTATTCATCACTCCTTTGTAACCGGCAGATTTATAATGATTGACAAGCCGCCGCAGTTTTCTGCGTATACCGTTCCTCCATGCCCGGTAATAATCTCCTTTACAACCGCTAAGCCAATCCCACTGCCTTTTCCGGCCTGGCTTCTGGCATCATCTACCCTGTAAAAGGTTTCAAAGATGCGCTCAAAACTTTCGGCCGGAACCCCTGGCCCATCGTCTGTAAAGGTTATTTCAATCCATGACTGATCGGCACTCCTTTTCAAACGTATTTCCACAATTGATTTCGACCCTTCCCGATAACGGATTGTATTGGTAAACAGGTTATCAAATACCCGGTTCATTTCATATTCGTCAAAATAGGCGGGATACCGCTTCTCCTTGGCTGCAAACAAAACCTTAACGCCATTGTTTTTTGCTTCTTCTCTATAAAGGGCAAGATATTGTTCAAAGAAGCATTTTAAATCACCATACTCCAGATGATATTTCAGCCTCCCATTCTCCAGACGATTATACTCAGAAAGACTGTCCACCAACCGTTCCAGATCCTTTGCCCTGGTTTTTATAGCATTCAGATACCGCTTTCTTTTTTCTGGTGTATCAGCAATCCCATCGATCAAACCATCTAAATATCCTCCGATGGAAGTCAGAGGCGTCCTTAAATCATGTGATATCCCTGAAATCATTTCTTTTCTCCGGTTTTCATATTCTAACCGTTCTTCTACAGACTGTTTCAGATATCTTCTCATGTCCTCAAAATCCTGGCATACTTCCCCAAACTCATCCTTCTTATGATAATTCAGCATTGTATCCAGGTTGCCCTCCTTTATTTCCTTTGTTCCCAGGCTTAACTTTTTGAGAGGTGTCAGAACACTTTTTGAAACCCAGTATGAAAGCCCCACATTTACTAAAATAGTCACTGAGAAAAAAAGAATCAAAAAAATCAAGACATATCTCATAATATAGCTTTGAAAATAGGAAACCACCTGCTGCTCACCCTGACCACTGTTCACCGCAATGATTGAAAATTCATTTTCATCATGGTAGAAGGTATTTTTAATCACAGAAACATTTTCCGAACCGGCTGTCATGTTTTTTGCAGAATGGAGCGCACCTCCTGCCGCCATTTCAGCTGAGTCCATATCTCCGTCTGAAAAATTTGAGTAAAGGAGATGTCCGCTTTTTTTAACCAGGATATGATATCCCATTTTAGAAAGCTTTTTTTCCATATGATACATAGCCTCACTCTGCCGTATGGGTTCTCCCTGTACCTTTGTTCCCTGTTCTCCCCAGTTATTCTCCCATAATTCCTGCTGATATGTATAAATCAGGCTTTGGGCAGACTGGATTCCATTTTCATCCTTGTACATGGTTTCCAGTGAATACAAGTAGCTCCCCAGGGATGTATGCATGCAGATGACAAGCGTCAATGCAGTTACGATAATAGGGATAAATACCATAAGAATATTAGATGATCGGATTTTTTGTTTAATTGTCATCGTCATTCTCCTATCTGAAAACCTCTTGTTTCATAAATTCTTACCAGATCACTTTAATCGGAAAAATACAGCCTTTCATTATGACAAAGGCTGTATTTTATGCATATTAATATCCCAATTCTTCCATCCATGCATTCAAATCAGAACCTGCATTCCCCACATCATTTCTGGATACGGTAAAGCCGTCAGTAACCACCTCTGCTCCCGGCTGCATTTTCTGAATCTCAGCTATGGTGTTAGAGAACCGGCTGCCTCCGTGGCTGTTAAAAGGAATAATAGTCTTTCCGCTTAAATCATATTCTTCCAGGAAGGAATAGAGGGGCATAGGCATATCCGCCCACCAGTTGGGGTATCCCAGGAATATCACATCATAATCCTCCATATTTTCCACATGAGTGGATAATTCCGGGTGGACACCATTATCCTGTTCCTCGGCTGCCTGCTCAATCAATGGCTCATGAATACCCGGATACTCCTGTACGGTTTCGATTGCAAATAAATCTCCACCCGTTCTTTCATAAATTACATTTGCCAGATATTCTGTATTGCCAAGCAGCTCTCCGTCTGCCACCACACGGCTTGCACCGGCATCCGTATCCGTTCCATCTGTTTCCGGGAAAGAAAAATAGGCAATCAGGACATTCCCATTTTCTGCAGATGCCTTCTGACCGTTTTTATCTGCCATTCCATCTTCATCGGCTGAATTGTCTGCTTCCTGACTTACGGCCGGAGTTGTGGCTGTCATTTCCTTGCCGGCACCGGAATTGCCGCAGGCCGTAACAGACATCAGCATTATTAATGTAAGCATTATTAATTTTATTTTTTTCATCATCAACCTACTCTACAATTTTCTTTTCTGTTATCCATTCTGACAGTAAATCTGCCAGTTCCACATTATTCAGCTCAGCAAACAAGAAATGTGTGTTTCCATAAATCCCAAGTTCCGGCAGTTTGACCAGGGTTGCGTCTCCTCCATATTTATTTATGGTTTCTACAAACTGTTCACCCAGGGCCTGTCTGACACGCCAGTTCTCGGCTCCTAAATCATCTGAAACTTCATCTGCCTCTGGAATATAATCTCCGAAATAGATGACAATAGGTGTCTTTGTCAGCTTTAAAAAATCTTCCATCGGGACTGCGACTCCCTGTAAAGCACCGGTACGGCTTGGCATTGCCTCTGGAACTTCTCCTTCAGGAAAAACATAATTTCCAGGCTCATAAGAGGCAACCGCAGCAATTTTCTCTGTCTGCATGGCTGCTAACCAACCAGGGAAACCTCCCTGGGAATGTGTTACCAGGATACCTCTGCCAGATTTATCAAATACTTTCGCAGTTGCATCTGCTACAAGATTCGCATCGAAGCTTCCGGTATTAGGAGTCATCCATTGGAAAAACTGTTCCAGGCTTTCTTCATCCTGGGGGAACTGTACCTGGTCTGAATATTCCGGCCAATGTCCCATACGCCATATTTCAAACCACATCTGCTCATCTGCAACAGGAGAAATCTGCGCTTCTACGGTACTGCGTCCTGCCTGACCGCGCCGCGGCTGATCAATCAGATAGGTGCTGAAGCCGCGCCGTAAAAAGATATTCTGAAAACCATCCCGCCCATCCGGCGTGGTCTGCCAGGACCGGGCCGACTGGCCTGCTCCATGAAGAAATACCATTGATACTTCTTTTGTATTTTCCGGAATCTGATAGGATACGGATGCATGATCCCCATGGTAGGTCTGGCCTTCCGGATAAGATGCCCAGTTATCAAAGTTCTGGCTGATATACTCTCCTGGAGTTTCAATCACAGTTCCTCCTACAGAAAAGCTTCCCTGCTCCCGGATCACAAGCAGTCCCTCATTCTCCCCGGAGCCAGTACCTTCTGCCGCACCGGTTTCGGTTTCTGCAGTTGCCGTTTCACTGGCAGCAGGCTGGGATGTCTCCTGCACATTTTGTGTTCCACAGGCAGTCAATAATACTGTCATACTTCCTGCCAGGAACCATGTAAGTGATTTTCTCATAATTTACCTCCTGATATTTTTATTATAAATTTAGTTTAAAAGATTTAAGCCTTCCACCCAGGTTCTGAGATTTCCTGCGTCACGGGCCACATTATCCCGGGATACGGTATACCCGTCTCTTCGTACATTCGCCCCCGGCTCCAAACCTGCAATTACGTTGATAGTACCTGAAAAACCGCTTCCTCCATGGCTGGAGAAAGGAATCACCGTTTTCCCGCTGAAATCGTACTCTTCAAAGAACGAATACATGGGCATGGGCATCTCTCCCCACCAGATTGGATAGCCTACAAAAATCACATCATAATTATCCAGGTTATCAATGTGGGTTGAGAGAGCCGGCCGGGCATTCTCAGCAAATTCCTTTGACGCCTGGTCTACCAAAGGCGCATGAAGTCCGGGATATGCCTCTGCAGTGTTATTCCGGAACAAGTCTCCGCTGGTGGACTGGCTGATTGTATTTGCCATGTACTCCATATTTCCCTGTACCTGGCCGTTTACCGCCACACGGCTGGCTCCCGAATCTGTATCCGTACCATCCGTCTCCGGCAGGGAATAATAGACAACCAGAATCCTGGAATCTCCGGTGGCCTGAGCCTCCTGGGTCTGTATCTCTGCATTCCTGGTCTGTACTACACCGTTGACCACCCAGGCCCCATCACGATTTACCTGATAGCCATCCGGTGTGGTGGTATCTGCATACATCCAGCCTTCTCTATCAAATGCATAGCATTCTGCGGTTCCGTCCTGATTTCCGTCCAGCCACCTCCATTCACTTTCGGCAAAGGTTCCATCTTCGTCGTCATACCACCAACGGTTCTGATTGGGAGCCAGTCCGGCTTTCCAGCCACTTGCTAAAACGGTGGTTGTCATTGTAAGAGCCATAAGGATGGCGGCGGGAACGATCAATCGCTTCTTCATTTACTTTCCTCCTGTTTTAAATTCTGCCTTGCAGCAGGTTCTATGAATTTACGGCAGATGCCGAAAATACCTTTCTTTAGGAAAAACTTCGAATGTTGTCATCTTCTTATTACTTTGACAGGGATTCTCTGGCTTGCTTCATTTAATCGGAAGCTCTCTTCCAGACCTTCTGTCAGATAGATTTCATTATCCTCAGTTACCAGTATCATCTCAAAACCTTCGTGGGATTTCCAATACGCCTCTGCATCATCCTTACCCATAACAAACATGGCTGTAGAAAGAGCATCGCATAATCGTCCTTCTTTTCCGACAATAGTGACGGAAATCAGACCTTTGTCCGCTGGCTTGCCATTTTCAGGGTCCAAAATGTGCCAGTATGTCTTTCCGTCTTCTCCAATAAAATATCTCTCATAACCTCCTGACGTGATGATATGGCAATCCGATGCTTCCAGGGTTCCTATATTTCCTTCCCCATAGGGACTGCGGATACCTACGGTCCATGGCTGTCCATCAGGTGAGCTGCCAACCAGACTTACATTTCCTCCCAGATTGATGATAGCTGAAGTGACTCCATGTTCCCTCATAATATCTGCTGTCAGATCACCGGCATACCCTTTTGCAACTGCTCCAAAGTCAATTTCCATTTCTGCCGGTATAGATAAATCACCGTTTTTCATCTGTATTTTCCTGTAATCGGTGTAGGAAAGCAAGTCTGTCAGTTCTGCTTCTTTCGGTATCCGGTACTGTTTGGTTGTTAATCCCCAGGCTTTGAGTACCGGATAAATCCCAGGATTCAATGCCCCATCTGTTTCCTCCGCCATCTTTAATGCAAACGTGACAAGCTGCTCTGTCTCCTCACTGATGGCAGTGGCTGCCCCCTGACTGTGATTCGCTTTATAGATCTCGCTGTTCTCATCGGTTACGGACCATAAGCCATCCAGTTTATACAGGAGGGATTCTGCTTCTCCTATAGCCGCATTCTCTTCACCGCCATAGGCTTCCATAGTAATAATTGTATCCATGGCAAAAATACTGACAGAAGATGTTTCCTCTGTCTCTGTTTTAATAGACTGCACTGTGCTGGGAGCCATTTGACTTTGTCTATTACAGCCAGCTGACAAAAGCGCCACTGCTGCCAGAACCGGAGCAAAGCCATGTTTTATTTTAACCGGCAAAAGTTTATGCTTTTTCATTGGCTTTCTCCTTTCGGTTTCCTGATTCATCTAATTCTTCATATCTCATTTCCAATATGGACTTAATCGTAAAATACAAAGATAACATATGGATAACAAAACTATAAACATTTTCTAAATATTCAAAAAGTCTGCTTCTCCTATGCAAACCTGCTGCAAGCAGATGTCCTTTCTAACTTTGATTATTTGATATTATACTCTGACTTTATTGGATAATCATATCCACACTATGTTTTCATATTTTATTATAAAATAAAAAGTTAGTAATCAGAAGGTTCGATAAGTTTACGAGTTAAAACCCAAAGGTTATATCCCTGAATAATAAAAAAGTGCTGGTTTCTTAACATCATCAAAAAACCCACGAAAGTTAGATTTTTAGTCTAACTTTCGTGGGGCGGCTCAAATGTTTCCAGTCTTCTTTGTAATCATCTTCAGAAAGATTAACAATAAGCATCTGCCATCTCATTAATGTTAAATCAGCTTTTACCGGATAAAATTTGTCCTGGCATCCGGGAGTTCTTCCGGAAGCTCCACATTGCTCTGATGCCTGCACTTTATCAGATAAGCCATGTTATTTGCCAGAGTCTTCATGACACGTACTCCCTCTTCATCGGCATAAACCTCCTCTGGAACAGACCCGTGAATCCCATTCCAATAGCAGGATGACACAACGGGCATTTGTGAAATAGTAAAGTATTTATTCAGTTGGTCAAAGGTTGAACTGGAACCGCCTCTTCTGCAGCTGACAATGCATGCGCCAAACTTCAGTTTTTTTGCCTCCGGTTCAAGGCTGTAGAATAAACGGTCGAAAAACGAGGTGGCCGCCCCTGTAGCCGATGCATAGTGAACGGCGGAGCCAAGAATGATGCCATCCGCCTCCCTTAATGCCTGACCTACTGTATTAACCATATCATTGTCAAAACACACCTGCCGGCTTTGCCCGGCTGTTTGCAGACCCGGCAAGCGGTACATCCTAAAACCGGCTTCTTACCTACATGAAATATTTCAGAATCAACGCCATTCTCAGCTAATTGTTCTTTAATAATACTGAGTCCTGTAAATGTACACCCTTTGGCATTAGGACTCCCATTGACTAACACTACCTTCATTTCGTTTTTCCTCCTTGAATCTTTCTTACATATGCATTATACAGCCCCGCCCATTCATCGTATTCCTTACTGATTCTTCTCTTCCTTGGAGCTATCATGCTTGGTTTTTCTCTCTTCTACCATCTTTACAAACCACTCCACCATGTTCGGATCATAATGTGAGAAGAATGCACTGGTCTTAGTATCCAGCTTTGCAATCTCCGCCATATCCTCATCTGTAAGTGCAAAATCAAAAACATCCAGATTCTGCTCCATCCTCTCCTTGTGAGTAGACTTTGGAAGAACAATAACTCCTCTTTGAATATTCCAGCGAAGCATTACCTGTGCTGTTGTCTTACCATATCCTTCACCGATTTCCTTCAATACCGGATTATCAAAGAGACCGTTTCTGCCCTCTCCAAAAGGTGCCCATGCTTCATGAGCAACACCATACTTCTGCATCCAAGTATTATCTTCCACGCGCTGATTCAGTACATGAGTCTCAATCTGATTAACCATGGGAGGAATTCTTGTGAAGGATGCAAGATCTACCAGCCTATCCGGATAGAAATTAGATACACCAATTGCCTTCAACTTTCCTTCATAATATAAGTCTTCCAACGCTCTATATGCTCCATAATAATCATTAAATGGCTGATGAAGCAGAACAAGATCAATATAGTTCACCTGCAGCTTTCTCATGGATTCCAATACAGATTCCTTCGTTGCCTCATATCCATAATGCTCAACCCAAACCTTAGTGGTCAGGAAAATTTCTTCTCTTGGGACGCCGGACTTTTTTATCGCTGAGCCGACTTCTTCCTCATTAAAATAGCTCTGCGCAGTATCTATAGAGCGATATCCAGCCTTCAGTGCATCCAGTACGCATCTCTCGCATTCATCCTTTGTTACCTGATATACACCATATCCTAAGACAGGCATTTTTACTCCGTTTCTAAGTGTGACGTATTCCATTATTTTATTACCTCCATCATTTTTTTATGAATTTTTATGTGTTTAAAGTTGATACCATTCTTCGCTTCTGTACTTATCTTATCTGCTGTTTTAGTAAAGATACAATACTAATGTCTTCATTTAAGCTGTGCTCCATCTCTAAACGCATGCCCTATTCTGCCGCCCAGTACTCTGTAGGAATGATCTGTCGGATCATAGGAGATAGGCTCAAACTTATCCGCATCAATGGATCCCTTCTCATCAAGAACTGTTTCATCCACAGACATATTCACCACTTCTCCTACTACCCGAAGTTCACCTAATTCTTCTGTCATGCTGATAACCCTGCACTCCAATGTAACTGGGAATTCCTCTACGACAGGTGCATTTACATACTCACTCTTTGTCACATGAACCCCTGACTTTGCAATCTTATCCTCATTTTTACCGGAGGCTATGCCAAAGTAATCAGCAACTACCACATCCTTCTTTCCAGGAAAGCTGATCGTAAAGGCTTTGGACACTTTCAAATTATCTGTGGTCTTATGCTGGCTTAGATTCAATGCGATATGTTTAGGTCCGCACTGTCCTCCCCACGCGGCATTCATCACATCTGCGTTGCCACTTTCATCATAGGTTCCGATCAAAAGAACCGGAAGGGGAAATACCACTGTCTTATTTTCAAAATTTTTTCTCATCTTATTTTTCTCCCATAAAATCATTCAAATACGCTTCAATCCTGCTTGTCAAAGTCCGGTGCAAATGCCAAATAACCTTCAAGAGCCTCTTTGGAGGCCGTATAATACCTTACATTCTTGTCAACCTCTGCAACCTTGGCAATCTCATCCTCCGCGAGAGTGAAATCAAAGATATTGATATTATCCTTAATATGGGCTTCATTCTTAGAACCAGGAATAACCACATTGCCTGCCTGTGTATGCCATCTTAAGATGATCTGCGCTGTGCTCTTACCATACTTTGCTGCAAGCTCAGTAAATACCTGTTCCTGCTGAAGAGCTTTGTCCCCGTGTCCAAGAGGATACCATGCCATGATAACTGTACCGTACTGCTTCAAATAATCTTTCAATTCTGTCTGCGGAAAGTATGGATGCGCCTCTGCCTGTACTACTGCAGGCTTGATTTCAGTTGCATCAATCACTTCCTTAATCTGTTCCATTGAGAAGTTGGAAAGCCCAAGAGACCTGACCTTTCCAGCCTTGACCGCTCTCTCCATCACCTTGTAAGCACCGATGTAATCACCTATCGGCTGATGTAAGAAAAGAAGGTCAATATAATTGCTATCCAGTCTCTTAAGGGTATCCTCAATGGACTGATCTGCTGACACATACACACTTGGCCACAGCTTGGTTGATACATAAACCTTGTCTCTGGGAAGGCCGGAATTCTTAATGCCACGCCCAACCGCCTTCTCATTCATATAAGCATTCGCAGTGTCCACAAGCTGGTAACCGTTTTTCAAAGCCGTTGTTACAGCCGTTTCAGCGTCCTTTGGCTCCATCAGAAAGGTCCCAATCCCTATTGCCGGAATTAATGTTCCATTGTTAAGTTTTAAATTCTCCATTGTAATTCCCTCCGTTTTGAAGTAAAATTTTGTTTGTTATTATTCCTCATATATTGTATATACCGCATGCCTCTGATATAATAATACCTGTAAAAATGGGCGATGTACAATATCATTTGCGTATAATGCTATGCGTCGTACACATACTAGTATGAAATTTATATGAACCGCTGATTTTTGGAGGTATTTCATTATGATAGAAACTTATCTTTTAGAACACTTACTGGCTTTTCATAAATTCGGAACTCTCTCAGCTGCAGCCGAGCAACTTCATCTTGCACAACCCTCCGTATCACGCTCCATGCAGAAGCTGGAGAGCGAACTGGGTGTCACACTATTAATTCGCAGTAAGAATAGAGTAGAATTAAATGAAAGCGGCAAACTTGCTGCCGAATATGCCAAAAGAATTCTGGAAAAAGAGGAAGAAATGATCCGTCATATCAGGGCTTTTGACAGAGCAAACCGTACCATTATGGTTGGCAGCTGTGCACCAGGTCCCCTTATGTTTCTATTTCCAAAAATCACCTCTTTTTTCTCCGAAATGACAATCTCCTCAGATATCGTAGAGGAAGAAGTGCTGCTTCAAGGACTTAAGAGGGATGATTATCAGTTGATCATCGCTCCAAAGCATTTGGAATCAGAGGAGTTCTATTGTCAGAAATACCTTAGGGAACATCTATACCTATCCGTGAATAACTTCCACCCAGCAGCAACTTATAAGAGTATCACATTTGCTGAAATGGATGGCCAAAATTTCATCATGTATGCAAAGGTTGGAATCTGGGAAGATATTCTTCGTGAAAAAATGCCCCATGCGAAGTTATATAAACAAGCAGATCTTGATGCCGTCGGAGAAATTGCCAGTGCATCAGACCTGCCTTCCTTCTCAACTAATATCACTCAGCAGCTATTGCCATCCAGAGTAATGAACAGAGTAAATATCCCCTTCTCTGACGAAGAAGCACATGCAGACTTTTATATTGCTTGCAAGCAGTCAGATAAGAAGCGTTTTAGTGCTCTTTTAAACTTATTAAAGCAAGCTTAGGAGAACATCATTTTATATCACACTGATTCTGAACAAATCAAGTAGGAGGAAGCTGCGAAAAAGGAGCCTCCTTTCAGAGCCTCCTTTCTCCCTCCCAATTTTATTTCATAATAACGAATTTCATCATTGGGTAGTTAATAAGCACCTGCACGACAATATTTGCAAAATTTGCAAGATAAGTCGCTATTGTGCCGTTGACATAGGCTCCTGTAAACTCCATTACATGGGGCGGCAGCCAAATTGATATGATTCCTGCTATCGTCACCGTCAGCAGATACCATGGCAGCACCTTGGTAACCTGGCAATCAGAACCAAAGACTACCTTTTTTTGTATAATGAAGTTTACAATCTGCGCACAAACATATGCCAGAAGAAACCCCAGAAAACCACAGAGACCGCCATCTCCGCTTGCTTTCACCGGATAATCAAAGATAAACCAGTGGAATGGAGTCTGAGCGAAAGATCGGAATAAAAATCCTGTGCCCAAAGCTAAAACCAGAAAATTCGTTATTGTTGCAACATTGCTCATTATATTAAATAATATAAATTCATATAAATCCGGATGTTTTTCCTTCCACTTTTCTATAGCCTGTATCAAAAAATCACCTCCTTTTTGCTCTTTGATTCTCCGCAAAGCCCTTGAAAAGAAAAACTCAGTCCTGAGAAAAGGATTTATATTCCTGCACAGCAACAAAGCTGCAGGCAGATTTAATTCACAGTATATTGACTATTTTGATATGTAATCGTTATAACCTTGTTTTCTCTTATGCTGTCAAGCGGAGTTTCGACAGGCAAATTATCCAATATAGCCCTGATGGTATTATCGCTGGAAACGATCAGAATTTCTCCCCCGCCATTTTTAGACGTCTGTTCTGCTAATTCGTAAAAAGCCTGATTAACACGGGCTGAAAATTCAAAGATGTTTTCAGCGGTACCTAAAGAATCTGTCTGGGATATGTAGGATAATATATCCTCTGTACTGCTATCTGCTTTTTTGAAGTAATCACCTGCTTCTGTTAAAACATCGGATTCCATTCTTCCCTCATAGGATCCATAGTTAATGTCTCTAAGACCGGAAAGATTTTGAAGCTTTATATCAGCTGCCTGGTTATTTTCAGAAAGAATTATACGAGCCGTTTCATTGGTTCGCCCCATGCCGCTGGTATAAACATTGGAGAAGCTGATTCCTGCTAACTGCCTTCCTAATTCCTCGGCTTCAGAGTACCCTGTTTTACTTAAAGGAGAATCAATCCAGCCCTCAATTCGTTTGATATCATTAAAATCTGTACTTCCATGGCGAACCAGGTGCATTGTAACCGGCAATTCCTTTTCAGCACGGATAGCAGCTCCCTGTTTCAGGAAATCAGTATTATTGACATATTCTAATTCATAAACGCCATCCTTGTATACAAGTTTGCTGACGCTGGCATTTTCTAATCCCAGAGGTAAGTCCTCGGCATTGGTTAATGTCCCGATTGATGTTAATAACGATGCTCCATGACCGACAACCAAAACATTCCCGCCGCCTTTTGCTGAAACATCATTCGCTATTGTATTGAATGATTCAACCAGCCGTTTCACAACTTCTTCATGGGTTTCAGCGGTTTGAGTAGGGTCTACCGTAGGAACATCGGAAAATACATTTTCGCTGCCAACGATATCCCTTACTTCAGCGATCGTTTTTACCCCATGCAGTTCTGCGATCTTACCATACATATACTGACTGGTTTCGCCTTCAAAACCGCCAAAGTTAGTTTCTCTTAAACCCGGCAGGGTAATAAGCTGCAAATCACTTGATTGTTTGCTGGCCTTTAAAATAATTTCAGCGGTTTCGATAGCTCGTCCGCGGTCACTTGAATATGCAAAGTCAAATTTTGTGTCAGCTAATCCCTCAGCAGCATTTCGGGCCGCATCAATTCCCTCCTCTGTTAAAGGAGAGTCAGACCAACCTTGAACCAGGCCCAAAGTATTCATAATGGTTTTGCCATGTCTCACCAAATAAAGATTTACTGTCCCGTCTGATTCATTTCCCGATTCACCAGTAAGTGTACTTTCTGCAGTTGTATCGTCTGATGATCCCTGAGCCGCGGAAGTCGATTGTACGGTTTTTGCATTACATCCGCTTAAGACCAGGATACAGAATAATGAAACCGCGCCAAAAATCGCGAAAGCCTTACGTGTTTTTTTTATCATCATTATAACCCCCACTTTCTACTTAATTGATTTTGTGGTGTAATTGATTTTTATACCTTACCACTGTATTCCCCGTATATATGCTGCATCCATTTTTCCTGGCAGGTTATATTCAGGCCAAGGCCCAGCAGCACACCGATATTCTGTGCTGCTGCTTCTTTGCCCAAAACCCCTCAATTTCTTCACCAAGATATTCTTTCTTATCCACCTTGTTGTATCACAATTGTCTGCTGCTCCAAACAGCAAAGGCATAAATTCCAATCGCAGCAATAACTACAACAAACAGTGCCACCATACCAAGCTTGATTTTCATATATTTTTTACTTGTCTTTTCTTCAATGCCCTCACTACAGCACTCCTTTACTGTCAAGAATTGACTTACAAAGATAACCAGGGCTACCAGCAGATCAAATAAGATGACAAAAATCAAATACACCGGAAATCCCTGCGCCCCCGCATCCACTGCAATGGAATTAGCGGTCATATAAAGCACCTCATGAGTAGAATCGCGAAGGGCATTGCGGATATAGTTATGATCTGTAGTTGGAAGATTGAGTTCTGTTGTATTCAAAAGCAAGTTTGTTCCGGCCGCAAGTGCCTGTATCGAAATTTCAGGATTATACCCTAAGGCAAAGTCAGTTACAACACCGCCATGAAAGCCCCATTCATTGCGGAGAAGTCCCGTCATCAACGCCCAGCTTCCTACTGTCATTCTCGCACCGATGCGGTTCATGGAGCCCATAACACCACTGGCACTCCCTCGCTTAATTGAAACTTCAAAAGGTTTTGTATATATTTCCCGTAATGCCTGCTCTGTCATATATGTATTAATACCGTTACGGTTCTGCTCTGCATCATTTACAACAAAGTGCTTAATATATACAAACATGCCTTTCTCTTCTGCACCTTTGCATTCTGCCGCTCCTAATAAACCAGAAAGCATGCCGTCTTCCGAATAATACTCAAAATTTCTTCCTGAATACGGGCTGCGATGAATATTCATCGATGGAGCATACCAGCCTTGTGTATTGCAGCGCTGACCTTCTTCGGCTATAAAATCTCCCATTTTTTCTAATAATTCCACATTCCAGGTCGATGCAAGGGTGATCTGGACCGGATAACAGAAACCCGACCAACCGGATATATAATTTTTAATTCCAGCCGGACCATCATATTCTGTGGTACGATTTTTTTCAATAGACGGTATCTCTGCAGTCGTGTAACCGGCCCGGGCAAACATGGCATGCATTTCACTGATGCTGATTTTATTTAACAGTTCTTCCCACTTGGGATCATCATAGTCAAGGCCGGCCATATCCGCAAATACAAGACTGCTTTCAGTTCCTGTTCCTCCCTGATATTCCAAATCCGCAGTGTCCAGAGGACGTTTAGCCGCATTCCAGCCTTGCTCCGCAATCACACTCAATAACTTTTCGCTTGCATCAATACTTGTATATTTAATTGATTCATCATCCACACGGCTCCAGTCCTGGCGTGAAAGGTAACCATAAGTACCTTCTCCCACTTCTTCCACTTCCAGATCGTTAAACAGATTGAATACTTTATTACCAGTAGCATCATCTGCATTTAATATCCTGAAATCATCGACAGCATAAACCGTAACTGCGTCTTTGTTGCCGCTGGCAGCCTCTCCTTGCGCTACCAAAATGCTATTAATTGCATCATGAGCATCATGGGCTGCCGCAATGTAATAATCACCATTATCCATGATATAAGTGCCTTCTCCATGAGCATCATAAGACTTCATATCTGAGACAGAAAAGCTGACTGTAACTGAAACCGTTTCTCCTGCCGGAATAACTGGAGTCTTGACAAAGTTTACAAGATTAACTGCTGACTTTTCTACCAAATTTTCTTTGTCATAATCTGTATATGGAGCCTGGTAATAAATCTCTACAACATTCTTCCCCTCCACAGAACCGCTGTTGGTTACATCAAGGATTATATTAATGATATCATCTGCCACTGACATGTTCATATTGCTATAGTCAAATTGCGTATAAGAAAGGCCATAACCAAAGGGAAAAGCTACCTGCTTCTCATACTCAAATCCTCCATTGCCGGCATTATACTGATTTTTTATTAAATCGGCATATCTTGTTTCATAATATTTATATCCCAGATAAATACTTTCACCATAATTTACATACTGCAGCGAATCAGCCGATGCTCCCATTGCTTTTAAAGCATCTGCATTCGTATAGCGGGTCTCATCAGTACCCCGGTTAAAATTAAGGCTTACGGGATTTGTACTGTGATTATAGGCATAGGTATCAACCAATTTTCCTGATGGATTCGCCGTACCTGCAATAACCGGGCCAAATCCGTCAAGACCTGCCGCACCGGTGAGCCCTGCCCATACAATCGCATCAACTCTTACATCTGCCTCGTTGAGAAATTCCATTTCAATGGCATTGGCTGTATTCAGCACTAAAACAATCTTGCCATATCCTGCTTCTCTGATTCCTTTCAGCATACCCAATTGTTCTTCGGTAAGCGTAAGGCTGTCTGCTGCTAAATCCGCACCTTCTGTTCCCTGATTGGAAATTACAAAAAAAGCGGCATTGTCTTTATTGGCAGAAGCGTTATCAACATAAGAAGCAACATCATTCCAGCTGACAAGGCTTACCTCTCCAGGAGCTACGGTTTCATAGTAGTCGTATAACTGGCTGTTAACAGCCAGTCCTGCGTTTTCCAGTGTTGAACGCAGCGTAATATGGTCGCCGGAAGAAGTATCTACGTTTCCTGAACCCCCTCCAACCTTACACCAACTCTTTACATTTGCACCAAAAATACTGATTTGAGTCTCATTTGTCAGCGGTAAGGTGTTATTATCATTTTTCATTAAAACTACGGATTCTTCCCCCACTGTCTTTGAAAATGCAAACACAGCGTCTTTTAATTCTTCGTCACTGCTATATTCGGAAGCATATGCTTCTGAATTTGTTGAACCTCCTCCAATTTGACCAAGAAACAAATCCAATGCAAGAGTCCACTGTGATATAATAAGGTTAACAACAATGACAGCAATTAACAAAATCGCATTAATGGATGTCCATTTAATTAATTTGCCTTTATTCCTGATCTTCATACTTACTCCCCTCCATTATCATCTTCGTTATCGTACAGATAACTATAATCTTCAAATTGATAATTGTAATTATTTCCTTGACTGGAATCTTCAGACCTATACTGTGAAATAAAATTGAATTGCAAATTATCCTTAAGCACAACGCTCATGGGCTCTGGTAAGGTGTTGTTTGAATGAGCTTGCCAGTCACTGGCAAAACTCAATCCAGATGTGGGATTTGCCAAAATCTCATCCGTTACTTTTGTATTTGTGACCGTTTCCGGCCAGTCATCCAACTCTTTTTTATTTGTTGTATAAGTCATGTAATACTCTGGAGTATACATCATCAATTCACCAGTTTCTGCATTATAAGTACAATACCCTGTATATTGTCCGCTGTTGTATACCAAAAAACTTTCTCCTGCTATAATTGCATTTTTTGAAAAAATATACTTATAAAACATATTGTTTTCATCATCATTATCCACATGGATGATCTCCCCATCAGTCCCTTTGACTGCGTTGTTATTTTCATCCAATTGAATTGCCGTCGCACTGTTATACACCGTCAAAGATGAAAGCTGACCTACCGTATCACGTTCAGCCAGCATGACATGGGTTCCTACCAGACGCGAACTGACATCCTCAAAATCCTGAATATTGGTGTAAATACCAACCGGCGATTCTGGTGCCGATGCCGTTTGCGTATCCTGTTTTCCACATGCCACAAGAAATGTGACAGAAGATATAACTGTCGATACACATAGAATTTTTGCCAGTAACTTTTTAACCTTCATAAATAATTCCTCCCTATAATTTTTTATTGCTGCAGCATAAATGATTACGTTATGCTTCTTGTATTTCACTTCTGCTGCCTGTTTTATTGTGAGTACAATATAACATATTTTTACAGCCTGTGCGGTTCTCGGCGTAAGATGTCATTTTTGTTCCTGATATGTATTGTTATCCCTTTTCGGGTATTAAAACTTTTAATTCAAACCAATTTTTATTCATAGAGGTTATCATCGTACCATCATATTTTTCTGCAGTATAACGGATACTCTTTAGACCAAATCCGTGATTCACTTTATCTGTTTTTGTTGTCAAAGGAAGATTATCCTCCATCTTAATCTCGTGTTCAAAGTAATTTTCCACTTGTATAAAAAGAAAACCTCTTCGTGAAGAAACGGACACATGTATTAAGCGTTTTTCAACATCTGGCAACGTTATAACACTTTCTATTGCATTATCCAGAGCATTTCCGAAAATCGTACAAATATCTGCCACATGCATGAAATTTAAATGACTTCCATCTGCTACACAGGTCATCTTTACGCTATGTTTCCAGCACTGAAGGAGTTTCCCGGCAAGGATGGTATCCAAAACATGGTTTCCTGTTTTTTGAGCACTTGCGTATAAATCCAGTTCCCGTTCCATACTGTCCAGCCACTCTTTTCTCTTTGCACTGTCAGTCTCTGCCCGAATCCCTGCAACCTGATGTTTTAAATCATGGTACTTCATATTAATCATATCAAAACTTTCCTGATAGTAACGATAATGCTCATATTGGCTTTTCAGTGCGGCATTAATAGAAGATAGCTCCTTTTCTGCACTGAGTTCACAAATACGGCTCTGAAAGGCATATAGGATTGCAATTCCTCCTAAATCAACAAGTGTCCGTATATTAAAAATATCTGCTGTAAAGCGGGCACTAAATGGAGTATCATAATAGGCAAAACTTAAGTTACTAAAAATAAAGGCCGCCATAACAATTGCTACAGCAGACCACAATTCCTTTCCGGATATTTGAAAATTTAATTCCCTTGTAAAAAGTCTCTTTTGAAGCAGCCAGCCAACCAAGAAAACAACCGTGTACACGAACACAAGGAGTAGAATTTGCAGCCAACCTCCTATACAGTCTTTAGCACCAAAAAGGTAGCAGTGGAGCTGCCATTCTAAAGAGGCAGCGAACTCTGCCATAAGGAATGCCTGGGCACAACAGTATCCGGCAGTTGCAGGAGAAAGTTTACAGCTTCCATATAGAAACAGGTACATAAAGCCTGCAGCAGCCAGCATGCATGGAATCCAGAATACCATTGGTAAAGCTCCAGTACCCACAAGAAATAGTGACTGAAATACTAAAAAAGCACTGCAGATCCCTACAGCCTTCCACCTGGCCATTTTCTTTTTTAAAATGCAAAAATATACCATGCAGGCCGCCCATTCAGCCAATGCTGTAAAAAAACGCGGAATATCACCATACATCTCACTCACTATTTCATCACCTCACTCATATAATCTGCCATTGCCTTTAGAAACTGGTTTTTCCTAAGCCTGCTTACTGGCAGCTTCTCATCTGCAATGATACAGCAGCCATCTCTATACCCCTCTACATATCTCATGTTGACTAAATATCCTTTGTTGCAGCGAAAGAATCCGTATTTCTGTAGTTTATCTTCCAAATCCTGCATCGTGCCTCTTGATTGGTATTCCCCGTCAAATGTATGATACATAATAATGTGGCTATGACTTTCAATATAATAAATTTTTGAGATATCCAACCGCTGCATACCATCTGAAATGGGGATTGTCATGTAATTCCCGCTTCTTTTTTTCAACCGCGCAATAGCACGTCCCAGCTTCTGTGAAAGTGCAAAATAACTGACCGGTTTTAATATGTAATCCATAGCATCGACCTCATACCCTTTTACTGCATATTGTGCCATATTGGTAATGAACATGATAATTACTTCTTGATCTTTCTTACGAATATGTTCGGCTGCTGTCATTCCGTCCATAAAGTGCATTTGTATATCCATTAATATGATATCGAATTCAGCTTTATAGTTTTCTACAATCTCTTCTCCGTCAGAAAACAGATGTATTTCTATTTTATTCCCGCTTTCCTTCTGATAAGTTTGTATGAAAGCTTTTAACTGGTCCATGTAGAGCTTTTCATCTTCAACAATAGCTAGACGTATCATGATTTATTTACCTCTGGTTCTTAATTGCTAAAACCAACTCTCCCTGATCATCTGATGCAATTCATATACAGTAAGCTGGATGATCTGGTAAATGTTACTGTAATTCCGGAACTCCGGATTAAAGCAGACATTATAGCTGGTTTTAAATTCGTTTTTTATAAATTATTATAAATTGAAAGATCAGCAATAAGAAGTCACAATAAGTTCGTGAGTAATAACCCAGAAGTTATCGCTCATAATTTATCGTAACAAACAGAAAACTCCTCTTTATTGTCCCTTTAGTTTCTTTTCATATTGTTTGTTCAGTTTCCTGTTCCTGAAAAAACCTCCGATCACTTTTCCCATTCCTTTGAAGAAATGTCCGTTTACCACAGTTAGTACTCCGTCCACCATCTCCATACTAACCATACCTCCGGTCATTTTGGCAATGGCCCGGAAAGGAATGTTATACTGGAATAACAGATTCAAATCCGGCTTTCCTTCTGCTTCATTTTTCAATTTTCTGTTTGTCAGAACTTTATAGATAAACCTTGCAATTCCGCTTTTGGCATAATACATCTGACATACTGCATCATTCATGCCCAGATTACCGGCCCATTTTCCAGAAGGAATGGGATGACCCAGTAATTCTTCAAATTCTCCATCTGATGCCAGTTGGATAATTCCTGTATAATAATAGGGTAACAATGCCGGATTGTAAGGATATTCTGAGGTTGTTCCCATCATTTCGATTTCGCCCTCCAGTTTGATATCCGCTACACTTGCCCCTACCATAATGTGATAAGTTCCCATCTCTACTTCCCATCGGTTTGTCTTCCTATTCCAGTAACGGAAGGTCTTATCGTCAAAGAGAATGTTCACTTCCCTTCTCTCTCCTGCTTTTAAAAATACTTTCGAAAAACCTTTTAGTTCCTTAGCAGGCCGAAACACAATCGCATTAGGCAATCCCACATACATCTGCACAACTTCAGCTCCGTCTCTGTCACCGGTGTTTGTAATCGTGACTTTGATGCCATCTTTTTCTATATTTAAATCAGAATAGGTAAATTCCGTATAGGACAGACCATAGCCGAAAGGATACTGCACCCGAACCATACAGGTGTCATAATAGCGGTATCCTACATAAATGCTCTCCCGATACTCCGCATTTCTTTCCGTTGACGGAAAATTTTTAAATGCCGGTGTATCTTCATATCGAAGAGGATAACTTTCTGCCAGTCTTCCCGATGGATTTGCTTTTCCCGTCAAAATATCCAGCATGGCACTTGCTCCTGCCTGTCCGGAAAGGTATCCATGTAAAATTGCTTTACAGCAGGTATGCCATGGCATTTCCACAGAAGCACCGGCACTTAGAATTCCTACAATATTTTCATTTACCTGCATAATGGATTGCAGAATTTTAATCTGATTCTGTGGAATCCGCATATGACTACGGTCCATACCTTCCACTTCACTGATTTCGTTCAGCCCAAAGCAATACAGCACAATGTCCGCTTTTTCTGCAATATCCAATGCCTCTTTTTCCAGCACTTCATCCGCTTCTCCTGATCGTTTATATCCTCTGGATATTCCGATCACCTGAAGATCATAGTTTTCAATAGATTTCTCCATCGTCTCGATAAAGGTCGCCTTCACCATAGAGGAACCAGCTCCCTGATATCTTGGCTCTATGGCAAAATCTCCAATTAAGGCAACCTTGCTTTTTGGTGCAAGTGGCAGGATCTTATCCGTATTTTTCAAAAGAACGGTACTTTCCTTTGCTGCTTTTCTCGCAAGTTTATGATGTGACAGTTCTTCAAAACCGGAAATCTTTTCTTTCCTGTTTTCACTTAAGGTCAACACAGCGTCCAGAAGATCATCCACACAGATATCCAGTTCTTCCATAGAAAGACTGCTGTCTTCAATCGCTGATAATATCTGTCTTGCAGAATCCAGTCCCGGTGTGGGCATTTCCAGATTGGACCGCGCCTGTACTCCTTTTACATGGTCATTGGAGCCGCCCCAGTCTGTAATTACAATCCCATGAAATCCCCATTCATTTCGCAGAATATCCTGCAACAGGTGTTGGTTCTCATTGGCATAAGTGCCATTTACCTGATTGTAACTGGTCATAACAGCTTTTGCTTTTCCCTCTTTTACTGCTATCTCAAACCCTGTCAGGTAAATCTCACGAAGAGTCCGCTCATCCAAAACTGCATTCATGGCCATACGTCTAAGTTCCTGACTATTTACCGCAAAGTGCTTGGGACAGGCATAAACCCCCTGGCTCTGGATGCCCTTCACATAAGAGGCTGCCATCTTCCCTGCCAGATATGGATCTTCGGAAAAATATTCAAAGTTACGACCACACAGAGGACTTCTCTTGATATTCAGCCCCGGTCCCAGAAGCACATTTACTTCCTGGACAAAAGCCTCTTCTCCAAGTGCCTCTCCAATCTCCTGCCCCAGATTTTCATTCCAGCTGTTGGCAATGGTGGCCGCTGTTGGGAAACAGGTGGCGGGAAGAGATTCGTTTAATCCCAGATGATCTCCTGCTCCCGCTTGCTTACGGATCCCGTGAGGTCCATCGGAACAAAAGATGGAAGGGATATTTAACCGCGGAAGGTCTCTCGTATTCCATTCTCCTTTTCCACTCAAAAAAGCGGCTTTTTCTTCCAGGGTCATTTTGTTAACTAAGTCTGCATGTTTCATCCTTTTCTTCCTCCTCAAACCTCTTTATTTAATAAATCATATTTCCACGTATGATCAACTTCACGAGCTATAATAGGTGCCGCCAGTATCATGTTCTCAGCTACTGCGGTTATCAAAGGAAATGCCAATGCTGATCACAGTATGATATACGATTATTAACTGGAGGACACTTATAACATCCTCTTATGCTGCTTCAACATTAGTCATTATTTTTCAACCAACAGTTGGCCGGGCTTAGGTTGTCTGCTTTGCTTGTGGTTAAAATATAGCATATTTTTCATAACTGTACCTTTCTCAGCGTAAACGGTCTTTTTTTTGCCTAAACGGTAACAGGAGTTAAATTTTTCAGTTTAAACCAGCCTTTATTTACTGATATGAAAGCCATTCCGTCGTGCTATTCAACAGAATATTAGGGTTAAAAAAAGAGCTAGTCATAAAACTAACTCTTTTATAAAATGGACTTTATTCAATTTTATCTATAAAAACTGCCTATTCTAAATAAACGCAAACAATACAATTTTTTCAAATCGAATCCGACAATTGCCGTGCCTGTGCTTTGTCAGTTGCCATCCCCACATAATTCAATCCATAAAGTGCAGCAAATCGATTTATTGTATATTCCCCTGCGTCCAGCATCCATTTTTCCGGTGCAGCTCCCTGGAACAAGAGAAGAAGCTTTCTTCCTTTTAGTTCACCTTCACTCACAGGTCCATAGAAACGGTCAAGCAGTGTTCTCACCGATCCGGCAAGGTTATGCCAGTAAACCGGAGAGCCAATCACAATTGTCTTTGCTTCCTTCATCTTTTCGAGAATCTCATCAAACTGATCTCCCGGCAATTCCTGCCCATAGACATTGACCCTGTAATGACTCAAATTTAAAGTCTCGTATTCCTTACCCTTTAAAAGAATATTTGCTAAGGCCGCCGTGTTTCCATTTTCATTGGGACTTCCATTTATAAAAAGTATGTTCATTGCTTCCTCCATTCATTTTCATTCTATTTGTTTTTCCCAGAATGCAACTGCGTCATGAATCCACCCTTCTGCATTGGTACCGATGCCCAGGCCGAATCCATGGCCCAGGCCATCATATTCGTGAAATTCAGTTGGTATCCCATAATCCGATAACATTTGCAGTCTGCGCTGCATCGTCCTCCAGCTTGCAATCCCATCATTTGTACCAACACATGCATAAGTTGCTGCATCCTTTCTGGAAGCGGCCGTATATCCGGTATATTGCATGATGACCGCTGCTGCCTGTGGAACATCCGGCCTTCCAAAATAACTCATGGCATCACTGTTCCCAAGGGTAGCAGCCATTCTTGCTCCTGCAGAGCCTCCCCATAGGGAATACCCCTCCAAATCTACCTCAAGCTCGTCTGCATGATCATAAATGTAAGCGATCGCCTGTGCCAAATCATCGTAAGCATAATCCGGCCTGTAAATCAGTGCAAATGTATTATATCCCATCTTACTGACTTCAAGGGAATGAGGAAAGCTGTCGTGCATTGCTCCGACATACATAAATCCGCCGCCTGCGTTCATAATCGCAACCTTTGCACCCGGCTCACCTCGGAAGAAAAACAGACCAGTATCTTTTTTTGAAGAATCGGCCAGAATTTCTTCGTCTGAATAAATCGGAAAGAAAATCTGGTGTCCTTCCTCTGCATCCTTTTTTAATCGGTTAATAATCTCCACGGTTGTATCGGCCTTTATTTCTGAATACCATACATACACCTTGCTGCTGCTTATCTCAGCAAGTGTCAGATCTGTGCTTATACTTCTGTCAACCGGAAAGAGCAGTCTTCCGAAATCCCCAAAATCGGAATCATTTATTATTTCTGAAACGGTGGTACTCGCTGTCACTGGAACATAGCTTCCTTTCGATACACTGTTGGCTTCATCGATCAAAGTATCACCGTTTACTGAAAAAAATCCAGTGAACTTACCCACTCTTTCACCTCTGATTCATCTGCTCCGCTTGAGAAACGTTTTCCTTCCATCCACTCACCGGTTCCTGCCATAGCAGCAAGCTTTGTTCCGCTTTCTCCAAGGGGAGAGGAGGAGGAAGTAGCAAATGGAATAACCGTTTTTCCTGTAAAGTCATTATTCTTTACAAAATCATCCACAACCCATGATGCATCCCCCCACCATATAGGGTATCCGATGAAAATCACTTCGTAAGAATCAAAGTCCCCGGCCTCCGTGGAAATAAGTTCCACGTGGCGGTTTTCATCTTCATGTTCCTGATTCACTCTGCTGCTCTCATCTCTCCAGACAAGGTCCGCATCCGTATATTCCTCAACCGGAGTAATCACAAATGTATCTGCCTCAGACGCTTCAGCTACAAGATTCGCAATACGCTCTGTATTTCCGGAAGCCGAATAGTACGCTACTAAAACCTTAGCCGGACCACCTTCATTTTCCTGAACTTCTGATTGCATAACTTCTGTGGCATCCTCTGATTGATTATCTGCACTCATTTGCTCATTCGTTGTCACTGCAGAATCTGCCTCTTTTGATATATCACTTTTTATGTCATCAGAATTATTTCCACAGGCAGTAAGGCTGACAAGAAGCATGAAACTCATCATAGCTAATATCTTTTTCATAATCTATCACTCCCTCGCGTTACAGCTTTTTATTAAAGAAATTCACCAGCTTGTATACTGCCTGTTTCACATATTCCGGCTTCCAATAGGTTTCAATATGCGCGGCACCTGGGATCAGGAACATTTCCTTATCATTTGTGCCGGTTGCTGCGGAGAATACCCCCTCCGTCATGTAGAAGGTATCTGCTGCACTTCCTGCAATCATCAGGAGCGGTTGATTAATCAGGTCCGCATTATCCCTTGCGTCAAAGCTCATAAGATCAAGAAGGCTGCTGACGGTGTAGCGGAATGTGGACTGTGGATGACGGTAATTTATACAATAGTAGTAATAACCATCCCGATAGAGGCCTGCCGCAAGCTTCTTTGCTTCTTCTTCCGGCAAATCACACATATCCGGCGTATAAAGCACTTCTTTGCCGTCCATCTCCTGCTGACGTGCCCAGGAAGCATGTTCCAGCCTTTCCTGAATCGTAGAAGTCTGCCCGTCAAGGAACCCATTTCTTCTTACGATTCCGGAATTAAACATGGAAAGTGTTGCAACTGCTTTAAAACGCTTGTCTGTCTGTACTGCTTTGATGGTATATCCGCCGCCTCCGCAGATTCCAAGAATACCCACTCTGTCTGCATCCACCCCGGGAAAGTGAGCGATAATGTCTGCGGCCCTATGAATATCCTCCACGCGGTTTGCAGGCTTATCTGTATTGCGGGGCATGCCTTCGCTTCCGCCTTGATAGGCGGCATCCATGGCCATTGTGATATAGCCATTCTCAGCAAGTATCTGTGCATAATTGCCCGCAACCTGTTCTTTCACACCACCATTGGGATGGGCAACCACAATCACAGCATACTTCTTATTCTCATCATACCCTGCCGGGGTATATACATTTGCCGCAATTGCAAGTCCGTTCAGATGGTACGAGATCGGATGGATGTTTACCTGCCCGTCTTTGTTTTCCGTAATTGCTCCATCATACACCAGACCATACAGGTTATCATTATGAGTATTTTCTGCCTTTATCTGTTCCATGGTTTTTAATTTAAAAAAGCTCATTTTTATTCTCCTTCTTTGTTTTCCTGCTGCTTAGTTTACTGCCTCATGTCCCTTTAATACATCAAAGCTCATTGTGTTATAGCCTTCCGTTGTTTCAGAGATTCCCCAGTATCGGATCTTCCCTTCCCGGATCAGTGATCTGATACTCATGGAATACTCTCCTAAAACTGCTTGTTTTCTCTAGCAGCTTCCAGTATAATCACATTATAAAGCCGGTAGTCGCTACCGTGTCAATACATTTTTACGTTTTACGTTTTAACGCTTTAAACATTTTAAAAATTCGGAGGACTTTTATGTATACAATGAAACAAGTCTGTGAACAGACCGGTATGCCCTATGAAACACTGAAATATTATTGCAACGAAGGATTGATCCCAAATGTAAAACGCAGTTCCAACAATTACAGGATGTTTGATGACCATGATGTCAAATGGATCAGCAGTTTATCGTGTCTTAAGAACTGCGGTATGGGAATTGCAGAAATGAAAGCATATCTTGCCCTTTGTATAGAAGGCGAACCGTCAATTCCCCAACGAAAAATTATGTTAGAGAAGCGTCGAAAAGACTTGGAACTCAAGATGCAGGAGCTGCAGGCTGCGATTGATTATATCAATTGGAAGCAAAATTTTTATGACGATGTCCTTTCAGGTAAAACTAAATACTATAGTAATTTAATCAATGTTGATGGAGAGGAATGAGGTAACTCAAGTATCCGTTGAAAGCAAGCTGGCAGAAGCTTCTTCTTCATTCCTACTCCATATTCTATTTTTCTGTAGCCGCGGCAGACGAACCATTTCATAAGACAGGAAAACAAACAGACTCATCATCGCAAGATGATCTAAGAAAAACAGTACGTAAGTACGCTCATAATCAAAAAAACATAAAAACACCTGCCCATTCATGATCAGGTTGACCGGTACAAAATAAAGTGATTCTTACAGTAAAATCGTTTCCAAATCATCAGGAATATACAAATTACCCTGAAAGTACTTTTCCCCTTCCGCCATATACAGCTCCTTGCGCTGATGCAATGACTTATCCTCTGTATGATATAAAACCAAATTTTCCACTCCAAATTCCTGCGCCAATTGGCAGGCATCCTTCACTGTGCTGTGATGCTTTTCATAGGGATGAAACACATCCGCCTGGGAATGCAGGCAAAACGCTTCATGCAGCAGCCAACTGCTTCCCTCCACATACTCCTTTTCAGATATATTATAAGGCTCATCACCGCAGCAAGTCAGCTTTTTGCCTTTGGAAAGTTCCATAGTGAAACCAAATTGCTTATCCTTTGTGGAATGTATATCGAAAAACCTGACCCGGTGGCCGATGATCTCTTTTTCTTCTCCGTCTTCAACTGCAATCAGGTGTAAGCGCTGGCCAAGATAACTGACTTCGCTTTTTTGAAGAACCATCTCTGCAATAGAGCGAAGGGTCTGTATGACCTCAGAATGTCCGTATATATTTGCTTCACCCTTGTATTGGTCCTGCCTCATATACTGACAAATCATCCTCATCATCCAAACCGCACCAAGAAGATGATCAATATGTTTATGAGTAATAAAAATATTCTTGACCTCTTTCCAGTCAATCCCGGCTTTTTTCAGTTGGCTTAAAACACCATTTCCGCCGCCGGCATCTACCATGAAATATTCGTCAGCATCCTGCACCACAAAGCAGGTATTATAGCAATCCGTAACCAATGCGTTTCCTGTTCCTAACATTGTCAATTTCATGTTATATCTCCTCCTATACTTATTTTCAACTATTGACAATAACCATTAAAAAGAGCAGGAAACAGCCCGCTTAAAAAGGCTGTTTCCTGCTCCTGTCCCGTCAGGGAGTTTTTATAAAATACTTATTTGCCGACAATCTTCTTTGCCAGCTCGCCGCCCAGCATTGGAATAAATGCAAGAACCAAAGCCGCGATCATTTCATCTAAGGTAAGCGGAACGGTACTGAAAATAGGATTTAAGGCAGGGATATAAATGCTGGCAAGCAGGAAAGCAAGGGATGCCAATACGCATTTATTGAGGTAGCTGTTTTCCAGAACACGCATTTTGAATACAGAAATATGCTCTGAACGTGAAGAGTATGCACGAAGCAGCTCGCCAAGTACCAGAGTCAGGAAGCATGCGGTACGGGCTACGTCCAGATCATCATGTACATAATAGCCGTACATGAAAGAACCAAGTGTTCCGATTGCCAGAGCGATACTCTGAATTCCTACTGCAACAGCCATCTTCTTATCAACGATAGGTTCAGCAGGATCTCTGGGAGCTCTGTCCATAACGCCAGGCTCTTCCTTTTCCATACCAAGGGCAAATGCAGGGAATGCATCTGTAATTAAGTTGATAGAAAGCAACTGAATTGCAACAAGGGGGACCGGAAGGTTTACCAGCATAGCAAGGAAGATAACCAGAATCTCACCGATGTTACAGGAGAGCAGGAATCCTACTACCTTACGGATGTTGCTGTAAATGGTACGGCCTTCTGCAACGGCCTTTACAATGCTGGCGAAGTTATCGTCAGTCAGAATCATGTCAGCCGCTTCCTTGGAAACGTCCGTACCGGTGATTCCCATGGCAACACCGATATCGGCATGCTTAAGGGAAGGAGCGTCATTAACGCCGTCGCCTGTCATGGCGGCGATGTTTCCGTTTGCCCTTACTGCGTCAACAAGGCGTACCTTGTGCTCAGGTGAAACACGGGCAAATACATTAACAGTTTTTACACATTCCTGGAGTTCCTGATCGTTCATTTCAGAAATTCTGCGGCCTTCTATGGCAACAGCTTCTCCTTCAACGATACCAAGCTGACGGCCAATGGCTGTCGCTGTGATCTTATGGTCACCAGTGATCATCTTCACCTGGATTCCGGCTTTCTTACAGATGTCGATAGCGTTCTTTGCTTCTTCACGAGGCGGATCAATCATGCCCACCAGACCGATAAAGGTAAGATCATTTTCTGCTTCAAAGGAAGCGTTCACTACATCCACATTGCGGTAAGCGGCGCCGATGACTCGCAGTGCGGATTCTGCAAAGCTCTGGTTTACAGACAGAATCTCCTCGCGTTTTGCGTCAGTAAGTGTTTCCACACTGCCGCCTATATCAACGGAAACACAGCGGCGGAGCAGTTCGTCAGGCGCACCCTTTGTGTACATAACGTTCTTTCCGTCAATGGTGTGGAAGGTAGACATCAGCTTTCTGTCTGAATCAAAAGGAACCTCCTGCAGACGGGGATATTTCTCTTCCCACTGTTTCTTAACCATACCTGCCTTATGTGCCAGAACAACCATAGCAGCCTCAGTAGGATCACCTACAATAGTCTCCTTTTCAGGATCATAAATGGCATCATTACAAAGAACAAGACTTTCAAGCACCTTCTGCACTGCTTCTGTTTTCTTGCTGCCGGATTTGTCCGTAATATCACCTACAGGGCTGTAGCCTGTACCGCTTACATCATAGAGTTCTTTACCATCATAAATGCGCTGAATGGTCATCTTGTTCTGGGTCAGTGTACCTGTCTTATCGGAACAGATAACAGTTGTACTTCCCAGAGTCTCAACCGCACTTAAGCGCTTGATGATTGCGTTGACCTTTACCATCTTCTGCATACCCATGGCAAGAACAACAGTAACAACAACGGTAAGTCCTTCCGGAATAGCTGCAACAGCCAGAGATACGGAGGTCATGAAGATATCAAAGAGCTCCATACCACGGAGTAAGCCCAGAAGGAAGATGATACCACAGATTGCCAGACAAACAATACCCAGGAGTTTACCCAGGCTGTCCAGTTTTTTCTGAAGCGGGGTAGCTTCATCTTCACCGTCATTAAGCATTCCCGCGATGTTACCCATCTGGGTCTTCATGCCAATGTCGGTAATAACACCTTTTCCTCGTCCGTAAGTAATGACGGTACCCATGTAAGCACTGTTGATGCGGTCTCCAAGGCTGGAATCTTCAGCCAGAACTGTCTTGCAATCCTTCTCAACGGGAACTGATTCGCCGGTCAGGGCTGCTTCGTCGATCTTTAAATTCACGGATTCTACGAGACGAAGGTCAGCAGGAATATAATCACCTGCCTCCAAAATGATCACGTCGCCGGGAACCACTTCGTTAGAAGCGATTTCAACGACCTGTCCATTACGCAGCGCCTTAGCGTGGGGACTTGCCATTTCCTTAAGTGCCTTGAGCGCGTTGCTGGCTTTGTTTTCCTGGTATACGCCTAAAATGGTGTTCAATACGACGATTGCAAGAATAACAATACCTTCCAGTGCTTCGCCCAGAAAAATCGAAACCACTGCTGCAACCATAAGGATGAGAACCAGAAAATCCTTAAGCTGCTCAAGAGCCATTTCCAGAAGGCTCTTTTCTTTACCGCCCTCCAGAACATTGGGACCGTACTTTTGGCTGCGCTCTGAAGCCTCCTGGCTGGAAAGGCCTTTGTCTAAGTCAACCTGTAAGTCTTGTGCGGTCTCTGAAACGGATAGGTTAAAATACTGTTTCATAAAGCACTCCTTAATTTTATTTAGGTCATGCCGATTTGGCCATGCCTATGTAACTGGCCTCACTGCCCTTAAAAAGCAATGCACCCTGTTCTCGTGCACTGTATGAACACGGCAATGAAAATCGCAGAAGAATCATTGCCGCAAACACACAACACTCTATTGAAAACTATAATTCAATACCGGGATTGTGTCAAGCAATCGTTGATACTTTTCACACTTTTTTATAGTCTCTTCACAGCAGTAAAAAAATTGCTTCCTTATTAATATGAAAAATTATTTGTTGGAAATGAAAAAAATTTTGTGTTACAATGGAGAAAAGTATCTGAAAATAAAGTGTGCTATAGGAGAGGGAGAAACGAATATGAGAATACTTGCAGCACTTTTGCTGGGCGGAAGCCTTCTTTGCGCATCAGCGCCTTTGTTCAGCCATGTCAGGGACAGAAGGCTTGCTTCCCAGGAGAAACTTGCAGAAAGTACGTCCGCCCCGCCTGCATATGAAGATATCATTTACCGGCAGCAAGCTGGGAAAGAAGTCATCAAAGCAGAGAAACCTATGATTAATTCCTCAGGACTGACTTTAGAGGAGAGATTTTCTGTGCCCGAAGGGTATGCCAGGGTGGAAAAACCGCTGGGAAGCTTCCAGGCATATTTAAGGCAGTATCACTTGAAGCCGGACAAGAGCCCGGTGCTTCTGCATGATGGGAGGGAAAAAGCGGCTCAAGATATTCATGCAGCAGTTTTTGCCATGCCAATGGTGGAGGGAGATTTACAGCAGTGTGCGGACAGCGTGATCCGGATGTATGGGGAATACTTTTGGCTGATGGAGGATTATGAATCCATTTCCTTTCATCTGACCAATGGATTTTTAATGGACTATTCCTCCTGGATGTCGGGAAAAAGGCTTTCTGTCAATGGAAATCAGGTTTCCTGGATAACGAAAGCGTCTTATGACAATTCCAGGGAGTCTTTTACAAAATATTTGAGGCAGGTTATGGTCTATGCGGGAACTCTTTCCCTGGATAAGGAATCCAGTCCCGTTGAAGAAGGCAAGATTCTGGCTGGTGACTTATTTATCCGAGGCGGCAGCCCGGGCCACTGTATTATGGTGGTGGATACTGCGGAGGACAGTCAGGGGAATCAGTGTCTCCTCCTGGCCCAAGGCTATATGCCCGCTCAGGAATTCCATGTTTTGAAAAATCCTCTTCACGAGGAGGACCCATGGTATTATGAATCAGAGATACAGGATACTTTGATCACCCCAGAGTATGTGTTTGAAAAAGGAAGCCTAAAAAGGTGGAAGGAATTTAAGCAGTAATTTAATTATAAGTCTCCCCGCAAAACCAGTATAAACAAGATGCAGGTTATGAGGATTATTGCGGCAGTTAAGGTCATACCTGGGCTGAACCTTCGGCTGTTCTGAGGACTGGGTGAATCAAAAGCCAGCAAACCGGATTTTCTCAAGGTGGTGACCAACGGCTTATAAATAAGAAGAGTCAGGCCTGTGTTGATTCCTCCTTTTAAAAGATTGAAGGGAACAATTGCCGGAACAAGAAGCTCAACTATGGCTTCTCTTGGGTATCCCATATAAATGGGAGTAATAAGATAATTCCACAAAACCATAATGAGGGTCATGAGGACTGTACCTGACAGCATACCCATTAACGCTCCTCCAGTGGAGTGGTATTTCTTATAAAAGAAAGCGGCAGGGCAGACATAGGCCACTGTTGACAGGATGTTCATGATTAATCCAATGATTCCGGTGCTGCTGATGGTGAACAATTCTATGAAAGAGACAATGACAGAAATCAGTGCCGCAGACATAGGGCCGAAGATAAATCCTCCGGTCAGGATAATGACATCCTTAGGTTCGTATTGCAGAAAAGGCATTGCAGGAATCAGCGGTATCCGGATTGTAGCTACGGATACGAAGGCCAGCGCACAAAACATGGCCATCAAGGTAAGTCTGTTTGTTTTTTTTGTTGTGTTCATAGTTTATCCTCCTGAAAATAAATAACACCTGAAAGTATGTCTTTCAGGTGTTAAAAATAGACAGGTGTATTATCCTTATTTAACACATCTTCTTTCATCCAGACTTTACTGTCGGTATTGGAATTACACCAATTCTGCGCTGCTGCGCTCGCGGACTTTACCGCCGGTCGGGAATTTCACCCTGCCCTGAAGACTACTATATTCAAATGTTCTGAATGTATTATAACATTTTTAAAAATTAATGCAATATGTTGTTGCAATTTTTTTCATGCTTTGCTATAATAGCGGACATGGGGGTATAGCTCAGCTGGGAGAGCGCTTGAATGGCATTCAAGAGGTCATGGGTTCGAATCCCACTATCTCCATTAAAAGAAACCACAAAGTTAAATATGCTTTGTGGTTTTCTTATACCCTGTAATACATAAAACAGGATACATGACAGGAATTTGACAAAAACGAGACCCTGTGCTACACTTATGTGCAGTAAAATAAACTGCAAACGTATTTTTACCGCCGGGTAAAAACTTAAGCGTTGGACTTCGTATCGTTAGGCCATAGAAGATACGAGGCTCTGGCGCTTTTATTTTGTATGGAGGTCTGATTTTATGAAACATGCATCTTGTCTGAAGGAATTTTTAAGGTATTCATCGTTAAATGTCTTAGGCATGATAGGACTGTCCTGCTATATTCTGGCAGACACCTTTTTTGTGGCAAAAAGCCTTGGCGCCAACGGCCTGGCAGCCCTTAATCTGGCAATTCCCATATACAGCTTCATCCATGGAAGCGGCCTGATGTTCGGCATGGGAGGAGCTACCAGGTATTCCATTTCCAGAAGCCAAAACAGGATGGAGGAGGCAAACCGCACCTTTACTTCTGCCATTTTTCTGGCCCTCAGCTTTGCCGCAGTCTTCTTTCTGCTGGGTTCATTTTTTTCTGAATCCATCATAAGGATGCTGGGAGCTGATGAAGAGGTTTTTCAAATGAGCAAAACCTATTTACAGGTAATTTTGCTGTTTTCTCCCATGTTCCTGTTAAACAATGTGCTTTTATGCTTTGTAAGAAACGACGGCGCTCCCCAGCTTTCCATGATGGCAATGCTGATAGGAAGCTTTTCCAATATTCTGCTGGATTACATCTTTATGTTTCCTCTGGAAATGGGAATATTCGGAGCGGTTCTGGCTACCGGCCTTGCTCCGGTGATCAGCATGATCATACTCTCCCCTTTCTTTTTCCAAAGGAAGAATCATTTTAATCTGGTGAAATTTGATTTTTCAGGACAGAGGATCAGCCGCATTTTTTCCAGCGGACTCCCCTCTCTGATTACAGAGGTGTCCTCCGGCATTGTTATGATTGTTTTTAATATCATTATCATGACTCTCCAGGGAAATGCCGGGGTTGCTGCATATGGAATCATTGCCAATCTCTCTTTGGTGGTGCTTTCCATTTATACGGGCATTTCCCAGGGCATCCAGCCTCTTATAAGCAGTTATTACGGAAGCGGAAACCTGGGGAATATCCGGGCAGTCTTGCGGTATGCCTTGATTTCCCTGTTAATCCTGTCGGGCATCATTTATCTTACGGTGTTCTTTCAGGCGCCGCAGATTGCCGATATCTTTAACAGTGAGCAAAATCCACTTTTGCAGAGCATCGCCGTACCAGGCCTGAAGCTGTATTTTACGGCCTGCTTGTTTGCCGGATTCAACATAATCATATCCGTTTACTTTACCTCAACGGAATATGCTCTTCCGGCTCATTTGATCTCCATTTTAAGGGGATTTTTGATCATCATTCCAATGACATTTTTCCTCTCTTCCATAGGAGGAATAACCGGAGTCTGGTGCGCATTCCCGGCAACAGAGCTGATTACAGCCGTTATAGGGGGATTTTTGCTTTCAGGAAAGAAAAAAATACTGATTGAATAATTTTATAATAGGAGCAAAATCAGATGAACATGAAAAAGTCACTTTTTTTCGGTGTAGCCGGATCTTTCTTTTTTGCCTTTACATTTATCTTAAACCGGAGCATGCATTTATCCGGTGGGAGCTGGATATGGAGCGCCAGCCTGCGGTATCTGTTTACATTGCCCATACTGGCTCTCGTCGTCGGAAAAAAGCATGGATTTCAAAACGTTCACAGAATCATCGCGGAAAATCCAAGGGGCTGGCTGCTTTGGAGTACGATTGGATTTGGTCTTTTCTACGCTCCTCTTTCCTATGCAGGAAATTATGGAGAATCCTGGCTGATCGCCGCCTCCTGGCAAATGACAATCGTAATGGGAATCTTAATGTCTCCCTTATTCGGCAGCCGGGTTCCTGTTAAAAACTTGTCTGCATCAGGAATCATTTTATTGGGAGTTTTCCTGATGCAGGTACATAATATGGTGAATTTAGAGGTGCGCACCACTCTCCTGACTTTGGTTCCCATATTGATTGCAGCAATCTCCTATCCCCTTGGCAACAGAAAAACCATGGCAATGAGCGAAAACCGGCTGTCCACCATTGAGAGAACTTATGGAATGACCTTATGCAGCCTTCCGCTGTGGCTCATCATGGCCGGTTTTGGCACAGTACATGTGGGCCTGCCCTCTTTGGGCCAGTTCTTCCAGTCATTTTGTGTGGCCCTGTTTTCCGGGGTGATTGCCACTCTCCTGTTTTTCCGGGCAACGGATCTGGTAAAATCCAATCAAAAGCAGCTTGCAGTGGTTGAATCCACTCAGGCCGGGGAAGTGATTTTTACATTGCTGGGCGGTACTTTATTTTTAGGTGATTCTCTTCCTGACAGTTTGGGCGGTGTGGGCATACTTTTGATTGTTTTCGGAATGATTCTCAACAGTTTATTTTCTTCTTTTTCAGGAAAAAGGGAAACAGAAAGGTGAGGAAATCTTATGTTTATTGATTTGACAGTTTTGATTACGCCGAACATGGTCAAAGATGCTCAGGGGAATGAGAAAAAGGCCCTGGCAGGCCATTTGGGAACACATTTTGATGTGATGAATAAGGAGTTTCCACTGGAATATGTGGAGCGGAATGCAGTTGTATTTGATGTCAGCACAGTGACAGAGCGGGATATTGACATTTCAGACATTGATATTTCAAAGGTGAAAAGCGGAATGTTTGTGGCTTTTCATACTGGCTTTATTGAAAAAGAAGGCTATGGCAGCAAGCGCTATTTTAAAGAGCATCCTCAGCTTTCTGATGATTTAATTGAGAAGCTTTTGGATTTGGGCATTTCCATTATAGGCATTGACTGCGCCGGAATCAGGCGGGGTACGGAGCATACCTCAAAGGATCAATATTGTGCGGACAGAAATGTTTTTGTGGTTGAGAATATCTGTAATTTAAAGATGCTGCTTTTGCAGGAAAAAAGCAGAGAATTCATTGCTAACACTTATCCGGTCAAATATGCAGAGATGACGGGCTTACCTTGCAGAGTGGTAGCAAAAGTATAAGAATAAATGATATAAAGGGGGCTGCTGCCCCCGAAGAAGTTTACTTTCCCTTTACTTTCCTTTCGGAAATAAATAATCCCACCAATGTAAGAAATGTTCCGCAGGCCGCAATCCATGTGATTGTTTCATTTAATATAAGTATGGAAGTGATAACGGTAACAGCCGGAACCAGATAAATATAAATGCTTGTTTTTACCGCCCCCAACAGCTTGACAGCCGTATTCCAGGTAACAAAGCAAAGTGCCGATGCTCCTAATCCAAGAAACAGAATGTTAAATAAGTTAACAGGCTGCAGGAACCTTTCAAATCCCCATTTAAACGGAAGCACGGACAATGCAGGCAGCATAAAAATCACCCCATAAAGAAATATCCTCCGGGTGGTCTGTATGGTGTTATACCCCAATTGGCTGACCTTTTTCGTAAGTATTGCGTATATTGCCCACACAAAAGCAGCTAATATAGCCAATAAGTCACCCATGGGATTTAATTTCAAAACCATACTTCCATTAAAGTTAATAAGTATAATCCCAATCATAGCGATCACAAAGCCAATAAAAAAGTTGGATTTTAATTTCTCATTTTCTAAAAACCAATGGGAAAACAGCGCTGTAAAAAACGGTGCAACGGATATTATGACTCCCACATTGGACGCAAGGGTATAGGTTAATGCTATATTCTCCAAAAGGAAATACAGCGTAACCCCGCATAACCCGGCACCGGCAAACAGGATTTCCTGTTTCCAGGTCGTCCCCTTCAGCCTGTGTGGGAATACCGCTGTTAAAATTATCAGGCCCATGACGAAACGGAAAAATAATATCTCAATGGGTGTAAAGCTGACAAGCAATACTTTCGTGGATATAAAGGTTGTTCCCCATATAAAAGTTGTAATAGCCGCCAGCAGATGTCCAGTCATTCCTTTGTTTGTTTTCATATGTATTTATCTAACCTTTACTTTCCTTAAAGATATCCCTGTATTGTCTGGGGGTAAGTCCAATTAATCTTTTGAAAAACTTTGTAAAATGGCTTTGATCTGTGAAGCCTGTCTTCATGGCAGCTTCCAAAGGATCAATTCCATTCTCCAATAACTTTTTTGCTTCACTGATTCGGATTGCTTCAAGATATTGGTAAGGCGTAACTCCCCTCTGCCTTGTAAAGTTTCTCAGCAAGGTGTATTTGTTTAAACCGGAAAGCTCACTCAAATCATCAAGTGTAATTAACTCCCCATAGTGGTTTTCTATATAAGTACAGGATTTTTGAATTTCCTCACTGACCTCTGAAAGGCTTTCTTTTACAGGTTCCGTATATTCTTTGATTAGCTGTTCAATGAGGAAAAAGAAAACCTCCTCCTTTTTAAAGTCTTTTCTCTGCTCCATAATCATTTGGTGAAGCTCACGCAAAAGAAGTACACTCTCACTGTGATATGCTGCCGTTGTGGTGAATTTGGGGAGATAGCCGATGCCTGTAATCTGCCGGACCGTTTCCTCCATGATGTTCTCATTGATATTGATACTTCTCCAGTCAAGGGTTTTATCATCAGCCTGCTGGCAGGCGTGGTTATCGAAAGGATTAAATAAAACCAGGTCCCCTGCGTCTATGATATACTCCTTATTCTTACAGGTCAGATGCCTCTTTCCGCTTTCTATGAATCCAATCACATAATATTCGTGAAAATGGTTCGGGAACTTTTGCATGATCCCATTAAATTGGTGCGCTTCGATTTTTAGTTCATCATCATAACACACCAAACGTTGTTCCTGGGCTGTCATAAAATTGTCCTCCTTATGCTTCGTGTAAATTATAGCATACTTTTATAGATTCCTCTTGTATGATATTGACTTTTTTATATTCTTAAAATCAAAAATACCCCAAGGGCTGCTTCCTTTCCACAGCACTTGGGGCGCTCCTCTGTCTTTTACCCTTCTGTTTTCCTGCTTTCAAAATAAACAAAACGGTCAATGGCATCTAAAATATCCTTAAAATCCTCCCTCGGAGCCAATTCAATATACTTCTTCAGCAATTCCCCTTCCTGTTTCTTAAACGGCCCATAGAAAATATCATACAGGTTATGTCCCCGCATATGAATCTTGAATTCCTCCATATGAGCCTTTAATTCCTCCACAGATTCCATATCCTTTCCCATTGCCTCTAAAAACGCTTTTCCGCTTTTAATCCGGTGAAGATATTCCCTCCACTTGTCAAACAATATCCGGTAAAACTCCTCCTCACTTTTCACAACCCCAAGCTTTGCCATAATCTTTGGATTGAGAAAATAATTTTCAAAGGAATAGTATTTCAATATAAGAACATTTCTTCTGGTCACTCTGGGAAGCTTGTCAGCATCTTCCAGACTGCGCTCATCGTAATACTTGCAAAGCTGGTTCACCAGCTCCTCCGGATTTTTCCCATCCCCATCCCGGATCATCAAAAACTGGTCCCTCAGATACACCTGGTTCATGTATTTTAAATTGGCATAGGTCTTTATATTGGTACAGCTGTTTGTGGTAATAATGGATATCCTGGAAAGGCTCCCGTCCTCGTTCTGGATTTCCGAATAATACTTTTCCAGCAAAAGGGGAAGGCGGCTCTTATCCTGCTTTCCTTCCACGATAAACACAAAGCTGACCCCTAACAGGTCATTGGCTCCATAGCCCAGATCATCTAAAATCGCATCAATGTCGGTCCTCTCCTTAACCATGGAATAGCCATCCTTATCTAAAACCACCTGCCTGATCTGGCGGCGGGTGAAGTTAAAGAGCATTCCGGGAGAATGGGTGGAAAAAATCACCTGATTCTTCTTGGACAGGCGGTAAAGAATCTCACTGGAGGTCTTTTGAAGCTGGGGATGAAGAAAGATTTCCGGGTCCTCCACGATTACAATGCTGGGAATCAGTTTTTCATCCTCTGTATAAGTTTCCAAAAGGGAAAGCATATACAGGCTTTTCATGCCGGTGCTCAAGGTGCCGATGGGGCTTAACCGTCCCCGCTCCATATGATAGGCTTCCGCCTTCACACGAAACAGTTCATTGGAGCTCATATTAAGGGAAAAACGAATCTCCTCGTACCCTCCGTTTTTCCTGTAATTTTCATTGACCCTGGCTGCAAAGTCATTTAAATTAAGCTGGTACATCTTGTATTCCAGCAGCTTTACGGTTTCATAAACCTGCAGCTCCTCCGGTGTTTTCTGATTGATTAAGCCGATGCATTGAAAGCACTGATTGCATTCCTTTGTATCGTCAAACAGGCATAAGTTGTTTTTTAATTTAATCAACTGGTCATCTTCCTGAAACAAAAGCAGATCATTTTGAAACTGCTTTAAATCCCGCTCCGAATCAATGTAGTATAGCCTGGGAAATATCTCTTTGATATACCGGTTGTTCTTCCGGTATCCATCCTGAAAGCGCACCTCTCGGCTCCAATTGACCTGAAAGGTAAAGGTGAGACTCCCATCCCGGTAAGACGGAAGCTTTTCTTCAAAGTCGTGAAGCCAGCCGTCATACCTCTTATACTGGCTCACCAGTCCGCCTTTGTGAAACAGCTTTAAATCCTCTTGTGTAATCCCCAGAGTCATGGTGATCTCTATATTCTGCTTCTGCTCATTAAAATCCTCGGGACGGACTTCATAAAAGCCTGTGGCCGCCCGTATGGCATCCAAAATTCCTGTTTTTCCCGTATTATTTTTCCCAACTAAAATCAGGGCATTTTCAATATCCTGGATTTTCATATCCTGGATTGATTTGAAATTTTTGATGTGTACCGATGTAATCTGCATAGTCCCTCCTCTGGGCATCACCTTCTGGAACTTCTTTATAGAATATAAGTATAAAAGGCGGACAGAAAAATTTCAAGTTCTGCCATAAAAAAATCACACTGCCCATTCCCACCTGTCATAGTATAAGGTATATTCTTCTGACAGGAGTGGTTCCTATGCTTGATCCCAATCTGATGCTGACACCGCTGCACTATATTTATCTCATAGGTGTTATCGTAATCTTAAGTGTCATGGTTCTCAGAAAAGATACCCCTCTGGTGTGCATTGCATTTTTATTTCTTCTGGGGCTGGCGGGCCTTGGGTCTGTAACAGGAGGCATTATGACCATATTTAATGCCATCCTATATGCCTCCAGGGAGTTTATGGAAATCATTGCCACCATTGCCCTGGTCACAGCCCTGTCCAAATGCTTAAAGGACTTAGGCAGCGACCATCTGATGATGATTCCCATGTCAAAGGTTATGAAAAATCCTGATCTCACCTGGTGGGTTCTGGGTCTGACCATGATGGTATTTTCATTTTTCTTATGGCCCTCTCCATCCGTGGCCCTGGTAGGAGCCATTATGCTTCCCTTTGCCGTCAAAGCCGGTTTAAACCCACTGGCAGCCGCCATATCCATGAACTTATTCGGACACGGCTTCGCCCTAAGCTATGACCTGGTCATCCAGGGAGCTCCGGCCATTTCCGCAGGAGCAGCCTCTATCTCTCCTTCCGATATCCTGACCGAGGGGCGGCCTTTGTTTCTGGTCATGGGCATTGTTACCGTATGCTCTGCATACCTGTTAAACAAGGGACATATCAAAGCCGGGAGCGTAAATCTCCCTGTCGTGAATTCCCGGGAAGAAAGGCCCAAAGCCAGAAAAACAGCCCTGGTCATGGCAATCCTCACCCCTCTTTTGTTCCTGGCCGATATTATTCTTATGCTGACCTTTGATTTAAAAGGCGGAGAGGCCACCAGCATGGTTTCCGGCACGGCAATCCTGGCAATGTCCATCGGCTCTGTTCTGGGCTTTGGAAAGGACTCCCTGGAAAAGGTGACGGATTACGTCACAGAAGGCTTTCTTTTTGCCATCAAAATCTTTGCCCCTGTCATCATCATCGGAGCCTTTTTCTTTTTGGGAGGAGAAGGAATTTCCACCATTATGGGCGAACAGTTTAAAGGGGGAATCATGAATGACTGGGCCGTCTGGCTGGCACAGCACGCTCCTCTTAACAAGTACGCAGCCGCTGCCGTGCAAATGGCAATAGGCGGATTGACAGGCTTAGACGGCTCAGGCTTTTCCGGCCTTCCCCTTACAGGCTCTCTGGCCCGGACCTTCGGTACTGCAGTGAACGCTTCCATTCCTGTTTTAGCCTCTCTCGGACAGATCACCGCAATTTTCGTGGGGGGAGGAACCATCGTTCCCTGGGGACTTATTCCCGTGGCAGCCATATGCGGCGTAGAGCCTATGGAGCTCGTCAGAAAGAATCTTCCTCCTGTCATCCTGGGCTTTCTTGCCACCTTTGCTGCTGCTTGTTTTCTTTTATAACCATTCGCTCATAGGAGGAATTATATGTGTGCATTTGCCGGCTTTTACAATCCTTTTCAGGATTACCAGAAAGATGAACCCCGTTATGAAACCATACTGGAAAAAATGTGCGAGGTACAAAAGCACAGAGGCCCTGACAACTCCGGTGTCTGGCTCTTTGAACAGGGCGGCCTATGCCATGCCCGGCTTTCTATCATTGACTTGACAACCGGCGATCAGCCCATGAAAAAGGCTGATGCCGGATATACCTTTGGAATCACATACAACGGAGAGATTTACAATACCAACGAGCTTCGCCTGGATCTGGAAAAAAAGGGCCATACCTTTTCCACCACCAGTGACACGGAAGTAATCCTGACCGGATATATGGAATACGGCCCGGACTTTGTCAAGCAGTTAAACGGCATCTTTGCCTTTGCCATCGCTGATCCGGTCAGGAAGCGGCTCTGCCTGTTTCGGGACCGGTCCGGAGTAAAGCCTCTCTTTTATACCATCAGAGGAGATGAAATCGTATTTTCCTCAGAATTAAAAGGCCTCTTTGCTTATCCGGGCATTACTCCCATTCTGGATAAGAAAGGCTTAAACGAGATATTTTCCATAGGTCCGGCCCGCACCAGCGGATGCGGGGTATTCAAGGGGATCAGTGAGCTGTTCCCGGGCCATATGCTCCTTTGCTCCAAAGACGGATTCCGCCTTCAATGCTACTGGAAGCTGGAAAGCAAGATCCATGAAGACAGCTATGAGGAAACCATTGAAAAGACCTCCTTCCTGGTCCAGGACTCCATCAGGCGTCAGATGGTTTCCGACGTTCCCATCTGTACCCTGTTATCCGGAGGAGTGGATTCCAGCCTGGTTTCCGCGGTCTGCGCCGCAGAATTAAAAAAACAGGGCAAACAGCTCACCACCTTTTCCTTTGATTTTGTCAACAATGACAAATATTTTAAAGCCAGCGCCTTCCAGCCCTCCAGAGACCGGCCTTTTGTGGAGCAGATGGTAAAATTCCTGGATTCCGACCATCACTTTTTGGAGTGCGACAACGTGACCCAGGCCGACCGCCTCTACGACTCTGTGCGGGCCCATGACCTGCCTGCCATGGGAGATATTGACTCTTCCCTCCTCCACTTCTGTTCTCTGGTCAAACAGCACAACAAAGTGACATTGACAGGAGAATGTGCGGATGAAATCTTTGGCGGATATCCATGGTTTCACAAGGAGGAATGCTTTAAAGCCTCTGCCTTCCCCTGGACCATGGACTTAAAGCCCCGTAAAATGCTTCTGAAAGACGACTTCCTGGATTATCTGGGAATGGATGAATATGTGCAGGAAGCTTACCAAAAATCCCTGGCTGAAACTCCAATCCTATTAGAGGATAATCCTGTGGAAGCCAGAAGGAGGGAAATCGCCTTCTTGAACCTGCGCTGGTTTATGCAGACATTGTTAAACCGCATGGACCGCAGCAGCATGTATTCTGGCTTAGAAGCCCGGGTTCCCTTTGCAGACCACCGGATTATTGAGTACGTCTGGAACGTGCCATGGGATATGAAGACCAGGGATGGAGTGGTGAAAAATCTTCTGCGCCAGGCTGGAAAGGGCCTTCTTCCTGACGAAATTCTCTTCCGAAAAAAATCGCCTTACCCCAAAACCTATGACACCAATTACGAGGCTCTTTTGGTCAGCCGTGTCCGGGATATGGCGGCGGAAAACTCCTCTCCTGTTATGGAATTTCTGGATAAGGAGAAGCTGGAGGCATTTTTAATCAGTCCTTCGGACTACGGAAAGCCCTGGTACGGCCAGCTGATGGCTGGGCCTCAGATGCTGGCCTATATCCTTCAAATCAACTACTGGCTGGAAACCTATCATATTTCTATTGAATAAAAAAATAAGTGCGGGGATTGAATTCAATCTGCCGCACTTATTTTTTATGCTGTTTGTTTTTATACTGTTCCCTTCTCCATCTGATCCAGGATCTTTCCCATCTCAGACGTATCTCCAATGAGGATGGCTCCGGCCAGCCTGCCATCCTGGTAATAATAAGCCTTATATGTCTTCTGAGTCTCGTCCTTTTCTATGGACACCTTATAAGGCTTTTCAGGATCCTTTCCCGCATCTCCCACTGCAAACAGAGAGGTGTCCATGCCGTGAAAAGTGAGGGACGCAAGCACAGTTTTGTAAGACACCCGTTCTCCCGTCGCATTGGCTCCGGCGGCCTTTCCCATCTCCAGGGCCTGAGGCCAGATGGCGTAGTTGATTCCTTTATACTCAGCACAGTCCCCGCAGGCGTAAATTCCCGGTATGGTGGTTTCCATGTGCTCATTTACCACGACTGCCCGTCCTGTACTGGCTCCGGCTTCCTGGGCCAGGGAACAATTGGCCCTGACTCCTGCCGATATAACCACCATATCTGCAGGAATGACTTCTCCGCCTTCCAGACGGACTCCTGTCACATGGTCATCTCCTTCGATCTCCCGGGTGTCTGCCTGGAATTTCACTTCAATTCCCTTTTCCAGGATCAATGACTTTAAAAACTCTCCGGCTTCCTGATCAAGCTGACGGCTCATAAGCTGACTTCCATGCTCTAAAACCGTTACAGAAAGCCCTGACTTTTTCAGTTCCCAGGCCGCTTCCAGACCTAAAACTCCGCCTCCGATCACCACGGCCTTTTTAGACCTTGGAAGAAGGGAGTTGATTTTTTCTATATCAGAAAGACGCCTGATGGCAACCACCTCTCCCTTTTCATGACCCGGTATGGGTGGGATGAAGCATTCAGAACCAAGGGCGTAAATGCATTTATCGTATTTCAGACGGATTCCGTCATCAAAAATAACCTCTTTTTCCTTTGTGTCGATCCGCTCTGCTTTCTTTCCCGTAAGGTTTAAAATCCTTTTCTCCTCGTACCACTCCGGTTCGTGAAGAAGCAGTTCATCCCTCTCATCCTTTCCCATGACCGCCTTGGTCAGCATGGGCCTTGAATAAGGCAGGACATCCTCCTTTGTCACCATAACGATGGAACAGGTGGCATTTCTCTCCCTGACCGCCTCTGCCGCACTGACACCGGCTGCTCCGTTTCCAAGTATGATATAGATTTCTTCGGTGTCCTTGCGAAACTTCTTTTCCTTCTCCTCATGGGGAGTGAAATATTCCGGACCTACCCCGCATACCGGACAGACTGGTTCCCCCTCTTCAAATATTGCACCGCACACCAGGCATTTGACCAGCTTCTTTTTGTCCTCTGCCACGTAAATTCCCCCTTTTCACATTTGTTTTTCCTATAAAAAATTTTATTTACTATATCATCATATCACAAATTGTTAATATTTTGAATTCTTTCTGTTAATATTTCGTAATCATAGAAAGAAAACCGTAAGGCTGAAAAACTGTTTTTTTGTGGTAAAATAATAGATGCAATACCTGACTGAAACGAGGACTTGAAATGAAAAAGTACAGCATTGGAGAAGTATCAGACCGGATTGGGTTAAGCCGGGATACCCTCCGGTTTTATGAAAAAAAAGGAATCATACACCCGGAAAAAGAGAAAAACGGCTACCGTACCTATACATATGACGATATTTTAAAGCTGTTAAAAATCAGGTTTTACCGCAGGCTTGATTTCAGCATCGAGGACATTGAGCGGATTCTTTACAAAAGCTCCATCTCCTCCCACCGGACCATGGTCAGGGAAAAAATAAAAGAAGAAAAACAGGTGGCAGAAAAGCACCGTCAGGCCCTTCTTCATCTGAACCAGCTTCAAAAGCTGTATCTGGATGTGGAACACTCCTTAAACTGCTTTGACTTACGCCCTCTTCCTCCTTCCTATCAGCTGACAGACAACCGGCTGGTCAATGACCTGGAAATCTCTGATCTGTGCTGTCTATACCAGGAATACAGGCTCCTTGGAGACAGTGCAGAGCAAACATCAGAATATTTTCTGATATCAGAGGAACAGGCTGCTTTGATGAAAATCAAGCAAAAGCTGGGCCGGTCTCCCATGGTCCGGCATAAAGCCTGTGTTTACACCATTATGGAATCAGAAGCCCCTGTTGCCGATGTCAAAGACATATTAAATGCAGCTGCCTGGGCAAAGAACCAGGGTTACGCCCCTCTTGGCACCGCTTACAGCGGCTGTCTCTTAAGCTGTGCCGCTGATGAACAAAACACCAGATCCATTCATTACATTGAACTGTATCTGCCCATAAAAGCTCAGAAATAAAAAAACCTGCACTCTCTCAGGTTTTTTTATTTCTTCTATACCTTCCAGCTTATTCCCACATGGGTCATCTGGTCATCTTCATCACTGGATATGACATAAGAGGTGTTCTCACCTTTTAAAATGCTGATGGCAATGTGCTGGGGCACTCCCTCCTCATTATAGGTGATTTTAAAAAGGTCGAACATGGGATCTCCAATGCGGCACTGCAGGTGAGCGGAAATCTCTTTTGTCGCCTTGCGTACCTTGATTACCTTGTAATACCGTTTCAAATTGATGGAGTACTCCTCCTTTAAAATCCGAAACACGGAGAAATCCCCTGTCATCTTATCAACAATACCGGGAAAACGTTTTAACGGCAGGTAGCACATATCCATCATCATAGGAATATCATCCGCATACATAATACGCTTTAAGTATACAACCTCCTCGTCTTCCCCGATCTGTAAATCTTTTGCATAGGAAGCTTTTACACGGATAATAGATTTTTCCAGGACTTCCGCCCTGACTGCCCTCCCCTGCTCCTCCATGCAGTCATGGAAGCCGCCTAAAAGGTCCAGCCGGTTCTTCGTCCCTGTATTCAATACGAAGGTCCCTTTTCCCTGCTTACGGATGAGAATATCTTCCTCACACAATTCTTTCACCGCTCTCCGGACTGTAATCCGGCTGACTCCGTATTTTTCTCCCAGCTCTGTTTCACTGGGCATACGGTCCCCGGGATGATATATCTTCGCCTTGATGTCCTCTGTGATCGCATTTTTCAATTGCTCATAAAGCGGAATCAACGCATTCTGGTCTAGCATAAAAGTTTCTCCTAAGTTTCAAATTTATCCATACAGGCCTGCTTTTATTATATACTACACGAACCTTCAAATCAACTGTTTTCCCCCTCTTCCAAACATCATGATTCTGTAAATGGATGAGGATGCCCGAAACCGCCGTAGACCGTACAGGTGACTGCCGAGCGCTCTGCCCCGTAATCAAGGGCCTCCTCCATAGTCCTTCCATTTCCCCAGGCAGTCAGGAATCCTGCAATAAAGCTGTCTCCCGCTCCCATGGTGTCAATGGCCTTCACCTTTTTAATCCCCTGTCTGTAAAATTCCTTCCCGTCATAAAAGACGGCTCCCTCAGAACCTCTGGTCACTCCGGACACCTTTGCCCCCAGACTTGAAGACAGCTTTAACAGCTCCACGCATTCCTCTTCGCTCATATCAGAGCCTGAGAAAAATGCAAAGGTCAGGTAAGGACAGGTCCGTTCTAAATACTCTTTTTCATGTCTGTCCGAAAAGTCAAAGGAAAGGCTGCATATTTTGGAAAGCTCCGGAAGCTCATATTCTAAATTGGAATAGCAGCTGGTGTGGCAGATATCAAATTCTTTTATCATCTCCATATCTTCCTTTACGATCTTTATGGCAAAGAGATGCTGGCAGCTGTCTCTCGGCCCCGGCGCGAACACCCGGTCCCCGTCCTTTAAATAGACCCTGGGCTGGGCGGTGTGGGCATAGACCTTTCTGGACCTGTCATAGGAAACTCCCTCCTCAGACAGGCATTCCTTAATATAATCTGCCCGGTCATCATTTCCGAAAACACCGATGTAATGGACCTTTTCCGCTCCGTTTTTCTTGCAGTTCACTGCCACGTTGACGGCATTTCCGCCTGGGTAATAAACCTTTTCATCCATGTAACAGTCCGTTACATTATCTCCTATTGCAATCAGCTTCATTTTCTCATCCTTTCACTGCACCGGCAGTCATTCCTCTTATAAAACTTTTCTGCATCACCAAAAATAAAACAATAATGGGAAGGCAGGAAATTACCATACCCGCCAGAACCACGCCCCACTCCGTCATAAGCCCGTCCCGGAAGGTCATAAGACCCACAGGTATGGTCCTCAGCTTTGAGCTGTCCACAAAAATAGTGGCAAAAACAAACTCATTCCACGCATAGTATGCCGTCATAATGATCACGGTCGAGATAATAGGTTTGGAAAGGGGCAGATAGATATTTCTGTAAATCTGCATCAGGGTTGCCCCGTCAATGGTGGCCGCTTCCTCCATCTCTCTTGAAATTCCTACAAAAAAGGATCGGATCAGCATGATGGACACGGGAAGGCGGAATGCAATATAAGGAAGTATCATGGCAAAAAGAGTATTTTTGATTCCCAGGGATTTTAACAGCATAAAAAGGGGCAGAAGACACACCTGGGGAGACAGCAAAAGTCCGCACATACAAAAGAGAAAAAGGACATTTCCCATCTTCCCCTTGATCTGGCAGATGCCAAAGGCGGCAAAGGTGGATACAAAGACAACTCCTGCCAGTGTACATAAAGTAACGATTCCGCTGTTGACAAAGTACTGGGAAATTCCCCTGTTCCAGGCCACCTTATAATTTTCTATATGCCAGATATCCGGAAATCCCCATACATTCCCGTATATGCCGTTGTAATCCTTAAAAGAGGACATGAGTATCCAGAACATGGGATACAAAATCAGGGCTGCAAGCAGAAGCAGGAGTGCAAACCAGAAAATCTCTCCCGGACCGTAAATTCTTTTCTTTTTTTCTTTTTGAAGGTTCATGCTCTGCCCTCCTTATCCGTTCCATAGGTAAAGAACTGCACCGATGATAAAACTGCGGTAATCACAAAGATCAGCATGGCGATGGTGGAGGCATATCCCATATTGTTCTTGACAAATCCGGTCTGGTACATATGGAGGGATAACACCATAGTAGCCGTACCGGGACCGCCTCCCGTCAGAATATAGGGCTCATTAAATACCGTAAAGGCGCCTACCACCGTAAGGATCATGGTCACAAAGAACATCTGCTGCACCTGGGGAACGGTGATATAAAAGAAGCGTGTCAGTTTTCCCGCCCCATCCACCTTGGCCGCCTCATATAAGTCATCGGGAATCTTCTGAATGGCCACAATGAACAGCATAACAATATATCCCACACTCTGCCACTGGGATACTGCGATCACCGAATACATTGCCGTCTTTTTGCTTCCCAGCCATATGCGGGTGAAATCTCCCAGCCCCACCAGCTCCAGGAAGCTGTTAAGAAGGCCCATCTGAGGATTGTAGACAAAATCGAACAGCAGGCACACCACTGTCATGGAAATAATGGTAGGGATGAAATAAATGCTGCGCAGAACAGGAGATACTTTTTTAAATGCCACATCTTCCAGCACGGCTGCAATAACAAGGCCCAATCCTACCTGGAACACAATGGATATGACCGCATAAAGAATATTGTTTCTAAGGCTTACCAGAATGACCTTATCCGACAAAAGATGCTGGTAATTGGAAAGTCCCACCCATTTCCTGGCAGTATCAGACAGGGTAAAAGACTGAAGGCTGTATACAATATTCATGAACAGCGGATAGTACACGAAAAACCCAAGAATCAAAAGCCCTGGCAATACAAAGGCCAATGCCTGTAAATTTCTTTTTTTCTCTCTTTTCAAAATGGCACCATCTCATCCCTTTCCATTTTAGATAAGAGGCCGGTTTCGGCCTCTTATCTAAAATATTTTTATTTGCGCAAGCCGGCGGCTGCCTCTTTTACCTGTTCCATAACGCTTTCCGGAGTTTCATCCCCTGCCGCAATGGCTTGTGCTCCCTGTCCGTATACGGTGTAGATGGAAGGATCACAGGCATTGTCAAACCAGGGTACCAGAGTGGAAGCAGATTTTATAATATCCATGGCCTCCAGCTGAGAGGGAAGGGCATTGGTCTCATCTACCGCACCTGCCACGCTGGAAATATCTCCGGCTTTTGTGGTCAGGGCCTCTCCGCCCTTCTTGCTCACAAGCCACTTTAAGAACTTCACGCATTCTTCCGGGTTCTTTGCCTTGTTGCTGATCATAAAACCCTCCGGAGCGCCTGTCAGACCGTCAGGATCTCCCTTTCCCTCTTCAAAGGACGGGAAATTGAAAAATCCATATTCAAAATCCTCTGGTATCACCTTTTCCAGCATGGGGATCTCAGCAAACTGCAGGTACATAACAGGAGCTTCTCCAGCAGCAAAATATGTATTTCTGGCAGTCTCATGGTCAATGGCAACGCTGGTCTCTCCCATATAGGAGGTGAGCTGCTGCCACTTTTTTAAGACTTCCACATAGGCCGGGTCGGTAAACTCTCCGGTTTCCGCATTATAATCCTTTGCAAGGACCTCTGGATCCAGCATTCTCTGGTTCATGGTTCCAAGATAGTGGAGAACTGCCCAGTTGTCAGACAGTCCTTCCACAATGGGAGTTTCATAGCCTGCTGCTTTTAAGGAATCCAGCACAGCGATGAACTCATTCCAGGTCTTTGGAATCTGCAGGTTATTATCTGCAAAGATCTTCTTATTGTAATAAAATACCTTTCCATCCTGGGACCACGGGATTGCATAAGTAGTTCCGTCAAATGTAAACCCATCCACACTGGCTTTGGCGATCTGGGAGGACCATTCCTTGTTCTCGTCATATACCTGGTTCAGCTCCATCACATTGCCGGAAGCAATCATCTCTTTTGCAAATGTACCGGACCAGGAGGAAAACAGATCGGGAATTTCATCGGTGGATACCACCATACGGATCTTTTCTTTATACTGGTCGTTGATAATAGAATCCATCTGGATATCCACATTGGGATTTTCAGCCATATATTCCTTTACCAGCTCCTGAAACATGGAGTTCTTAGGGTCATTGGGCCAGCGATGGAAAAAGCGGATCACTGCCTTGTCTCCCTGATTTTTTCCTGACTCCGCCTTTGTACCGGAACCAGTCTCTGTACCTGTACTGGTGCTTCCACCTCCGCAGGCAGTCAGGGACAGGCCCATGGCAGCGGTCAATAATAATGTGATAACCCTCTTATAGTTTTTTTTCATCCGGCTTCCTCCTCATTTTTAAATATTAATATTCCATTCTCCACATATAACGGCGGACGCTTAAATCATGTCCTCTCTGGTATGCAAACTCATCTGCCAGGGAACGCAGCACGGCTCCTGCAAGAAGGGGGGCAAAATACTCCCGGACCTCCTCATCAATTCCTGTCATGTCAAAGTCTGCCTCGTCAACCAGCATAATCTTTTCGGAATACTTCCGGCAGAAGTTATAAGCTCTTTCATCCAACGGTCTGGTAGCTCCAAGGCCCTTGATGATGATAAATGGAACATCAAAGTCTGTCACTTCAAACGGCCCGTGGAAATATTCTCCTGAGTGAATGGAATTGGAATGAATCCACTGCATTTCCATCAGCAGGCAGATTGCAAAGGAATAAGCCTCTCCATAGCTGGCGCCGCTTCCCATGGTGTAGATCAGTTCTTCTCTCTTATACTGTCTGCCCCATTCCTTTAAGATATCGGCATATTTTGCCTTTGCCTTTTCAATCATACCGTTTAAATTTTCAACTCCGTCGATTCCCTTCTGGAATCTTTCACTTGGGCTGACTGCATTTAAAATGCTGAAAATAAGGCGGTAAAGAATTCCTTTATTCAAATCGCTGGCATCCGCTTCTTTGCCCCAGTCATAGTGAATGGGATATTCCGCTGCCTTCCACAGGGGAGAATCCACCAGATTGGACAATGCGATGGTGGTCGCTCCCTTCCCTCTTGCAACCTCTGTCGCCTTTACTGTCTCCGGAGTATTGCCGGAATGGGAACAGGTGATTACCACGGAATCCGGCCCCAATGCCTTGGGCGCTCTATGTACAAATTCGTTGGAGCTGTAAACGCTGGACGGTGTTTCCAATTCTCTGTCAAAAAGATACTGTGCCGGCATCATAAATGCCTGGGAACCGCCGCAAGCTACAAAATAAAAGTGGTTGATACGTCCCTTGGAAGCTACTGCCTCCACTGCCCTGCCAATCTGATCCTTGTGCTCTTGCTTCATCATTAATCCTCCATGCAATATTGTTATATAACGTTATACTTGTTCTGTATATAATAATATATAACATCATACATGTCAACACCTTTTTTCATTTTGTGTTTTTTTCATTTCCGGCATTCCGGGGAAGAGAAAAAGTGCAGAAGCCCTTGGGCCCTGCACTTTCATATTTTATCTTCTGGCAAGCAACTCTTTTTGATTTTCTGTATCATAAAATCACTTAAAATAATTGACTCCTGATTCAAAAATCTTCATGTCCTGCTCACCACATATATTCATGGCAACATGCCGTCCCTTTCTCTCAGAATGGGCCATCTTGCCGAAAATACGACCGTCAGGACTTGTAATTCCCTCGATAGCCAGACAGGAGCCGTTAGGATTCCATGGTTCTTCCATGGTAGGGCGACCCTGGTCATCCACATACTGGGTTGCCACCTGACCATTTAAAACCAGCTTCCTGATCCATTCTTCATTGGCGGAAAAACGCCCTTCCCCATGGGAAACCGGATTGCAGTAAACAGCTCCCAGCCGGGCCTCCAAAAGCCATGGGGACTGATTGCTGACCACCTTTGTATAAACCATTCTGGAAACGTGGCGGCCTATGGTGTTTACAGCCAGAGCAGGAGAATCTGCCTTCTGCTGCCTGATCCTTCCTTCTGTCACCAGTCCCAGTTTTATGAGAGCCTGAAAGCCGTTACAGATTCCCAGCATCAATCCATCCCTTTCATGGAGCAGCTTTTCAATCTCCTCTTTTACCGCCTCACTGCGAAACAGGGCCGCAAAGAATTTGGCAGAACCATCCGGCTCATCTCCTGCTGAAAATCCCCCTGGAAACATGACAATCTGGGCCCTGGATATTTCCCTGCAGTAAGCGCTGACCGATTCCCTGATATCTCCCGGGCTTAAGTTTTTAAATACCTTTGTCACCGGATCAGCCCCGGCCTCTTCAAAAGCCCTTACGCTGTCGTACTCGCAGTTTGTGCCCGGAAGGACGGGAATGAACACCTTGGGCTTTGCCACCTTATTCCTGCAGACATAAATATTCTCTGTCCGGTAAATGGCTTCCTCCACAACTGTTTTTTGATCCCCCGCCTCAGTCGGAAATACATCTTCCAGGGTTCCGCTCCATGCCTTAAGAGCCTGGTCCATGGAAATAGACACATTTCCATATTCCAATACCCCTCCGTCAGTCACCTGTCCGATGATGCGGTAAGAAATTGCCAGTTCGCCCACCTTTCCGTCAGGTACCTCACACACAATATCTCCCCAGCCTGCGCCGAAGAAATCCCTTGCATCCACATCATGCTCAATCCTCACGCCCATTTTATTGCCAAAAGACATCTTGCTGACCGCTTCGCACATTCCCCCGCCTTCCACTGCATAGGCAGAGATAATCCGTCCCGCCAGAATATCCTCATACAGCTTTCCATAACCCTCCATGGCCTGAGTGTATACCGGGAGATCGTAAGAATCCCGTTCCATACGAAATACGGCAATTTTACTTCCTGCCCGTTTCAATTCCGGAGTGATGACGTGATCTGCCTCTCCCACATTTACTGCAAAGGAAACGAGAGTAGGCGGCACATCCATATCCTGAAAAGTTCCGGACATGCTGTCCTTTCCTCCGATGGATGGAAGGCCAAATCCCATCTGGACATGATAAGCTCCAAGAAGGGCTGCAAAGGGCTGTCCCCAGCGGACCGGATCTTTTGTCATCCTCTGAAAGTACTCCTGGAAAGTGAAACGGATCTTCCTGTAATCGCCGCCTGCTGCCACGATCTTTGCCACTGAAGCCACGGTTCCATAGACAGCACCGTGATAAGGGCTCCAGCTGGACAAATAGGGATCAAAGCCATAGCTCATCATGGTGACGGTATTAGACTCTCCCTTTAACACGGGAAGCTTTGCAACCATGGTCTGGGCTGGAGTGAGCTGATATTTCCCTCCAAAGGGCATGAGCACGCTTCCTGCTCCAATCGAGCCGTCAAACATCTCCCCCAGTCCTCTTTGGGAGCATACATTTAAGTCAGAAAGCAAAGCCAGCCAGGCTTCCTTCACATCCGGAATTTCCTTTCTGACAAAAGCGCTTCCATCCTGTTCCGGAACTTCCACTACAACAGATGCCTCCTGATGGGCTCCATTGGTATCCAGAAATGCCCTGCTGATATCCACAATGGTCTTTCCCCGCCACTTCATAACCAGCCTTGGTTCTGACCTGACCTCTGCCACTGGAACTGCCTCTAAATTCTCCTGTGCAGCATAGGCAAGAAACTTCTCTGCATCCGGCCGGCTGACCACAACTGCCATGCGCTCCTGGGATTCGGAAATGGCAATTTCCGTACCGTCAAGCCCTGCATACTTTTTTGGAACCTTATCCAGATCGATTTCCAGGCCGTCAGCCAGCTCTCCGATGGCAACGGACACGCCGCCTGCACCAAAATCATTGCACTTTTTAATGAGCCTGCTGACCTCTTCCCTGCGGAATAGACGCTGAATCTTCCGTTCCACAGGCGGATTTCCCTTCTGTACCTCGGCCCCGCAGGTCTCAATGGAATCTTCCGTATGAACCTTGGAGGAGCCGGTGGCACCGCCGCAGCCATCCCGTCCGGTCCGCCCTCCCAGCAAGATGATGATATCTCCAGGGTCTGAGGTTTCCCGGATAACATTCTTTCTGGGGGCCGCACCGATGACAGCTCCGATCTCCATTCTCTTTGCCACATATCCGGGGTGATAAATCTCTCTTACAAGTCCGGTTGCCAGACCGATCTGGTTTCCATAGGAGCTGTAACCCTTTGCCGCCCCTGTCACGATTTTTCTCTGAGGCAGCTTTCCCTTTAAGGTGTCGCTCAAAGGCACCGCAGGGTCTGCTGCTCCCGTCACCCGCATGGCCTGATAAACATAAGTCCGCCCGGAAAGGGGGTCCCGGATAGCCCCGCCAAGGCATGTGGCAGCACCTCCAAAGGGTTCTATTTCCGTGGGATGGTTATGGGTCTCATTTTTGAAGTTTACGAGCCATTCCTCTTCTTCCCCGTCCCTTATTACAGGTACAACGATGCTGCAGGCATTGATTTCCTCAGAAACCTCCAGATCCTCCAGCTTTCCTTCCTTGCGCAGCTTTTTCATTGCCAGAAGAGCCAGATCCATAAGGCAGACAAACTTTCCGTCCCTGTCCCTTCCCAGTTCCTCCCGGTGGGCAAGGTATTGGCGGTAGGTGTCTTCCATAGGTTTTTGATAAGCCCCTTCCAGAAAGGTGATGTCCTTCAATTCCGTCTGAAAGGTGGTGTGACGGCAATGGTCGGACCAGTAAGTATCCAGCACCCGGATTTCCGTCATGGACGGGTCCCGCTGTTCCTGGTTTTTATAATAATTCTGTATATGAAGAAAGTCCTGAAAGGTCATGGCTAAATGAAAGGAATCGTATAATTCCTTCAATACCTCTTCCGAAAAATCCTGAAACCCATGGAGAACAGGTACATCAGCCGGGGTTTCGAATACTGCAGAAAGAGTCTCCGGTTTTTCCTCAGACGCCTCCCTGGAATCCACCGGATTAATGCAGAAGCCTTTGATGTCGGAAATCTGGCTTAAGGTAAGGGTTCCGGAAATCACATAGGTGACTGCGGAACGGATTACAGGCTCCTCCTCTTCCTTTAACAGCTTGATGCACTGCTCAGCGGAATCTGCCCTCTGGTCAAACTGTCCGGGGAGATATTCCACGGAAAATACCAAACTTCCTTCCTTTCCCGGAAAGTCCTCTTCATAAACATCATCCAAAGGCGGCTCTGAAAAAACAGAGATAAGAGCCTGTCCATAAACTTCATCGGACAGGTTTTCCATGTCATAGCGGATCAGCACCCTTACACCGGTCAGACCGTCGATTCCCAGACAGCCTTCTATTTCTTCTTTCAACTCTCCGGCTCTTACGGCATAAGCCGCCTTTTTCTCCACATAAACTCTTCTTACACTCATGGTTTCCTCCTCGTCCCACAGGGGACCTTCTCTTTGCAAAAATCCCTTTTATTCGTCTTTAACCATCATACCACAAAGCATATCAATAAGAAAAATTAATATATCTTATGTTATTAATTACAACCATTAATATTTCAAGCTTTTTCAGAGGAATTTTCCATGTTTTTCCATAAAAATTAATTCTGCAAAGTTTTGCAATTTTTTTATAAAAATCACTTGAAAGTTTTCCGGTTTTACAATATAGTAGTAAAGTATTTTTACAAAAGGAGCAAGTTACTCTATGAATATCCAACAGCAGATTTATGAATTATCACAAAAATATTCATTTGAAAACGCCCATTTTAAAATTGATGGGCAGACACCGGGCCTGGAGGTGTCCCTGCAGCTTTTAGAGGAGCACATCAACTTATTTCTCGAAAAAGCCGGACAGCTTAATTCCATTGTGGAATCCTGTGCCAACATGGTCACCATTTTCGACAGCTCCGTTTCTAAAGAAGAGCTTATGAAGACCTCACTGAGGTGCCAGGGAAGCGATCATCTCTGCATCCGCACCGCTCCTTCCATGCTGAAAATCCTGGTAGAAACCTTGTTTGATTAAGCAGCCATTACCTCTCCCTTTTAATCTGAAAGGTGAGAGGTATTATTGTTTTCCATCAGCCGGAAGTCCTCTGTAAGAGGGTTGTAATGAATGGTTGTAATGCTGGCATTTCCGGGAATTATGGGTTCTTCCTCCTGGTCTGGCACCATGCAGGAAACCAGATAAGCCACCGTAGCCCCATGGGAGACTACGGCAGCATCTTCCCTTCCGCCTGTTGCCCTTAATATCTCACTGATAGACCATTTACAGCGGCTTATGATCTCAGCCCTTGTTTCGCCTCCCGGAGGGGCGGCTATGGCGGGGTTGATCTGCCAGTGGGCAAACTCTTTTGGATATCTCTCCTGGATTTCCTCCCAGGTCAGTCCCTCCCATTTTCCGAACTCCACCTCTTTTAACTGGGGAAGAAGGCCGATTTCCACGCTCTGCCTCCTGCTGATCTCTTTTGCGGTTTCCATGGCCCGGGATAAGGGGCTGGAAAATATCCGGGATACAGGGCGGGAATCCATTCCCTCTGCCAGCTGCCCGGCCTGTCTGCGGCCAGTGTTATTTAAAGGGATGTCATGGGTTCCCTGAATCTTTCCCTGGATGTTCCAGTCTGTCTGTCCATGGCGTATCAAGTATATCTTCATCTTAGCTCTCCTAATCTTCTGTGCTGTAATCCCCGTACTCCTCATCCTCCAGAATCTCAAGACCTTCGATTCCGGCCAATGCTTCTATATCCGCATTTTCAGCATTCATGCTCATAGCCTCTATAGCCATCTTCATGATTCCCTTAATTTCTTCCACGGTCATCTTCATCTTTTCCGCCAGCTCTTCCACTGTGGCCTCCCGGCCCAGCTCATCTGCAAGGGCCTGGGATACGGTCTGGAGCACGTTGACCTTGGCCGTCAGTTCCTCTTCGGTTCTGTCTGCCGACTCCTCTTCCTCTACTGCTAAAGCCAGCGCCTCACGGATTTTCTCTTCTATAAACAAGTCAAATTCCGCCGCCTCTGAAGTACCGGAATATTCTTCCACTGCTATGAGAAGAGCCATATTGGCCTCCTGGACCAGATCCGTCAAAAGCACACCCTTATCCTGATATTCCCTGGCATACTCCAGGGCAGTTCCCAGCAGCCCTTCCACAAGCCTTTTTTTTGCCTCTTTGCTTCCTGCCCCGGTCTCATTTAACAGGGCTGCCTTCTCTTCCCCGGTACAGGGTGTGATACTTCCCATCTCTTCCAGATACATCTGGTAAAAATCATCGTGCATGCCTTTTCTCCTTCTCTTTTTACGTCCTGATTCCTGTGCACGTTACTATACCGTACCCCAGTAAATTTGTCAAATCCCTTTGCAAATCAATTAATTTCGTGATAAAATAACTCTAACTTATAAGAAAATTTAATGATACTATGGAGAACAAATCATGGATATTAATTATGAACTATACAAGGTTTTTTATCATGTAGCAGCTACCTTAAGCTTTTCAGAGGCTTCCAAACAGCTTTTCATCTCCCAGTCAGCGGTCAGCCAGTCCGTCAAGGTGCTGGAAAAAAAATTAAACCAGACCCTGTTCATACGAAGCACCAAAAAGGTCCAGCTCACACCGGAAGGGGAAATTCTGCTAAAACACATTGAACCGGCCATCAATCTGATTCAGAAGGGAGAAAACCAGCTTTTAGAGGCCAACACCTTAAACGGGGGCCAGCTCCGCATCGGAGCCAGCGATACCATCTGCCGCTACTATCTGGTTCCTTATTTAAACCAGTTCCATAAAGCCTACCCCAATGTCCACATCAAAGTCACCAATCAGACCTCTATCAAATGTGCCCAGCTTTTAGAAAACGGCCAGGTGGATTTCATCATCACCAATTATCCAAACTCCGGCCTGCAAAGCTCCCAGAACATCCGGGTCATCAATGAGTTTTCCGATGTGTTTGTTGCCAACGAGGAATATTTCCCTTTAAAAGATCAGGTGGTCAGCCTTCAAAAGCTTCAGACCTATCCCATTCTTATGCTGGAGCGAAAAAGTACCACCAGCGAGTTCCTCCATCATATGTTCCAGAAGGAACAGCTTGATCTGGTGCCGGAAATCGAACTGAGCAGCAACGATCTTCTCATCGATCTGGCCCGTATCGGCTTAGGAATCGCATTTGTTCCAGACTTCTGCATTCCGGAAAACGACAGGGACTTATTCCAGGTAAAGCTGTCGGAAAAGCTGCCCACCCGTCAGATGGTAGTGGCTTATAATGAAAACATTCCCGTTTCCCAGGCCTCCCGGCAGTTCATGGATATGCTGTAATTCCATGAACCGGCCGGATTACCGGCCTTCCACTGACCGGCCTTCCCAAAAGTCCCGGACCACATCTCCCGCATTCTTTAGCTTCACCTGATAATATTCATCCCATTCCCTTGGAAAGAGAGCCTGATAATCCGGCTTTAAGAACCGTTCATCCAAAAGGGCGATAACGCCCTCATCCCGAACCGTCCGGATAACCCGTCCTGCTGCCTGCATGACCTTATTCATGCCAGGATATTGATAGGCATAGTCAAACCCCTGCTGCCCCTTATCATCAAAGTACCCTTTCAGTATTTCCTGTTCCGTGCACACCATAGGAAGCCCTGTTCCCACGATAATGGCTCCGATGAGCCGCCCTTCCTTTAAATCAATCCCCTCGGAAAATACTCCTCCCATAACACACAAAGCCGCAAAAGAGTCCTCCCGTTCCTCGGAAAATTCCTTTAAAAATTCTTCCCTCTCCTGCTCACTCATGTGGGAGGCCTGGGACAGGAAGGTAAATTCCAGCTTCTCCGTCCGGTCCAGCAAGGCTTCCACTTCCTTTAAATATTGATAAGAAGGCAGAAATACCATGTAATTCCCTTTATGGGCAGATACGATTGCCCGGATATAAGATACCACCTTCTGATATTCCCGGCCATTTCTTCTGGTATAGCGGCTGCTCACGTCAGAAGCCACCATGAGAAGCCTCTTTTTCCCGTCAAAGGGGGACTGGGCATAAACCGCATACTCCTCCTGATTTCCGCTTAACAGTTCTTTGTAATACCGGATCGGCAAAAGGGTGGCGGAAAAGAAGACCGTGCCATTTCCCTTGTCCAGGCATTCCCTTAAATTCTTGGCTGGATTGACACAGAACAGCCGGAGCATAAAGCGTCCGTCAGCCAAAAGCTCCGTATAGATCCGGTAGTTTTCATCCAAGCGGTCATAAATATTAATGATATCCCTTAAACTAAAATAAAAATCCAGAACCAGATCTCGGTCCGGAAACTCTTCATTGATCTCCATGAACTTTTCCATTTCCCCAAAAAGAGTCAGGATTCCGGTCATAAAAAAGCGGATATCCTCCAGAAGCAGAAAGCTTTCGCATTCCCGTTTCATAGACAGAAGTTCTTTATTGCACCGGTCCAGAAGTTTGGAAAGCTTCTGATCCATGGAGGCAACCAGCTTTTTAATAAGAAGAAAGTCTTCTTTATATATGGTGGCGCTGTACATCTCCCTGGCTCTGGGCACCAGGTTATGAGCCTCATCCACCAGGAAGAGATAATCCCCGGAAACCCCTTCGGAAAAATACCGTTTCAGCCTGATGTTTGGATCAAACACATAATTGTAATCGCAGATAACGGCATCCACCCAGTTGCTGATATCCAGACAGAATTCAAAGGGACACACCTGATGTTCTTCTGCATAGCGCAATACCGCTTCCCTGGTGATGCTCCGTTCCTTGTGGAGAATATCGTAAACCCCATCTCCTACCCGATTAAAATGGCCTTTGGCATAGGGACAGGCATCGGGATTGCACTCCGGCTTTTCCAGAAAGCACAGCTTGTCCTTGGCCGTTATGGTGACAGCATTCATATACAGGCCGTGTTCCCTTAAAATGTCAAAGGCTTCCTCCGCAACTCCTCTGGTTATGGTCTTGGCAGTCAGATAAAACAGCTTGTCTCCAAAGCCTTCTCCCATGGCTTTTATGGCAGGATAAACGGTGGAAAGGGTCTTTCCGATGCCGGTGGGTGCCTGGATAAACAGATTTCTCTTTCTTGCAATGCTGCGGTACACGGCCACCACCAGCTCCTTTTGTCCTTTTCGGTAAGGATAGGGAAAGGAAAGCTCTTTTATGGATTCATCCCTGCGCAGTCCATGGTGATATAAATATCTTGCCCACTTCATATACTCATAAATCAGTCCCTGAAACCAGGTTTCCAATTCCTCAAAGGACTTTTCCACCTGAAAGCGGCGGATTTCCTCTGTCTCTATGTTGCAATAAGTCATCTGTATTACAGCCCCATTTAACTGACGGTCAAAGCAGTAAAAATATCCATAGCACATGGCCTGGGCCAGATGTACGGCGACAGGCTCCTTTAAATAGGATAAGTCCATGTAAATGCCCTTGATTTCATCAATCGTGACTCCCTCCGGCTTTTCTATCACTCCATCGGCCCGTCCCTCCACCAGAATCTGAAACCGGTCCTCTTCTACTACATGCTTTAAAGGCACCTCAGCCCTATAGTCCGCTCCCATGCGCCGCTGAATCTTTCTGTGTATGCGGCTTCCTTCCTGCATGGCTGTCTTCTCGGCTCCCTTTGTCCGCCGGTTGTCCAGATCACCGGAACGCAGCACAAATTCAACCAGATTCCTGACCGATATTTTCAGAACCTTTTTCTCTTCGTTCTCCACTCCGGCTCCTCCTTTTTCCATTCTCCCCGGACCCTCAGCGTGCAAGTCAGATACCTCGCGGAAATAAAAAAAGGAAACTGCAGGCCATCCGGCGTACAATTCCCTTTTTTTCTGCGCTGCTTTTATGCTGCTGAATACTTGCTTGAAGACTTTTCTCTCAGCAATTCCTCAAATTCTGCATGATCACCGCTGAACTCAACGGTCAGAACCTTGGTTAAATCCAAGCTCAATACTCCTAATATAGACTTTGCGTCAATGGTTACTCTATTGTAAAACACGTCTATGTCAAAGTTACATTTAGAAGCAGCAGCAACAAACTCTTTCGCATCAGCAACGGTTGGCAGCATAATTTTAAATTCTTTCATAGTCAAACTCCTTTTTTAATGAACAGATTAAAAAGTCACTATACTTATATCATCTTTGACACCATTTGTCAAATTATGCTTTTAGCCAAATTTTATTGCTGATTTTGTGCAGAACATGTTATTTCTGCCCGACTTATGCCCAGCGGCTAAGCATTTTTTTGCCGTGAGCAGTTTTATTTAGGGAATCATTCTCAATTATTCTTTTAGTTCTAATTCAATTTCACAATTTTACCTCGCTATTTTTATAGAAAACGCCAAAAATACGGGTATGGGGCGCCAAAATCCCGCCCATTGCATTTATTATATCATAAACATGTGTTCGATAACAACTAAATAAGTTTTTTATTTTTTTCAAAAAACTGTTGCAATTTAAAACCTTATATGCTATACTTTCTAGGTGCTCAGGTGAGGACAAATATTATTATGCCATAGGGGAATAGTTCAATGGTAGAGCAACGGTCTCCAAAACCGTAAATGGGGGTTCGAGCCCCTCTTCCCCTGCTCTCTGAAGTCTCAAAATTCTTGATAAAATCAAGGTTTTGGGACTTTTTTATTTTTCAATTATGTGCCCAGTTGTGCCCAAGATTAAATTTTCAAAAAGCATTCTGTATCATAGTCAATGTTTCGTCTCTTGGAAGGGGATTATAAATATACCCTAACGTTGTTTGAGCATCGGTGTGACCAAGCAAAACCCTTATTTCATCGATAGGAACGCCGCTGGAGTCTAATCTACTTGCAAAAGTCTTTCTTATCTTGTGAGTTGATTTATTAGAAATTCCCGCTTTCTTACACGCCCATCTTAATGCATTGCTTACATTATTTGTATTCAAATGTTCGCACCCTTTTTTAAAAATGAAATCACTATTTATATTTTTATTGTTTCGTATACTCATTACATTTTCTAATATATCAAGTGCCTTTGGAATAAGAGGTACATACCTGCTTGTATATGTTTTTGTATGATTTTCAATTACCCACTTATAGATTATTGATCCATCATCTAATCTTTCCCTTATATGAACTTCCTCTCTCTCGACCGAAAGATAGTGCTCAGACATATTTACATCTTCCCATTTTAAAGCCACCAGCTCTCCTACTCTGAGTCCACAATATAGGTTGAATAATATGGCAAGATAGGATTCATTTTGGTTTGAGTTATACATTTCCCAACATACGGCAATTAGTTTATCAATATCGTTTCCAATAAACACTTGTGTTTCTGGAGATTTTTTAGAAATTTGCCTATATTTAACTGATATCTTAATTCCAGCCCAGGGGTTAGTCTTAATAAGATTTCTTCTGAAGGTATAATCCCAAATACCACCGATGATTACTTTGACATTTTGCCATTCTTTTCGAGTCATATTGTTGTCTTTAATAAGACAGTTTGCCCAAGACTCTAAATCCAAGGTGGTTAATGTCTTCATATTTTTATTACAGATTGCAGAGTTAATACAATATCTCTTCCAATGATTCGTGTGTCGATATATTGTATTCTCTGAATTTGTAATAGACCTTTTATATGGTAACCATTTTTCATACATATTGTTCATAGTTAAGCTTTCGTCATCGGTTATTCCATAGTGTTCGGCCAGTTTTAATATAAGTTCATTTTCAGTATTACCCTTAACCTTTCTTCTTCCACTTTGTTTTGTACTATCTTCCACGTGTGTTTGCCATCTAGGATCTATTGCATCCTCTGGTGGTGGAGTTATCTTATACTTATGAATTTCTTTAACTTTTTCTATCATTTTCATATTAACTTGTTTTGACACTTCATCCAAGTTAATCATACCATTACATAGTGCAAATTTCAATAATTCTTCTTGAGTCAAACAACTTATCCCTTCTATATTAATGAACACCGTCCCGAAGGACGGCTTATGTTAGTAACAATATGTATGCCACTTTGTTTTTAAGTAAACTCCATCACCCTGTTTACCTTTGGACTGCCAGATGACATAATCAGGTAAAATGCTTCCATTTTCAAGTATCCATTTTGCATTAGCCCAGTTGCTCTCTGTAGGCTCCCGATAATATGTTCGTCTTGTTATACAGTCATATTGCCCCTTCTCGAATACAACATCTTTTATCGTATCAGCAAATTCAGGATGCTTTACTCTGTTTAGAACAACTGAAGCAACGTATCTTTGCTCTGCATCATCGCATGGCTGAGCTTCACCCGCAATTAAGTGAGCCATTACATATAAATCTTCTTCAGAATATTTAAATTCTGTGTCCGATAAATATTCCGACTTTATAAAAGCACGATTATCTTCGCAGTCTTCAGCAAAGATCATAGACCAACCATCGATCTCAATAATCACATCAACCGATGTATTGAGTAGCGTTTGTCCATAAATCACCGAATCTGTATTTGGTTCTTTTCTAATATTTACATTTGCACGCGTATACTTTGGTGTCATATCTGTTACATATTGCAATGCTTCTTCAAACTGTGCCGTCGTAACGGTTTCTTCTATATTATTCGCCCATGTTGCCACGGGCATGGTAAGAGTAAGACATGCGGATAACATGCCTACTGTTAATAATCTTCTCATAAGTCCTCCATATTATTGTGGAGAATACCGGTATCCTTTAATTTTAATATTTATCTATGTAAAGCCCACGTTTGCAACCGTAGACAATAGATGTTAATTTTTGACCCTGTACATAAAAACATCAGACTCAAAATCTGTAGTTATTAATCCAGATTCATATAGTTGGTCTAAAATATCCACAATCAATTCTTTGTCAGTAATTTCCTTTTGCTCACACTTTTCAATTAACTGAGACATTGTAAAAGGGATATTCATTTGAAGAATCACGTCACAAATCTCTAATTCTCTTTCAAGTTTTGATTTAACCAAATATGTACCTCCGCTATTTTCCGCTACTTCCGAGCATTCCTGTACCCCGATTACTCTCAATAGTTTTTAATTCTTCATATGTGATTTCATTAGCAATCATTTTGGGTACTGGTAATAATAACGCCTGGCAGATGGCTTTAGAATATGGGTAGATTATCTTTAAAGCACCATATCTACAAATGCGATTATTTTTATATAAAATGTATTCTATACCAACCTCATCTTCTAATTCATATTTATTAAATAGTTCTTCTTCTGATAATTTTGATATGATTATCCAACCATTTGTAGTGTTTGTAATTGGCACAAACCACTCATTGCGGAACCCTGAATCTATTACACCACACCTTTGAGCCATACCTTTTGTGCCAGTTGAGCCGCGTTCTTTCAAAACTGCAACATAATTTTCTGAGAATGCACTTGCAATTCCAGTAGGAACCATCTTGGTTTCATGTGGTGGAATAATAATATAATCTTCCTCGAAGCATGGATAGATGTCATATCCTGCGTCCTCATCTTTTTTTGTAGGAATAATTGCATCTGGTTTGACTTTTGCCCATAATAATTCGTTATCTTTTACTGTCATTCATCCTCCTTAATAATCTTATTCT
>DGRE01000021.1 GCA_002389905.1 Hungatella sp. UBA4396 | reverse complement strand
CAATTATTTCTCTACCCTATTAAAAATTTTGGTTCCGGTATTGCAATCTGCGGAATGAAAAGGTAAATTAAAAGAAGGATCATGCAAAAACAGCAGCAGGGACAGATAAGGAGCATTGATTATGGAGAAAGATCGGGGTGTTATCCGCATTTTGATGGTCTGCCATGGAAATATATGCAGATCTCCTATGGCGGAGTTTGTGATGAAGGATATGATAGAAAAGGAACGCTTAAGCGACTGTTTTTATGTAGCGTCAGCGGCAACCAGTACAGAGGAAATCGGAAATCCGGTTCATAGAGGAACAAGGGAAAAGCTGAAGCAATATGGGATTTCCACTGAGGGAAAATATGCGATGCAGGTATCCCGGAAGGACTATGATAAGTATGATTATCTGATTGGTATGGATAAGAGAAATGTGACGAATATGCTCCGGATATTGGGAGGAGATCCGAAAGGAAAGGTAAAACAGCTTCTGGACTTTTCAAACAATCCGAGAGACATTGCAGATCCATGGTACACCGGGGATTTTGACCTCACTTATGACGATGTTTACGAAGGCTGCCAGGCCCTATTATCGTACATACTGGACCAGGATTACCCCTGGAATTAAGAGAATTAAAAAACGGACCAGATTCCTTTGGAAATCAGGAAGGGTCCGTTTTTTTTGAACTATTCTTCTGTGTCAAGAATGGTGATATTCAGCGCCTCGGAGGAAAGATCCAGATCTGTTCCGGCCTTTGTGGGAGGTGCAATAATGCGGATAATGGGACGCAGTGCAAATCCCGGTGTATTGCCCCTGACAATAGCTGTGCTGCCATCGCTTAAATGGACAACTGTACCAACAGGATAAGCGGCAACACACTGCAGGAAAGCGGTAAGCAGTTCCGGGTCAAAATGGGTGTCAGCGCAGCCGCTTAAATAATCAAAAATTTTTCTTGGAGCCCAGGCTTTCCGGTAAGGTCTTGTAGAATTCAAGGCATCATAGACATCTGCAATGGCTAAGATGCGCCCATAAAGAGGTATGTCCTCTCCCACAAGGCCCAAGGGGTACCCGGTTCCGTTGAATTTTTCGTGGTGGGTGCGGATTCCCTGCAGGACTGCCTGAGAAATAATGGTGTTTTGTCCCAGTTTTTCATAAGAGATGCTGGGGTGCTGCTTCATAACTTCAAACTCATCGTCAGTCAGAGGACCGTTTTTATTGGTTATTTCAATGGGGATGTCAGTCTTTCCGATATCGTGAAGAAGACCGCAGAGAGCCAGATCGTTTAAACGATTGAGAGGCAGTCCGATGTACCGGCCCAGCAGGACGCTTAAAATGCCCACATAAAGGCTGTGGGAGTAAGTGTATCCGTCATAATCTCTGATGTCAATCATCTGAAAAAGATATTTATCCTTGCTTAAAATATTCATAACAACAGTTTCCGCTACACTGGTGATCTCCTGGTAAATCTGCCTGCTGGATTGAAAGGTCATTTTTTTCAGGCTTTCATCAAAGGCCTTGCGAATGCTTGTGAGCATCTTTGCCTTTAATTCTGGCTCCACAAAATCCTCCGGTTCAATTCCCTCTGCCAATTGTATATTGATATAAGCCCCCTGAACCCCAACATTTTGCATGCGTGCGATAAGTCGTTCGTTTAATTTACACCCGGCTACTGCAAAGGGAAGCATGGGGTTCGGCCCTTGAATGTTTCGAGCCAGTTCCATTCCATCAACCAGCTTTTCAATAGGAAGATAAATCAATTTTTTCACCTCAAAGACTGGACCCCAGTCTTTTTTCCTTTTATTGGGTATATTCCTTATTTTATCATAATTGGAAGTATATACATAATATCTCATTAAATTATAGATGTTATTGAGCCCTGCGTCAATGGAAATTTGTTATAGTCTGAAACATCAATGTGGTCTGATTTGGTACTGATTCGGGGCTTTGACAGCCGCATAATGGAAAAGTTGCTGAAAGCCTTGAAATAGGTTTGTTTTAAGCTTTCTCACATGACATTTCCGGATTTATATGTTATTCTGACACTGTAATGTAACATGTGATTATGCAGAAGAGGATTTGTCATGACCCATCTGGAGAAGAGAAAAGCACTGATTCTGAATAAGCTGCTGGAAGAAGAAACTTATATTACGTCCAAGCAGTTAGCTGCCTGGATTGGAGTATCCGTCCGCACCATTAAAAGTGATATCGCCCTCTTAAATGAGATCGTTGAGCCTTGCCATATTACTATTGAAGCGGTGCCTCACAAAGGGTATCTGCTTAAAAAAGGTGCTGGCTCTGACTGATTTATCAAAGGAAATTTTTGTGGGGGAAGCCGCGTTAAACAGAGATTTAACCAAGGTCAGGTACATTTTGGCCCAACATAACTTAAAGCTTGTAACGGATAAAAGCGGTCATGTGCTGGTGCAGGGAAGTGAGATCGACAAGCGTTTGAGCATGGTGGAATTTTTCTTTCATAGTGCCGCAGCAGATATATGGCCTGAGGCTGATATTCTGGGGGAAGGACTCAATAAGCAGGAGACAGAAGGAATCCGTAAGATACCGGCTTTACAATTACATAGAGCTTGAGGATGTTCCTTACCAGTCCTTCGGAGGAACGGCAGAGTATGAAGCCGCCAAGAAGCTGACGGAAGCACTGCAGGAAGCATATGGATTTGTCATACCGGAAAAAATTAAGGTCAGTGCCTGTATTTCTGAAATGTTTATCCGCATATCTGAGGAATTCGGTATAGACCTGTCAGATGACCAGGATCTTCATCATTACCTGTACAAGCATATTCCTTTAATGATCATCAGGCTGAAAAACCACATGAGCTTCCGGTATCCTGGGATTGGGATGGCTAGGTCATCTTATGCACAAGTGAGCTTTTTCCAAGTGAAATTGCAGAAATGGGAAAAGCCAGATTAAAAGCTGTGGTAACGGCCAAGGGTTCTTCCTGTTCCCATATGGCCATACTGGCTAAGAATCTTGGTATTCCTGCCATTGTGGGAGTGGGGACTTTTCCGGAAAATATTGACGGAAAGCAAGGAACCGCGGATACTGGTGCCGGAAAATTATTCATCGGACAGGTATAAAAATGAGCATAAAAACTTTTGTTTCAAAGCGGCATGTTAATGTGGCCCGATTTGGTACTAACTTAAAAGTCCTTTGCATATGATGGTAAAAACGTCCTAGCAGGGGGATTTTCTTGAAGGAATATATTGAAGAGCGGGCGGTAGCTATCGCCAATTACATCATAGACTACCATGCGACCGTGAGACAGACGGCAAAAAAGTTTGGGATATCTAAATCCACGGTACATAAAGATGTAACAGACCGCCTGGAGCATATTAATCCCTCCCTGGCAGCAAGAGCCAGAGTGATTCTCGACATTAACAAGTCAGAACGCCATATCCGGGGGGGCCTTGCCACCAAAGAGAAATACCAGCATCGGCTGCAGATGTGCAGCAAAAGGAATTAACAGAATAAAAATGAACAGCCGCCGCTTTTGGGGCGGCTGTTCTGCTGTAAACCAGATACCCTCCTGCAAGACAGCAGCGGGACTGAAAAACGGAATAAAGCTTCAAAAAAATTGTTTTTTATAAAAAAATCTGTTGACATTTATCTGCAGATTGTGTTATTCTTTACCCCAGTATGAAGAGACATTATCGTTTTCATGCAAATATCGACCACTTCGTGAGAAGTTAAGCCCAGACGGACAGGCGGGTCGGCTGCCGAGCGTGGGAAACCACATTATTGATTGAGTTAGAAGCTCAAATTTTATAAGTTGATTACTTAATAATCAGTGCAATTGCACATCATCTTGTGAAACGATCAATAATAGCAGGGACGATATATTTGCTATGTAGACGGAAATGATAATTGTCATGAAGAAATAGGGGAAAAGTGCCCTTGTAGTTATTTAATTCATGAAATTACAGGCAGGTGATGTGATGTCACCTGCCTTTTTGATTGGAAAAAATGATTCCCCGATCCATATGCATGTGGGAAGGGATAATCTTAGGATAAGGAGAAGTAGAAGGCCATATGAACAGAGAAGACCAAAAGAGGGCACCCATTTATGAGGCTCTTGAAATATTCCGGAAAAAGAGAGTGGTTCCCTTTGATGTGCCGGGGCACAAGCGGGGGAGAGGAAATCCTGAACTGGCCCAGCTTTTAGGGGAGCGGTGTGTAGGACTTGATGTAAACTCCATGAAGCCCCTTGACAACTTATGCCACCCGGTTTCCGTTATCAGGGATGCGGAACAGCTGGCGGCTCAGGCGTTTGGTGCGGCTGATGCATTTTTGATGGTGGGAGGGACCACGTCGGCGGTTCAGAGCATGATTTTATCGGTATGCAAGGCAGGGGATAAGATCATACTCCCCAGAAATGTCCATAAAAGTGCCATCAATGCCCTTGTCTTATGTGGTGCGGTTCCCGTTTATGTAAATCCGGAGGTGAACAGCATGCTGGGCATTTCCCTGGGAATGGAAATCAGCCAGGTGGAAAAGGCCATTGAGGATAATCCTGATGCAGTGGCTGTATTTGTCAACAATCCTACCTATTACGGGATATGCTCTGATATCCGGTCCATTGTACGGCTGGCACATGCCCATGGGATGAAGGTTCTGGCAGATGAGGCCCATGGAACCCACCTTTATTTCGGGAAAGACCTTCCGGTTTCTGCTATGGAAGCCGGAGCAGATATGGCGGCTATTTCCATGCACAAGTCAGGGGGAAGCCTGACCCAAAGCTCTCTGCTCCTTTTAAATAAAGGGGTAAACGGGGACTATGTGCGCCAGATCATCAACCTGACCCAGACTACCAGCGCTTCTTATCTTCTGTTATCAAGCCTGGATATATCCAGAAGGAATCTGGCCCTGAGGGGAGAGGAATCCTTTGCCAGGGTGACGGAAATGGCCGAATATGCCAGAGGGGAGATCAATTCCATCGGAGGATACTATGCCTATGGAAGGGATTTGATCAACGGAACCAGTATTTTTGATTACGATGTGACAAAGCTTTCGGTCTACACCCTGGGAAATGGCCTTGCGGGAATTGAGGTTTATGACCTCCTTCGGGATGAATATGACATTCAGATCGAGTTTGGGGATATCTGCAACATTCTGGCCTATATTTCCATTGGGGACCGGATTCAGGACATTGAACGGCTTGTGGGGGCTCTGGCGGACATTGAGCGGCTTTATAAGAAGGACAGGGCAGGAATGCTCTCTGGAGAGTACATAGCGCCTAAGGTGGTCATTTCCCCTCAGGAGGCATTTTACTCTCAAAAGGTATCTTTGCCGGTACGGGAAGCTGCAGGAGAGGTCAGCGGGGAGTTTGTCATGTGCTATCCGCCTGGAATTCCCATTCTGGCTCCGGGGGAAATGATTACGGAGGAAATTGTTGAATACATCGTCTATGCCAGGGAAAAGGGCTGTTCCATGCAGGGAACTGAGGACCCGGCAGTGGAGCATCTGATGGTGTTGAAAAAGTAAGAGGAAGAAGGAGAGGGCAAAGAAATGGAGATATGGTTTTCTGAATTGCATACTTCCAATGTAAAGCTTTCGGTAAGGATTGATAAACAGTTATTTTCCGGTGAAAGCGAGTATCAAAGGATTGATGTGTTTGAATCCCAGGAGTTTGGAAAATTTGTGGCTCTGGACGGGGACATTGTTTTTTCAGAAAAGGATGAATTTATCTATGATGAAATGGTGACCCACGTCCCCATGGCAGTCCATCCCAATGTGAAGAATGTGCTGATCATCGGCGGGGGAGACGGAGGCGTGGCAAAGGAGCTTTTGCAGTATCCTTCCATTGAATCCATTGACGTGGTGGAGACGGATAAGCTGTTTGTGGATGTGTGCCGGGATATATTTCCAGAGGTGGCAAAGGGACTTGAGGACAAGCGGGTCCGGGTCTTTTACGATGACGGGCTTCGGTATCTGAGAAACAAAAAGGAAGCCTATGACCTGATCATCAACGATTCCACAGACCCCTTTGGGCATACGGAAGGGCTGTTTACCAAGGAATTTTACGGAAGCTGTTACAAGGCCCTTAAGGATGATGGAATCATGGTCTACCAGCATGGAAGTCCCTTTTACGATGAGGATGAGATGGCCTGCAGAAGCATGCACAGGAAGGTATACCGTTCCTTCCCCATAAGCCGGGTCTATCAGGCCCATATTCCCACCTGCCCGTCAGGTTACTGGCTATTTGGCTTTGCATCAAAAAAGTATCACCCCATTTATGATTTTAAACCGGAAACTTGGAAAAAATTAAATATAGAAACCTGGTATTATACGGCCAATCTTCACACAGGAGCTTTTATGCTGCCAAAATATGTGGAAGATTTATTGGAAGAGGAGGAAAAAGAATGAGCAGATTATTAATTATCGGATGCGGTGGTGTTGCCTCTGTGGCAATTCATAAGTGCTGCCAGAACAGCGAGGTGTTTACCGACATCTGTATCGCAAGCAGAACCAAGGAAAAATGTGATGAGTTAAAGGGTAAGCTGGAAGGAACAACAAAGACCAGGATTGAGACTGCAAAAGTGGATGCAGACCATGTGGATGAGGTGGTTGCCCTGATTAAGGAGTATAACCCTGATGCAGTTTTAAATGTGGCCCTTCCTTATCAGGATCTGACCATTATGGAGGCTTGCCTGGCGACAGGAGTGGATTACGTTGATACGGCTAACTTTGAGCCGGAAAATACCGATGATCCTGAGTGGAGAAAGATCTATGAGAAACGCTGTGAGGAGCTGGGCTTTACTGCTTATTTTGATTATTCCTGGCAGTGGGATTATAAGGAGCGCTTTGAAAAGGCAGGGATTACCGCTCTTCTTGGAACCGGCTTTGATCCGGGAGTGACCAGCGTATTTTCCGCTTATGCGTTAAAGCATTATTTTGATGAGATTCACACCATTGATATCTTAGACTGCAACGGGGGAGATCACGGCTATCCCTTTGCAACCAACTTTAACCCTGAGATTAACTTAAGGGAAGTATCTGCCAACGGCTCCTATTGGGAGAATGGAAAATGGGTTGAGACAAAGCCGGTAGAGTTTAAGTCCAGATATGATTTTCCTGAAGTAGGAGAAAAGGACATGTATCTCCTGCATCATGAGGAAATCGAGTCCCTGGCTAAAAACATTCCGGGAGTGAAGAGAATACGATTTTTCATGACTTTTGGACAGAGCTATTTAACCCACATGAAGTGTCTGGAAAATGTTGGAATGCTTTCTACCACTCCAATTGAATTTAACGGACAGGAAATCGTTCCTATTCAGTTTTTAAAGGCTTTGTTGCCTGATCCTGCTTCCCTCGGCCCCAGAACAGTGGGAAAGACCAATATTGGCTGCATTTTTACGGGAGTAAAGGATGGGAAGGAAAAAACCATTTACATTTACAATGTGTGCGACCATCAGGAGTGCTATAGAGAAGTGGGCTCACAGGCCATTTCTTATACCACAGGCGTTCCGGCCATGATCGGCACTATGATGGTTCTGACCGGCGCTTGGAAAAAGCCGGGCGTGTTCAATGTGGAAGAGTTTGATCCCGATCCCTATATGGAGGCTTTAAACAAATGGGGTCTTCCATGGGTAGTATGCGAGGACCCGGAAACCGTAGAGGTTTGGAGACAGGAATAAAGCATGAAAATTGAGGAATTAAAGACTCCCTGCTATGTGGTCGATGAAGGCAGGCTGGAGGAAAATTTAAAAATTTTAAAGGAAGTCAGGGAACATACGGGCTGCAGCATTTTGCTGGCTCAAAAGGCGTTCTCCTGTTTTTCCCAGTATCCCCTTATTGGAAAATATCTTGACGGAACCACTGCCAGCGGCCTTTATGAAGCCCGCCTTGGCAGGGAGGAGATGGGGCTTGAAAACCATGTCTTTGCGCCGGCCTATAAGGAAGAGGACTTTCATGAACTGGTTAAGATTTGCGATCATATTGTGTTTAACTCCTTTTCTCAGTTTGAGAAGTTTAAAGACTGCCTCCATGGGGTGAGTGTGGGAATTCGGATTAATCCGGAGTGTTCTACCCAGGAAGGTCATGAAATTTACGATCCATGCGCACCGGGGTCCAGGCTGGGCGTGACTCTTGCTAATTTTAAGGAGGAATGGCTGCCTTATATTTCGGGACTGCATTTCCATACTTTATGTGAGCAGAACGCAGATGATTTGAAAAAGACTCTGGATGCGGTGGAGGAGAAGTTTGGGAAGTATTTACATGGCTTATCCTGGCTGAATATGGGCGGAGGCCATCATATTACCAGAGAGGATTATGATATCGGCCTGCTGGAAGAGTGTATTAAGAGGATCCAGGAGAAATACGGTCTTCACATCTACTTAGAACCGGGAGAGGCCATTGCTTTAAATGCCGGCTATCTGGTGACAGAGGTGATGGATGTGGTGGAAAACGGGATTAAAACTCTGATCCTTGATGCTTCCGCCGCCTGTCATATGCCTGATGTGCTGGAAATGCCCTACAGGCCTCCCTTAAAGGACAGCGGTTTGCCGGGAGAAAAAAACTTTACCTATCGGCTTTCTTCCTGCACTTGTCTGGCTGGTGATGTGATCGGCGACTATTCTTTTGACAGAGAGATAAAGCCGGGAGATAAGCTGTATTTTATGGACATGGCTATTTATTCTATGGTGAAAAACAATACTTTTAACGGTATGCCCTTGCCTTCCATTGCTGTTATGGACAAGGCTGGGGACTGCCGGGTGATGAAAGAGTTTAGGTATGAAGATTTTAAGAACAGGCTGTCTTAGCCCAATGTGAAGCTGAGGAAAATGAGTGTTTAAGTTGGTTTCCAGGCGGACATGAGTCTGGGCGGATAGAAAGGGCGGAGAATGACAATGGAGAGATTGAAAAGACTTCCGGCTGATGATGGATTTTATATGCCGGGAGAATTTGAGCCCCACAGGGGCTGCATCATGATCTGGCCCAAGCGGCCCGGTTCCTGGCCCTTTGGGGCAAAGGAAGCCAGAAAGGCATTTGTACAGATTGCAGAGGCCATTGCAGACAGCGAATCCGTGATCATGCTGGCAGAGCCTGATGTTGCAGAAAATGCCAGGGAAATGCTTTCTGAGCGCATTGAAGTGGTGGAAATGGAATCGGACGATGCCTGGGCCAGGGATGTTGGTCCCACCTTTGTGGTCAACGGTCATGGAGAGGTCCGGGGAATTGACTGGCAGTTTAATGCATGGGGCGGAACCGAAGACGGATTGTATCAGGAATGGGATCAGGATGATCTGGTTGCCGGGCGGTTCTGTGAACGGTTCGGATATCCGGTTTACGATGCCAAACACTTTGTTCTGGAGGGCGGCTCCATTCATTCTGATGGAGAGGGGACTTTGCTGGTGACGGAAGCCTGTCTGTTAAGCCCCGGGAGAAATCCTTCCCTTATCAAGACTCAGATTGAAGAGCAGTTAAAAGCTTATCTGGGAGCAAAAAAGGTTATCTGGCTGAAACACGGGATTTATCAGGACGAGACTAATGAACATGTGGATAATGTATGTGCATTTATCCGTCCCGGTGAGGTGGTGCTGGCCTGGACCGACGATGAGAATGATCCTCAGTATGAAATGTCCCTGGCTGACTTAAAGCTGTTGGAAGAAGAAACAGACGCAGCAGGACGGCATTTTAAAATCCACAAGCTTCCCATTCCAAAGAATCCGGTTTGTATCAGGGAAGAAGAGCTTTCCGGCTTTGTTTTTGAGGCAGGAGAGGATGAAAGGGAGGCAGGAGAGCGTCTGGCTGCCAGTTATGTGAATTTTTATATATCCAACGGAGGCGTGATTGTCCCTCAGTTTGGAGATGAGCATGACGGAGAGGCAGTGAGGATATTAAAGGAATGTTTCCCGGAGCGGAACATTTATCCGGTCTATGCAAGGGACATTATTGTTGGAGGCGGCAATATTCACTGCATTACGCAGCAGATTCCAAAAGGAGAAATTCAGTGAGAAAAGTAACAGTGGCGGCAGTTCAGATGAAGTGCTGTGAAGATATCAATAAGAACATTGCAAATGCGGAACGGCTGGTGCGGCAGGCAGCAGGGGAGGGGGCCAATGTGATTCTCCTTCCCGAACTGTTTGAACGCTCTTATTTCTGTCAGGAGAGAAGATACGAATACTATCCCTTTGCAAAGACGGCGGAGGAAAACGACGCGGTAAGGCATTTTGCCGGAATCGCTAAAGAGCTTTCCGTAGTTCTTCCCATCAGCTTTTATGAGCAGTCGGGAAATACCATGTTTAATTCGGTGGCAGTTCTGGATGCAGACGGAAGTAATATTGGAATATATAGAAAGACTCATATTCCCGATGACCATTATTATCAGGAGAAGTTTTATTTCACCCCTGGGGACACGGGCTTTCAGGTGTTTGACACCTTATATGGAAAAATAGGAATCGGCATATGCTGGGACCAGTGGTTTCCTGAGACGGCCAGATGTCTTGCTTTAAAGGGGGCGGAGCTGATTTTATATCCAACAGCCATTGGAAGCGAGCCTATATTGGAATGCGACAGCATGGAACACTGGAGGCGCTGTATGCAGGGCCATTCTGCTTCTAATATCGTTCCGGTGGCAGCAGCCAACCGGATTGGAGAGGAAGCTGTCACTCCCAGTACAGAAAATGGAAACCAAAGCTCTTCTTTGAAATTTTACGGTTCTTCCTTTATTACAGACAGCACCGGAGCCATAGTCCGGTCCATGGGCAGGGAGGAAGAAGGGGTGATCCTGGCTGCCTTTGACTTAGATGAGATGTTGACAGAACGGAGAAACTGGGGACTGTTCCGGGACCGCAGGCCGGAAATGTACGGAGAAATTGCAGGAAGGTCCTGACCTCACTTTTTTGTGCAAATAAAGTTGCGAACATCATGCTGAAACAGTCTATACTGAGGTTATCAAAGACAGATGGGGGAGGTCCTGATGGTTTGGCTGGAGAAAATGAACGGGGCGCTGAATTACGTGGAAGACAATCTCACCGGAGAAATTCACCTGGAAGAAGCGGCAAAACGAGCCTGCTGTTCCAGCTTTAATTTCCAGCGGATGTTTTCCTTTATGGCGGATGTATCCCTGGCGGACTACATCAGAAGGAGGCGGTTATCTCTGGCTGCTATGGAGCTTTTGACCACAGAGGAAAAGGTCATTGATGTTGCCGTGAAGTACGGCTACGAATCTCCGGTTTCCTTTGCCAGGGCATTTTGTGCCGTACACGGTGTAAATCCCAGTGAGGTGAGAACCCCTGGGGTGAAGATAAAGGCTTATCCCCGCATCTCATTTGAAATAACCATTAAAGGAGTAGAGGCTATGAATTATTGTGTAAAAGAATTGGGAGAGTTTCGTCTGGCAGGCTTTAAGGAAAGAATGTCCATGGAAAACGGAGAGAATTTTAAACGGATTCCGGAGTTCTGGTCTGAAGTGGGCCGTCAGGGCAAGTTTGAAGAAATGATGAAATTTAATGACCGGGAAGAACTGTCCTGTATGGGAGTATGCGCCAATATGGAAGAAAAGGCATTCGATTACTACATTGCAACCGGATCAGGAAAAGAAATACCGGAAGACATGGAGGAAATCATCATACCGGCCGGCACATATGCCATATTTGAATGCATAGGCAAGATGCCTGAGGGGCAGCAGAATGTATGGAAGAGGATATTTACAGAATGGTTTCCGCTGTCCGGCTATGATATGGCTGACGGCCCCCAGCTGGAATGGTATTCCCAGGAAGATATGGACTCAGACCATTACAAAAGTGAAATCTGGATTCCTGTGCATAAAAAGGCATAATTCCTGCTCATAAAGCCCCTGTCATTCCCATATAAATAGTACCAATCAATGAGTTTGGGAGTGTGGTATGAAAAGATTGGTTATGAAGCAATGGCCGATTTTATTTGGCCTGGCCGTTCTGATGCTGACAGGGGCTTTGCTGAGCGGCTGTATTTTTAACAAGGATAAAGGCGGCAAGGTTCGGGACCTGGAATTTTCAGTGGTTGCCGAAGGGGATATTCCTCAGGAGCTTAAGCAGATTATTGGGGAGAAAATGCAGTCCCCGTTTAAGCTGACCTTCAGCGATGATCAGAATCTTTACATAGTGACCGGGTATGGCCGTCAGGCCAGCGGAGGTTACAGCATTGCTGTCAATGAACTGTATCTGACCGATAATTCCATTGTTCTGAATACGGAATTAATAGGGCCGGGAAAGGGAGAAAATGTGGGAACGGAAGCCTCTTATCCCTTTATTGTCATCAAAACAGAGATGTCGGAGCTTCCGGTGGTATTTCAGTAGGCAAATTGAGCCGGGCGGCCGTTCTGCACACTTAGGGGGAGCAGGGCGGCTGTTTTTGTGAGGAAATGGGGATTTGTGTAAATTCTCCTTTTTTCTTATTCCGCCATATGATATACTAACTCAAACAGGAGTCAGGATAAAAGGAGAAGATCATTATGATATTAAAGGATATATGGCTCGATGTGAAGGCAGTAAAGGAGAGGGATCCTGCGGCCAGAAATGCCCTTGAAGTGCTTTTGCTTTATCAGGGGATTCATGCGCTGATCTGGCACCGCTTTGCGCACTGGTTTTACCAGCATAAATTGTTTTTTATTGCAAGGCTGATTTCCCAGCTGGCCAGGTTTTTTACGCTGATTGAAATTCATCCCGGTGCACAGATGGGACACGGCATACTCATTGACCACGGATGCGGTGTGGTCATCGGTGAAACTGCGGTGGTGGGAGACAACTGTACCATTTACCAGGGAGTGACCCTGGGAGGTGTGGGATTAAATAAAGGAAAGCGCCATCCTACTTTGGGCAGCAATGTGACTGTAGGCGCGGGAGCCAAGATACTGGGTTCCTTTGATGTAGGAGATAATTGTACCATAGCTGCCAATGCAGTGCTTTTAAAGCCTCTTGAAAACAATGTGACTGCAGTGGGAATCCCTGCCCGCCCCATCAAGATTGGCGGAGTGCCCATTCCCCAGGAGGGAACCGGCGTGGTGTCTGCCGAGGCCCACATGAAACTGGAGGCGCGGATGAAGGAGCTGGAGGAACAGATTTTAAAGCTTCAGAAGGCTCTGGAAACCGGGGAAAATGAAGAAGAAAAGCTCTGAGGACAGGATATGTCCGGAATGCGAACAAAAAAAGTATATTGAAACATGCACCTGCATAAACTTTCTTAAAGGAATAAAGAAGGTAAGGCAGGTGCTTTTTTATGTTGGAGCTGGTGAAGAAAAACATACATATGAATCGTTGGAAAGGATATGCCACATCACAGATCACTCTGGATGATGATTTTATTGTGCCGGACACCATGGATGATGTGGAGCAGATTATTTTAAGTTCTGGTGAGATCGTCATTGATTCTGTAAAGAGCCAGGCAGAGCGGGTGGTGGCCCGGGGCAAGCTGGAATTCATCATCCTGTACCGGGGAGCAGAAGGCGGGTTACAGACCCTTCCCGGCAGCATTAGTTTTGAGGAACCGGTCAATGTACCGGGGCTGGAGGAAAAGGACTTTGTTCAGCTTCAGTGGGATTTAGAGGACTTGAATGCAGGACTTATTAACTCCAGAAAGCTGAGTGTCAAGGCCATTGTGACCTTGCAGGTCAAGGTGGAAACCGCATATGATGTGGACGCTGCCGTGGATGTGGACACAGGAGTGTCCTCAGGAGACACACCGGTGGTGGAAAGCCTCCGCCGCAATGTGGACGTGGCATCCATTGCCCTGCGTCACAAGGATACGTTCCGCATCAAGGACACCATTACTCTGTCCGGAAACAAGCTGAATATTGACCGCATCCTATGGAGTGAAATGAGGCTGCGGGGTGTGACCACCAGGTGCATGGATGGAAAAATGATGTTGGATGGAGAACTTCCTGTTTTCGTCATTTATCAGGGCGAAGGGGAAGGTGTGCCCATACAGTGGGTGGAGCAGAGTATTCCATTTTCAGGGGAACTGGATATTCCGGGGGCTTCCGGGGATATGGTTTCTTCCGTTATGGTCCATCTGATACATAAAGATGTGGAGGCAAAACCGGATTCAGACGGGGAAATGAGAGAAATCGATGTGGATGCGGTTTTAGAGCTGGATATGAAGCTCTATAAAGAAGAAAATATGGAGCTGTTAAGCGACTTGTATTCTACCAACCGGGAGCTGACTCTTCAGACCGGGGAAGCCCGTTTTGACAAAATTCTCATGAAAAATATGAGTAAATGTAAGGTTGCAGAAAAGATCAGCCCGGAACAGGCGGAAAAGATTCTTCAGATATGCCACAGTGAGGGTGCGGTAAAAATTGATGAGACAGAGGTCCGGGAAGACGGACTCCATGTGGAGGGTATTCTGGAGGTGCGGCTGCTTTATCTGACCTCTGACGACACCCAGCCTATTTTATCAGCAGTGGAGAATATTCCCTTCCACTTTTTAATTGAAGCCCCCGGAATCAACGGGGATACGGTCACCCAGCTAAATCCGGGCCTGGAGCAGTTAAGTGCTGTCATGCTGGGCGGCGGAAATGTGGAAGTCAAGGCGACCATTTCTCTGGATTTACTGGCTCTCCAGCCGGTATTTGTGCAGGTCATCACCGGTGCATCTGAGGCTCCGGTGGATTTAAATAATCTGCAAAGACTTCCGGGAATCGTGGGATATATTGTCCAGCCTGATGACTCTTTATGGAAGATTGCCAAGAAGTTCCATACCACCATTGATACCGTTATGGCGACCAATGGGCTGACGGATAAGTCCGTGAAGCCAGGAGACCGCCTGATTCTTGTAAAAGAACTGTCATAGACATAATTTTTTTATTCATATTCATAAAATGCCAGGCAAACAGGTAACTTTTGCCTGGCGTTTACCATGCTCTTTTTCCTGAATGATTTTTTGAAAACAGGGAAAGATAAAGATTGCTATTCACATATCGGCATGTCCTGTTATATAATATATTATGAAAACAAATAGATGTTGAAAATCAATAAGCTGTTTTCGTAATCGGATGGACGGCGGCAAAACGCATCCAGCTGGTGCTTTAAAATAGATGACAGGATACCCTGGACGGTGGTGACGCGATTGCAAGGCGTTATTACCGTTTACATAGCATGGATTTCCTGTACCAGGAGAGAAAAAGTGAATTACACTTATATTTTAAAATGCGCAGATAACACCTTATACTGCGGCTGGACAAACCACTTGGAAAAGCGTCTGGAGGCTCACAACCAGGGAAAAGGGGCCAAGTACACCAAGGGCCGGAGGCCGGTGGAACTGGCTTATTATGAAGCATTTTCCACAAAGGAGGAGGCCATGAGCCGGGAATGGACCATTAAAAGGCTTTCCAGGGAGGACAAGCTGAAGCTGATCAATGGATGAGAAAAACCACCGCCCTTTTGCTGTAAAAGGAACGGCGGCTTTATGTGGTTTCTATGCCACAAAGCGGTACATAAGAATATAGTGGCACAAGCTGCCTCCCATGACGAAGAGGTGGAAAATCTCATGGTTTCCAAGCTTGCTGCGGCCATTTTGAAAGATAGGAAGCTTTAGGGCGTAAATCACGCCGCCTATGGTGTAAATAATTCCTCCGGCTAAAAGCCATAGAAAGGCTGCGGGAGGCATGGCCTTTGTGATTTTACTGAATGCCAGTACGCATACCCAGCCCATGGCGATGTAAATGGTAGAAGAAAACCATCTGGGGCACATGATGAAGCAGGCTTTTATGATAATTCCTGTTATTGCAATTCCCCATACCAGAGCCAAAAGGCCCCAGCCGGTACGGTCCCCTAAAACCACCAGGCACACGGGGGTGTAGGTTCCTGCTATGAGAATGAAAATCATCATGTGATCGATCTTTTTCAACAATTTATTCACCTTTGGGGAAATATCCAGAGTGTGATATGTGGCACTGGCTGCGTAAAGCAGAACCATGCTGAAAATAAATATGGCCAAAGCCGAAAAATGAAGGGTTCCGGCAGAAGCCGCTTTAATCAGAAGAGGGGTGGCGGCGATGAGAGCCAGCAGCATGGCAATAAAGTGGGTAAGTGCGCTGATAGGATCTTTGACTTTTACATTCATATGGGGTTCCTCCTTTTAAAACAATGAAAATATATAATGTAGTATTGAATACTATGTGTAGTCTTTTTTTATACTATACACTTGCAAGAGAAAAAATGCAACTGTTTTTTTGAAAACAGGAAAGGAATGTTATTATATGAACCTTAACATATTATACGAAGATAAAGAAATACTGGTTGTGGAGAAACCGGCAGGGATGGAATCCCAGTCTGCTAAGTCTTTTGAGCCTGACATGGTCAGTGAGGTGAAGAGACATATCCACACCTTATCCCCAAAGTCAGCCCCGCCATATGTGGGAGTTATCCACAGGCTGGACAAGCCCGTGGGAGGCGTTATGGTCTATGCAAAGACAAAACGGGCCGCGGATGTTCTCAGCAGGCAGGTTTCAGGCCATGAAATGGAAAAGGTATATGCGGCGGTTGTTTGTGGAAAACCTGTGGAAAGCTCAGGAACCTACGTGGATTATTTGTGGAAAGACGGGAAAAATAATTGTTCTGAAATTGTGGATAAGGGGATAAAAGATGGAAAACTTGCCGAACTTTCCTTCCGGATTGTGGACAGCCGAAAGAATGGGGAGGAGGAATACAGCCTGCTGGAAATTAAATTAAAGACCGGACGCCATCACCAGATCCGGGTGCAGATGGCAGGACACAGAACTCCTCTGTGGGGAGACAGAAAGTATAATCCTGATTTTCAAGAGGGTTCTGTAAGAGGAAATGTGGCCCTGTTCGCCTGCAGTCTGACATTTTCCCATCCGGTTACAAAAAAGAAAATGACCTATGAGGCAGAGCCAAAGGGAGAGGGATTTAAGATGTTTCAGGCTATGACGTTAAAATAAAACAGGAATTTTTTACTAAGAGAATTCCGCATATTTTTTTCATAGCGGCTCATACTAGAAAATGTACAAAAGAAGTACAAATCAGAAACAGGTGAGTCCATGGAGAAGCCCAGCAGGAAACTGAAGAAAACATTATTAATATTGGGAGTTACGGGGGCAGTATATATCAGCTTTAAATATCTGCTGCCCCTTGTGATTCCCTTTTTGATTGCATATGTATTTGCACTTTCCCTCCGCCCCTCTGCTCTTTGGGTGGAACAAAAATGCCGTTTTACCATAAAAAAAAGAACCATTACCCTGCCTCTGGCAGTTATTGGCGGGGTGGAAATTATTATACTGATGATTGTGCTTGGAATCCTGCTCTATGTGGGGGGGAGAAAGCTGTGCATGGAAGCCCAGCTTTTGCTTGAAAACCTTCCAGGGATTCTGGCCCGGCTGGATCAGTGGCTGATGGGACATTGTTCCTGGGCAGAAGGGATTTTAAAGCTGCCTGACGGCTATATGGTGGATATCGTAAGAGAAATGATCTCAAAAGGAGAAACAGCCATAAAGGACGGAGCCATGCCTTTTCTCATGGTAAATACCATGACTATGGTGAAATGGATAATCCGTGTTACGGTGTTTACCGTAATTTTGTTCATCGCCACAGTGCTGTCTTTACAGGAAATGGATGACATCCGGGTGAGACGGGATAATTCCATGTTCTGCTATGAGTATGCCATGCTGGGAAACCGGCTTATGACCGTTGGAAATGCCTGGTTAAAGACCCAGGGCACAATTATGATGTGTACTATGATTGTCTGTTCTGTGGGACTATTCCTTATGGGAAATCCATATTTTATTTTGATGGGAATTGCAATCGGGATTTTAGATGCCCTGCCTATTTTTGGAACGGGAACTATTTTGATCCCATGGGCCATATTTTCCCTGGTAAGCCATAACTGGGTCCGCGGAATCGGTTTGATTGCCATTTTCATCATATGCTACTTTTTGAGGGAAATTATGGAGGCAAAGATTATGGGCGGAAAGGTGGGACTGACTCCCCTGGAAACTCTTGTTTCTATGTATACGGGGCTTCAGTTGTTTGGGCTTTTGGGATTTATTCTGGGACCTATCGGGCTTTTGATTATTGAGGATATTGTGGAGTTGTATGGGGGATCGTGTTATAATAATGGGAAAGAAATGGGGCATTGACCTTTGGGACATGCCCCTCCCAGTTTAAGCAGATGCTGCCGGGTTTTGAGAATTACCTGTCTTGATTATGGGGATAGGGTATGTTATATTTTACAATATAAAGGCTGTTGAACATGCCGGGGAAACGGATAAAGGGGAGGGAATTCATATGAGCTGGTTCCAAAAGAAAATAGTTCCGCCTGTGGAAACAGAAGTTGAATATCAAGCTGCAGAGCATACGGTTTTAGAAAGTAAGCCGAAACAGGAAGCCTGTTTCACCCATTTAAGCCAGGCTATGGACTCTGGAGAGAAAGGGTCTGTGCTGAAGATTTACATAGAAAATTTTAAGCGGCTGAATCAGATGTTTGGTTATGAATACTGTGAAAGTCTTTTGGACCAGATTTTCACATATTTAAGGGAACTGACAGGGAAAGAAGTCCATCATTACATAGGTGTGGAGTATATTATCGTACTGGATAAATACACCCAGGGGCAGGCCATGGATCTGGCAGAGGAAATTGCAGAAAGGTTTGACCACGTCTGGAAGGTCAGCGGGACAGACTGTCTGTGCTCTGTTCAGATGGGGATTTGTTCCTATCCGGGACATGCCGTTTCTCCGGACCAGATGTTAAAATGTCTGGACCTGGCAGTTATAAAAGCAGAAGAGGGAGGCCCCAACCAGGCAGTCGTTTTTGACAGCAATTTACAAAAGCAGCTCCAAAGGCGTCAGGCCATTGCCCTTTACTTAAAGACAGCCCTGGAAAAAGGAGAAGTAGAAGTCCGCTACCGTCCTACCCTGAACCTTGATACTGGAAAGTTTTCACGGGCCGAGCTTTATATGCGTATCTTTATTAAGGGCCTGGGGCTGGTCGGAGCCGGAGAGTTTCTTCCTGTTGCCGAGGATTCCGGCCAGATCAGGGCTGTTGAATACTACGCCCTGGAAAAGGCGGCCCAGTGTATCAAAGAGCTGATGGAAATGAAATGTGAATTTGAATCCATTGCACTGCCTATTTCTCCTGTCCTGTTTTTGCAGGAAGATTTGCTGGACCAGGTAAAGTGTATGCTGGATACCTACGGGATACCAAAGGGAAAACTGGCTCTGGAGCTTAAGGAAGGAGTTCTGACCATGTCTTCTTTAAATATCAACATCATTCTCCAGCAGTTGCAGGAAATGGGTGTGGAGATGATTCTCAATGAATTCGGCTCCGGCCATTCCGGAGTTTCTTCTATTTTAGAGTTTCCTGTGGACACCTTAAAACTGGAACGTCTGTTTGTATGGCAGCTGGAGACAAATCCCAGGTCGCGGTCCGTTATTGAGGGACTGGTGCGGATGGCCAGAGAGCTTGATATCACCGTTATTGCCGAAGGTGTGGAGACAGAAAACCAGGTTAAGATACTGACGGAAGCAGGCTGTAATTACCAGCAGGGATTTTATTATTCTCCTACTCTGGAAAAAGATATGCTGTTAAAAACATTGGGGATTTCTGTGGCAGACTGCTCTGAAATACTGGCCAGGGAAAAGAAAAGAATGAACAGGTGATATAGCATTTAGCCGTGTCATGAATAATTTGGCGATAGGGCTGCCAAATTATTCATGAGGGCGTTCCGCCCTATAGAAATATTCGCATAACTTGTGCTTTATGAGCGAGCTCATACGCACAAGTTCCGCGAACATTTCTGCACGGCATACCCTTGACAAATATATGCAAATAACGTAGAATCAACCATACAGTCACAATTATCATACCGGTAAAATGACGTTGAAGAGGACTAGTAAGTGATGATGTATCCCAGAGAGAAGGCCGTATGCTGAAAGGTCTTTATACCCCTCATGACCCAACCTGCCTCGGAGTCCCGCAGCAAACTGCGGCGTAAGTCCTGCGTTAAGGGATGCAAAGTGAGTCATGGAATTTCCATGGCTAAATTGGGTGGCACCGCCGAGCTGTTCGGTCCCTTTTATTGGGAACGGATGGCTTTTTTGATTTCAGAAAAAAGAGAGGAGAATTGTCATGTCAAAGGACAAAAAATTAGTAGAAGCCATCACATCCATGGAGGTGGATTTTGCACAGTGGTACACAGATGTGGTAAAAAAAGCAGAATTAATCGATTACACCAGCGTAAAGGGCTGTATGGCTATTAAGCCGGCCGGTTATGCCATTTGGGAAAATATTCAGGGCGAGCTTGACAGAAGGTTTAAGGAAACAGGGGTTGAAAATGTTTACATGCCCATGTTCATTCCTGAAAGTCTGCTTGAAAAGGAAAAAGACCACGTTGAAGGATTTGCGCCGGAGGTTGCCTGGGTGACCCATGGCGGTTTAGAGCCGTTACAGGAAAGACTTTGCGTCAGACCTACTTCTGAAACTTTATTCTGTGATTACTATTCCAGGAATATCCAGTCCTACCGGGATCTTCCGAAAAATTATAACCAGTGGTGTTCTGTTGTGCGTTGGGAAAAGACTACCAGACCGTTTTTACGTTCCAGAGAGTTCTTATGGCAGGAAGGCCATACAGCCCATGCAACTGCCGAGGAAGCTCAGGAGAGGACCGAGCAGATGCTTAACGTATACGCTGATTTCTGCGAAGAGATTCTGGCAATGCCTGTTGTACGGGGACAGAAAACCGACAAGGAAAAATTTGCAGGAGCAGAGGCTACCTATACCATTGAAGCTCTCATGCATGACGGCAAGGCATTGCAGTCAGGAACCAGCCATAACTTTGGGGACGGCTTTGCAAAGGCATTTGAAATCCAGTATTCCGATAAAGAAAATAAGCTTCAGTACGTGCATCAGACCTCATGGGGCATGACCACCAGACTGATCGGCGCCATCATTATGGTTCACGGAGATGACAGCGGCCTTGTGCTTCCTCCAAGAATCGCACCTGTTCAGGTTATCATTGTGCCGGTTCAGCAGAAAAAGGAAGGCGTTCTTGACAAAGCATTTGAATTAAAAGAAGTTCTTTCCAATTATAAGGTAAAAGTAGACGATTCCGATAAGAGCCCCGGCTGGAAATTCAGTGAGTGTGAAATGCGCGGAATTCCGGTTCGTGTGGAAATCGGGCCAAGGGATATTGAGGAAAACCAGGCAGTGCTGGTGCGCCGTGATACCCATGAAAAAATCACTGTTTCACTGGATGAGATCAATGATAAGGTGGGAGAGCTTCTTGACACCATTCAAAAGGATATGCTGGAGCGTGCCCGTCTTCACAGGGAAGAACACACCTATGAGGCTGTTGACAGAGAATCCTTTATCAAGACAGTGGAAGAAAAGCCTGGCTTTATAAAGGCAATGTGGTGCGGCTGCCAGGAGTGTGAGGACGAAATTAAGGAACTGACAGGAGCAACCTCCCGCTGTATGCCATTTAAGCAGGAAAAGCTGGCCGATACATGCGTATGCTGCGGCAAGCCTGCCACAAAAATGGTTTACTGGGGCAGAGCATATTAATATTTGAGAAACGGAAAAGCCAGGAGGTAGAATGTGGTGAAAATTCAGATTCCAGAAGCAGCAGAAAAGATCATGGAACAACTGAATACCCATGGATTTGAAGCTTATGTGGTGGGCGGATGCGTCAGGGACAGTCTGCTGGGCCGTGAGCCGGAGGACTGGGATATCACCACCTCAGCAAAGCCGGAACAGGTAAAAGAAATCTTTCCAAGGACAGTGGATACGGGAATCCAGCATGGAACGGTTACGGTGCTGATTGACCGCATGGGATATGAGGTGACCACCTACCGCATTGACGGAGAATATGAGGATGGACGCCACCCTAAGTCCGTGGAATTTACGGGAAATCTGCTGGAGGATTTAAAACGCAGGGATTTCACCATCAATGCCATGGCCTACAGCAGCCGGGAAGGGCTGGTAGATGCCTTTGACGGACGAAAGGACTTAGAGCGGGGGATTGTCCGCTGTGTTGGAAATGCCATGGACCGGTTTACAGAGGATGCCCTGCGTATTTTAAGGGCTGTCCGTTTTTGCGCCCAGCTTGGTTTTGATATGGAAGGGGAGACGGAGCAGGCCATTTCAGTCATTGCCCCCAATCTGGCAAAGGTCAGCAAGGAACGGATACAGGTGGAGCTTACCAAGCTTCTCCTTTCCGCTCACCCGGAGCGCATAAAGGCTGTATATGAAAACGGCATAGGGCACTTTATCTCAGAGCGGTTTGAGCAGGCGGGAAAGAGTCAGGCAGAGGCAGGATCTGTCCGGCTTTTGCCGCCCAGAAAGCACATGCGCTGGGCCGGTTTTTTAAGAATGGAGGATTCCGGGGATGCCGTTGCCATCCTGCGGGATTTAAAGCTGGACAACGAGACCATTGAAGGGGTAAGAACCCTGGTCAGCTTGTGGAAAAACCCAATCCCGGCTCATAAGCCTGCCATCCGCAAGGTGATGAGCAGTTTGAGTGATGAGCTTTTTGATGATCTTCTCTGCTTTCAAGAGGTCTTTTGCAGGGAGGAATACAGGGAGCAGTTAAGGGAAGTAAGGCAGTATTCTGAGGAGATCAGAAGGGCCGGGGACTGCATTCGTTTAAAGGATTTGGCGGTGAGCGGACGGGAGCTGATTGTAGCAGGAAGAAAGCCCGGACCTGAGCTGGGAGCCCTGTTAAACAGCCTGTTTGAAGCGGTTTTAACATGCCCGGAATGCAATGACAGGGAATATCTGATGGAGCTGGCAAAAAAGCTGTAAAATCGTACAAATCTTTCTGCATGTCTGAACTGCAACGCATATTTTTTTCTGCCCCTTCATACCCTAGAAGTAGCTGATGAGCTAAGAGTTGGAGGGGTGGTTGTGAACGAAAAATACACAGAGGTGCTTTCGCAGTATGAGCTTGAAATTCTGGATGTGAAGCGCGGCCGGGGCGCCTGGCTGTGTGAGACCAATCAGGGGCTTAAGCTGCTTCGGGAATATAAAGGCACTTTAAGACGCCTGGAATTTGAAGATCAGGTATTTTCACAAATGAAAGAGAACGGCCGTTTAAACGTGGATCGCTATGTCAGGAATAAGGAAGGAGAACTCCTCTCCAGTGCCGATGATGGAACCCGTTGGATTGTAAAAGACTGGTATGCGGACCGGGAATGCAATTTAAAGGACAGCAAGGAAGTGCTGTGCGCCATAGAGAAAATTGCTTTTTTACATAAAATGCTGCGTCAGATCGAATTCAAAGAGGAGTGGAACTTAGGCTCCATTCTGGTGCAGCTTCCTTCTGAGGAAATGGAACGCCATAACAGGGAACTGGCCCGTGCCCGGACTTTTATCAGGAATAAAAGGAAAAAGTCTGAGTTTGAATTATGTGTAATGGGAAACTATGACATATTTTTTGAACAGGCTGCAGAAGCCTGCAAGGGAATGAGGCTGTTCTGCCAGCAATGCGGGGAAGTAGAGGGGTATTTATGCCATGGTGACTTAAATCAGCACCATGTCCTTATGTGTGCCCGGGATGTGGCTATCGTGGAGTTTAACCGTATGCACCGGGGAATCCAGATGGAGGATTTGTACCACTTTATGCGCAAGGCCATGGAAAAGCATGACTGGAATTTAAAGCTTGGCATGTCCATGCTGGAGACTTATGCCAGGGTTCTTCCTCTTACGGAGGGAGACAGGACCTGCCTTTATTACCTGTTTTTATATCCCGAAAAATATTGGAAGCAGATCAACTTCTATTACAACGCCAATAAGGCCTGGATACCGGCCCGGAACATTGAAAAACTGAAGGATTTAGAGGTCCAGCAGCCCATGCGGAATCTTTTCCTGTCAAGAATAAAATAATGGAAATGCACTTCCTTTTTACCGTATTTTGCTTTATAATATACATTAACAAAAGTGGAGAGAAGGGAGTATTTTGATTATGAAAGAGTACAGGAATATCTACGAAGAATGGCTTTCCAATCCGTATTTTGACGAGGCAACCAAAGAGGAGCTCCGTGCCATTTCAGGCGATGATAATGAGATCAAGGAACGTTTTTATCAGGACCTGGAATTTGGCACCGCCGGCTTAAGGGGAGTAATCGGGGCAGGAATCAACCGTATGAATATTTATATGGTGAGAAAAGCGACTCAGGGTCTTGCTAACTATATTATCAAACAGGGCGGCGCAGATAAAGGCGTAGCCATTGCCTTCGACTCCAGGCGTATGTCACCGGAGTTTGCAGAAGAAGCTGCCTTAACACTGGCTGCCAACGGAATCAAGGCATATAAATTTGAATCCCTGAGACCTACTCCGGAGCTTTCCTTTGCGGTGAGAGAGCTGGGCTGTATTGCAGGCATTAACATTACAGCCAGCCACAATCCGCCGGAATACAACGGATATAAGGTATACTGGGAGGATGGCGCTCAGTTCACTCCGCCTCATGACAAGGGAGTGACGGCTGAGGTTATGGCGATTTCCGATATTTCCACAGTTAAGACTATGAGTGCAGAAGAGGCAAAGGCAGCAGGAAAGTATGAGATCATCGGAGCGGAAATTGATGATAAATACATTGCCAATGTAAAGGCTCAGGTAGTAAACCAGGATGCGATCGATAAAATGCAGGATGGAATTAAAGTGGTCTATACCCCTCTTCACGGTACAGGCAACCTTCCAGTGAGAAGAGCGTTAAAAGAAATCGGCTTTACCCATGTGTATGTGGTTCCTCAGCAGGAGCTGCCTGACGGAAACTTCCCCACGGTCAGCTATCCCAATCCTGAGGCAGAGGAGGCATTTGAATTAGGTCTTGCACTGGCAAAGGAAAAGGATGCCGATCTGGTTCTGGCAACAGACCCGGATGCCGACCGCCTGGGAGTATATGTAAAGGATGAGAAATCCGGACAGTACATCCCATTGACCGGCAATATGTCAGGCTCCCTGCTCTGCGAATACGTGCTGAGCCAGAAAAAGGAAAACGGAGAAATTCCAGAGGATGGACAAGTTATTAAATCCATCGTAACCACCAATCTGGTAGATGCAGTTGCAAAGGCTTACGGCTGTGAGCTTATCGAAGTATTGACCGGATTCAAATACATAGGCCAGCAGATTTTAAAGGCAGAGGCCACCGGACAGGGAACCTATATGTTCGGCTTGGAGGAAAGCTACGGCTGCCTCATCGGAACCTATGCACGTGATAAGGATGCCATTTCCGCAACAGTGGCTCTTTGTGAGGCGGCTGCTTATTATAAGACAAAGGGCATGACCTTATGGGATGCCATGGTCGCTATGTATGAGAAATACGGTTATTATAAAGATGCAGTGAAGTCCATTGGCTTAAAGGGCATCGAGGGCCAGCAGAAGATCAAGGAGATCATGGAGACTATGAGAAATGATACTCCGCTGGAGGCAGGCGAATATAAGGTGCTTTCCGCCAGGGATTATAAGCTGGATACAGTAAAGGATATGAGCACCGGAGCAGTTGCTCCAACCGGACTTCCTCAGGCTGACGTGCTTTACTATGACCTGTCTGATGGCGCATGGCTGTGTGTCAGACCTTCGGGAACAGAGCCGAAAATTAAATTTTACTATGGCATTAAGGGAGATTCCATGGAAGATGCAGATAAAAAGTCTGCGGCTCTTGGAGATGCAGTGATGGCCATGGTGGATAAGATGATGGCATAACGCTGGTAAATGAAATTTTATCATAAAAAAGGAGTGAATGGCTGACCATGCCACTCACTTCTTTTTGTATCACGGACAAAAAA
>DGRE01000023.1 GCA_002389905.1 Hungatella sp. UBA4396 | reverse complement strand
CAGGAGAACTTTCCTATTACATGAGAAAAAGAGCCCTTATAGGCTCTCCTCCACACCAAAGTATTTGACTTGCCCGCTTGATAAAAAGGCCGTGTTTTTTCTGCATCAATAAATTATAACCGGGAAGCCCAGCCTCCGATTAAATATTCAATAATAAGATTAGGCACGACTACCATAAGCCCTACTCCGGCACTTATGGCCATAACTCCCAATTGATATTGCCGGTATCCCGGAATGCCGCGGGAAGGCGGCACCATAAATGCAAGGCGGTACATAGCAAAAAAAAGTATGCCAAAACAGAGTGAGTAAAAAACTGCATTAAAAATATGTCTTCTCATTAATTTATTTCTCCTTCCTGACCAGATTATAATCCATTTTCGGCTAATATGCAATACCGGCTATGGGGTATTGCAGGGCAAATTTCAACTTGCCCACGCACCGGAGGAATCCAGACGGTAGCCGTCAGGAGTAACGGTGTTTTTAAGCATGACTCCGTCTCCACCTAAGTAATACCATTTCCCGCTGCTTTCCACCCAGGTATTCAGCGCCCTGGCCCCGCTGCTGCGGAGGTAATACCAGGTTCCTCCTGTAAGCTCTCTCCAGCCGGTAGCCATAAAAGAATCAGAATCAAACCAATAGTCCACTCCGTCTATTTTCTGCCATTCATTGGCGGCCTTTGCTCCATTTTGCTTTATGTAATACCATTTTGATCCGGTCTGCACCCAGCCCGCAGCCGGAGTCTGGGAATTTTGGGAAGCCTGGGAGGTTACCTCCCCTGATGATTTTAAGGCAAATCCGTAATCAAAAAGAGCCTTTGTATCTGCATAGTGGGTCGATTTGCTTTTCATAATAACCGCAATCAGGCGCACGCCGTTTTTCTCCGCGCAGGTGATTAAGGTGTTTCCTGCCAGGGATGTATAGCCGGTCTTTCCGCCCATCACACCTGGATAAAATCTGGAATCCCCGGAATAAAGCATCTTATGCCCCATGGAAATGGTTCTGGCCTTGGCGTTTTTCGTGGCGGGGATCTGATAGGTTAACGTCGAGGTCACCTTTCTTACGGTATCGTTTTGAAAGGCAGCCCTGGCAATCAAAGCCATGTCCCGGGCCGTAGTCTGATGGCTGGAATTGTTTAACCCATTGGGATTGGCAAAATTGGTGCTGGTACAGCCCAGCTCCTTTGCCCTTGCATTCATCAGGGCTGAAAAGTTGCTGACACTTCCTGAAATGTGCTCTGCCAGGCCATTGGCAACTTCATTGGCTGATTTCAGCATCAGGCCGTAAAGGCTCTGTTCCACGGTCAGCTTGTCCCCTTCCACAAGGCCCAGGGTTACAGCTCCTGATTCCAGGTTTGTGGTGGCTGACTTTGAAAATGTCACTGTATCGGACAGGCTGCTTTTCTCTGCAACCAAAAGAGCTGTCATGATTTTTGTAATACTGGCGGGATAATACTTTGTTTCTCCGTTTTGGGAGTACAGAATGGTTCCCGTGGCGGCATCCATAAGAACTGCGCCCTCGGACTGGATCTCCGGCTGGGCTATGTTTTTGGCTTCTGATGTCTGGGATGTCTGGTTATTTTCTGCTGCCGGAAGGGTTATTCCAGGGCCTGCCTGGGATTGTCCTGCCGAAGGTCCGCTGACGTTTTCTGTCCCGCTGCTGCTTCCCGGGAAGGCAGGAACGATGGGAACGTTTCCATAAGAAGGGATAACTGCAAGAAGGCTGAAACTGATTGCCAGGCTCCATAATCTGCGTGATTTTTTTATCATATCCTGTAATCTCCTGTGCATTTTCATTATATAGGTAATTTCTGACAATAGTATATCACAAATCCTCTGATTTTCCGATTAAAATTTTCTTACAAAAAAGTGCATCCCCTGCCCAGGCATGCACTTTCAAAAAATCTATTCTACATATTCTTTTTCTATTTCTTCCAGCCTGTCCATAGCCATACTTAAAATTTCAGCATGATCAAAGGCCAGCTTTTCCTGATCTAGAATATCGATGGCCGGCAAAAGCTCTGCCTCTGTCTCTCTTTCCCACATCATTCCCCGGCGTTCATAGGTTTCCGTGATCCGGTAACTCATAAATATATGTTTCTCTTCACTTTCAATGGTAAGTCCGTAAGTAGCCCCGTTTCCTAAATCAGACAGCTTTTTTTTCTTTACCTGGAACCAGCAGGCATCTTCTGCGTCATCTCCGGCCTTTGGAATCAGGCTGTCTTTTGGAACTGCAGCCATGTAAGACACGGATATCACTCTGGTCCTTGGGTCCCGCTTTACGCTTCCCCAGGTATAAAGCTGCTCCATAAAGATATGTTTTAATCCGGTTTCCTCTTCAAGCTCTCTTGCTGCTGCCTCTTCCAAGGATTCCGACATTTCCACAAAACCTCCGGGAATTGCCCACTGTCCGATACAGGGATGGTTCTTCCGTCTGATAAGCAGAATCTCCGCTTCTGCTTCCGTTTCTTCCTGATCCACCGCAAAAATCAGCATGTCAACTGTCACTGACGGACGTTCATAATTTCCCGGGCGATACTGCGCAAGAAATTCTTTTTCTGTCAGTCCTTCTTCATTCTTTCGTTCCATTCTGCTCTTCTGCCTTTCTTCCTGCCAGGTTCTCGGTGCTCTAAGCTCTCATAAGCTATATCATGAAAATAAATTTTCATAATCGGATGGACGGCGCCAAAGGCAGCGCCTTTTATGAGAAGCTGAAAAGCAGCTTCTTATAAGCTATACTATACACAAAGTTTGGCCTGCTATCAACTACTTTATAAAAAGATTATACTTTTCATAAACTGCATGATGGAGCCATAAAATAGGAACATAAAATCTCAATGCAGATTGTAAGGAGGTATCAGACATGCAAGCTCAGCAAATTACGCCAGGAATGAATTTTAAACATATTTTAACCAACCAGACTCCGCAGGCTATGGCCTGGGTAACTGGCGGGACGGATTTTCCCGATATCAGCGGGATGGTAAGATTTTATTCCACCCCTTACGGAGGAATCCTGGTTGAAGCGGAATTTTTCAACCTTCCCAATGTCAACATCCCCGGCTCAAGCGATTTTTATGGGTTCCATATCCATGAATACGGCGACTGCAGCCAGAATTTTGCCAACACAGGCGAGCATTTCAATCCCAGACATCTTCCCCATCCATATCACGCCGGGGACTTCCCTCCCCTTTTCGGCAATCAGGGCTATGCCTGGATGGCTTTCTATGATAAACGGTTCTTTATTGAGGACATTATGGGAAAATCTGTTGTGGTTCACCGCATGGTGGATAATTTCACTACACAACCTTCTGGAAACTCCGGAGAGAAAATTGCCTGCGGCGTTATTAAAACCAGTTAAGGTTTCCTAAATAAAATATTAACATTTTTTAAATACCCTTGTAGTGGCAAAATGAGTGTGATATAATCCATCAAAGCTGCTAAACATTATTTCAACCAGCAAAATGGAGAAGGGTAACTCTTATGAAAAATCTGTTTTACAGGTACAGACACGCCTGGGTTTTAAGCTATGCCTTTATTTACCTCCCATGGTTCCTTTACCTGGAAAAAAAGGTGACCAATCATTACCATATCATGCACGTTGCCATTGACGATTATATTCCTTTTAATGAGTATTTTATTGTTCCGTATTTGTTATGGTTTTTTTATGTATCGGCTGCCATTCTTTATTTTTTCTTTGCCGATGTAAAAGATTATTATAAGCTGTGCACCATGCTGTTTACGGGTATGACGATTAGCTTGATGGTCTGTACCGTATTTCCTAACGGAACGGATTTCAGGCCGGTCATTGATCCGGGTAAGAATGTTTTTTCTTATGTTGTTTCTTTCCTTTACAGCAAGGATACCTGCACCAATGTATTCCCAAGCATTCATGTTTATAATTCCATCTGTATTCATATTGCAGTCAGCCATAGTGAGAAATTGAGGCAATACAGGCTGATTCAGATTGGATCTTTCCTGCTGATGGTTTCCATATGTCTTGCAACTGTTTTCTTAAAACAGCATTCCGCATTTGACGGGCTTGGGGCTTTGGTTATGGCCAGTATTATGTATCAGTTTGTATATTCCGGTTCTTATGTACCGGGAAGGAGCGAGGTTTCTGAAAAAGCTATTGGGTGATAAAAAATGGGACTGCTGCGAGAGAAATATTCTCTTTGCAGCAGTCTTGTTTTTGTTTAATTGAAACCGAAAAATCTTTGGGTCATTTTATAGATTGCAATGGGGAAATGGCGTCCGCTCTTGCCGGGCAGGTTTACTCCCTGTCCCATAAAGCCCCATCTGAGCCGCAAATACAGCTTTAAGTTCTGTTTTCTGAGCTGCTGCCAAAGCTCTGCTTTCTTCTCCATATTTTCTTCGCTTTCCGACTTGATAGCCAGAATGGAGGAAATGGTCATCATGATTTCCAGATAACGGACCATATAGTGGCGCAGCTTGCGCTGTTTGACCTTTGTGACATCGTAGTAGCCAAGCATCAGCTTTGTTACCCTGATCTGCTGGTCGATGCGGCCGATCATAATGCTTTCATTGACCGACTGGTCTTCTCTTCCGATGTAGTAGCGGTAGAAATTTACATTTAAGTAGTACATGGTTTTTACGTGAGGCAGAGGCTGGTAAACGAAAATGTTGTCCACATAAAAAGTATGCTTGGGGAGTTCCAGGTTGCATTGTTTTAATAGGCCGGTACGGTAAATGACGGAATGCATGAGGATGTATTGTCCCATCATGAATACTTTTACGTCATCCCAGGTGAATATCTGGCCTTCGGGGAGGGCTGTCTTGTAGTTCATGACTTTTTTTCGTTTTGCGCCTTGTTTTTCATATACGAAGTTGCTGATCAGCATATCCAGGGTCTGTTCTCCGTATACAAAGGTTCTTAAGGTGTTAAGTATTTCCCGGTAGGCGGATTCGTCTACCCAGTCATCACTGTCTACTACTTTAAAATAAATTCCCTGGGCATTTCTTAAGCCTGCATTGACAGCTTCGCCGTGGCCGCCGTTTTCCTGGTGGATGGCACGGCAGATGCCTGGGTAGTTACATTCGTATTCATCTGCAATTTCTCCAGTTCTGTCCTTGGTAGAACCGTCATTTACGATTAGGATTTCGACTTCGTCTCCTCCGGGAAGAAGGGATTCAATACAGTTCCTCATATAGGCTTCAGAATTATAGCATGGAATTGCTACAGATAACAGTTTCACAAAATGTCCTCCTTTAAGGTGTTTTTCTTGTATATCCATATTCCGCAGATTGTGGATATGGCTGCGGAAATGATTGCTGTGATTGTTAGGGTGAGGGTGGTGGGGGTGGTAAATAATGGGGTTAAAAAATCGGTATTGGTTATGCATATGGAAAGCAGGTTGGCGGATATATGGAGCAGGATGGGGGCTGCGAGGGATTTGTAAAGCTCGTATAGCCAGGCTGCTGCTATTCCTATTAAAAATCCGTATACTCCCTGGGGGAGGTTTCCGTGGTAAAGGGCAAATATTAGGGCTGAGATACAGGCCGAGGGGAGGAAGGGTAATTTGTCACGGAAGGGGGCGAATATCATTCCTCTGAAAATGAATTCCTCTGCTATTGGGATTATGAGGGCTGTCGATAAAAGCTGGAGGATGAAGGGCGGGGAGTATATGGCCCTGGCAGCTTCCTGGTAGGCAGGGGAGTTTTGAGGGAGGTTCAGGGCGGTTATTATGGTGTTTAAAAGGAGGCATAGGGCGGCGCCGAATGCTGGGATTGGGAGCAGGCGGTGCCGGGGGATGGATGGTGCCAGGGGGCGGAGGGCTTGGTCTTTGGTGTAGATGTAGGCCAGGGCTGGGGTGCATAGGAGGGCTGATAGGGCGGTGGACTCCAGAGGGCCCAGGGGGAGAAGCAGGTATATGGCGGTGGTGATGGCGGTGTGGAAAAATATGGGGAGGATTAGGCGTAGTAGTATGGAGGGCATGGGGGGGGTTCTTCTTTCTTTTTCTTTGGGGATGAGGGGGGGTGTGCATTGCGGAATGCGGGGGGGGGGGCGCTTGCTGATTTTTCTGTGCGGTCCGCTAGTCCGCAGTGCAGCTCGCAAATCCTACGGATTCGCTCGCTCACGGGCATTCGCCCTATGAACCAGAAAGTGGAAGCTTTTTTTCTTATGTGCGAGCACAACGAAAAAAAGCTTCCACTTTCTGGTTCGCACTGCTCATTGCTTGTATGAACATTATACCCTCCCCCCTCTCAGATATCTACTTAAATTTCCTTAAATCCACCTAAATTTTTTCTTATCTCTTCTCTCCCACAAATCCTATTGCTATTTTTACCTCTCAATTATATAATATTCTTATACTTTTACTCACAAATCTACGAATACGAGAGGTGACTGATATGGCGAAGAGACGGATTGTTTTGGCGTTGGGGCATCGGGCTTTGGGGACTAATCTTCCGGAACAGAAAAAAAGGGTGGCTGAAACGGCTAAGGTGATTGCTGATTTTATTGAAGCCGGCTGGCAAGTGGCGATTACTCATAGTAATGCTCCTCAGGTGGGCATGATTCATACGGCTATGAATGAGTTTGGAAAACTTCATGACGGTTATACTTCTGCTCCTATGTCCGTCTGCTCTGCTATGAGCCAGGGCTATATTGGTTATGACCTTCAAAACGGTATCCGCACTGAGCTTATGAAACGCGGAATTTATAAGCCGGTAGCTACGATTCTGACTCAGATGATGGTAAATCCTTACGATGAGGCTTTCTACACTCCCATGAAACCGGTGGGCCGCCTCATGTCGGCAGAGGATGCTAAGGCAGAGGAAGAAAAAGGAAATTATGTGGAGGAAATCCCCGGGAAAGGGTTTCAGCGGGTGGTGGCTTCTCCGAAACCAGTGGCTATTGTAGAAATTGATGTGATAAAGGCGGTTATGGATGCAGATCAGATCGTCATTGCCTGCGGCGGGGGCGGTATTCCCGTTATGGAACAGGGATATAATTTAAAGGGGGCCAGCGCAATTATTGAAAAGGACCGGGCTGCCGGGCTTTTGGCGAAGGAAATTGACGCTGATGTTCTCATGATCCTCACCAGCGTTGACAATGTCACCTTAAACTTTGGAACACAGTCGGAACAGGCTATCAGCTCTATGAATTTAGAGGAAGCCAAAGCCTATATAGAAGCCGGACAGTTTGAGTTCGCCTCCATGCTTCCAAAAATTGAAGCAGCCGCAGACTTTCTTCTCTATGGCAGAGACCGGAAGGCTATTATTACTTCTTTAGAAAAGGCAAAGGCCAGTCTGGAAGGGCAGGCAGGAACTACCATCAGGGAATCATAACCTTTTTGAATAGGGACAGACACAAGACTCATATGTTGAAACAAATGATATAACGGAGTCAAAAATATGAAATTTTTGCAAAAATTCAAATTTGCAGAAAAGATCAGAAACTTGTCTGTCTCCCCTGATACAGGAAAATATGGGATTAAAGTATTTCTTCTCTTTCTCTGCGCTTTTCTGGCCGGCCATCTCACTGCTATGATAACCGGACATTACAAGGCCGTAGAAACGGCTGCAGAGGGAAGCTGGGGATTGAGCTTCCAGCAGGAGGGACAGCCGCCTGTGGCAAATGCGACCATGGACTATTTACGGCAGTTCGATGCCTTCTATGCTGCAAAAACGACTGATAAAGTTCTCTATCTGACCTTTGATGCAGGATATGAAAACGGAAACACTGCCCCCATTCTGGATGCACTGAAAAAGCACAATGCCACCGCAGCCTTTTTCGTGGTAGGAAATTACATAGAAACCTCCCCGGAACTGATCAAGCGGATGGTTGACGAGGGCCACATCGTAGGCAACCACACCTTCCATCACCCGGATATGTCCAAGATTTCTTCAAAGGAAACCTTTGAAAAGGAATTGAAGGATTTGGAAAGCCTGTTTGAACAGACCACAGGACAGCCAATGAAGAAATACTACCGCCCTCCTCAGGGAAAATACAGTGAAACCAATTTGCAGATGGCAAAGGATATGGGATATAAAACCTTTTTCTGGAGCCTTGCTTATGTAGACTGGTACGTGGATAAACAGCCGTCAAAGGAGGATGCCTTTAAAAAGCTGATCGGAAGAATCCATCCCGGAGCCATTGTGCTCCTTCACAGCACCTCCAGCACCAATGCCCAAGTGCTTGATGAGCTCCTGACTAAATGGGAAGAAATGGGATATCAGTTTAAATCCTTAGATAATCTGGTCACTTCCCAGTAAAATGAAAATGAGATAAGCCCTGGATTTTGGGTTTATCTCATTTTTTTATGGACTGTCAAATGTAATTTCGTCATTGCAGTCAAACAGGGCAAAGCATTCTTCATAGTCCAAACGCCCGGATTTCAGCTCCTCTGCCATTAAAAGAAGGTTCATGGAATTGATGACTGCTCCACAGATTCCGGAACGCATGGAAATATTGTTCAGTCTGTCCTTAAATCCTCCTGTAAATGCGCCGGAGATAAAGGCAAAGTGATAACGGGTCACTGACTCCTCAAAAATCTCCCACCACTTGTTCGGATTGAGCATTTCATTGCGTTCTTTGTTTTCTTCTATGTAGCGGTACATCTCATCGGCCTGCTTGATGGGAAGGGAATATCCCTTTCCATAAGCCTTATTGTCAATAATCAACCCGTCTTTTCCATAATAGACACAGACATCCGGCTTCCTGGTATCCCCCAGCCTGGCTCCCTGAAAATCCAGCTCTGCCGTTAAAAGCTGGGCTGTCTGTATTTCGTAGTCCCGGTCTGAATTGCCGTCATAGCCTAAGTCCAGAAGCACCAGATATTTATGATCTACGTGGGTCAGATGAGTTCTTAAGTAATCCTTGCATATGGATACCTCTGATTTTACGGGAATTGATCCCTTGTCTGTACAAGGCAGCTCAAGTCCTGTTATTTCATCCATAATTCCGTAAGTATCCCCGCTCTTTTTCACGTTAAGGCCAATATGTTCAAAGCTTCGGATGTCATCGAGAATGGTTTCCGCCTCTTCCTCCATCCCCGACTCGTTTAAATATGCCTTCACCTTCTCCACAGAACGGCAGGTTCCTTCCAGATATTTTAGAATGCGGGCTCTCCGGCTGCGCAGGTAATCCCGGTCTCCGGCCTTGGTGGCCAGCATATCCCACATAACCCGTTTGGGAAGCTTGGGAAACCTTGAAATTCCCCTGACATGCTTTAAAATGGTCCTTCCTTTTAAGGTCAGCTGATAGGACTGAGGGATAATTCCGGTATAAGTCCTGCTTCCAACGCGGGCTGTTACTTCTTTTTCCACCTTATTGACCCAGCCCATCTGTATGAGCCAGCTGCATATGGTGCGGACGTATTTGTCGCTGGTTCCTTCCGTATCCTGGAGAAGCTTGGCCTTCTCTTCCCTGGTTCTTGCTTCCTCTAACCCCTGAAGAATCATGGGCTGGGGAATGGAGGTAAAGCCCGCCTCTCCAATGAATCCAAGCCTGGCTCCGATTTCAAACTTGGTCAGGTGGCCTTCTTCGCCTAAAAGAGACAGCACTCTGCACACGGGCGGATAGGAAAGAAGGGCAGTTTTTAATACTTCCTTCTCCTCCTCGCTTTCCGGTGATGCCTGGGCGTACTGAAAGCCTAAGGGAGACAGGAAACATACATCCTTATCCCGGTCATAATCCAGAAAACCGATGCTGACCGCCCACCTTAAAAAAGAGTCGGCAGGCCAGTCGCTCTGGTATTCCTTCCTCTGCCCCGGCAGAACCGCCTGAATAATCCCGGAACAGGGGGCACTGCTTCTGGTATGGCCTGCTGGCCTCCCCTTTCCCTTCAGATGGATATATGGAATGACAATTTCCGTACTGCTTAATTCCCGTATAAATTCTTCTCTCCCATCCTTATCCGATATGAGCCTGGGGATTTTATCCAGACGCAGAGCCCGGTTGATTTCTGAATCCGGTACGAATACGGATACCACATTTTTTAAATTTCCCAGAGTATAGGCCTCCTGTATCCAGCCAAATGTTCTGTCTGCCACTGTCATTTCCTTTCTGTTCAAGCCTGTATCTTAAAATCCCCAGTTTTTTACTCTTCTATCTCCATCGTTTTTTCCGCACCAATGGGCCTTACGGTGATGCCATTAATTTCCACATGTTCACTGATGCCGATTACAATACATGGACGTCCGTCAATCATCCGGTTTTCCACCAGATGAGTCTTATCCGGTGACACCTTTATGCTCACATCCGGAGTCTTAATCTCAAAGCTTTTGGTATTGACTACATTGGAAGCGATAAAAGCGGTCTTTTGCCTTTCTTCCCCATCTCCAAAACGCTGGTCAAATTCCTCCAGCTTTTCCTGGCTGGCTCCATTGTTTTCCAGAAGCCTTTTCATCTGATACTGGTCCAGGGTAAAGGGGGCCGGTTCATCCTTTGTTTCTTCCAGAATCTCATTTAAATTTTCATGAAGGTTTTTGACTGTTTCAAAGTCGCAGTTTTCACCCAGGGTTTCTTCCACAATGGCCTGAAATATCTCCTTCTGGCTTTTAGCGGACATAGGGATAATACAGCCCAGCAGTTCATCGATCAGACGCTCCGGCATTTGTTCCGGGTTTTTGGAATAGAACAAAAGGCTGTGGATGTCTGTGTTCCGGTCCGTAAAGGCCGGGAACAGAAATCCGGTGTCCGGGGCTTCCACCAGCCAGTCCCTGCTGCGGTTCTCAATGGTATTCGTCTCTGAATTATAGCAAAGACCGGCCTTTGACAGCTTGACAGGGCAAATGATGCACTGGATGAATTCATAGACAAAATCAGAAGCATCAAACATTTCAATTCCATCGGTGGATTTGGCAGGAATGTCATAGGCACAATGGTTCAGGATAATATAATAATTTTCACCGTAATCATAGCCGGCAATCACCTTGTCATAAAACTCTTCAATCAGGGCGTCGTCCTTTAACTGACTGTCCCGAAGCTTTAAAAGAAACTCCTGGGTTCCTCCTTCTGCCTCTGTATGTAATGGAAATTCCATATCAATCAGGTTTTTTCCAATGGTTCCTGACAGCCCGTTTCTGAAAATGGTAAAATATTTAAATGCCTCATCCTCCGGAAGAGATAAAAACGCTTCTTTCAGCTCTGTTCTCTTATTCTTTTCCGCATCCACATAACAGCCGCAGATCCGGGTTATGGCACATCCCGTCGGAGTAAAAAGTTTCTTTATTTCATTGGCTTCTTTTTTGTTCATCTTACAATATTCTCCTGTCTTAAGGTTGCATTTCTGTTTAATACTAGAACAAATTCCGGCAGAAGTCAAGAACAGGAAATGGCTTTAAAAAGCTCACAAACCTTACGGCCTGTGAGCTTTCCACTCTTCTTTTCTTTATTTCTCTGCCTTCCATAATCCGTGAAGATTGCAGTATTCGTATGCAGCAAGAACTTCATCATCTTCGCAAAGAACAAATTCAGCAGCCGGCTTATCTCCCGGGTCCAGTACCTTTCTCTGATTGCCCTGCTTAGTCTCTAATGCGATCCAGCCAATGAAGTGCTCAGGAATCATCGGATGCTCTACAGAACCTACGGTAACTTTCACATTCTGTCCATCGATTTCAATAACAGGAACGTGTTTTTCTGTTGCCCCATCAGTTGTATTGGCTATCATTTCTCCCATTGGCTCTCCGCAGCAAGTAATTACGCCGCCTTTTTCTTCCACAACTGCTACAATGTTTCCGCAATGATTACATTTTAAAAACTTCATGTGAATACCTCCTATTTCTTTCTGACCCCAGATTAATTACGAGTCAAGTATACCATAAATTCTGTTATTTTACAATATATTCCAACTTTATACCACTGTTTTGACATAATTGTAATTATTATCGATTGAATGGCCCTTAGCGCTTGAGCCGCTCTTTCCTTATTTCCAGCCATCTTTCAGGCTTTGAAACAGGGGCAAAACCCATATGTTCAAAGCCAGCCCGTACTTCAATTTCATTTGTTTTCATAGCAAACCTCCTTAAACATCTCATTCATAAGAAATGGCCTCCAAGGAGATTTTATTCATCTATTCTAAAATTTATGAAGGCTGCGTCAAGTCAAATGTTATTGACTTCTGTCAGGCTTTATCACATTCTTTCAATCATAAATTCCGTTATGATCTCTTTTTCCCCGCTTATACAGTACTCCGGATAAACCGGTGCTCCCCAGCTGTCATCTCCGCCTACGCCTCTCATGGCACCTAAAATATTCACCACTGTATATCTGGGAGCAGGAAGCTCTTCCCGGTGTGTGGCCGGCTCCAATTCCTCCGCCCTATAGGGAAGAACAGAAGAATCAAAGGGCTGGGAGGAAGCACGAAAGCCAATGGAATGGCCTTTCATATCTGACACCTTAAGCCAGCGGACCCCTGTTCTGTTGCCGCACTCCTGAGGCACTAAATAGCGGGATAAGTTGTTATCAGGGGTATCCTCATAAATCCCCAGCCTGGCGCCTTCCTTCCTGTCACAGTAATTTTCCTCTGGTCCGCGCCCATACCAGGTGAACTTTTTGGCTGCTTCCGGTGTGATAAGCCTCATGCCAAAGGCCGGAAGCTCCGGCAGCCCCTGCCGCCCTTTAAACAGGGCTCTCACCTGAATGGCACCACTTCCATACACTTCATAGGAAACCACTGTTACTGCTTTGGGAACAGTAGAAAGCTCATAGGTATAGGTCACCTTTATCCGTCCCTCTTTCTCTTCCACCTCACAATTTTCATTGCTGTAATAAGGGAACCTGCCTGCCCCATACCAAGGGGCGCTTTTCACTGAAAATTTATTTCCCTTGTCATTATCCGTTGTGGCCCTCCAGTACACCGGCATCAGGGGCCTTCCCAGCCACTCTTTTCCGTCATAGACGAGAGAAACCATACTCCCCTCCTGCCTGGAAAACAGTACCCGGAAGCCATCTCCCATAACTCCGATGTTCACGTCACCGTAAACGATGGTCAAAGGCTTTGCACAGCATTGTTCCGGCTGTCCTTTCACTGACTTGACCACTTCACCAAAAGCCGCCTCATAACCGGTCTCCGCCCACAAGGTATCATTTTTAAGAAGGGCCGAAACTTGGAGGACATATTCTCCCGGCTCTGTAAAATCAGGAATGGAAAGGGCCTCATACCCTGTTTCCAGAGGCTCTATCAAGGTATAAAACCTCTTTTGATAAACCGGCTCCCCATCCTTTAAAACGGAATAGACGAATTCCAAATCCGAGGTACCGGTAAATAATCTTCTGTTCTCTATAGATACCCCTCCCCAATCAGGAGTCAGACGGATATCCTGATACAGATATTTGACCTCCTGAACTTTGGGAGAAATGGTTCTGTCTGCATAGACAATCCCGTTTCCGCAGAAGCTGTAATCCGTGGGCCTGTCGCCGAAATCTCCGCCATAGGTCATATATTCCTGGCCGTAAGCATCCTTTTTCATCAAAGACTGGTCAATATAATCCCAGATAAATCCGCCCTGGTACATCTGGTACCGGTCCTCCAGATCTGTATACTTTTTCATCCCTCCAAGGGAATTTCCCATGGCGTGCATGTATTCACATAGGATATAAGGCTTTCCAGGGTTATTTCTCAAATATTCCTCCACCTCGGCGGGCTTGGCATACATCCGGCTTTCCATGTCGCTGATCTGGTCAAATTCCCGGTTCCAGAACACGCCTTCATAATGAACCAGTCTGGAAGGATCCCGTTCTTTAAAAAATTCCGACATCGCCAAAATATCCTCTCCTGCATAAGATTCGTTTCCGCAGGACCAGATCAGGATGCTGGGATGGTTCTTATCACGTTCCACCATGGACTTAGCCCGGTCCACCACGCAGTCCTTCCACTGAGGCAGGCTTCCCGGCACGTTCCAGGAAGGTTCACAGGCCCCCATCTTCTGCCAGGAACCATGGCTTTCTAAATTCGCCTCATCTATGAGGTAAATTCCATATTCATCGCAAAGCTCATACCATAAGCTCTGATCGGGATAATGACAGGTTCTGACCGCATTGATGTTGTGGCGCTTCATAAACTGGATGTCCCATATCATATCCTCTTTTGTAATGGAACGGCCCCTTCTCACATTGAATTCATGCCGGTTGATTCCCCGGAACACCACTCTCTTTCCGTTTAAGCACATCAGGCCGTCTTTCAGTTCAAAACGGCGAAAGCCCATTTTCTGGGGAACAATTTCTTTTACATTTCCCTGTTCATCATATAAGGTGACGGTAAATTCATACCGGTAAGGATCTTCCCCGCTCCATAAACGGGCATCAGAAATGCGGCAAGAAAATTCCACTTCCTTATTTGCAGGAACAGAGTCCCATGAGGCGGAAATTTCTCCGGCTCCATCCTTTAAGACAGCACAAATGCTCCCCTTTGTTTCCCCGGAAAGGGACAGAATAGCCCGGAACAGGCCATCCCGGTAATCTTCAGACACATCTCCGTGGATGAACAAATCTTCCACATGGCACTCCGGAATTGCATATAAATATACATCACGGAAAATCCCGGAAAAACGGAAAAAGTCCTGATCCTCGATCCAACTTGCGCTGCTTCTTTTATAAACCTCCACTGCAAGGCGGTTGGTTCCCGGCAAAACAGCAGCCGTAATCTCAAATTCAGAGGGCGTGAAGGAATCCTCAGAATATCCTATAAAGGTTCCGTTAAGCCAGACATAAAAGGCCGTTTCCACTCCCTGAAAGGACAAAAACAGCCGTTTTCCTTTCAGCGGCTCTGCCACTTCAAACTCCCTGATATAGCTTCCCACCGGATTGTTCTGCCAGTCTATGTGAGGGGGCCTGATATCAGACAGACCGTCCCAGGGATACATGGTGTTGATGTACTGGCATTTGCCGTAGCCCTGAAGCTCTATATGCCCGGGAACCTCTATGGTGCCAAATCCATCCGGGGTAAAATCTTTTTCATAGAAATATTCCTTCCGCTCCGCGGGATTTTCTGCATAGGAAAAGTTCCAGGTTCCGTTTAAGGACTGGCGCAGTCCCATGATTCCCTTTAAAGCTTCTGCTTCTGTTTCATAATAACAGTGGTCGGAATGGGCCAGCAGGCGGTTTACTGCAAAGACCCGGGGATCTTCCAGCCATTCCAGTTTTGCGGTTTTCTGTTCCATTGAAAGAAACCTCCTTCTATTAATACCCTGGGTCCATTATAAGCGACCCCAGTGAGAGAATCCATTGCATTTTTTACTATTTCCTGTATCTTTTATTCCTTTACGGCTCCTGCTGCAATTCCTGCCAGAATATATTTCTGGAAGAAAAGATAAATCAGAATGGTGGGCAGCATGATAATGATGATTCCTGCCGCCAGCTTCTGCCATGACCCTTGCTGGGCATTGGCATAATTCATTAAAAAGGTGGTCAGGGTACGGAGCCTGTTCTTTGGCATATACAGGTATGGAATATACATGTCATTGATAATGGTGATTGCCTTTATGATCACCACCGTAGCTGTGGCAGGCGCCAGCAGAGGGAAAATGATTTTGGTAAACAGGCCGAAATAGGAACAGCCGTCCAAAAGAGCACTTTCATCAAGGGATACCGGAAGGGTCGAAATAAACTGCCGGTAAATATAAAGCTGCATTAAATCTGATGCCACATAAATCACGATAGGTGCTCCCAAAGTGTTGTAAAGCCCCATGCTGTTGATGATCTTAAATCTGGCAATTTCCGTCACAAAGCTGGGAATCAGCATGCCCAGGAAAAAAAGACCCATGATAAGCTTTTTAAGCTTAAACTCAAAACGTTCCAAAATAAATGCGGTTATAGTACCGAACAATACATTAAACAGAATGCTGACTGCCAGTATGACTCCTGTATTTTTAAAACCGATTAACAAATATTTATCTCCCAGCACCTTTTCAAAGTTCTGGAAGGTGATTCTTTCCATAGGAGGCAAAAGCAGGGGGGAGGTGTTCACCATATCTGCCTTTGTCTTAAGACCCGCAAACAGAGTCAGAAGAATGGGGGCCAGAACGACCAGAACCATTCCTATGCAAAAAAGCTGTTTGATGCCCTGTTCCATTGTACGCCGTTTCATCTTATTTTCCCCCTCCCTTCAAAACGATTCCATGGATGATCTTGTTCTGGATCAGATAAATGACAACGATCATGACCATAATCGCCACCGCCATGGTGGAAGCAAGGCCAAAGTTGCTGTATTTAAAGGCCGTATCAATAGTATAGAGGGTAAAGGTGGAGGAAGCATATCCCGGCCCTCCGCTGGTCATAACATAGGGGATATCAAACACCTGGAGAGCACCCCGGATGTTGTCGAAGAGGACAAAATCCACCATGAGCATAATAGAGGGAATCTGAATATAGCGGAACATCTGCCAGGCCCCTGCGCCGTCCACTCTGGCCGCCTCCTGCACATCCTGGGGAAGGGATTGGAGGGCTGCCATAAAGAGAATGACATGGTACCCGGAAAACCTCCACAGGGAAACGAATGTCAGAACAAAGTTGACCAGCTTAGGATCTGACAGCCAGTTCCTTATAAGGCCCTCCAAATGGAACAGGGTCAATATCTCATCAAAGGCCCCGTTAATAGGGGAAAAGAAATAGGAAAAGGCATAGGAAATAGCCACTCCATTGATGATATAAGGCATAAAAACCATGGTTTTATAGAATTTTGCCGCCCTGAGCCTGGAGGTCAGCAAAACTGCAAACAGCAGCTCCACGGGAATGAAAATTAAATGTCCGAAAAAATACACTGCATTATTGCGCAGAGACAGCCATAAGTCCTTATTGCGGAGCATGGCAGTATAATTGCCAAAGCCAATGGCATCATAAGTTTGGGAATACCCATCCCAGTTTGTAAAGCTCATACGGATTAAGTCAAAGGCCGGTAATACCACAAACCCGATGAGTAAGGCCATGGGAACCACAAGGGAACACACAATAAACCTTTTTTTCTGTTTTTCCAGTGAATTCATAGATACCTCCTGATTCAAGTCCTTGGGTGAAAAGGGGACAGGGCTTCCATCACCCTGTCCCCTTTCCTGTTTGGTTTATTTAATTCCCAGCTTTGTTCTGGCTTCTGCCCATTTTGTATTGAGCCCATCCAGTTCTGCCTTAAGATCAAACCCATCGGTAAACATCTGGGAACCCAGCTTCTTGTAATCAAATGCAATTTCATTTTGGATCGCCTGGAAGTCGTCTCCGCCGCCGTCATACATGACCAGTTCCTTATCTGGCTGCTGCTCATCTGACTGGGCCAGAATAGGGTCTTTTTCCTTGGGGAAATTCTTCATGGAGGAGGCGCTGGTCACATAGTTGATGTAACCCGGATACCAGTCTTCACTGTAGAACCATTCCACAAATGCCTTTGCCAGCTCCGGATTCTTGCTGTGAGTGGTCACTCCCATAAAGGAATCGCCCTGAACAATGACTCGGAAGGGATCGTCCTTGGAATCTCTTACCGGAAGGTAGAAGGTGCCCAGTTCTGAAATATCGTCAGTACCATTTTGGATGTTCTGAAGGCCCCAGTCTCCCAGCGCAATAATGGCTGCTTTCTTCTGTGCAAATAAGGACGTTACCTGATCATTTCCCATGCCCAGAGGATCTTTGCCGAACACATCTTTGCTGAACAGGTTGTATACCTTATTGTAGGCTTTATTAATGTCCGTTCCCTCTGCAAAGGGAGCGTCTGTCTTTGCCATGTCATTCCAGTTCTGGCCGTTTCCGCCCTGAAGTGCAGGCACAAATTCCATATAAGGATAATCCGGCCATTCATCTTTTGCACCAAGGGCAATTGCCATAAAGTCCGGATCATTTTTCCCGTAATAATCCTGAAGGGTCTGGGCTGTTGTTTCAAGTTCTTCCCAGGTGGTGGGAACCTCTACGCCCGCTTCCTTAAACATATCCTTCCAGTAATAAACGTATTCGTATCCGGCTGTCATTGGTACGCCCAGGACCTTGCCATCCATGGCATAGCCGGAAGCCAGTTCATTGTTTTTTGCAGCTTCCAGACCGGATAAATCCAGAAGATAATCCTTAAATCTGGATAAGGTAAAGGGCTTGTTGAACATGACGTCAGGAAGCTGGTTTGCCGAAGTTCTCATCTTCATGGCATTCCAGTATTCGGAGTCGTCCTTGATCTTCTCCACTTCAATATCTGCATTGGGATATTTCTCCTGGAATTTTCCAACCATGTCATTTTCATCAATATAATCCATCAGATTGTTGTCCCAGATGGCAAATACCAGGCTGCCTTCCAGTTCTTCTTTTGCCTCTGTTTTTTCTGTCTCCGCAGAAGTTTCTTCCTGGCCCTTTGCAGTTGTTGCTGCCGTTCCCTGAGGGGAAGAACAGCCGGCCAATGTCCCCACAGTCATTGCCGCACAAAGTCCCAAAGCCAACATTCGTTTTCTCATTTTTGTAATACCTCCCTTGTTTTGATGATATTATATTATCATTTCAAAACAGTCTTCTCCATGAGATATGGTTTGAAAACTTGATGTTTCGTCAGGTTTTTACTTCCGGTACCCGCCCGGACTGATTCCGCACTGTCTTTTAAACACTCTGGTGAAATGCTCCACGCTGTTGTAGCCTACACTCTGGCTGATTTCATATATCTTTAAGTCCGTTGTTTCCATCAGCTCCCTTGCCTTGCGAATGCGGACCTCTGTCAGATAATTGCTGAAGGTCATCCCTTCTTCCCTGGTAAACCTGGTGGTGAAATATTTTTCATTCAGGCCCACAAAGTCTGCCACACTCTTTAATGTCAGCTCCGGATTGGCGTAATTGTCCATAATGAATCGCTTTGCCCGGATCATCATATCCGCCTGCCTTCGGTCTGTCTGGTGAGCATTGTAATCCATGATCCAGCGAAAGAAATTGTTCAGCCACAATTCCAGGCTTCTCATTTCCTCCAACCGGCCTATTTTCTCATAATAATTGACTTCTTCTACAAACAGGGTGCTGATATCGTCATGGTTGTCCGAAAGCTTCCAGGCTATGCTGCAGACGATACAAAGGCAGACCCTTTTAGCCTCCTTTAACTCCATTTTGTAAAGCTTTGAAAAGAGCTGTTTTTTCTCCAGCCCCATGGCCAGTTCATTGCCCACCATCAGCCCCTTGATAAGCCCTTTGTACTCCTGTCCGGTCTGGCGGACCTGTTCAAAGGAAACCACTGCCTTTTCCCAGGGATCACAGATCTTCCCCTTTCCTTTTAGGCATTTGAGCCCCAGCCTCTCCCCGGCCTCTTCAAACCGGTCCAGAAAATCCCCGGCTCCCTTTCCCGGACTGCTGATTCCCGCCGAAACAGACAGGTTCATAAAATGCTTCCACACGTTGCATAGCTGTCTGCAGGCGGAAACTGAATTTTCCTTATACTGCTGAGGATCGTTGATGCGGTACAGCATTACATAACGGGAAGGTGCTGCTGCCCCAAGGATGCAGCGGGAAGCCACTCTGGGAATCTGGCCCGCCAGCTCCATCATGGGTTTTACCAGTTCTTCTTCAAAATCCTCTCCAAAGCGGGCCGATACCTTATGGAAATCTTCTATTTCAAACTGGACCACCAGATATTCCTTCTGGAAAAAGGATTCCTCAAGAGGCCGCTTTCCAACAGCCATGTCTGCAAGAACAACGGAATCGGGGATTTTTACAGCAGCCATCTCCTCTTCTTTTACTTCCTGCCCACGGTTTTGAAAGACCTCTTCATCCACGCGTTTTAACATGGATATCAGGGTCTCTTCTGTCAATCCAGCCTTTAACATGTAATCACATGCCCCCAGCCGAAAAGCATCCCGGACCAGTTTGAAATCATCATAGCCGCTTAAAACCAGAACTGCTGGCATATGTTTCAGGCAGTTTAACTCTTCCAAAAGGCCGATTCCATCCATCACCGGCATTTTCATGTCGGTGATGACCAAGTCTACAGGATGACTTCTTATGTATTCCAGTGCCTGCTGTCCATGGATGGCGTCAGCAGCAATGTGATATCCCATTTCTTCCCAGTTGATCAGAGAACGGAGGGTGATCCGGACAATAGTGTCATCATCCACAATCAGGACATTTCTCATAGGTTTTCCGGCTCCTTTCTTACAGGAATGCGGATAGAGGTTCTTGTAAACTGCCCCTCCGCGCTTTCCATTTCAAATCCGCAGTTTTTTCCATAGTTGAGGGTCAGCCTGGTTTTCACGTTGGTGATGCCAATGCTTACATAATCCTTTTGTCCTTCCTCTTTCTCTTCTCCGCTCATGATCCGGCGGATGTCTTCTTCAGACATGCCCTTTCCGTTATCCCGGATTTCAACAGAAAGAAAATCTCCCTCCTTGCAGGCCGTCAGCCAGATGGTTCCCATTTCATCCATGAGGCCGCTAAAGCCATAGACAATGGAATTCTCCACCACCGGCTGCAAAATAAGCCGGGGGACAAGGCAGGAAAGACAGGCTTCCTCTATGTCATACTTTATTTCAAATCCATCGGAATAGCGAATTTTCATCAAATAAATATAGCCATCCAAAATTTCCAGCTCCTCTTTTAAGGAGTAGAACCCTCCGCTGCTTCGGAAGGAGCAGGACAATATTTTAATCAGGGCCTCTGCCATGCGGGCAATGGATTCATACTTTGACATCTGCGCAATGAACCGGATAGAGTTTAAGGAATTCACCAGAAAATGGGGATTGATCTGGGACTGAAGCGCCCTGATTTCCACTTCGTGTTTCTTTTGCTGCTGTACTTCATTTTCCTGTATCAGCTGTTTCAGCCGTCTTGTCATCCGGTTAAAGGAATGAATCATCAGCCGCAGTTCTGACTGGCCTTTTGGCTCCACATGAACTAAAAGGTCTCCCTCTTCTACCCGTTTCATGCCCTCTACCGTATGGTGAATCGGGTCAATGATGCTTGTTAAGAAATAGCTGGAAAAACGGTAAAACAGAGCAAACAGGATAAGGGTAACCATAACAATGACAGCTGCTGTCCTGTTAAAGCTTCTTGTAAGGGTTTCATAGGCCACCACACTGATGATTCTTAAGCCGGTCACCTGCTCCCTGGTCACTACTCCCATGTACCGTCTGCCGTTTGCCTGATACCGGAACTCTGTCTGCTCTAAGGAAATATTCCGGGGCAGAAGGGACATGGTGCCTTCCGGATCAAAAATCACGTTTCCTGACTGGTCTGCGATCATAGTAGTTCCCAGCACCCGTTCCTTATTATAATCCTTGATCAGGCGTCCGGTCTGGGAAGAAGTGAACAGAGTGGCCATCTCTATGACTCTATCCCTGTCCACATCAATACCGGGAGACAGGCCCGCCGCAATGGTCAGGGTATAGGCATTTTTTCTGGAATTGGTCACGCTGCTGTCATAAAAGCCTGTTTTTACCGTATTTGGCTCTGCCAGAGCCGCCTGATACCAGGAGGAAGATTTCAATTGATCCTCTCCAAGGGTGATGTCATCTTTTATGTAGGTATGGTCCCCGTCTTTCATGTAAAATACGGCAGAAAGGATGTCCTGGACCGGAACCATGGCATAGTGAAAGGACTCAGTCAGAATTCTGGTATAATGGTATTTTTCAGCCAAATCCTTTGTATTGGTTTTGGCTGCATTTTTTACGACTTCATTGTCATTAACATATACAAAATGGGATAATCGGAGGGACACATCCTTTACCTCTCCCCCAAGGGCAGAAGCGATGTTATCCTGGGCCCGCCTGATATTGGAAACTGCAGAATCTACCATCATAGTCCGGATGATGAGGATAGACAGTAAGATGATTAAAAGAATGGGGATGACAATAAGGGCGAAGAAGCTGTTATAATAAGAAGCCTTTAAATTCTGCTTTTTATTCATCCACATCTTCTCTCGCCCTCCTCATCTGTTTATAAACCTATTATACAGCGAAAAAGCTTTAAAATCAACGAACTGCTTTTAGAAAAGCTTCTTAGAAAACGAAGCTCTCCACCTTTGTCTCCAGCCTCACTGTTTCTCCTTTTTTAATACGGTAAGAAACCGCCGGGATAGAGCCATTGGGATAGAGCACATTGGTATTGGGATCAGCCTCAATCACCAGCCCTGCTGCCTCCGGGCCTTCCCCGGATACCCTGCATGCCTGGGCTTTATGGGAAACGGATGCAGTATTTTCTTCCGCCTTCTGTTCATAGCTTTCTGTGAACTTTTTCACGGAAAAACCGCAGTCATAAGCTGTGCAGTCGTACTGACTGTGAATTTCATGGATTCTCAAATGGCCGTATTCCTTGGGAATGACCGTAGATGTGACCGTAATTCCGGGAAACGGATGCCAGCTGCTGACTACTCTGTCAGGAAAGACCTCATAGGAATCGCTGTATTTCCTCACAAACACGTAATCATCTCCGTCAATAACAAAGGCCAGAGCCGAATCAGGCGCATTTTCATGAAGCACGATCTGGCTTTTGGCAATGGAAAACCCAAACCGGGTGGAATAAGCAAACTTTGAATACTTTTCCGGTACATGACCATGGCCGTACCGTTCGCACACTCCTGCCGGATAAGCTATCACATCTTTTCCATGACGGTGCATGATCATATCTGCCTGCTTTAACATCTTCACGGATTCCAGCTTTGGCAGCTCTTCTGCCTCTGTCTGCCAGAACGGGTGGTCATCAGGAAGTCCCAGGCACAGAAGGGTTTTCATTCCCCAATAGGGGGAGCCGGGGGCATTGTAGCGCTCTCCCATAATCAGATTGGGATATCCGTATCCAATGGTCAGGACTCCATCCCGGTCAAATATCTTCTGCTCCAGCCACCAGTTTAAATGACGGGACAATATTCCCTTTACAACGCCTGCCGGAATATCTTCAAGTCCTGCAAACACATAGGCTGACCAGAACGCTGCTTCTCCAAACCGGTAGGAAAGACTTCTTCCATAGGGAAGGGCCGAACCGTTTTCATCGAACCAGTAAATAAAATCCCTGGCAAAAACCTTAGCCCTCTCCTTAAAATTCAGACATCGTTCCGGGTCTTCATCCTCCATGGCAACAGCATACAGCAGCCCGTAGTAATGAAGAGCAAAGGAAATGTAATAATCCTTCTGACTGGAACCGCCATCCCTGTACCAGCCCTCTCCGATGTAATAACTCTCTATTTTTTCAAGACCGGAGAATAACCGCTCCTCGCTGTAGCGGCAGTCCAGCTTTTTGAGGGCAACGTTTACCAGTATCATAAAAAACTGCCAGTTGCAGTCCGGAATGATATGTTCGTTAATGCCATAAAGCCATTTTTCCAGATTTTTTTTCCCTTCCTCACTGAGTGGTTCCCACAGCTTTTCCGGGGTAAAAATCAGGCCGCTGGCAATGGCCGCCATTTCCACGAACCTTTGGTCATAATCACCAAAGCCGTCCCAGTACTCCGGGTGAACCGGGTCAGTGCCGTTTTCAAGCCCCTTCCGGTAAATCTCCTCAAAGCCTTTTCCTCCGCCCAGCCACAAAGGAACTAACGCCCATAAAGGCCGGGAAAAGGCTTCCATCTCAATGCTGACTTCCGGATAGGTAACCCCGCTGTCTCCCAAATGGAGCCTGGCACAGCCTTCACTGTACAATGGCTTTAAAGGATCTAATACCTGGAACATCCATTTCTGGAAGTCCTTCTTTGTTTCAAGTTTCATCTGTATTCGCCTCTTTTCGAACTATTTCGATTAAATTCTGATCAAATGGTTCCGGTCATTACCAGTATGGATTCCAGTCTGTCGAAAGCCTGGTCAATGCCTCCATATAAAAGTAATCTCCCCAGATGTTGCATTCATCCACCCCTTCCGGCGTACAGGTGTTGTAAGGGGATTTCTTAGAATAAGTGCTGTGAAGCACCAGTCCGTTGGACTCCTTTAAATCCTTTACCGAGTAGTTTTCCACCACTGATTCCATGATCTTTCCGGCTATGGAGGTATAATAAGCGGCATCTTCTTTGTCTAAATACTTAGCCATTTCCAGCATTCCGCAGGCTGCAATGGAGGCAGAGGAGGAATCCCGGGGCTCCCCGGAGCCTTCTCCAAATTCCAGATCCCAGTAAGGAACCAGGTCTGAGGGAAGGTGCTCTAAGAAATATTCGGTCACATGCTTAAAATCTTCCATATATTCCGGCCTCTTGGTATATCGGTATGCCATAGCACATCCATAGATACCCCATGCCTGGCCCCTGGCCCAGGCGGAACCATCTCGGTAACCCTGGCAGGTTGCTCCATGATCCGGTGCACCGGTTTCCATGTTCATGAAAAATGTATGCCAGGTGGAGTAATCTTCCCTTATGACATTGGAAATCGCCGTATGAATGTGCTTTTCTGCTATATCCCTGTATTTCCTGTCCCCTGTTTCGTCAGTGGCCCAGTATAGCAAAGGAAGGTTTAAAAGACAGTCAATGATAAAACGGTAATTTTCCGGCTGGTTCATGGGGCCCCATGCCTGGATAAATTCTCCTAATGGCTGGAAACGGGTAATCAACTGGTCTGCCGCCTTAATGGCCGCCTCTTTTCCTGTCTCATCTCCCACCAGCTTATAGGCTGCCACACAGGATGGCGAATAGAGAAATCCCATATCGTGATGGTCTACCTCCACCTTCTTTTCAATCCGGTCTAAAAAGCTTTTTGCCTGAATCAGCCCTGCTTGTTTTAATTGTTCATCCTTGTTCCATTCATAGGCCAGCCATATCTGCCCGGTCCAAAAACCGGTTGTCCAGTTCACATTAGGCGTAGGCTTATAAAATCCATCTTCGCTGTATGCCTTTTTAAAATCGTTGGTAAATTCCTTTAAGTTTTCTTTAACCTGCTTTACAGCAAAATCCATGGCCTCCCGGCATCTTTCTTCTGAAAGCTCCGGCTTTCCATTTAAAAGTGCTTCAATTTTTTCGCTCATCATCTTTTCTCCTCTCTTATCCCTTTACTCCTGTTGCAGCAACTCCCTCTACAAAATACTTTTGCAGGGATAAAAATACCACCAGGACAGGAATTAAGGAAAGGACTGAGGCTGCCATGATCAGGCCGTATTCCGAGCTGTACTGGCTGATGAACATTTTCAGTCCAAGCTGGAGGGTTTTCTTTGCCTCTGTCTTTAAATAAATCAAGGGGCCTAAAAAATCGTTCCAGGTGTTTACAAAGGTGAAAATCATTAAGGTGGACAGAGCCGGTTTTGATAAGGGAAGCATGATTCTGGAATAAATCTGATACTCAGTCATTCCGTCGATTCTGGCCGCCTCACAAAGCTCATCGGGAATTCCCTGATAGAACTGGCGCATCATGAAAACGCCGAATGCAGAAAATGCCTGGAGGAAAATAATAGCCAGATGGGAGTCATTTAACCCAAAGTTTCTCATCATCATGAACTGGGGAACCATGTATACCTGCCACGGAACTGCAATGGTTGCGATATAAGCCATAAACAAAGTATTTCTATATTTAAATCTAAGCTTTGCAAAGGCATAGGCAGCAAAACTGCTGGTCAAAATCTGTAAAAATGTAACGATCAGAGTGATCTTCACTGTATTAGTCACAAATTTCATAAGGGGGATTTTCACCCAGATATCCAGATAATTCCGCCATCTGGGGCTTTCCGGTATCCATTGAATAGGGAATACAAATACGTCTTTATCCAATTTTAAAGAAGCGGACACCATCCATGCAAAGGGAACCAGCATGATGACCGTCAAGATGAGCAGGACCGCATAGAGGAGGCATCTGTTGATTTTATAATTTGTACTTTTTACCTTCATAGTCTTATCCTCCTTCTTTTAATTTGCATACTTCTTCTCACCGCGGAACTGAACCAGGGTGATGAGAAGCACCATTAGGAACAATACCATGGCAACCGCGCTGGCATAGCCTAAGTTCCAGTTGCGGAATGCCTCTTCGTAAATGTGGTAGACCAAAACCATTGCCTGAGAGCTTACAATGCCGTTGGAACCGCCTGCCAGCATGTATACGATATCGTAAACCTTAAAGCAGTTGATGGTCAGTATAATCGTTACAAAAAAGGTGGTGGGCTGAAGCTGGGGCCATGTGATATAGCGGAATTTCTGCCAGGAATTACAGCCATCAAGACTTGCCGCTTCATATAATTCTCCGTTAATTCCCTGAAGTCCTGCCAGGTAAATGACCATGTAATAGCCCATATTTTTCCACACACTGAACAGCACAATGGTGAACATGACCCAGTGGGGATCTGCCGACCACTTTGGCAGGCTTTTTGCATTGACGCCCAGTTGGTAGAGAATCATGTTAATGGGGCCGCTTTTCTGAGGGCTGAACAGCATGTTCCATACGGCTGCCACTGCTACCAGAGAGGCCACATAAGGGAAAAAGCTTACGGTACGGAAGAAATTTCTCCCTTTAATTTTCTGGTTTAAAACTACGGCCAGGCCCAGTGCGCTGATTAAGGTAAAGGGCACTGTTGCAATACAGTACACAACGGTATTTACAAAGGAAGAACGGAATCTGGCGTTTCCAACCATATTCAGAAAGTTTTTAAGTCCTGCAAACTCCATGGGACTGTTTCCATCCCATTTCATAAATCCCAGGACAAAAGCAAAAATAATGGGGCCCAGGGTGAAGAGTGCAAACCCTAAAAAGTTAGGGATAATAAAGGAATATGCAATCATGTCCCTCTTTTCCTGACGGGTGAACCGCTCTCCTGTCCGGATCTTTTTAATTTTCTCATCTATCGTCTCGATTTTCGCAATGAGCCTTTCGCGCTTTCCGGTGCTCTGAGCGTCTTTTAATAAAAGACTCAGGGCTTCCCGTTTTTTATTTAACGCCGCGATTTTTTCCTGCTTTTGCGCATCTGTTATTGTCTTCGCCATGTGTCATCCTCCCTTTCTCTCATAATTCTCTTTAAATGAGGCGGGCCTTTTCCTGCCCGCCTCTGTTCTATATGTGTTTCACACTGCTTATTGGCCTAAAATGCCGCTGACTTTTTCGTTCATTTCAGCAATTCCATCATCTACGGACATGCCGCCTGTCATAATTGCATCATGTGCTTCATTTAAAACGGTTTCGATTTCAGAGCTCTTTGGATTAACCGGCATCTCTAAGTACAGATTAGAAGTATTGAGAGCTTCCACGCTGGTTCCGTCTTCTTTGGGGAATCCTTCTGCACTTGATACCAGATCAGCTACTGTACTGTTCATAACAGCCGGAATGGTGCCTGTTTTTGCAAGGATTTCTGCTCCGTCTTTTCCGCTGACAAAGTTGATGAATTCCCATGCCAGATCCTTGTTAGGAGCGTTGGACGGAATTGCCAGAGCGGTAATGGTTGCAAGTGTGGAGCCCGGTTCAACGCCTTCTGCATGAGGATATTTTGCAATTCCCCAGTTGCTGACATCGGTATATTCTCCGGTGCGGATCTTTTCCATTAAGGTGGAGATAAACCATGTGCCCATGTTCATGGTAGCAACGTTACCCTGTGCAAATGCACCGGAGTAATGCAGTCCGCTGGTCTTTAAGGTAGCATAATCCTGGCATACCCCATCCTCCTGCTGATTGAGAACCATTTCATAATAAGGCTTTAAGAAGTCATAGGATCCGTCTAAAATGGTATTCTTGCCGTCTAAAACGCCGAAAAGCTGTACTGCTGATCTCCATGTATGGTAATGGGAACCGAAAACCTCCTGTCCGGGAGTATCAACGGCCAGGCTTCTTACCATGGCATCATACTGCTCAAAGGTCATATCATTGGTAGGATATTCAACGCCTGCTGCATCAAATATATCCTTATTGTAGAACATAACCCAGAAGTCATTGCGGAAGGGAAGCTCATATAATTTTCCGTCAACTGTGATCTGGTCTGTAAGGCCCTTATACTGGGACAAATCAACTCCTGCAGACTGAATATAGCTGTCCAGAGGCTCTAACACGCCCTTATTGACGAGAGTCATATAGCCGGGAACGTCCTTTACGGTAACAACATCAAAGTCAGATCCGCTTCCTGTCAGCTCTGTTGCCAAAACCGTCTGATAATCGGTAGAGCCTAAATCCACCATTTCTATTTTTACATCGGGATTGGCCGCTTCAAAGGCATCGATCAGTGGCTGGTAATAGGTGGTGGAACTGATATCCCATACAGACCATCTTAAGGTCGTCTGGCCTCCTGCTGCCCCCGAAGTTTCTGCCGTTGTCTCTGATTTTGAACTTTCTGCGCTTGCTGCCGTTGTTTCCCCGGAGCCGCCGCTGCATCCGGCCAGACTGGTTGCTGCCAGCGCACATGCCAAAGCAATGCTGAGTGTTCTTTTTTTCATTGTATACCCTCCTGATTTTAATTTGTTTTCCAGTAAACCTGTCTTGTTTTCCCAGACATTTACTATAACTGAATTATAACTGAAATCTGTATTTGAAAGAATGGAATATATCTCAATAAAATGTTCATTTCTTGTTCATATTTTTTCCTGACTTTTAAAAACATGTATTTTTTTATGATAAACAGTTAAATTTCTCTTTTGTATACAAATTGACGTGGTTTCAATGAAAAACAGGCTGTTTTTTTATTGACATTTTATAGGAAATAAGCTAACTTTGTATTGATTCACCCCTTAAACACTACTTTTAAGAAGGGAACCTTGACCATGTGGAAAACATTCATCCCAAGGACCATACGGGGCAAAATCATGCTCCTTACGGCGGCCATCACCCTGCTCATCACTGTTTTGACTACAACGGTCTGTTTCTCGGTTTTTCAGTCCTTTTTGAGAAAAAACCAGATTCAGTCCACAGAGTTCAGCCTTCAGGTGGTGAGCAACAACATTGCCGCAGATATGAAGGATATTATCTTTTTCAGCAAATGGTGCTTCTCCAATGATACCATTCTGGATTATCTGGAAACCTTTAAAAACCAGAATAAGCTTCCCACCATTTCCAAAGATGTGGACAGTTTACGCCCTGTGGCCCTTGCCACTCACAGCCGTTTAAAAGAAGAATACTACCGCGCCAATGAATACATGTCAAGGGTCATCATTTCCTCCAACAATATAAATAATTTTCTCCAGGTTTCCGCAGCAGCGAACGATTCCCCCTCCTATTCCGCCAGGGCCATCAGCCAGGAAAGCTTTTTTAACCGGCTTTATGAAGCCAATGATTTCCTCTGGGTCGGTCTGGTGAAAGATACCTTTCCAAAGACCAGCAGGGAACCCTACATCCCTATTGTGCGTCCTGCCTACAATAGATTTGATTCAGAAATCATTGGCTGGACCTATGTGGAAATCTCCTCCCGGCTTTTTACCGACTACCTATCCGCCTATCCTCTTCCTTCGGACAGCATGCTTTTCATTACACTGGGGGAAAAGACTTATGAGTTTCATGCAGGCGGGTGGCAGGAAATCCAAAAGCCTTATACCAATGAGGTAAAGCTGGCTGAAAGCAATGCTTTATCAAAAGGTACCCAGGTTCTTTCCGTAACCATGAGGGACGGGGAAAAACGGATTTTAGTGGAGCGTCCGGTGGAGGGGATGGAAGGCTGGAGCCTGTCCCAGATTCTTTCTGAGCAGCAGTTCAGCCAGCAAAAGTATTTATATACCCTGCTGATCATGGGAATCTGCTTTGCCATTGTCTCCCTCGGTGTCTTGCTGGTCTTCCTTTTAAACAGGATTATTATGGAGCCCATCCGCAAGCTCAGCCGGAAAATTGACGATATTTCTGCGGGAGATTTCTCCCTGGACCGGTCTATGGAATGGGATCATGAGCTGGGGCAGGTTGGCCGGGGAATCAACAACATGTCCGAAAATATCGCTACCCTGATGGAAAAACGGGTGGATGACGAAAAACAGAAAAAAGACCTGGAATACCAGATTCTCCAAAGCCAGATCAACCCCCATTTTCTCTACAATACCTTAAACTCCATCAAATGGATGGCGACCATACAAAATGCAGGCGGAATCGCAGATATGATCACGGCCCTTGCAAGGCTTTTAAAAAACATATCAAAGGGAACTTCTTCCATGATATCCTTAAGGGATGAGCTTGCCTTGGTAAAGGATTATTTCCTGATTCAGCAGTACCGGTACGGAGGAAGTGTTGCCATTGAATACGTCATTGAATCCGAGGATTTGTACGACTGTGATATTCACCGCTTTACCTTGCAGCCCATTATAGAAAACGCCCTGTTTCATGGAATTGAGCCAAAAGGAAGGGCCGGAACCATTGTGGTGACAGCCGAAACTGCCATGGTTTCCTCTCAAAAAGCCCTGAAAATAACCGTAAGGGATAATGGCATCGGTATGTCCCAGGATACCATAGACAAAATTCTCCTTGAGGAAGGGGATTCCCAGAACAAAACAGAATTCTTCCGTCACGTTGGAATCAACAACGTAAATAAACGGATTCAGCACGATTTTGGCTCTGAATACGGCATCACCATTACAAGCCAGCCGGGAGAATTTACCGCTATGACCATTTTAAGGCCATATGTGATTCATTTAGAAAAAACATCATCGGGAAAGGAGGGCTTATGATTAAATTATTGATCGCAGATGATGAACCTTTGGTTCAGATCGGAATAAAATCCATGTTAAACTGGTCGGATTACGGTATTGAAATATGCGGTGCCGCCATGAACGGGAAAAATGCATTGGAAATGATTGCGGAGTATTCTCCTGAGATCGTCATTACGGACATCCGGATGCCCATTATGAACGGACTGGAGCTGGCAAAGGCCTGCCGGGAAACCTATGGGAACATTCCTGTTTTCATATTTCTTACCAGCTATGAGGAATTCCAGCTCATTAAGGAGGCCATGTCCTATGAAGCGGTGGACTATTTGATCAAGCTGGAATTAAACGCTGAAGCTCTGTCAGAAACCATAAAAAAGGCTCTTTCCCGCCTGGAAAACCTTCAGGTTTCCATGGAATATAAAAATTCAGGCCGCCCTCTTTTACAGAGCTATTATGAGAAATTTTTCATGCGGCTTTTGCACAACCTTTTTGACAGCGAAGAACAGTTTGAACTGCAAGCCAGGGATTTAAAGCTTGATTTTACGGATCAATGCTATGTTACCGCTCTTTGTGAGATCAGGGAAGAAAACCACAAGGATATGGATTATACAAAGCTTATGAATTTATATAACAGCACTCTGCAAATGGCAGGGGAAATCATCTGCAAGCATGTTCCCGCCTATATGGTATCCCTTGACATGAAGCATTTTGCAGTGATTTTTCACCTTTCTTCCCAGGAAGATTACCGGGAGGAAGCTGTTTTACAGGCACTGCACAATGCGGCCCAAATGGTCCACAACTATTTTAATGTGACAGTCTTTACAGGGGTGGGGACACCAGTAAGCCAGCCTTTAAAAATCAGCGAATCCTATCAGGAGGCCCGCCAGGCCAAAAGTCTGGCAGAGGACGGGCAGCCGGTGGTGGTTTTTACTGACAATGATACGGCTTCCATCCGCAACTCCTTTAATATCTCTGTTTTTAAAAACGATATGACCAAGGCCTTTAATGAGTTTGACACCGATGTGCTGTTTCACGCCCTGACAGAAATCATCGGGCTGTTCGAAGCCCATCCCGCCCGCTATCTCCAGGCAGCGGATGGGGCCTGCAATCTTCTTTATCTGGCATTATCTCTTCTGCCTGACGGGGAAGAAAACATGACGGAAATCTTCTCTTCCTACAGTGACGGCTACCGTTCTATTTACCGCTTTTCCAGTGTGGATCAGATTGTGGAATGGATGACTGTTTTCCGGGACGGACTGTGCCAGGTGCTTAAATCCAAAAGAAAGACCTACAAGGCCCATGTGATCACTAATGTGCAGAAATATATTGACAATCATGTGGCAGAAAAGTTAAGCTTAAACGAGGTGGCCGGGGTCTTTGGTTTAAGCCCTAATTACTTAAGCATTCTGTTTAAAAAGAACAGCAGCCTGGGCTTTTCCGAATACATTGCCCAGGCAAAAATCAACAAGGCAAAATCCCTGCTGTTGGAAGAAGATATGAAAATATATGAGGCAGCGGATAAGCTTGGCTTTGAAAGCGCTTTTTACTTCAGTAAAGTATTTAAAAAAGTCACCGGACTTTCCCCCAGGGAATTCATACAGCAAAATACCATCAGCCCTCAGAAAAATGATTAAGGAGCACACACACCATGATTACTGAATTTGCAGACAGCCTGAAAAACCCGTCAACTGCCTTTACCCCTTATCCTCCTGCTTCTGACCGGAATGCCTGGGAAAGCATTCCGGAGGATTTAAAGAAAAGGCTTATAAAAAACGGAGAAGAACTGCTGAATTTTCATTACCCTTCTCTCACTGCCACAGATTACATGGAATTTTCCAGAAACGGAAACAGAAGCCGTTTTCAGGATAAGTTGTTTTTAAGAAGAACGGCGCTGAATGCTCTGGTTCTGGCTGAATGTGCCGAGCATGAGGGACGTTTCCTCGATGATATTATAAACGGCCTCTATATGATCTGTGAGGAAAATGCATGGCAGCTTCCAGCCCACAATTCCTATATCCGGGATACGCCTCAGTTCAGCCTGCCTGATGTGACCCGGCCTGTCATTGACCTCTTTGCTGCGGAAACAGCCTCTGTATTGGCTGTTGCGGAATATTTATTAAGGGAGGAGCTTTCAGCTGTCAGCCCATTTCTTTCTAAGATGATCAATAAAAATCTGGAGGAACGGATTTTTACTCCTTATCTGGAGCAGCATTTCTGGTGGATGGGGGATGGATTAAGCAAAATGAACAACTGGACCGTCTGGTGCACCCAGAATGTGCTTTTAGCCGCTTTTACCAGAGAGCTGGATGAATCAAAAAAGCTGGAAATTGTAAAAAAAGCCTGTAAAAGTGCAGATTATTTTCTGGCTGAATACGGGGAAGACGGGTGCTGTGACGAAGGCGCCCAGTATTACCGCCACGCCGGGCTGTGCCTGTTTAACTGTCTGGAGGTTTTAAACGGGATTTCCGGCAATGCTTTCCTCCCTGTTTACAACACTGAAAAAGTCAAAAATATTGCCTCTTATATCTTAAATGCCCATGTAGACGGAATTTACTATGTGAATTTCGCCGACTGTTCTCCTGTTGCCGGACGGTGCAATGCCAGAGAATTTTTATTCGGCAACCGGACCCATAACAGGGAGTTAATGGCCTTTGCTGCTTCGGATTATCAGCACAGCGAAGACCCTTTGACAAAGGATGAACACAATTTGTTTTACCGGCTTCAAACCGTGTTTACCCATGGGGAAATGATGGGATTTGAGAAAAATCCACAAATTTCCCATAAGGATTTCTGGTATGAAAGCGTGGGAATCTTTATGGCGCGGGATGAACATCTTTATCTTGCCGTAAAAGCCGGCGACAATGATGACAGCCATAATCACAATGATACAGGGAGCTTTACCATATACAAGGACGGAAAGCCCATGTTCATTGATATTGGCGTGGAAACTTACACAAAAAAGACTTTTTCTCCTGAACGCTATGATATCTGGACCATGCAGTCCCGTTATCATAACCTTCCTGCATTTTTTGACGGAGAGACAGAGATTATGGAAAAAGAAGGGGCAGAATACCGGGCGGAAGAAGTATTCTGCCGGCTTGGAGACTCCATTTGCAGCATTTCCATGAACCTGGCTGCGGCTTATCCGGATGAGAGGATTCTTTCTTACAAGCGCAGTGCGGTGCTGGAGAAGGGGAAACAGATCACGATATGCGATCACTATGAAGGGGCACTTCCCAATCCTGTATTGTCCCTTATATTTTATGAAGAGCCCATTTTAAACGGAAATTCTGTACAAGTGGGCAATCTGGGAAGCTTTACCATTGAGGGAGCGTCAGAAATAAGAAAAGAAGTGATTCCCATTACAGATCAACGGTTAAAAACTGCCTGGAACCATGATATATATCGGCTGTTGGTTACTATGGAAAAGCAGGATTTGGTATTAACCATCTGGTAAATGGGGAAGCAATCACTCTCTGAACCCCTTAAACGACTGCCTTGGCTGATAAGTACAAAGGCAGACACTGTTATTTTCTTGTCATACACAAAAACCGCTGCCCGGCTGATCAATCGTCCAGCCCTGCAGCGGTTTCTGTCTGAAATTTAAAATTGTGTTCCTATTCTCTTTCTCTGCTGTCTTTTGGCACTCTCCTTGCCATTTAAGCATGCCAGAACATAAACTCATGCATTCGTTTGTTTTAATTGTTCCAGATACGTCTTTAGAGCATCCAGCCCTCCAAGCTGGTATCGTTTTACGAATTCAGTTCCAATGATGGCACCGTCAGCACCATTTCTCATAACTTCCCTCACATCATCTGCAGATTTTACACCGAAGCCTACATATGCCGGTATGCAAGAAACAGATTTCACCTTTTTCACAACTTCCACGTATTCCGTAGGAAGATGATCAAAAGAACCGGTCTTTCCTTCCCCTGAAACCACGTAAGCAAATAGCTCATTGTTTTCAAGGGCTTTTTCTATGCCCTCCTGGTCAAGGTTTTGTCCCAGCACAGCGATCTGATTTTGAAAGGTTTTCGGAGGGAAATCACCATTTACACATAAAAAGCCATCATACAGGTCTTTTGATATCTCATGGAGGTGAAAATTCCCCACGCCTTCTTTGTAAGTCATCAATACCACTTTGAGGGTGAAGCGCCTGCGGATTTCCTCCAGAGTATGTATCACATCCTCTTTTGTTATATTTTTCTCCAGAACTTCCTTATGAGTCTGGCGGATCGCATCTCCGTCCATATAAGGGTCTGAAACCGGTATGCCGATTTCAATGCAGCCTGCTTTTTCCCTGTCCAGCAATTCCAGTATCTGAAAAAAGGTTTCCCTGTCTGGATAATGCAATGTAAGATAAAACACCAGATTTTTCATCAGATGCCTCCAAACAGTTTAAGCAGCCAGCCTAAAGCAGGCCCGTAGAAGGAGTAATCCGTTTCACTTAAAATGCGCATGATAGGCGCATAAGTCCCTATCATGGGAAGCAGCATGGCCTGTCCGAAAATAAGGATCAGTCCGTTTACAAAGGAGCCTATGACAGCACCCCTGCGTCCGCCGTGGGCATTTCCGAATATGGCCGTCACCGCTCCAGTGAAGAATGTGGGGATCAGAGCCGGAAATACCACCACCGGATAATTGACAAATCCAAGTATCATCATACCGATCAACCCGGCAACCAGGCTGGTCAGAAAGCCCAATATGACGGAATTGGGGTAGCTTGGGAAAAGTAGAGGGATATCCAAGCCTGGCACGGAATTGGGTATGATCTTTCCTGCAATTCCATGAAATGCGGAAATGATCTCGGAAAGCATCATCCTCACTCCTGTTATGATGACTGTGATCCACATGCCAAAGGATAATCCCCGTAAAAAGCTAAATACAACGATGTCCTGACCGCCCGTTATGTTTTCCCTGGCCCATGAGGGACCGGAAATAATGCTTATGCTCAAAAAGAGAAGGGTCATAACAATGGTGAGAGAAATAGTCATCTCTCTTAAAAAATTAAGCTTCTTAGGGATATTCAGGTTTTCAAGGTCATTTTCCTTATTGCCAAATGCTTTTGCAAGCAGGGAAGAAATCAGGATTCCAATGGAACTGGAATGAGCCAGGGTAAATCCCTCTCCTCCCTTTACCTCTTTCATAAATACGGCCACATAGGCGCAGGAAAATGTCATATAAACACCCAATAAAAGAGAACCTGTTATTACCAGGGGAACAAAAGCCAGATTTGTCCCGAATTTTAACAACGCTGCAATCAATCCTGCATAGAAAAAGGACACATGAGCTGACAGATGCACATATTTAAAGCGTGTAAATCTCGCAAGTAGCAGATTCACAAGAAAACCTAATGCAAAGATCAGGGCCATCTCCGTGCCGATTCCTGAAAGGCTTTCGCTTTGTGCTGCTCCGATATCCGCAGAAACAGCCGGCATGTTGAATATTTTAGTGATCATTCCCTGCAAAGGCAGCAGGGACATACCGAGAGTCTGCCCTCCTACATTGATCATGGTAAAGCCAATCATGGTTTTGATCACACTGGGAAGAATCTGATCCCAGGTCTTCTTTTGGGCAGCCATGCCGGCGATCACAACAATTCCTATAATGAAAACAGCCTGACTAAAAATATTATTAATCAAATACATTACTACTCCCATTTTTTCTCCTTTCTGAGGCTGCCGTCAGCCTTCTGATCACCTCTTGTTTATTGCTTCAAGAAGCTGTTCTTTTAAATACTGCTTATCCATCATATTGTCGATCCGTATGATATGAGCCTTAGAATCCCTTAACACATCAGCAAAATCTGAGGTGGTAATCAGAATATCATAAAAATCCGCGCTGACGGAGCCGATATCCGAAGCATCCACCGTTGCTTCAATTTTTTCCGCATCAAGAATCTGCTGGGTAAACAAGCGAAGCATCATGGAGCTTCCTACTCCTGCACCACATACCGTAACAATTTTCAACATCATGAACCCTCCTTTATAATCTGTAATATTTCTTCTGCGGAATCCGCATTTGTTATTTTTTCCACCTTTTTTCCATCCATCAAAATATCCGCCAGCTCGGTAAGGGCTTTCAAATGAGACTGATGGTCAATGGCGCAAAGGCCTACCACGATTTTTACCGGGTCATTTTTCGGATGTCCGAATACGACAGGATCTTTCAAAGTCACAATACTGAGGCCGATATCCAGGGCGCCTTCCTCCGGTCTGGCGTGGGGCATGGCTATTCCTGGTGAGATTACGATATAAGTCCCGTTCACTTCGACGTTTTTAAGCATTGCCTGGATGTAGCATTCCTCTGCCAGCCCTTTGTCCACAAGGAGTCTGCCGCTGGCTTTAACGGCTTCATCCCGGCTGTCTGCTTCAAATTTTGCTTTGATTAAATCCTCAGTCAAAATTTCTTTTAACATGGGTTGATAAATTCCTTTCTTTATTTCTGAATTTTCTGTAATTCCCAAATATGCACTCAATTCGCTTTTTAAAGGGATCAGCTTATGATCCTCGATCTCCGCATATTTGACGATGATGTCCATCACCTCACCCAGATGAATCCGGGCAGTGAGAAAGGACAGCTGGTTCTGTATTTCCTTTATGTCATAATCCGACAAATAAGGAGTCACATTTAATACTTTTGCGTCCTTCCATTCAAAGGGAACTGTGGAAATAATCAGGTCAGGAGCATGATCCACGAGCCAGAGGGCAGCATTTCTCACACTGAAGGTTCCCCATACATTCACATGGAAGAGGGCCTGGAGCCTGCTTTTCAATATCTCAGAGGTGCTGATTCCTGCATTACACACAATGATGACATTGGGCGTTCTGCATATCTGTTTTTCGTTTCTTTCGATTACTGAAGCAAAAAACAAGGTAAAATAGGATATCTCATGATCATTGAAGTGAACCTTAAGCTTTTCTTCAAGTACTTTAACACCTTTTTTCACTGCCTTGTTAAGCTCAGAGAAATTTTCCAGAACATAGTTTATCAGAGGATTCTCAGCCCATTCTGCTGCCAGGGCTCTCTTATAAGCGGGGCGCAGATGATTCAGCAGGCCTTCATATAGCTTGGAATCCGTCTGGAATGCTTCAAAGGGATATTCTTTCGCCACAGCATCGATAAACTGATTTGTTACCAGATTAAAAGGCAGCCATTTTTCAGACAACAGTTCCTCAGATTTGACAACAGAAGCTTCTGCCAGCTTGGTTGCCAGATAGAAACAGTCATCCAAGGATACTTCCCGGCCAAATATTTCCGCGATCTCCCTATGCCGTTCCACAAAAGCCTTTTCCTCTCTTGTCAGAACATCCCTTGGGCCTTCGGGAAAGGCTTTCCCTATGGATATCCTTGCATAGGTGACATAAAAGGCGATCAGCACACGGTTAAACCACAGATCACTCAGCTCCACATTGATCCTCCTGGCTATATCGTCTAAAAGCTTCTCAAAGGAATCTAATATCTGTAAATCTTTTTTATACGCCTTATGCTCAAAAAACAATGGATCTTCGCTGATGGAAAGGATCAGTAGATTCCTGATGTTCCGCTCCTTTCCGGAAATCCGGTACCCCTTAAAAGGAGCTGCTTCTATTACAATAGAATGGAAGCTGAGTATTTCCTTTATTTCTTTCAAATCACCGATGAGGGTATTTCTTGAAATATCAAGTTTTTTCAGCAGCTCTTCTACAGTAAACTGATCGCCGGACAAAAGGATGGTCTCAATAATCCGCAAACGCCGGATCCCCGGATTTGATAAAACAAAGGCTGATGTCGAATGGATCAGACTTTCAAATTTAATCACCAACGTTGATTTATAAAACAGTTTCCCCTTATCTCCGTTGATTTCAGAATAGCCGGAAGCCTCAAGCAATTCATTTAACTTTTTGATATCACTGTAAATTGTCCTTGTGCTTACGGAAAACTGCTGAGCCAGTTCCCGGACAGTAAATTCACGGCTGCTTTGGCAGACAAGACGGTAAATTTCCGGAAGTCGATTTTCCATAGTTTCCTCCTTCATATAATGAGTATAGCATTCCAATGAAACTGCCAACAAATCCAATTTACTTCACTTGTTTTGAATGGATTGGTATATGGCAAAAGACTGTAAAATTTGAGAGATCATAAAAAGGATCAGACGGGCTTTGTCTTCACAAAACCTGCCTGATCCTGTTTGGTTTTTAACCATGGCCTGTATATTAGAGCTTAAGGCCTGCAGTCCTGTTTTTATCAGGCCCTCACCGCCCACCTCATCTTAGTGGAACGAGCACGGGGATTTCTGTTGCACTCTTCTGCTGACGGACGGATAACCTCCTCAGAAATCTCACTGTAAATTCCTGCCTTTTTTAAATCCTTAAAGGATTTTTTCACAAGTCTGTCCTCACCAGAATGGAAGGTCAGGATAGCTGCCCGCCCGCCGACCGCAAGAATCTTTGGAAGCTTTTCCAGGAAACTGTACAATACTTCATATTCGTTGTTCACATCGATCCGCAAAGCCTGGAAAGTTCTCTGGCAAGATTTTTTAACGGCTTCCTTTTGGTCCTTTTCCGGCACAAATGAAAGGGCTTTTTCAATCACTTCCCGCAATTTCGATGTGGTGTCAATCTCATTTCCCCTTTTTATCTCGTTTACAATCCGCTTTGAGATTTCTTCTGCATAAGGCTCGTCCGCATTTTCAAGAAGCATCCCCCGTAGTTCCTCATGAGAAATATTTTTTATCCGCTCTGCTGCTGAAATCCCCTTCTCCGGGTTTAACCGCAGATCAAGAGGGCCTTCTGTTTTAAAGGAAAATCCTCTGTCCGGATTATCAATCTGCATAGAAGAAACACCTAAATCTGCCAATACAAAATCAAACAGCCCTGCTTCTTCTGCCACCTGATCTATGTTGGCAAAATTAAGCTGTTTGATGGTCAGAATTTCAGGACCGTAGCCTGCCTGGGCTAACCGTTCCCTTGTTTTTACAATCTCAATGGGGTCCACATCAAGAGCATACATATGGCCTTTTGACTCCAGGCATTTTAACATCTCCTGGGTGTGGCCGCCGTAGCCAAGAGTTGCATCAAGCCCTTTTTGTCCGGGCTTAATCTGAAGAAATTCCAGGATTTCATTGACACAGATGGAAATATGCATACCCGCAGGCGTGCTTCCCTTCTGTATTATCTTTTCAATGGTATCCCCGTATTTTTCCGGCTGCTGTTCCTTATATTTTTCCTGAAAGGTTCTGGGGTGAGTCCCCTTATAGCGAACACGGCGCTTGTGATTTGATTCCTTGCTTTCCATAATTACCTCTTTCTCATTTATAATTAGCTGCGTTTATAAAAGGCGCAGGTGGTCAAATGATCATTGACCATTCCAACTGCCTGCATAAATGCATAAACAGTGGTGCTGCCCACAAATTTAAAGCCCTTCTTTTTTAAATCCTTGCTGATTGCGTCTGAAACAGGGGTGCTGGCCGGAACTTCTTCGATCCGGGCCCATGAGTTGATTATAGGATGGTAATTTACAAATGACCACAAATAATTGTCCAGAGAACCGAATTCTTCACAGATTTTAAAATATACCTTTGCATTATGAACCACTGCATTTACTTTTTGCCTGTTTTTAATGATTCCATCATTATGCAGAAGAGCTTCTATTTTTGCTTCGTCATAGGTCACCAGGACTGCTGGATCAAAATTGTCAAAGGCTTCACAAAGAGTGTTCATTTTTGATAAAATGGTTGACCAGCTGAGTCCGGCCTGTTTACCTTCCAGTATCAGCATTTTAAACAGTTTTTTATCGTCGTGGACGGGAATGCCCCATTCATTGTCATGGTACTCCTGTTCTAATTTGTTTTTTGCAGCCCAGTCGCACCGCTTTACTTCATTTACCATGGCTCCTCCTGTCTTTGCTTTTCAACATTTGTTTTCATTTATTATACTAAATAAGTCAGAATCATTCTACCATAACTTTTTCTTTACTTCTTTACGGGAACAGAAACAAGAAAACAGAAGGATTTGACAAATTCGGGGATTGCTGGTATGGTGAATATTCGATGTATTTATAAAATGAACTGACTGGGAGAGATAGAATTGAAGAACATTGATATGACAACGGGAAATCCAACAAAGAAAATACTGCTTTTTTCCTTACCGATTTTTTTAGGAAATGTATTTCAGCAAATATACAGCATGTCGGACACTTTAGTTGTAGGGCGCTTTCTTGGAAAGGAAGCCTTGGCTGCCGTAGGGTCCTCTTCTGCCCTGGTGGTCTTTATTAATGCCATTTTAATTGGCTTGTGTATGGGCAGCGGAATCCTGTTTGCAGAATTTTTCGGTGCCAAAAAATATAAGGAATTATCTGATGCTGTTTCCACTACCGTGATTTTTATTTTCAGTGTGACGGTGTTTATTTCTGCTGTCTGCATTATCTTTTTAGATCCTCTTGTCCGCATGTTTCAGGTGCCGGAGGATGCGATTGTGCTTTCTAAAAGTTATCTGCGCATTATATTTGCCGGACTTCCATTTATGTTTTTATATAATATTGCTTCTGCAGTTTTGCGGGCGGCAGGTGATTCCAAAACGCCTTTGATTTTTCTCATTGTTGCATCTGTGATTAACGTTGCCTTCGACTTTATACTGGTTATTTATACGCCTCTTGGCGTAAAAGGACCGGCCTGGTCTACCTTTGCCGCACAATTATTTTCAGGGGTGCCTCTATGCATATTGGCTCTGAAAAAGCTGGATTTTCTGGACATTGGCTTCCGCTTTAATAAGCAGATTTTCATTAGAGTTGCCAAATACTCGCTGCTGACTTCCTTACAGCAGTCCATTATGAATTTCGGCATTCTGCTGGTGCAGGGACTGGTCAACTCCTTTGGAATCGTGGCAATGGCTGCGTTTACCGCAGGGGTGAGAATTGATTCCTTTGCCTATATGCCTGCCCAGGATTTCGGAAATGCTTTCGCCACCTATATGGCCCAGAATAAGGGCGCCGGAAAAACGGAACGTATGAGGGAAGGCTTCCGTTCCGCTATTCTCTGCGCCACAGTTTTCTGTGGAGTCATATCCGCAGCTGTATGCTTTTTCGCCCCCAATCTTATTGCTCTGTTTGTTCCTGACGACTGGGCCGTTATAGAAAGCGGGACACAGTATCTGCGCATTGAAGGGGCTTTTTATGTGCTGATCGGGTATTTATTTTTGCATTATGGCTTTTACCGCGGCCTGGGGCACTTTTATACATCAACGGTATTGACCCTTGTTTCTCTGGGAATACGGGTAGCTTTCTCCTATGCTCTTGTGTGGCTGGGATTTGGACTCAGCAGTATCTGGTGGAGCATTCCCATCGGATGGGCATTGGCAGATATAGCAGGATTTATCCGGTACGCCAAACTGAGAAAGGACAGGGTTTTATAGGAAACGATTTGTTTACCCCCAGACCTTTTCTGCAATTCTTTTTACAAGCCTGATCTTATCCCACTGCTCCTGCTCAGTCAGAATATTTCCTTCTTCCGTGGAAGCAAAACCGCACTGAGGACTGAGGCAGAGCCGGTCTAAGGGCACATAATGGCTGGCTTCATGAATTCGTGCGATAATCTGGTCTTCATTTTCAAGCTGGGGATGCTTGGAGGTAATCAAACCAAGAACTACCAGCTTGTTATCAGAAACCTTGGAAAGCGGTTCAAAGTCACCGGAACGGTCATCATCAAATTCCAGGTAATACGCCTGTACGTTTTCACTGCCGAACAATACCTCTGCAACAGGTCCATAACCGCCGCTAGTGGCCCAGGTGGAATGATAATTGCCCCGGCAGACATGGGTATTGACCGTTAAGTCAGCAGGCAGATTTTCAACGGCAAGGTTGTTTAAGCGCAGGTAAAGCTTCTGTAAGCTTTCCGGGCTGTAGGAATCACCGGCCATGTTTTTCCAGAACCCCTGATCGCAAAGCATTCCCCAGGTACAGTCATCAAGCTGAAGATTGCGGCAGCCTGCATCATAAAGGGCCAGAATAAAGTTTTGGTAAGCGGCTGTTAAGTCCTGATAAAGTTCTTCCCGGTCGGGATAAACGGCATTTAAGCGGTCTTCATTTTCCCCCCGGACCAGTTCCGCAAAAAATTGTGCCGGTGCCGGAATAGTCTGGCGGGTCAGTGCCCGGCCATTTACCGTGTCACGGAGAAATTCATAGTGCTTAATGAAGGGGTGAGAGGAAAAACGAATCTTTCCGCAGACCCTTGCAGAATCTGCACGGGTTTCTTCGCCATGGAAAAAGTAACCGTGTTCCATTTCAATGTGTTCAATGCCGTCAAAGCCCCACATAAAATCCAGATGCCAATAACTGCGGCGGAATTCTCCGTCAGTGACGGAAAGCAGTCCGGCCTGAATTTCCTTTTCCACCAAATCCTGGATACAGTCATCCTCGATGGCAGTTAGCTGTTCTTCTGTTATCTTTGACTGGGCAAAATCCAAACGGGCCTGTTTTAAATGCTCCGGACGCAGGAAGCTTCCGACAATATCATAACGAAAGGGTGCACTGGTGCGTGCAGAAAATTGTGTGCTCATATGTATAATCTCCTTAGCTGTTTTTGTATGTCTGCATTATACAATAAGCACGCTGATATGCGTTAATACTTAAATTCAATCATTTGTGATAACTTAAAGCTATATCATGTAATAAGAGGCAACATACTCTCGCAGCAGCGTAATATAACGTTCTCCAAGAGGGCTTAGCTGGCTTCCTTCGTTATAAACGTAACCGATATCCATGGTTTCCTCGCTTTTTAAAGGAATGGACACAATGTCCGTTCCGTTTAAATCCTTGCTGAGGATACCGGAGGAAATTGTATATCCGTCAATGCCGATCAGCAGATTAAAAAGGGTTGCACGGTCTGAAACCACAATGCTTTTGGGACTGAATTCCACGCTGTGCAGCTCTTCTGAAAAGTAAAAGGAATTGTTGATTCCCTGCTCATAGGTGAGGCGTGGGTAATCAGCCAGGTCTTCCAAGGTGACCCATTCCTTTTTAACCAAAGGGTTTTTGCTGCTGACAAAGACATGGGGCTGTGCGGTAAAAAGGGATACAAAGCGCAAGTTGTTTTCACGCAGGATGCGCTTTATGACTTCACAGTTAAAATGGCTCATATACAGGATTCCCAGCTCGCTGCGCCTTGTGCGCACATCCTCGATAATATCAAAGGTCCGTGATTCTCTCAGAGAAAATTCATACTGGGCCTGTCCGTATTCCTGTATCAGTGTTACAAAAGCATTGACCACAAAGGCATAGTGCTGTGCGGAAATGGCAAAGACCCGGCGTACCGGAGTATTCTGCTTATACTGCTGTTCTAAAAGCTCTGCCTGTTCTATGACCTGGCGGGCATAAGATAAAAATTTTGTTCCTTCTTCAGATAAGGTCACCCCCCTGTTGGTGCGGTGAAAAATCAAAATCCCCATTTCCTTTTCCAGCTCTGCAACGGCTTTGGAAAGGCTGGGCTGGGTGATGAAGAAGGTCTGAGCAGCCGTATGAAAAGAGCCTGTCTGTGCGATTTGTATGATATATCTTAATTGCTGCAGCGTCATCTGTTTCCTCCTGATAATTATATAAATTCCCGGAACCTCCAGGTTGGGCTGGATATCCATTTATTGTCTGGATCCATAAAACATTTTTATTTTCATTTTTTTACTTTCTGCATATAATAAATAGGGCATATGTACATGCGTGTATATAACAGCTTCAAGCTTTGTAAATCCCGGTTTTCATTGACTTAAGGCTGTTTTATGCTATAATAAAAGTAGAGGATAGCAGCGTTGACTAGCTATCGCGGCATTGAAGCAGTTGACTGTGTCGGTATGCAGCCTTCTGTGGAGCCAGCCTGTGGGTTATGCGGAAACCACAAACCGAATAGATTCTTTGGAATCGAACGAAAACGCATGAATAGGGCCTTGCTTTTGCAAGGTCCTTTATTTTAAAGGAAAGGAGGCTTCTTTTGAATGAGTCAGGCCAGGACCTTCTTTATCAGGCTGCATCTGTATGGAAGAGCCCGCAGATTATCTTATCTCCAGCCATTTAGATTCGGAGAGTTTTATCTTCATAATACAAGCTTCTCCTAATAGAACCGCCAAATGTGATTATCTCTGTTGCTCTGTTTTTACTAAAGGTGATCGGGATTATGAAATAAACCAGCGTATCCGAACAATTCTAAAAAAAGAACAAATACATATAAAAACTAAAACGTCTATAATTTTATACGATCGGCGCACACATCCTCCAAATACATCAGCTGTAGATGAACCAGATAATACTTAATCTACATTCTTTTATGAATATCTTTTAAATCCCCTGCTTACAATAACCTACTTATATTATTTTGTCTTTTTTATTTCTCAGCTTGTTGTATTTACAACGCACAAATCGGAAATCATATGCTATCATAAGTATATCATATAACTTTGACGTTATCACCAGAGAAAGGACGAAAAAATGGCAAACTATTTTAAAGCTTCCGACACCATTTACGATATAACTGAAAAATACCCTGAGACGATCGGACTGTTTGTTTCAAACGGTTTTGAAAATTTAAATGACCCAGCTATGCGCAGTACCCTTGGAAAGAGCATTACTCTTGAAATGGCTTTATCCATGAGAAAGCTGAATCAGGAAATTTTTATAGAGAAATTGGAAGAAGTCATTGAGCAAAATCTTCCCAGCTTTACCTCTGGCCTCACCCCTACAAAGAAGGAAGACGGCGGGGATATCCGCATTGAAGGCGTACTTCCCTGCCCTATCCGTCTTCCTCTTTTAGAAAAATTCGAAGCCTGGATGGAATCCCAGAAGGATTATATGGATTACAAGGTGGACTACAATTTAAAATCTGCCAACTTAGGCCTTGACGATGTAAAGGAACGGGTTATTGCCGCAGACGGCAATGCAGATGCTTTATCTGACCTTTACTTATCCGCAGGTTTCGACTTGTTTTTTGACAAAACTCTGATGGGACGTTATGGAGATGCCGGCGTATTTGAAGATCTTTCCGATATAGAGCAGATCAACCCTGATTTTGATAAGGACACCATTTCCTTAAAAGATCCGAAAAACCAGTATGCCATTATCGGCATTGTTCCTGCCGTCTTTATGGTAAATACCAATGTTTTAGGTGACAGACCAATTCCTGAAAGCTGGGCAGACTTAATGAAGCCTGAGTTTGAAAATAGCGTCAGCATGCCTATGAAGGATCTGGATATGTTCAATGCATTTTTGCTTCATATCCACCGTTATTATGGCGATGAGGGCATTGAAAAGATGGGGAAAGCCCTTCTGCGCAGCATGCATCCAGCTCAGATGGTGAAATCCCATATTGCAAAAGACGGAAATAAGGTTCCCGCTGTTACCATTTCGCCTTACTTCTTTGCTGCCATGGCAGATGAGAAAAGCCCAATGCGCCCGGTATGGCCAAAGGATGGAGCAATCATAAGCCCGATCTTCCTTCTGGCAAAGGGTAAGAACAGAGATAAGGTGAAGCCTTTTGTGGATTTCCTTTATTCCAAGGAAATCGGCGATATTCTTTCCTCTAACGGAAAGTTCCCTTCCACCAATCCTTTGGTAGACAATCACTTAAAGCCGGAGCAGAACTTCATGTGGCTTGGCTGGGATTATATTCACAGCCATGATATCGGAGAGTTGATCAAAACCACTGAAAAACTGTTTTACCATGCTGCAGAAAAGGAGCTCTTATGAATTTAATTATATTTTCAGGCCCTCCCTCCTCAGGGAAGACTTCTGTCATCTTAAAAACCATTGCCTCCTTTCAGACAAGAAATATTAAGGTAGGCGTAGTGAAATTTGACTGTCTTTATACAGATGATGATATTGCTTATGAAAAAGCCGGTATCCCGGTTAAAAAGGGCCTTTCCGGCGCCTTATGCCCGGACCACTTCTTCGCTTCCAATATCGAAGAGGTGGTAAACTGGGGCAACCAGGAAAAGCTGGACCTGCTCATCACGGAATCTGCCGGACTTTGCAACCGCTGTTCTCCTTATTTAAAGGAAATCAAGGGAGTCTGCGTGATCGATAATCTTTCCGGAATCAATACACCGAAAAAAATCGGACCTATGTTAAAGTCCGCTGACTTTGTAGTCATTACCAAGGGAGATATTGTATCCCAGGCAGAGCGTGAGGTTTTCGCTTCCTGCGTAAGTTCCGTCAATCCCCGTGCCGTCACCATGCACGTAAACGGTCTGACAGGCCAGGGAGCCTATGAGCTGGGAAGTCTTATTTACGATGAAAATCAGAACATCGAATCGGTTCAGGGCATGCAGCTTCGCTTCCCAATGCCTTCCGCTCTTTGCTCCTACTGTCTTGGAGAAACGAGAATCGGAGAAGCATTTCAGATGGGAAATGTTAAAAAAATCAATTTGGGGGCGGATAAGACATGATGAATTTAACTTTAGACCAACTGCTTCAGGAATATCCCTTTACCTCAGCCTATTTTGAACAGAACAAGCTGGATATTGCAGGATACGGGGACAAGACCTTTGAAGAATATTTAGAGCATTTTACAGAGGAAGAAGTGGAAGACCAGGCCATTGAAAAGGAAAAGCTTCTGGCAAATCTTCCGGTTTATATTGAACAGATGAAGGCATTTCTGGGTCTGGAAAAGGACAACCATGTTTCGTCCCTGACCATACTGGCGGGACATGACAAATCCGGTGTTTCAGAAGGCTTTTCAGAACTTACGGTGGAAACCTCTCAGATCATTTCCATCGTAGGGCCTACAGGCTCCGGTAAAAGCCGCCTCCTGGCGGATATTGAGTGGGCGGCACAAAATGACACGCCTACGGGCCGCAGCATTTTAATCAACGGCAAAAAGCCTGATAATAAATGGCGCTTTTCCTCCAACAACAGGCTGGTAGCTCAGCTTTCCCAGAATATGAACTTCGTTATGGACCTTACGGTAGAGGACTTTTTAAGGATGCACGCCGTAAGCCGTCTGGTGGAAGATCCTCAGACTATTATTGAACAGATTATTCTGGCTGCCAACAATCTGGCAGGAGAAAAGTTTGACTTGACCACTCCTGTTACCAGCTTAAGCGGAGGACAGTCCAGAGCCTTGATGATTGCGGATACCGCTATTTTAAGTTCCTCTCCTATTGTTCTCATTGACGAAATTGAGAATGCCGGAATTGATCGCAAGAAGGCTCTTAATCTTTTGGTTTCTTCTGACAAGATCGTTTTAATGGCAACTCATGATCCTCTTCTGGCGCTTATGGCTGACAGGCGGATTATTATTAAAAACGGCGGAATCAGCAAGGTGATTGATACCAGTGAGGAAGAAAAGGTCTTGCTGGAGGAACTTGAAAAAATGGATTCCCTTATACAGACGGCACGTCAGGAGCTTCGTAAGGGAAGCGCTTTATCTGCTAAGACTTTGGAAATAGAGGTATAAAAAAGAGGGTATTATCCCTCTTTTTTAGATTAAGAAATCAGAGAATATTGGTAAACATTATAAAGACCTATCAGTATAATTATCGCCATTATTCCACGAAATAATTGGTCAACTGTCCTTTCTTTCATTCTCTTATTTAAAAAACGTCCAGACATAGCGCCGGTAAGACCGCCAACAATCATAATAACAAGCTGAAAAAAAGTAAATTCAGGAACTGTATTTGTCCATAAAGTTATACCAATACTGGAAATCTGGCTGAATAAAATAATATATAAACTGCTCTGCGCTGCTCTTTTGATATCCATAGAAAAGAAATAATAAAGCACAGCCAGATTAACAGGACCTCCTCCAATCCCAATAAAAGCAGAAAAAAATCCCAGAAGCAGACCAATTATAATGCAGATTCCTTCAGACTTTACCTGAAGTGTCTTTATCTTCTGCTTTTTAAGTGTATAAATCAGCGTTGACAGCGTCAGAACTGTAAGAAATCCCGCCTGGACAGCTCCGACAATATCAGGATCCAAAAACATTCCCTTTGTTATCGTAAAACTCTGTTTGCCAACTATACCTCCAATGACAGCTCCTACAGCCAGAAATGTGCCTGTTTTCAATTCAGCCTGGTTCTCTCCGGTTAAAAAGCTCATTATCACATTGTAACTGCTCATTGCCAGAACAGTGCAGCCTGATAAAAAACTGATAGTCGATATACTGGCAAGGCCAAGCATATCCATCGTTGGTTTTATGATTACACCGCCGCCAATTCCACATATAGTTCCAATAATACTTGCCAGAAAGCTGACTGTAAAAAACAAAATATTCACGATGTCTCCTATTTACGCGATTCCGAGATTATTTTAAAATATAAATGTTCTAATCTGGAATAAGCGTAGAGAAAAAAGCCTTTATAGGCTTCACAATAATAATTCTTTCCAAAACCATGTTCAAAGTAATCCCGGTCACGGCGGCATCCTCCATAACACAACGGTTTCCATTGACATATCACGCAATCTTCATGCAGATCTATACTCTCCTTAATAAACTGAATTTCTTCCCTCTTTTTATCAACTTCGTCAAAAGTATCATATTTAAGATTTCCTAATTTATAGTTGTCAAGCATATAAAAATCGCAGGGGTATAAACTTCCATCAGCTTCCGCAACATACTGCATCCCGCAAATTCCCTGCATTCCACAGCTTTCCGGCTGCTGCCGGTCAAGCATCAGCAATAAATTATCAAAATATCTATGATAACGTTTATGTCCAGTTATTGCTTCCTGATACCAACAGTCAAAAGCTGTTTTTAAATATTCCTCATAGTGCTTTGGAATTAATGACCATGGCTGCTGCCCCCGTTCTTCCTCCAATGAGTCAAGACATGGAATATATTGCTGATACTCAAATCCACTGCGTTCGAAAAAACCGTATATCTTACGGAAGTTACGGCAGGTGTCTGCAGTAATAACCGTTAAAATATTAACATCCACCTGGTGTTGCTGCAGCATTTGGGCTGCCCGGAATACCTGGCTGTATGTTCCCTTTCCCTGTGCATCTACCCGATACTTATCATGTAAAGATTTTGGACCATCTAAAGATACTCCTACCAGAAAATTATGTTCAAAAAAAAATTTGCACCATTCTTTATCAATTACCAGTCCATTTGTCTGTATGGAAAATGATATCCGGCAATTATTTACATTAAAACGTTGACTGTATTCCACTGCCTGACGAAAAAAGGGAAGCCCCGCCAAAGTCGGCTCTCCACCTTGAAAAGCAATTGTGCAATGACATGTGGCTTTTTTTAATGCCTTCTCAATAACCAGCTTCAGAGTTTCATGAGACATAAAACCATAGTTTGAAATCGTACGCTTATTGGTTTCATCTGCATAAAAACAATATTTGCAACCCATGTTACAAATTCCGCTGACGGGTTTTATCATAAGGTACAGATTTTTCATCGTTTTCAACATTCCTT
>DGRE01000024.1 GCA_002389905.1 Hungatella sp. UBA4396 | reverse complement strand
AGTGTCGAAGACACTTTTTTACACCGCAGCTCTTTATTCTGTACTGTGTTATGAGCGGCCTTGGTGCCATACCTTACCAGATGCTTCATATTTCCGTCGGTTATATCCGCGGTACGATTTTTGACTTTGGAATTTTCGGTCTTTTGTATGAAAACACCAATTGGATTAACCTGGTTATTTTAGGAATCGGAAACTTTGTAGTATTTTACTTTGTATTCAAATGGTTCATCGAAAAATTCAACCTGGAGACACCGGGACGTGAAGAGTTTGAAATTGAAGAGTCCGCAAGCGTTCTGCTGAAAGAAAAGAACTGGCCTGCCATTGCTGAAGTTGTTATTAAGGGGCTGGGAGGCAAGGAGAACATCTTAAGCGTGGAAAACTGTATTTCCCGGCTTCGTATTGACTTAAAAGACCCGGCCTTAGTAGACCAGGTGAAAATTAAAGATTCCGGCTGCGCAGGTATTTTCTTCCCGTCAGCCAATCACATACATGTTGTATTTGGGCCTCACGTGGAATTTGTACGTCACGCAGTAGATGATGCCCTAAAGAAATAGGAGGTGGAGGATGAGAGCTTTTTACGATTCAAAAAGTGGACTGGATGACAGGGGGATCAAAAAGCTGCTAAGTGAAGCGGCAAAGTATGAAACCTGGCTGAAGGTGGAGGCTGCCTTGGCTCTTTCCCAGGCAGAGGAAGGCTTTATACCCATGGAGGCTGCGAGGGATATTGCAGCGGTTCGCTTTGAAGACCTGGATTTAGATGAGATGAAGCGAATTAAGGCCAAGGTAGGACACGGCTTTGTTCCCTTTGTCAAGGTTTTGGTAAAGGCAGCCGGAGAAGAGGGCGGAAAGTATGTTCATTACGGAGTTACCACCCAGAACATTCAGCAGACTTCCCAGCTTTATATGACAATGCAGGTAAATTCCATTTTCAAAAGCTTTCTCGGGGATATTCTGGCGAATTTAGGCAGGTTAGCCCAGGACAATGCGGATACGGTCATGGCCGGGAGAACTCATGGCAAGCATGCCATACCCATTACCTATGGCTATAAGGTTTCTGTCTGGATCAGCGAGCTTTTAAGTACTCTGGAACGTTTGGAGGAAAGCGAGAAGCGGGTATTTGTGACCATGATGGGAGGAGCAGCGGGAGGCTTTCATGCCACCGGCTCTGCAGGCCGCAAGGTACAGGACCGTGTTGCTCACAAGCTGGGTATGGGGTCCATGGATGTTCCAAGCCGGAATATGTGTCAGATGAAGATTGAATATCTGATGAACTTATGCTTATTGTGCAACACCCTTCACAAAATGGCAGAAGAGGTTTACTATACGGGAGTGGAAGAGTTTTCCGAGGTCAGCGAATCCTTTACTCCGGGAACCATAGGCAGCTCCACCATGCCCCAGAAAATCAACCCCAAGCTTGCAAAAGGAATTATAGCTAATTCCCAGAAGCTTTACTCCCTTCCCGCTACAGGTCTTTATTCCTCCGTGCGGATGTTTGAAGGAGACAGCAGCTCTTATATGCTGTTTGACGGAATTATGGAAGAAGGACTGGAACTGGCCACGGAGGTGCTGATCCGGGCCGAAGAACTGAGCCGGACCCTTCATATTAACAAAGAGCGGATGCTTAAAAATGTGAACTTAAATAAGGGACTGGATAACAGCGAGTTTGTGATGATGAATGTGGCTGAAAAAATCGGTAAAGACAAAGCCCATGAACTCATGTATGAAAAGGCCATGAAAGTGGAACTGGACGGGAAGGACTATTACGATGTGCTCATAGAAGATGAAACCCTGTCTTCCATGTTTACGGCAGAGGAATTAAAGTCCATGATTGATCCTGCCAGCTATACGGGATTGTGCAGCGTCCTCGCCAGGGAGATGGCAGAGAAGGCCTTAAAGACAGCAAACGTGCTGAAGGAAAAGCTGGAGTCGTAGGAGAGTGCGGTGATATAAGCCGGACTTGACGGCAAAGGGGAACGTATTGATATAGAAAAGGGGATGTAGCAGTATATTGCAGCATTCCCTTTCATTTTAAGACGGAACATGAAAGGAGGCGGACTATGATCATTTATTCAAAACATATTATTCTTGAGCAAGAGGAATTTGATGGATTTATAGAGATTAAAGATGGAAAAGTCAAGGCTTTGCATAAGGAATTTGACGGGCCTTATGAGGATTTTTCTGATTTAGTGATTCTGCCCGGATTTATTGATATCCATATTCATGGCTGGGCTACAGGCTCTTTCTGGTTTGAAAAAAATGCCGGGGCGCTGAAAGAGATGAGCCGCACCCTTCCTTATGCGGGAGTCACTTCTTATCTTGCTGCTTCGGGAGCAGATACCCTGCCGGAGATTAAGCAGTCCATTAAAGCTGCCGATGAAGCCTATGAGGCGGATTATCCGGGGGCAGAGATGCTGGGGGTTCATTTAGAAGGGCCTTTTATCAATCCCCAGTACCGGGGGATGCAGCGGGAAGAATGCTGCATCCTGCCAAGCCTCAGTGCCATGGAAGAACTTTACAACAGCTTCCGGAACAAGGAGCTTTGCCGGTACATGACCATTGCCGTAGAACTGGAAGGGGCAAGAGAGGTGCTGGAATTTTGCAAAAGCCATAATATTCAGATCTCCATTGGGCACAGCGCAGCCACCCTCGCCCAGATTAAGGAGATGAAGGATGCGGGGGTGGGCGGATTTACCCATACATTCAGTGGGATGCGGGGATTCCACCACCGGGAGCTGGGAGTGGCGGGAGCTGCCCTGTACTTCGATGATATGATGTGCGAATTTGCCAAGCAGACAGGAATGACGGTATCTCATGAGGCCTTTGACATCGCTTACCGGATCAAGGGCAGCGGGCGGATCATTATGACCACAGACTGCAGCGGACTTGCCCAGACACAAACGGAATTTGACCATTATGTGAGGAAAATAAAATTTATAAAAGATGGGAACAAGGTCCGGATTGCCCATTATGAGGGCAGGGAGGAGTGGATTGATCCCAGGGATTATAAGGCTGTTAAGGATGTGGAGTTGAGCTACATAGGCTCCATTCAGAACATGGCCCGCCATACCCGGGTGGATTGGTTTGATATTATGAAGATGACCAGCTTAAATCCGGCCCGTTATATCCATGTAGATGACCGGAAGGGAAGTATTGCACCCGGCAAGGATGCGGATTTTACCATTGTGGATTCAAATTTAAATTTGGTCAGTGTATTTTGCAGAGGAAAGGAGATGAGGGAAGGAGATGAAATGCGCAGTAAGTGATTTTGACAGGACGCTGTATGTTGACAGTTCTATCAGTGCCGAAAACTTAAAGGCTGTCAGTGAATGGCAGGCGGCGGGAAACAGGTTTGTCTTTGCCACAGGGCGGAATGAGTCTTCTCTCCGGGTGCTTCTGGAGAAATATTCCTTAAAGCCTGATGCTCTTATTCTCAATAACGGAGCTTTGATTTTGGATGAGGCGGGAAAAGAACTATTTTGCCGGACCATAGACGATCAAACGGCCAGGGAGGTGCTTTTGTTCCTTCATGGTCTTGGGGACGAAGGAAGCGGCGTATCCATGCGAAGGGGAAAGGTAAATGTACTTTCGGGCTCCGGCAGTACCACCCAAAAACCCAGTGACGGACAAATTTCCATAGACCAGATTCATTGTCTTAAGGAGATCGTTCAAATTCACCGGCGCAGGAAGGATAGAACCTGGATTAAGGAGCTGTGCAGCCAACTGAATGACCGTTTTCCTTTCATATCCGCTTATCCAAATGTGTGGAACGGAGATATTGTGGCAAAGGGCGTGGATAAATCGGCTGCTGTGGACTGGATATCAAGGTACTGGGGCGGATTTGATGAAATAAGGGTCATTGGTGACAGTGCCAATGACATGAACATGATAAAAGATTATGGCGGTGCCACTCTGCACAGTGCCGATCCTGATATCCAGGCCGCTGCTGCAATCGTTGTGGAAGATGTAGCGGAATATTTGTCAATGCATTAGGAGTTTTTTAGATAAGAAGAAAATGGGAGAAAATACCCTGTCAGTCAGGAACAGTTTTTGCTGTGTCCGGCCTGCAGGGTATTATTTCTTTTTTTGTGGAGGAGTTATTTATTATATATCGGCGATAAAATGTGTGGGACTTTTAAGGTGCTCTCTGATATAATAAAGCTAGAAAAAGATGAGTTTTCATAAAATATTTGTGGCGTGAAGCCGTGTCATGGAATGGAGGTAAATATGACGGAGATAATGATTAAACCACATCATTTTATGGATATTATAAAATTATATGGTTCAGGAGTGGAAGTTTTTGTCCCTGATGAGGGCATGGGGCATGATTTTTATAAGGTTGCTAATGAAATTATTAAAAACCATCAAATTCAATTACAATTAACAATTGAAGCTGATGATATTTGCCATCCATGCCGAATGTACCAAAATCAAATGTGCATTGATAAAGTTTATAAACCCAACTATGAGTATAAGCATGACTATAATCAAATGTTGGATAAACGTTTAATCGAGAAATTGAATCTTTGTATAGAGAGCAACTATAGTGCTGATGAATTATGCCGGCTGATGCTTGAGCATCATGACTGTATTTTTCAGGTCTGGCATGAAGAGGATGATATAATCATTCAAAAAAGACATGATTTATTTGTGTTAGGTGCACAAAAATTTTCTGAATAAAAATAGTAGAATAACCTACCAATCTCGACAATAGATTTTGCTTTATAGAACACCGCAAAGCTCTATAAACAGAACGATAAACGAGCAAATTGCGGCTGGCGAAAAAACGCCTGCCGCGCTTGCGGTTAATATGGAAAGAGCTTAAATTAACAGGTCATTCAAACAAATTATTCTTACGGTAGTGTAATCTAGTTTGTGTCTCTGGTAAAAAATGGCTCCTTTTTGGCAAGAATTACGATATGACAATTCTTATCGAAAAGGAGTATTTTTATGGCTATTGCAAAGGAACAAATACGACAGATTATTTCCCAGAATGACATCAACAGCGTGGCAGATGTCTATTCCCTGATGAAAGAAAGTTTTAAGGACATTCTGCAGGAACTCATGGAAGCAGAACTGGATGCCACCCTTGGTTACGAAAAAAATCAAAAAGCAGATTTAAACACGGATAACAAGAGGAATGGGCATTCCACAAAATCTGTAAAGAGCCAGTATGGTCAGTTCCAGCTTGATGTTCCCCGTGACCGCAATGGGGAGTTTGAGCCCAAGCTGGTTCCCAAATATCAGCGGGATATCTCCGGAATTGAAGATAAAGTCATTTCCCTCTACGCCAGAGGCATGAGTACAAGGGATATCCGTGACCAATTACAGGATCTCTATGGGATTGAAATGTCTGCTGAAATGGTCAGTAAGATCACAGACCGTATCCTTCCAGAAATTAAAGAGTGGCAATCTCGTCCGTTAAACCCTTCCTATCCATTTGTCTTTATGGACTGTATTCACTATAAAGTCCGTGAAGATGGCCGTATCTTAAGCAGGGCGGCCTATATTGTTCTGGGTGTCACACTTGACGGTTATAAAGATATCTTAAGCATTACAGTAGGAGCAAATGAAACCTCTAAATTCTGGCTTGGAATGCTCAATGACTTAAAAAACCGTGGGGTAGAGGATGTCCTGTTTTTCTGTGTTGATGGGCTTGCTGGTTTTAAGGATGCAATCCAGGCAGTCTACCCAAAAGCAGAAATCCAGCGCTGTGTTATCCATATGCTCCGGAATTCATTTAAATATATCAATTACAATGACTTAAAGAAGTTTTCATCTGATTTCAAGGCTGTCTACAATGCCCCAAATGAGGCGGCTGCGTTGTCAGAACTGGAGGGAATAAAGGAAAAGTGGGGAAAGAAGTATCCTTATGCGGTCAGTAACTGGGAGAACAACTGGCAGGACGTGAGTTCTTTTTTTCAGTTTTCCGGAGAAATCAGACGGATTATGTATACGACGAACATCATTGAAGGATTGAACCGCCAGTACCGGAAGGTAACAAAAACAAAGAGCGTGTTTCCCAGTGATAGCTCCCTGGAAAAGATGCTGTACCTGGCAAGCGGGAATGTTATAAAGAAATGGACCCAGAGATATCGGGGCTGGGATCAGGTACTCAATCAACTGATTGTTCTGTATGGGGAACGGCTGAGCCGTTATCTGTAAACAAAAAATGGCCGGGAACAGCGCAAACTAAACTCCCGGCCACCTTATTCTTTTGGCATTAGTAGTATTTCCAGAAATACCCAACCTTATTCAGGAGGTCGGGTGTGGGCAGAGCCCACGGTCTGAAAAACCACTAATGCCTGTTTATCATGGATATAAATAGAAAAAAATGCATAGCCTCCTGAAAACGGGAAATACTTTGAATAAGAAAAGAATTCGACATCATAAAATTTCATGCTTCGACAGAAAATCATACATATCTAATTCAAATCAATAGAGTTTCATTATTTCAAAGACACAGAATTATTTACACCCTCTATCTTTCTACCTTTACTTTCATAATAACGCAGCATTTCATCAATTTTTCTTTTATCATAACTGGTAACGCAATCTGATAGGACATTAACGCCATAATTTGCTTTGCGTAAGTTGTAACAGGTTGATTTAACACAAGCAACAGCATCTGCTCCTGCTATGTAGAAATCACATATTTCTTTTTTACTAATAAAGTCTGTAAAATCTTCACAGCTTAATGCATTTCCCTTGTATTTTGTAAAAACATTTTTTGATACTATTTTTAAGTCTGAAGCTAATTCCGACCCATATGTATTGGTTTTAAAAGTCCTCGTACCGGCTGATAGATTTTCATGCCTTATATAAATAACATGAATATCATTATTGACTGCCCAATCAATAGCTTTATTGATATTGCCAATAACATCCTTATAATTTTTTGTTATGTCATTTTGAATATCGATTATTACTAAGGCTTTTTTCTGCATGGTGTTTCCTCCTGATAGGTAGATTGATTTGTTTGCTTTTCTATTATACCTTGCAATTATTGACAATAGTATGGCAACAATCTATAATGACAACAAGAAATTTTGGAAGGCGGATATCAGATGAAAGTTGACAGGCTTGTTAGTATTATTATGATACTCCTTGATAAAAAGCGTGTAGGCGCACAGGAGTTAGCAGATATGTTTGAAGTTTCACCCCGCACAATTTACCGCGACATAGACACGATCAACATGGCGGGTATTCCTGTTCGCTCTACATCGGGAGTGGGGGGCGGCTTTGAAATCATGGAGAAATACAAGATTGATAGAAAGGTTTTTTCGACTGCAGACCTATCCTCTATCTTGATGGGACTTTCCAGTCTTTCCAACATGATACGAGGTGATGAACTGGTAAATGCCCTTGCGAAAGTCAAGAGCTTTATCCCCGCCGACAGAGCGAAAGACATTGAATTAAAAGCAAATCAAATATATATAGATTTAAGTCCGTGGATGGGCAACAGGAACATGCAGCCATATTTAGAAATTATCAAAACAGCTTTACAGGAAAGCAAGCTGCTGACCTTTGAATATGCAGACCGTTACGGAAATAAAACCGCACGAACAGCCGAGCCGTATCAGCTTGTGCTGAAAAGCAGTCATTGGTATTGGCAAGGGTATTGCCATAAAAGAAATGATTTTCGCTTATTTAAACTATCCCGTACATCAAATCTGCAAATACAAGAGGAATTTTTTACGCCACGAGATTATCAAAAACCGCAGTTAGATTTTACTGATATTTTGGCAACCATGCAAATCAAAATAAAAATTCGTATTCATAAATCTATCATGGACAGGGTACTTGATTATTGCACATATGAACACTTTTCGTCAGACGGTGATGAGCATTACATTGTTAGTTTTCCTTTCATAGAGAACGAATATCACTACAATATTCTTTTCAGTTTTGGAAATAAATGTGAGTGTTTAGAGCCGTTACATATCCGCACAGAAATGAAGCGCAGAATACATGATATAGCTGCCATATACGAAAGTTAATACATGGAGTAAGACGAAAAAACAAACCTGCTCAATGATTTGATAGTTGAAAAATAATTCTATAATTTATGCCGCCAGTAATGGCGGTTATTTTTTTATCGTATAGGAAAGTTCGTCCTATACGATAAAAACCCTCCGGCAGGATCGCACTGCGGCGGTAGGGTTGGATGTCGCTGAGGCGACCCGCCGCAGGCGGAGAACCCCACAAGCGGGATTCTTTCTTGTATTTATGGTATTACTTTAAACATAAATAATACATGAATAAATTTGATTGTAAATATTTCTTGTTTATTTGATACTGTTTCGGATGGAAAGAAGTGGAAGAGTATATATAATATAGAAAACAACATCACAAATACGATATAAAACAACATAAATAACAACTGAATACAATATAAAACAAAATAAATAAATAAAATCAAATAAAAATATTGAAAAAACGGGTACAATATGCTACAATTTTTACAGGAAGGACAGGAACGTGTGTCCGGAATAGAAAACTATATTTTATATTTTAAAGGAGGTTTACTTTATGAAAAAGAAGTTAGCAATGGTGCTTGCAGCGGCAATGGTATTGTCGGTAACTGCATGCGGCAGCAGCGGCACAGCCGCACCGGCAACGACAGAAGCGAAGACGGAAGCCCCTAAGACTGAGGCTCAGACAACTGCGGCGGAGAAGGCAGCAGAGGCTCAGATTTCCAGTTCTTTAGCAGGAAAGAAGATTGCCGTTGTGCGGAACCTGGCGGCAGGAGATCACACCCAGCAGTTTTTGGATGGCTGTGTTTCTGAAGGGAAAAAGTTTGGTTGGACTGTTGACACCTTTGTAACAGACGGAGATGACGCAAGGGCCCAGGAGACTGTAGCTCAGGTTATTTCAAAGGACTATGACGGAATCATCGTATCTCACGGACAGTTATCCTATTCTTATGAGATGTTAAAGCCTGCTAGGGACAAGGGTATGGAGGTTGTGACCTTTGATACCATGCCATTTAAGGGCGGCGATGCAAGCGGCGAGCTTCTGGAAGGAGTGACCTCCACAGCTCAGAATGACCAGGCACTGGCCGAGCTTTCTCTTGGCTATATGATGGAAGAATTTGAAGCAAAAGGCGGAACCTATCCTATGAAAGTGTTAAAGACCTTCATGGGCCCTGGAATCCCTCCTCTTGACAGACGTAACGAAATCTATACCAAGCTGGAAGCAGAAGGCAAGATCCAGACTTTGGAAGTAATTGCACCATCTGATTCAGCCAATGCCCGCGGCGATATGACCAACAAGACAGCAGCTATTCTTCCCAAGTATCCGGAAGGTTCTGTAGATGCCATCTGGGGATGCTACGATGAGCTGGCAAAGGGCGTTCTTCAGGCATTAAATGACGCAGGACGGACCGATATCCCCATGTACACCATTGACGTATCCAACGATGACATTCAGCTTATGGTGAAAAATCCTGATGTGTGGAAATCCACCGCAGCTGTTGATCCCAAACTGATCGGTATTGTGGATGTCCGCCTCCTTGCCCTGAAATTTATGGGAGAAGAAACACCGGATTATTTCGATCTGGATGCCAGCAATATTTTAACAACTGACCTTACCGCTCAGACCACCATGGGAGATCTGGGAACCATTATTGACGGGTGGGGCGATGCAGAAGATCCTAACGCTTTATACAATGATGCAATCAAGGGAGCTTATACAGAATAAATATAAGTGCTCCACGTCCATTACATAGTAAGGAAAAGATGCCATGAATGAAGTGAAACTTGAAATGAAAGATATATCCATCGAATTCCCCGGGGTTAAGGCCCTCGATGGAGTTGATTTTAGTCTGACAAGTGGTACGATTCATGCGCTGGTGGGTGCCAACGGCGCCGGTAAGTCTACCCTGATGAAAGTGCTTGCCGGCGTCAATACGCATTATACAGGACAAATTTACGTTGGAGGGGAACCGGTGGAAATCCGGTGCCCCAAAGACGCAAAAAATCTCGGAATAGAAATCGTATTTCAGGAGGTCGACACCGCGCTGATCCCCTATCTGTCTGTGGCTGAGAACGTCATGTTCAACACCCTGGTCAATAAGATGGGGCGCAAACAGATCGTACACTGGAAAGAGATCAGACAGGCAGCAGAAACGGTATTAAAGAAGTTAAACGTAGATGTGGATGTGAACAAACAGGTATCAGGACTGACTCTTGCACAGAAGCAGATGGTTCTTATTGCCAGATGTGTGGCGGAAAAGTGCAGGTTCCTGATTTTGGATGAGCCGACGGCCCCTCTTTCCAATTCCGAGACGCTGGAATTGTTCCGGGTGGTGCGGGAGCTGGCAAAAGAAAATGTGGGAGTGGTGTTTATTTCCCACCGTTTAAGCGAACTATATGAAATCTGTGAAACCATTACCATTATGAGGGACGGCAAGCTGGTGACCAATCTGCCCCTCTCCAGAGAACTGGAAGTGAATACTCTTGTAGAATATATGTTGGGCCGCAGCTATGAGGACAATTACATAAGGAAGAGATGTGAGATTGGCGGGCCGCTGCTTGAAATAGAGAACCTTACGGAAAAGGAAGGGAAAGTAAAAAATATCACCATGACCGTCTGTAAAGGAGAAATCATCGGTGTGGCAGGACTGGTGGGTGCAGGAAAGACAGAGCTTTGCAAAACCTTGTTTTCGGCTTACCAGCATGCAGGCGGTACCATGAAACTGAATGGGAAAGTGATCAGGGCAAAAGGGCCCACCCAGGCGGTGAAAAACGGGCTGGCTCTGGTTCCTGAGGAACGGAGAAAAGAAGGTGTTCTGATTACGGACCCGGTTGTGTCCAACATTTCCGTTGCAGCCATGGAAAAGTATACCAGCCGTTTTTCGATCGTAAACAGAAAGCGGGAAAAAGAGGATGCCAGAACCATGATACGGGACCTTGGAATCAAGACTCCGTCAGAAAACCGGATCGTTGCCCTGCTGTCCGGCGGAAACCAGCAGAAGGTGGTGGTCGGAAAGTGGCTGAACAAGGATTTGGAGGTCTATATTTTCGATGAGCCTACCAAGGGGATTGATGTGGGGGCCAAGCAGGATATGTATGAACTGATCGAGGGACTGGCAGCCAAAGGAAAAGGTATCATTTATGCTACCTGCGAATTCCAGGAAATATTAAGTATCTGTGACCGCGTTTACGTGATGTATGACGGAGAGATCATCAAAGAGCTGAAGGCGGCGGATACCAACGAAAAAGAATTGCTTTACTATTCCACAGGAGGTAAATGATATGTCTGGGGCAGAGAAGGTAAAAAAGAAAAGGAATGCCGGAGACTTTGTGACAAAATGGGGCACCATTGCAACCATGCTCATTATGTTCATTTTGTTCACATTCGGAAACTGGAGCAAGGATACGGGAACGAGCATGTTTCTGACCCAGTCCAATATGATTACGATTCTTCGGGCGGTATCCATTACCACCATCATTGCAACGGGCCTTACGTTTGCTCTGGCGGTAAACGGTATGGATCTTTCCATTGGAGCTACGGCCCAGTTTGCAAATGTTTTTGTTATGACCTGTTTTGTATGGCGCAACATCAATATGGGGGTTTCCATCATCCTTACGGTGCTCATTTGTCTGAGCGTTGCGGTGATCAACAGCATTTTGATCGTTAAATTCAAAATACCGGATATGGTTGCGGCACTTTCCGTTATGTTCATGTATCAGGGAGTTTCCATGACTTATTCCAGAGGCGGAGCCATTACGGAGCGCATGACCCGTCCCGATGGATCCCAGGCACCGGGCCTTGTTCCGGAAGCTTTCCGGGCATTGGGAAAAGAGCCATGGCTGATCATTATTATGATCTGCGTGGTGCTGTTTGCCTACTTTTTCTTAAATTATACCAAACACGGCAGATACATGTATGCGGTCGGCGGAAATCCTGAGGCAGCCCAGCTATCCGGCATTCCGGTGGCAAAGTATAAAATACTGGCATACTTTCTGTCAGCCACTTTTGCCTCTGTCGGCGGAATCTGTCTGGCGGCCCGCGTGGGAACGGCCCAGATTTCAGCAGGTGACTCATATTTAATGCCTTCCGTATGTGCGGCCTATATCGGTTTTTCCGTATTGGGCGCAGGAAAGGCCAATGCCTTCGGCACCTTTGCGGGAGCAGTGCTGGTGGGTATGCTGGAAAACGGCCTCATTATGATGTCAGTGCCTTATTATGCCATGAACATCATCAAGGGAGCGGTTCTTGCCATCGCCCTTGCCATGACCTATGCAAGCGGCAAAGCAAAAAATGTAAACTAAAAACAAAAACATGATAATGATTAGGGGAAGGTGACAGGAATGTCTAGATACGACAGTTATTTTTTGATGAAAGCGGAAGATGTAGCGGATTATGTCCAGGAGAAGCTTTCCTATTTTGATGAGTCTGCCAGTCTGGAATGCAAGGAGATCGGAGACGGAAACTTAAACTATGTATTCCGGGTAAAGGACCCGGCAAGCGGGAAATCCATTATCGTCAAGCAGGCAGGAGAGGCCCTTCGCATTTCAGCAGAAATGCGTGTTTCCACGGACAGAGGAAGGATTGAGGCGAAGATTCTGGGAATCCAGGATTCCTATGCGTCGGGGCTGGTTCCTAAGGTATATTTATATGACGGAACCATGTGCGCCATGATCATGGAAGATATGACCGGCCACACCATGATGCGCACCGCTCTGTTAAAGCATGAGATCTATCCTAAGTTTGCAGATCATGTGACCACCTTCATGGCCAATTCCCTTCTGCGGACAACGGATATTGTCATGGGGCATAAGGAGAAAAAGGAACTGGTTAAAAGCTTTATCAATCCGGACCTTTGTGAGATCACCGAGGATCTGGTATACAGTGAGCCTTTTATCGATTATAACCGCAGAAACAATGTATTTCCTCCAAACGCAGAGTTTGTAAAAAAGGAATTGTACGAGGATGAGGCCCTTCATCTGGAGGCTGCCAAGCTGAAATTTGAATTTATGAACAATGCCCAGTCCCTGATTCACGGAGATTTACATACCGGTTCTGTGTTTATCAACAAAGAACACACTTACATCTTTGATCCGGAATTCGCCTTTTTCGGCCCCATGGGCTACGATGTAGGCAATATCATTGCAAATATGTTTTTTGCATGGTGCAACGGCGATGCCACCATTGAGGATGAAAAGGAAAAAGAAGAGTTCTGCGGCTGGTGCTTAACCACTATTTCCGATATTGTGGATCTGTTCATTGAAAAATATAATCAGGTGTTTGATGAGTATGTGACGGAAACAATGGCAAAGGTGCCGGGCTTTAAGGAGTGGTATCTGGAAGGAATTCTTTCCGATACCGCAGGCGTGGCAGGACTGGAATCCATCCGTCGGACCGTGGGAATGGCCAATGTCATTGATATTACCAGAATTCCTGACGAGGAAAAGCGGGCGAGAGCCGAAAAAATCATCATCACTCTGGCAAAGAATTATATCCTGAACCGGCGCAGTTTCCGCTGCGGAGCGGATTACTTAAAGGCAATCAAAGCGGCAGTGAGCAGGTTTTAAGACAGGCATATCTGTCCATTCATTTAGGAGGAAAAAATGAGCGAAGAAACAAAAAAATCCATCATGGATTATGATACCGTTGCTCTTGATGAGGAAAACAACGCCCTGGTGATTATAGACCAGACACAGCTTCCGTATCACACGGAAATCCTTTCCCTGACAAAGCAGGAGGATATCTGGAATGCGATCTATCTTCTCCAGGTGAGAGGTGCGCCTGCCATCGGTGTGGCGGCAGCCATTGGCGTTTATCTGGCGGCAAGAGAGATCAAGGCGGATTCCTTTGATGAGTTTTACGGAGAGTTTCAAAAGGCCAAGGAATATCTTGATTCCGCACGTCCTACTGCCGTCAACTTATCATGGGCACTGAAACGGATGGAGCAGGTGGTTTTGAAAAACAAGGAGAAATCCATTGCTGAGATCGTGGAACTTCTTCATAAAGAAGCAGTTGAAATCCGGGAAGAAGATATCTGGGTCTGCAGGATGATCGGAGAATACGGCCTGTCTCTTGTAAAACCGGGGGACGGTCTACTGACCCACTGCAATGCAGGCCAGCTGGCAACGGTAAAGTATGGAACAGCAACGGCCCCCATGTACTTAGGCCATGAAAAAGGTTACGGCTTCCGCATCTTTTCTGATGAAACCAGACCTCTTCTTCAGGGAGCCAGACTGACTTCCTTTGAATTAAAGGAATCAGGCCTTGATGTCACTGTGATCTGCGACAACATGTCGGCCACTGTCATGAGAAACGGCTGGGTCGATGCCGTATTTGTAGGCTGTGACCGGGTGGCAGCCAATGGGGATACGGCAAACAAGATCGGCACCTCCATGGTGGCCCTGGCAGCCAAACGCTACGGAGTGCCCATGTATATCTGCGCCCCCACCTCCACCATTGATATGAATACCCCTACAGGCAGGGAAATCCACATTGAGGAGCGCCCCGGAGAGGAAGTGGTGGAAATGTGGTATAAAAAGAGAATGGCTCCGGAAGGGGTCAAGGTGTTTAATCCTGCCTTTGATGTGACGGACAATGATCTTATTTCCGGCATCGTGACGGAGTACGGCATCGCCAGAGCGCCTTATGAATCATCATTAAAGGAAATATTCAGGAAAAAAGAAGAGGCTCTGAAAGAGAAAGAGGTGTAAGCTGCGGCCTGGAGGCAGAGACGGTTTGTTTTTTTATGAAAATTATAAAAAGAGGATGTCTCAAAGGAAAGGGGACATCCTCTTGGCAAAATCAGGTTTATGACTCTGATGCTTCGTAAAGCTCTATATTATTTTTGCGAAGGAATTCCCTCCACTGGACACTCATCTGTTTGTCGGTGACCAGCCCAGTGATGGCCTCAAAGCCGGATATGCGGATAAATGAGGTTTTATCGAACTTTGAGTGGTCTGCAATGAGGTAGAGGTGATTGCTTCTGGTCATCAGGGTCTGGCGTATGGAGGCGATGGCTTCATTGGAATCGGTAATTCCGTGTTCCATGGAAATGCTCCGGCAGGACATAAAGGTTTTATCCAGGTAAAAGGATTCCAGATTCCGGATGGCGGTGCTTCCCACAAAGGCTTTATCTCTGGGAGTATAGGAGCCGCCGATGGAAATGAGGCGGATGTCTTCTTTGTCATGAAGCTCGTTGATGATCAGCAGGGAGTTTGTCACCACAGTGAGACGCATTCCCTGTAACGCCTTTGCCACCTGAAGGGCCGTGGTAGAGGCATCCAGGAAAATAGAATCTCCGTTGTGAATCACTGACAAACATTTTTTGGCAATGGCCTGCTTGCTTTCCATATATGCGGTTTCCCGGATGGTTAAATCCACATTATTCTCAACCCCATCCTGTATGAATGCGCCGCCGTATGTTCTGGTCAGGAATCCGTCGTCCTCCAGCTGTTTTAAATCCCGCCGGATGGTCTCCTCGGTTACGGAGAAAGTCTTTGAAAGCTCAGTCACCGTAACACTTTTCTTTTCTAAAATAATATCTTTAATCCTGGCTTTCCTCGTTACTGCTAGCATGGGCATGTTCCTTTCTTTATGACAATCAATGTTAAAATAAAATGCAATATAAAACCATAAAAATCAACTGGTATATAAGTATATTGTATAATTATTCTGATTAAATGTAAAGAAGGAATGAAATGAATAAAGATAAAAACAGTAAAAACAAAAATAAAACAACATAAAATAATGTAATATCATACAAAAACATGAAGAATCAATGGAAACGCATGAAGCTTTTAACAAAAAGGAACACGAAGTTATTTGAACTTTGGAGGTAAAGATAAGATGACAGTTCAAGGCGTAAAGTACATGTCTGATTTTGAAGCCAAAAAGGCTATTTTGGACATCGGCAGACGGATGTACGATAAAGGCTTTGTGGCCTCAAATGATGGAAACATCAGTTGTAAGGTAGGGCCAAACACCATATGGACCACGCCCACCGGGGTGTCAAAGGGATTTATGACACAAGATATGCTGGTGAAGATGGATATAAACGGAAAGGTGCTGATGGGAAAATGTAAGCCTTCCTCAGAAGTAAAAATGCATCTGCGGGTTTATAAGGAAAATCCCGATGTACAGGCGGTGACTCACGCCCATCCTCTGGTTGCAACCAGCTTTGCCATTGCAGGAATCAGTCTGGATGCCGCGGTGCTTACGGAAGCGGTTCTGGGACTTGGGTCCATACCGGTTGCAAAATATGCAACACCGGGCACGGAGGAAGTTCCCGATTCCATTGCCCCCTTTGTGAACACTCACAATGGAGTGCTCCTTGCAAATCACGGGGCCCTGACTTGGGGAAAGGACATTTACCAGGCATTTCACAGGCTGGAATCCATTGAATATTATGCAACCATTTTGATGTATACAGGAAATATCATCGGGCGCCAGAACCTTCTTTCCTGCGACCAGGTCAATAAATTGCTGGACATACGCCATAAGCTGGGAATCACGGCAGGGGGAGTTCCGCCTTGTTCTCCGGAGGAGACTAATGCCAAGGATGTGGTTTCAGCGGCAGATATCCGCCTGTCAGAGCAAACGGGAACCGGACCTGTATTAAAAGGGGTGACCTCCATTGTAAGGCCGGGAGAGAACCAGGTTCCGGCCGGCTGCGGATGCAGCAGTGCTCCGGGAATGCTTACGGCTCCTGAAGGGCAAAAAGCAGTGGGAGCAGAGGCTTTGGGAAAGGCAAAGGAGGAAATCATAGCCGAAGTGGTGAGACGGGTCATAGAGGGGTTAAGCTAGGAGGCAGACTATGGAAATTGGGGTAAAAGAAATAGAAATGATTGTAAGGGAAGTGCTTGCAGGCATAGAAAGCAAGGGTGTAAAGCCTTCTTATGTTTCTCCTCAAAGTGAAAACGGGGTATTTGAACGGGTGGAAGATGCCATTGAAGCAGCCCATGCCGCCCAGCGCCAGTGGACAGAGCGTTACCGGGTGGAGGATAGACGGCGAATCATAGAGGCCCTTCGTGTAACTGCAAAAAGCCATGCAGAAACCCTGGCAAAAATGGTTTGGGAAGAAACCGGAATGGGACGGTTTGAGGATAAGATCCAGAAGCATATAGCTGTCATTGAAGGAACGCCGGGAGTGGAGTGTCTGACCACAGATGCCATTTCCGGAGATGAGGGACTGATGATAGAAGAATACGCCCCCTTTGGAGTGATCGGAGCCATTACTCCCTCTACCAATCCAACGGAAACCATTATCAATAACACCATCAGCATGATAGCCGGAGGCAACTCTGTTGTATTCAATGTCCATCCGGGAGCGAAAAGGAGCTGTGCACACTGCCTGAAGATTCTTCATCAGGCCATTGTGGAAAACGGGGGGCCGGCAAATTTAATCACCATGCAGAGAGAACCTGACATGGAGGCTGTGGGCAAGCTGACGGCTGATCCCAGAATCCGCCTTATGGTGGGAACGGGAGGAATGCCTATGGTAAATGCCCTCCTTCGTTCCGGAAAAAAGACCATCGGAGCAGGTGCAGGAAACCCTCCGGTCATTGTAGACGATACGGCGGATATAGATCTGGCGGCAAGAGAGATCTACCGGGGCGCATCTTTTGATAACAATATCTTGTGTCTGGCAGAAAAAGAAGTCTTTGTCATGGAACGGGTTGCCGATGAATTGGTGAATAAGCTGGTGAGAGAAGGAGCCTATCTGCTTAATTCCATGGAGTTAAGTGAAATCCTTAAGTTTGCCATGGCAGAGAAAAACGGCAGCTATGAGGTGAATAAAAAGTGGGTGGGAAAGGATGCGGCCTTATTTTTAGAAGCCATAGGAGTGACCGGACGCAAAGATGTACGCCTTTTAATCTGTGAGACAGATAAAGACCATCCCTTTGTCATGGTGGAACAGTTGATGCCAATACTTCCTATCGTCCGGTTAAGGACTTTTGAGGAGTGTGTGGAGGCTGCGGTGGCCGCAGAGTCGGGAAACCGCCATACGGCTTCCATGTTTTCCAGAAATGTTGAGAACATGACCAAGTTTGGGAAAATCATTGAAACCACCATTTTTACAAAGAACGGTTCTACTTTAAAGGGCGCGGGAATCGGCGGAGAGGGCCATACCACTATGACCATAGCGGGCCCCACCGGAGAAGGGCTTACCTGTGCCAGAAGCTTTACAAGGAGACGCAGATGTATGCTGGCAGAAGGCGGCCTGCGGATCATCTAGGAAGGGGAAGGTACATATGGCAATCGGTTTTTTAGAATGTGCAGGATATGGGGCTGTGCTCTATGCCATGGATCAGGCATGCAAGAGGGCAAATGTGAGAATCATCGGCATTGACACCATTAATCCCAAGGATGCCACCGCATTTATTCCCCTGACGGCCCAGGTGAAGTTTGAAGGCGGGATCGACGATGTGAAAGAAGCTTGCGAGGCGGCCAAAAGGGCGGCTCTTAAGTTTAACAGCCCGGAGGAGGTCCTGGTGGAAATGATTGAAAAGCCCTATGAGGGGACCAAGGCATTAGCTCATATAACAAAGGTAGAATTGGAAGAAGAAAATATAAATAATTTCAGGAGGTAACAGCATATGGCATCCACATCAATTGGTTTAATTGAAACAAGAGGGTTAACTGCCTCTATAGAAGCGGCAGATGCAATGTTAAAGGCAGCAGACGTTGAGCTTGTAGGAACCGAGAAAATCGGCTCCGGCCTTGTAACTGTGATTGTAACCGGAGAGGTAGGCGCAGTGAAGGCGGCTACTGAGGCAGGGGAAGCGGCGGCTTCCAGAATCGGAGAACTGGTGGCAGTCCATGTGATTCCAAGACCTCACCAGGACATCAGCAAAATCCTGCCCATAACCAAATAATCAGCAGCATCAGCAAAGGCGGACATCATGAAAAGAAACCGAAGCGCCATAGGGGTTTTAGAAGTCAATTATTATGCAAATACCGTTGTGGTGGTGGACCAGGCTTTAAAGGCGGCAGAGGTGGAGATCGTAAGCTGTCATAAAAAACTGGGAGGAAGGATGTGCCACACAGTATTGGCAGGTGAAACTTCGGCTGTCCGGGCAGCCATGGAAGCGGCAGGAGAGGCCGGACGGATGGTGGGGGAGGAAAACATAAAGGTGGCTGTGTCCATCGAAAACCCACATCCCGAAGTATTAAAGCTTTTAAATATGATAGACAGGCATGAGAATAAAAAAGATTCTGCAAAAGCAGAGGAACCGGCAAATAAGGAGGAAACGTAAATGGCAGAGACAGGAGCAAAAAAGGGAATGCTGGCACTTGGAATAATCGAGACAAGAGGGCTTACAGCCTCCATTGAGGCGGCAGATGCCATGTTAAAGGCAGCGGATGTGGAGATGGTGGGAACGGAAAAGATCGGCTCCGGCCTGGTTTCAGTCATGGTTCAGGGCGATGTGGGAGCAGTAAAAGCAGCTGTAGAAGCGGGAGAAGAGGCTGCTTCCAGAATGGGAGAAGTGATAGCGGTTCATGTGATTCCAAGACCCCATAACTCCATAGGAACAATCCTTCCCTATATTAAATAGAAGGAACAGGAAATTGTCTGAGGGCGGAGGCTTACGATGAAAAACAGGGAAGAACTGGTTCAGAAAGTAACCGCACTGGTCCTGGAGAACTGGGAAAGGCTGAGTACACAGCCTTTTGAAGTTCCCGCAGGAATCTCGGCAAGGCATGTGCACTTATCCAGAGAACACGTAGAAGTGCTTTTCGGAACAGGCTGCAGGCTGACTCCCAAAAAGGCTTTAAGCCAGCCGGGACAGTTTGCCTGTGAGGAACAGGTGGCTGTCTGCGGTCCGGCAGGAACCTTTTCCAAGGTACGGATTCTTGGACCGGAGAGAAGGCAGAGCCAGGTAGAAATGGCTTTTAGTGACTGCAGGGTTCTGGGAATAGAAGCGGCCGTAAGATCGTCAGGAGATTTAAAGGGAACTCCCGGGATTCTCTTAAAGGGGCCAAAGGGAGAGGTCATGCTGACGGAAGGGGTTATCATTGCAGACCGTCACATTCATATGACCCCGGAGGATGCCTTGTGGTTCGGGGTATCGGATCAGGAGCGGGTAAGGGTTGTGGTTCCGGGGCCAAAAGGTGGAGAACTGGGTCAGGTGCTAATCCGTGTTACCGGAAACAGCAGGCTGGATTTTCATGTGGACACGGATGATGCCAATGCATTCCAGATCAAGCAGGGACAGTGGGTAACCATCAGAAAGGAAGAGGCCAGGTGATATTAGGGACAGTAATGGGAACAGTGGTTTCCACCAGAAAATGCAGGAACCTGGTTGGGTTCAAGCTGCTTTTGGTAGAGCCTTATTATGGAGATAAGAAGAATATTTTTGTGGCAGCCGATACCATAGGGGCAGGAATCGGGGAACTGGTACTGGTAACCACCGATGATACGACCCAGTACGCCCTGGACCGTTCGGCTCCGGTGGATGCTTATATTGTGGGCATTGTAGATGGGCCGCCTCAGCTGGGAAAGTAAAGTGAGAGGGTGATAAAGCTTATGAAACAGGAAAAGCTTAAGGTTTTGGCAGTGGCAGATCCGGCGGTGGAAGGGTATCTGGATAAAGAACTGGGAATTTTAGACGGATATGGCAAAGAGGTGGATTTTCATATGGTGCCGTGGGCGGATTATTACCCCATGATGATGAAAGCATTTGCCGGTGAAGCGGATTATGATATTGTCATGGTTGCAGGCCACTTGTGGCTTTGCGACTTTGTGGAAAAGGGATACCTTTCAGAAATTGACTTTGAGGAGGAAGATATTCTTCCGGTTATTGCAGAGGAAATGAAGTATAAGGGAAAAACCTATTTATCTCCTTCCTTCTGTGACGGTCATATGATTCTTTACCGCAAGAGCCTGCTTTCCCAGACACTGGGAAAGGAATTTGGCAGCGTCATTACTCCTCAGGAATATATAGAAGCAGCAAAGGCATACAGAAAAGCCGCCGGAGGGCAGGCAACGGCAATGAAGGCCCACAAGTCTGAAATCTTTACTGATGCCCTTCCCTTCCTTCGCATGTACGGGGGAGACGCCTATGATTCCAATGGGCGGGCGGTCTGCCAAAAGGAAGAGGCCGTAAAGGGGCTTCAGTCCTATGTAGAACTGAAAGCATATGCAGTTGACGGCACAGGGGACTTTGGCAACGGGGAAATTGCTTCAGCCATCCGGGAAAAAAGAGCGGCCATGGCAGTTACCTGGAGCGGTCAGATGGGGGAGGTTTTTAAAGACGGCTGTCTGGAACCGTGGGATATAGGTTTTTCCACCTTTTCCACTGCCTGGAACGTGACCTGGTCCTTTGGAATCTGTTTGAACTCCGGGAAAAAGGAAGCAGCACAGGAATTTCTTAAATACCTCAGGTCTCCTGATATAGACCAGAAGGTAGGAAGGAAAAGCGGCGCTCCGGTGAGAAGAGCAAGCTATGAGGAAGGAACTGAAGAATGCCCCTGGTTTCCGGTGCAGTTTCAGATGATGGGACTGGCAAGACCTCTTCCCCATCTGTCAAAGGCAGGGGAGAAGAACGGCATTCTTTACGAGAAGATTTCTGAGGCTTTTTCCGGAAGAAAGACGGAGAAGGAAGCCATGGAGGAAGCTGGGAAAGAGATTGACAGGGTCATATGATCGGAGAGAAAACATGAAGATTATTATAATTGGAGGAGTGGCGGCAGGAATGAGCGCTGCTTCCAAAATCCGAAGGGTGAATCCGGATATCGAAGTTACGGTCTACGAAAAGGGCGGTTTTCTTTCCTACGGAGCCTGCGGACTTCCTTATTATGTGGGAGACTATAATGATGATTACCGCAAGATGATCGCCCGTTCAAGGGAGGCTTTTACCAAAATGGGCATAGCTACATTTCTCCGCCATCAGGTGCTGTCTGTTGATGCAAAAGAAAAAAAGGTTCTCGTAAGAAATCTGGAAAGCGGTCAGGAATTTACGGATACATACGATAAGCTGATGATAGCAGTGGGAGCGGAGTCAGTGGTTCCCCCATTCCCGGGAAAAGAGTTTATAGGGGTTCATGTGCTGAAATCTCTGGAAGATGGAATCTTTTTAAGGGAATATGCCATGCTTCCGGAAATCCAAAACGTCACCATTGTGGGAGGCGGATATATTGGAGTAGAATGTGCGGAAGCTTTTTTAAATATTGGGAAACAGGTCCGAATGCTGGAAGCCGCTCCCAGAATTTTAATGTCCTTTGATGAAGAAATGGCCGCCCTGGCCCAGGAAGAACTGGTAAGGAGCGGAGTAAAAGTCCATACCGGAGAAAAAGTAGAAAGCTTTTACGGAGATGGGCTTTATGTAAAAGGGGTAAAAACGGATAAGGGAACTTATGAGACAGATTTGGTGATCGTTGCCGCAGGTGTCCGTCCCTGTACGGAATTTTTAAAGGATACGGGGATTTCCATGGGAAAGAACGGAGCCCTGCTGGTTGACCGGGAGATGAGGACTTCCCTGCCTGATGTATATGCGGCGGGGGATTGCATTCTGGTCTACAACGAGGTTTTGGAGGAAGACAGCTTCCTGGCCCTTGGCACAGTTGCCAACAAATGCGGAAGGATTGCAGGAGCCAACCTTGCAGGAGGCCATGAGCGGTTTATAGGCGCCCTCGGGTCTGCGGCTATCAAGGTCTGCGGTCTGGAGCTTGGTCGCACAGGAATGGGAGAAGGGGATGCCAAACGCCTTGGAAAGGATTACAAGACTTTGGTCATCCGGGCCAATGATCATCCTGCCTATTATCCCAACCCAACCCCCATTACCATTAAGCTGATTTATGAAAATGGGACAAAAAGGCTGCTGGGTGCCCAGACCTGCGGGCAAAAGGGGGCTGTTTTGCGGGTAGATGTGTTTGCCGTGGCAATTCATGGCAGGATGACCACAACGGAGCTAGGAATAACGGATCTGGTTTATGCACCTCCTTTTTCCGGCGTATGGGATGCCATTCAGATTGCCTGCAATGCGGCCAAATAATGGCTGGAGGGATAGAAAGGGAGGTCAGACTATGAGCAAGGTGATATCTTTGCAGGAGGCTGCAGCCCGGATTCATGACGGGGATATCCTTGGCCTTGGAGGCAATGTGCTTCACCGGGCCCCCATGGCAATGGTGCGGGAGCTGGTGCGCCAGAATAAAAGAAATTTAAAGCTGGTAAAGACGGCGGGAGCCATGGATGTGGACATGCTCTGTTTTGGAGGCTGTGTTTCCAGCGTTGATGCCGGATTTATCAGCTATGAAAGCGAATATTCCCTGGCAGGCCATTACCGCAGGGCAGTGGAGAACGGAGCTGTAAAAGGAAATGAGCATGCCTGCTATACAGTGATTTCTGCTCTGCGGGCTGCCAGCTACGGAGTGGGCTTTATGCCTGTAAAGGGAATGGTAATCAGTGATCTGATTGATGCAAATGATTATTTCATGCGGGTTGAAGACCCTTTTACAAAAGAGCCGGTGACAGTGGTGAAGGCCATAAAGCCGGATGTGGCAGTTATTCACGTCCAGGAGGCTGATGAAGAGGGGAACGCCAGGATTACAGGACCTTTGTTTGAAGATGTCTTATTTTCCAGGGCAGCCAGGCGGGTTATTCTGACCACGGAACATATTGTCCGGGGATCGGCTTTTACAGGAAGCCTGCAAAAGGCGGATATCCCTCATTTTCTGGTGGAAGCGGTGGTCAGAGTACCCAAAGGGGCGGCCCCTTGCTCCTGTCCCGGTTCTTATGACATTGACAGAAGGAATTTGAATAAGTTTAAGGAACTGAAGGATTTGGATGGCCTTAGGGAGTATTTAAAGGCATTTGAAAAGTCCGACTATAAAGGATGAGGAGGCTAGGCATAATGGAAGAGAAATACAGAGTCTGCGATATTATGGTCTGCGCCATGGCCCGCCTCATACCTGACGGCGGTAAAGTATTTCACGGGGTTTCATCCCATATGCCCATGATTGCGCTGATGCTGGCAAAGGCCCTTCATGCACCCAGGGCAGTGCATTTAAATATTCCCGGAGGAGTGGACCCGGACCCGGCAAGGCTTAAGCAGTATACCAGTGCAGGGGCAGAGCTTTTAGAACGTTCCGCCGGATATTTTCCCTTAATGGAGGTGTTTGACCTGGCTATGAGAGGGGAGCTGGATATGGCATTTTTAAGCGGAATCCAGTTTGATCTCCATGGCAATGTCAATGCGTCGGTCATCGGAGATTATCACAAGCCAAAGGTGAGGATGCCGGGAGGAGCGGGAAGTGCCGTACTGATTCCAACGGCAAAAAGAGCAGTTCTCTGGAGAACAAAGCATGATAAACGTACCTTTGTAAACCAAGTGGATTTTGTAACTGTTAAGGGAAATGTGGAACGGATTATCACTCCCTTATGTATTTTTAAAATGGAAAACGGGAAACTGGTCCTGGAAAGCATCCATCCTGCCTCCAGTTTGGAAGAGGTACGGGAAAATACCGGATTTCCCATAAAGTTCTCCCAAGTGACCTATACGCCTCTTCCCACCAGGGAAGAACTGAGCGCGCTGAAACGGATCGATCCGGGAGACTTCAGAAATATAGAATTCTAAGGAGGCCCTTTATGGCGTTTGAAAGGATCAATACAGTAGGAACCAGCTTTTTTGGCCGGGGCTCCATGGGACTTTTGCCGGAGGAACTTAAGAAACGGGGATTTAAACGAGGGCTCATTGTTACGGACCCCTTCCTGTATGAAAACGGCACCGGAGATAAGGTGGGGGCCTGCCTGCTAAAGGCCGGAGTGGAGTATGCCATCTATTACCTGGTTGAGCCAAATCCTTCCACAATCATTGTCAATGACTGTCTGGAGGCAGCCAAAGCCCTGGAAGTGGATCTTCTGGTGGCGGTGGGCGGCGGCTCTGCTATTGATACGGCAAAGGCAGTCAGCATTGTCATGGCAAACGGCGGCAGAGTGGAGGATTATGAGGGCATCAACCGCTCTCATAAACCGGGAATCCCCATTGTGGCGGTCAATACCACTGCAGGAACCGGTTCGGAAGTTACTGCATTTTATATTGTCACCGATCCGGCCAGACATTCCAAGATGTGCATGGTGGACCCTAATTCCATGGTCACCATTGCAGTCAATGATGTGGAGTTGATGATGACCATGCCAAAGGGCCTTACGGCCTCCACGGGAATGGATGCCATGACTCATGCCATTGAGGCGGCAGTGTCAAAAAGAGCTACCCCCTTTACGGATAAAGACGCCCTTTGGGCAATGGGAGTGATCAGTACTTATCTTCCTCAGGCAGTCTCTGACGGAAGGGATGAGAAAGCCAGGGAAATGATGGCTTATGCAGAATACAGTGCAGGAATGGCATTTTCCAACGCAGGTCTTGGCATGGTTCATGCCATGGCCCATTCTCTGGGAGGGCTGATGAACCTGCCTCATGGCATCTGCAATGCGGTTTTGCTGCCCTTTGTAATGGAATTTAACGGAAGCATGCCTGAGGCCGCAGAGCGGTATAAGAAGGTGGCCGAAGGATTAAAGCTTCCAGGAGCAGCTTCCATGACAGGGGAACAGGCTGTGAGGGAAACGGTGGCCTGCATCAGGCGGCTGTCAAAGGAAGTGGGGATTACACAGAACCTGAGGGATCTAAACGTAAGTCCCGGGGATTTTAAGGCTTTGGCAGAAACAGCAATGCGTGATTCCTGTATGGAGGACAATCCCTTTAAGCCAACACTCCAGCAGGTCGTAGAAGTATATGGAAAAGCATATGGATGATGGTTTGTGAATAGCTGAACTGTAACAAATTGTGGGAAGGAGAAGGAAGAGGATGAAAAAACTGATTAATGCACCGGAAAACTATGTAAATGAAATGATGGAGGGGATTTATCTAGCTCATCCGGATTATGTTACTTATGCGGCAGACGACTTGCGCTGTCTGGTCACCTCCAATAAGGCAGAGGGAAAGGTGGGAATTGCTACCGGAGGAGGTTCCGGACATCTTCCTCTGTTTTTAGGCTATGTGGGGAAGGGAATGTTGGATGGCTGCGCCGTCGGGGATGTATTCCAGTCTCCCAGCGCAGAACAGATGCTTCATGTGACAAAAAGCATTGATTCCGGAGCAGGTGTCCTTTATATTTACGGCAATTACAACGGAGATATCTTTAATTTTGATATGGCAGCGGAAATGGCGGATATGGAAGAGGACATCCGAGTGGAAAGCGTGGTTGCAGGGGAGGATGTGGCATCTCCTAAGGCGGCTCCGGGAGAAAAGAATACCAGAAGGGGAGTAGCCGGTATTTTCTTTGTATTTAAGTGTGCAGGTGCAGCGGCAGAAGCAGGAAAGGATCTGCGGGAAGTAAAACGGATTGCGGAAAAAGCTGCTGCTAACGGAAGAACCATGGGTGTGGCCCTGACTCCCTGCACAGTGCCAAGAGTGGGGCATCCGGGATTTGAAATCGGAGAGGGTGAGATGGAGATTGGCATGGGAATCCATGGAGAGCCGGGAATTCGCCGGGGCAAGCTGGAAACCGCAGATGAGGTTACCGTGGAGATGATGGAAAAAATCCTTGAAGATATTCCTTATAAAACCGGAGATGAGGTTGCAGTCCTTGTGAACGGATTGGGGGCAACACCTCTTGATGAACAGTATATTGTGGCCAGAAAGGTCAATCAGATCCTGGAAGAAAAGGGAATCAAGGTTCACCGCTATTATGTGGGTGAATATGTGACTTCCATCGAAATGGCAGGATTGTCCATTTCCCTTTTAAAAATGGATGAGGAGTTAAAGGACTATCTGGATGCTCCGGCTGATACGCCCTTCTTTAAGCAGGGGACTGTATAAAATCATCATATACTTTGTCACGATGATATATGGCCGATGGGCGGCAGAATGGAGGCAGATATGAACCAGCAGGAATTGATAGCCATGCTTGAAAGAATCAGCATAATCATGGGAGAAAATCGAAATTACCTGATTGAACTGGACAGTATTGTGGGAGACAGTGACCTGGGACTGACCATGGGGGATGGATTTCTGGCGGCCTATGAATCGGTTTCCGATGGGATTGAGATGGATTTGGGAAAGCTTTTATACAAGGCTGGAAAAACCATGGGAAATAAGGTTCCTTCTACCATGGGAACCCTGATGGCAGCAGGTCTGATGCGGGCAGGAAAGGTTTTAAAAGGAAAGACAGAATTGTCGGTTGCCGATGTTGTGGCCTTGTTTGAGGCCTATGAAGCAGGCGTTGCTGATTTGGGCAAGGCAAAACCGGGGGATAAGACATTTTTGGATGGATTTCATCCCGGAGTGCAGGCCCTTAAGGCAGAGGTGGAAGCAGGAAAGTCTCTGGAAGAAGGGTTTAAGAAGGCGGCAGAGGCTTCGTGGGAGGGATTTGAACATACCACAACCATGGTTGCTGTTCACGGAAGAGCGGCAACCAGAGGAGAGGCATCCCGTTCCTTAAAAGACCCGGGGGCTGCTGTGGCTGCGCTTATGATGAAGGCTGTGGCGGGCGGATGAAACAGCTGAAACATGGATTTCTTCCGAAAAGTGAATGAAATACTGGCTGAAAACAAAAAAGAAAGCACCGTTTTTGCAATAAGAGGAATTGTTCGTAATCTATCTTATTGCAAATGGGTGCTTTTTTATATTATCTAAGGACTTATATAAATAGCAGAAGGCTGACAGCCATGACAGCCATTCCTGCTATCAGGCCATAAATGGAAAGGTGGTGTTCTCCATATTCTCTGGCGGAAGGCAGAAGCTCATCAAGGCTGATATAGACCATGATTCCGGCCACAGAAGCGAATATAAATCCGAATGTGACGTCATTAAAGAACCGGTAGAAGAGCAGATATCCGATTAATGCGCCCACAGGCTCTGAAAGCCCTGATAAAAATGATAACTGGAAGGCTTTTTTTCTGCTTCCTGTTGCATAGAATACGGGAACGGCAACTGCTATGCCTTCCGGTATGTTGTGAATGGCAATGGCAACAGCGATGGGAACGCCCAGCTTTGGGTCGCTCAGTGCCGCTGTGAAGGTTGCCAGCCCCTCCGGAAAGTTGTGGATGCCCACGGCCAATGCGGTAAACAGACCCATTCTCATCAGATTTGCCTTGTGGGATTCGCTTTTTCCATCCATTTCTTCTACGGTATGTATCTCATGGGGATTTTCTGCTGAAGGTATCATCTTATCAATCAGCGCAATTACCAATATTCCGAAAAAGAATCCGCCTACGCAGGCCCAGGCTCCGCCTCTTTCTCCAAGAGCAGATGAAAGAGCATCATTAGCCTTTATAAGTATTTCAGCAAAGGAAACATAAATCATAACGCCTGCTGAAAATCCCAGTGACACGGAAAGAAATTTAGGGCTGGTTTTCTTTGTGAGCAAAGAAAGAGCGCTTCCGATTCCAGTGGAAAGCCCGGCAAAAAGTGTCAGGGAAAACGCAAAAATTACATTAGATAAATCCAAAAAAATCACTTCCTTTCGTAATTTGATTAAGAAAAACAGTCAAATGCTGAATCAACTGCGTTCTTTTTTATTATTATAGAATACAAAGTGTACTAAGGCAATACTTTTACCTTCGGTGATTTTATATCCCATAAAAGCACCTGTTCACCTGGCTGCCCAACTTGTAATGGATGACTGTATATGGTATGATAAAAGTGTAGTATAGGGTTCGAAATGTTTATGATACAGAAAGAGAGAGTTTCCTTCTAGCGATATTCTTATTTGCAAGGAGGAATATATGACACGAAAAAAGTTTGAAGATCTGACCTTGAGGAGATTAAAGCGAATTCTGAAAGGAGGAATGAATACATGGCGTTATCAGTATTGGAATCCGATATTAAGAGGGAAGCCAGAGAAACTGGCCGTCTTGAAACATTGGCGGAGCTGGTGCGTTCCGGAGATATTTCCTTGGAAAAGGCGTCCGAAAAGGCCGGCCTTACAACAGAAGAGTTTTGTGAGAAAACAAAATTACCGTTTTAATTTGATTTGGGAGCCTTTATGTTAAGGCTCCTTTTTCAATGGAAATGACAATTTTCTTTTTTTATGGTATGATTATCCTAAATTCTGGAATTGACAAAATTCCTGGAATTTATACAGTGAGAAAGGATGGAAAGGGATATGGATCTTTTGGGCAGCTTTGTCATTGCATTTTCCATGTATTCCCGTATTCCCATGCCTCAGGTGGAGTGGACAAAGGAACGGATGAAATATGCCATGTGCTTTTTTCCTTTAATAGGAGCCGTGATCGGTCTTCTTGTAGCGGTTGTCTGTGCGGCCTTTGATCGGTGGGGCTTTCCCCATTTTCGCAAGATTCTCCCCGTGGTACTTCCTGTATTAGTGACAGGCGGAATTCACATGGATGGGCTTTTAGATGTAATTGACGCAAAATCTTCCCACAAAAGCAGGGAAGAGAAGCTTGAAATATTAAAAGACCCTCATACAGGCGCTTTTGCCATCATCGGATGCGGCATTTATTTTCTTCTCTATCTGGCGGCTTTTGGGGAGATGAGTTCAGAACTGGTTCCGGCTTTTGCAGTGACCTTTATTCTGACCAGGGCCTTAAGCGGGCTGTCTGTGGTCACATTTCCCATGGCGAAGACAGGAGGGCTTGCAGCAATGTTTTCCAGTGCTGCACAAAAAAAGGCGGTGGCCTCAGTGATGGCCGGATATGTGGTTCTGGCAGAGGCAGGAATCTGGTATTTGGGCGGCTTTTTTGCAGCAGCAATGACCTTTGTGGTTTCGCTTTTTATTTATGTATACTATTACACCATGGCAAAACGGGAATTTGGCGGGATTACCGGTGATCTGGCCGGGTATTTTCTGCAAATATGCGAACTGGGGCTGGCGGCAGGGTTGGCAGTGGTTTCCCATTTAATATAGAGGATCATAAAATATGATATTGATTACAGGAGGAGCCTGGCAGGGAAAATTGGACTTTGCCATAGAACTGGCATCAGAGAAAGGAAAAGATGGAAGTAAGGTGGCAGAAGGAGCAGCCGATTCTTTTGAATCTGCTTTTGACAGTTTCATCATCCATGGATTCCATGAATATATAAGAAGGATTTTAGAAGAAGGAAAAAGCGTGGATTCGTTTATCGATTCCATTGCAGAGCAAAACCCGGATGTAATTATTATTTCCAATGAACTGGGTTGCGGCATCGTGCCTATGAACCCAAAAGACAGACAGTGGAGGGAAGTATCAGGCAGGGCATCAGTCAGGCTTGCGGGAATTTCGGAGGAAGTGTACCGTTTGGTCTGCGGAATCCCTTCCCGGATTAAATAAGGTGAACAATGATAAAATTACATTTATTAGCGGTTTTTATAGGCTGTTTTCTAGATTTGTGTTTTGGAGATCCCAGATGGCTCTGGCATCCGGTTTGTGGAATCGGCTCATTAATCAGCCGGCTGGAAAAACTCCTCAGAAGACTGTTTCCTAAAGGAGAAAAGGGGGAGCGTACAGCCGGAGTATGGCTGGTGGTTTTGGTACTTTTGACAGTGGGAGCCTTGTCCGGGGCAGTGGTTGTCTGCGCTTACAGCATTTCTCATTATGCCGGAGTTGTGGCGGAAAGCATCATGTTCGGTCAAATGATGGCATGGCGTTCTCTTCGGACGGAAAGCATGAAGGTTTATGAGGCATTTTGCAAAAAGGATACAGAGGAGGCCAGAAAGGCTGTTTCCATGATCGTGGGGCGGGATACGGAAACCTTAACTGATATCGGAATTGCAAAGGCGGCCATAGAAACAGTAGCGGAAAACACCTCTGACGGGATCATTGCTCCTCTTCTTGCTATGGTGCTTTTTGGCGGTCCTGGAGTATTTCTATATAAAGCGGTCAACACCATGGATTCCATGGTGGGATATAAAAATGATAAATACCTCTGGTTTGGATGGGCGGCAGCCAGACTTGATGATATCTGTAATTTCATTCCGTCCAGGTTATCGGCTTTGTTTATGATGGGGGCAGGATATTTGTGTCAGCTTTTCCATGGAAAAAGAAAAGATAAGAACCCATTCAATGGAAAAAACGGTGTTAAAATATTCAAAAGGGACCGGTTCAATCATAAAAGTCCCAATTCTGCTCAGACAGAATCCGTTTGTGCCGGAGTGCTTCAAATTGAACTGGCAGGAAATGCTGTTTACTTTGGGAAAATATACGAAAAACCCACCATAGGAGATGACATCAGGCCTGTGGAATATCGGGACATTTCCAGGGCCAATGATTTGATGACCATTACTTATGGACTGGCTTTGGTGACCGTTCTCATACTTTTTTTCATTGTGTGACAAGGAGAAATACAAAATTCAGGAGGCAAAGTATGGAATATCAGCATGGGGGAGACATTTATACCAATTCCGTAACAATAGATTATTCAGCCAATATAAACCCTTTAGGGCTTCCCGAAAAGGTGAAGGAGGCTCTTTATGAGGCGGTGGAGCATTGTTCCTGTTATCCTGACAGCCGGTGTCTGGCCCTAAAACAGGTACTGGCAGAGTTCCACCAGGTTCCGGCAGAAGCGGTCATATGCGGAAACGGAGCAGCGGATTTGATTTTTCAGATCGTGCAGGCAGTAAAACCGGATCGTGCTCTTTTAATAGCTCCCTCCTTTCTGGAGTACCGGCAGGCCCTTTTGGCCTCCTCCTGTGAGATCACTTACTATGATTTAGATGAAAAGGAAGGATTTCGCCTGAAGGTAAAGAAACTGGAAAAATGGATAGAGGAAAGCAAAATCCATTTCCAAATGATATTTCTATGTAACCCTAACAACCCTACCGGCTTCGCGGCAAAAAGGGAGGAACTGGCGGAGTTCCTTGACTTTTGTAGGGAAAAAGAGATATTTTGTGTGGTAGATGAATGCTTTAATGAATTCTTACAGGAACCGGAGTATTATTCCATTCTGGAAGACCTTCAAAAGCAGGAATACGGACATGTATTCCTGTTAAAAGCTTTCACCAAAATTTATGCTATGGCAGGCCTGCGTCTGGGTTACGGCATATGCTTTAACCGGAAGATTTCAGACTGTATGGAGGAACTGCGCCAGCCCTGGAGCGTTTCTTCTCTGGCCCAGGCGGCGGGAATTGCTGCTCTTAAAGAAACTGATTATGTAGAACAGACCAGAGCGCTTATTACCAGTGAACGGGAGTTTTTAAAACAAAAGCTTCTGGAACTCGGATTTTTTGTATTTGAGCCCATGGCTAATTATATTTTTTTCAGAGATATGAGGAGAACTGCTCTTGAAGAAGAAAACCTCCTTTACAGACAGCTTCTTGAACGAAAGGTTCTGATCCGTTCCTGCTCCAATTACAGGGGACTTGACGGGACTTATTACCGCATCTGCGTCAAGCAGCGTAAGGAAAACGAAGAATTTATTTCTATTTTAGAATCGGTATGCAGGGAAACACCCTCGGGTATCCCATTATGCCCAAAGTACATGGGCGATTTATAGGGAAAAGGAGTAAGGAAATGGCAAAGACCATCATGATACAAGGAACCATGTCCAATGCAGGAAAGAGTCTGATTGCAGCGGGACTATGCCGTATTTTTAAAGAGGACGGCTACCGTGTGGCCCCTTTTAAATCCCAGAACATGGCTCTTAATTCCTATATTACGGAGGAAGGCCTGGAAATGGGACGAGCCCAGGTGGTTCAGGCTGAAGCGGCAGGAGTAAAGCCTTCTGCAGCCATGAATCCTATCCTGCTGAAGCCTACCAATGATTCAGGCTCCCAGGTGATTGTAAACGGCATTTCCATAGGAAATATGCCTGCCAGGGACTATTTTGCATACAAGAAAAATCTCATACCGGAGATTGAAAAGGCTTTTCACTCCCTGTCAGAGGAGTATGATATCATTGTCATCGAAGGAGCGGGAAGTCCGGCAGAAATCAATTTAAAGAAGGACGATATCGTCAATATGGGAATGGCAAGGATGGCAAATGCACCTGTCCTTTTGGTAGGAGATATTGACCGGGGCGGCGTGTTTGCCCAGTTATACGGGACAGTCATGCTGCTGGAGCCAGGAGAACGGGAAATGATCGGCGGACTGATTGTCAACAAATTCCGCGGAGATAAAACTATTCTGGACCCGGGACTTCAAATGATTGAGGAACGACTTCATATCCCAGTAACAGGTGTGGTGCCTTACATGGATGTGGACTTAGAGGATGAAGACAGTCTGGGAGATCATCTGGCAGGAAAGGAACGGACAGAGAGGGCTGCTGTGGAGATCGCGGTAATCCGGCTGCCCAGAATATCCAACTTTACAGACTTTCAGGTCTTTTCCATTTTGCCGGAGGTTCATCTGCGCTATGTGGACCGGGTATCGGAGCTGGGAAAACCGGACATGGTCATTCTGCCGGGCAGTAAAAATACGGTTCAGGATTTACTCTGGATGCGCCAGAATGGCCTTGAGGCGGCAATTTGCAAACTGGAAGGGGCCGGGGTTCCGGTTTTTGGGATATGCGGCGGCTTTCAGATGCTGGGAGAAAGCCTGTCTGATCCCCATATGGTGGAGTCAGAGTCAGCGGCTTCAGTCATAAGAGGCATGGGACTTTTGCCTGTCCGCACTGTTTTTGGAAAGGATAAAACCAGAACAAGGGTTTCCGGGTCCTGTACCGGCATTGGAGGCATTTTTGAAGACCTTTCCGGCATGGATGTGGAGGGCTATGAAATCCATATGGGAGAGACAACCAGGTCTTTGCCCCCTCTGACTTATATTATGGAAAGCCAGTCCGGTTCTCATATGGCTAAGATGGACGGCTGCCAGAAGGGAAATGTATACGGCACTTATATCCATGGTTTTTTTGACAAGGAAGGAATTGCCGGAACCATTATCAAGGCCCTGATGGAGCGGAAAGGGCTGACCTTTGAGCCTGACGGCGGCTTTTGCTATGAAGAATACAAGGAACAGCAGTATGACCGTCTGGCAAAGATTTTAAGGGACAGCCTTGACATGGAACGGATTTATGAGATCATGGGACTTAGGGCGGATTAAAACAACAGGGAGAAACCAATGGAATTTTATGAATTAGAACGGGTATTGCCCGAAGAAATAGAAAAGAGAAGCTTTGAAATCATAACCGAAGAACTTGGGGAAAAGGTTCTTAACCCGGAACATGAGCTGGTCATTAAACGGGTGATTCACACCACGGCTGATTTTGAATACGCCGATAACCTGATATTTTCTCCCGGTGTGGTGGAAAAAGCTTTAGAAGCCTTAAAAGGCGGCTGCAGGATCATCACGGATACCAATATGGGAAAGGCGGGTGTCAATAAAGCCGCCCTAAAACGTCTGGGATGCAGCGTCGACTGCTTTATGGCGGATGAAGATGTGGCAGAATACGCCAAAAACCATAACACAACAAGGGCCAGGGCCAGCATGGATAAGGCTGCCGGTCTTTCTGAGGACTGTATTTTCGCCATAGGAAATGCACCTACTGCCCTGGTACGGCTTTATGAGCTGATAAAGGAAGGCAAAATCCGGCCTAAGCTGATTATCGGAGTTCCGGTAGGCTTTGTCAATGTGGTTCAGTCAAAGGAAATGATTATGTCCCTGACAGGGGTGCCATTTATTGTGGCAAAAGGGAGAAAAGGCGGAAGTAACGTGGCGGCGGCCATTGTAAATGCCCTGATATATCAGATCCGGCAATAGAAGAGAGAAAAGGAAATGATGCTATGGATTTATATACCATATTTTTAGTGGATGATGAAGAGGAAGTGCGCAAAAGCATCATCAAGAAAATAGACTGGCAGGCAGCCGGATTCCGGGTCATAGGGGATGCGGAAAATGGAGAAGATGCCATGAAAAAATCGAGATTCTGGAGCCTGATGTGGTTTTGACGGACATCCGGATGCCCTATATGGATGGCCTGGCCCTGGCGGAGAAAATCCGGCAGAGGTATCCTTCCATGAAGGTGCTGATTTTCTCCGGGTATGACGACTTTGAATATGCCCAGAGAGCCATTAAGCTGAATGTGACCGAATACATCCTAAAGCCAGTCAATGTGGAGGAACTGACTTCTATATTAAAGAAGATCAGGTCCAACCTGGATCAGGAAATAGAAGAGAAGAGAAACCTAAACCACCTTCGGGAAAATTACAGAAAAAGTCTTCCCATTATCCGGGAACAGTTTTTCAATGACCTGGTTCATAAGAACCTTTCCAGGGAGCTGGCAGAGCAAAAGCTGAGAGAATATGACATTCCTGTCCTGGGAGCCAGGAAATGGGTTCTGATTGCCATTGACGTGGAGCGGGGAGATATGAAGGAAAGCCTTTCCCTTCATAATGAAGAGGAACTGATTCCCATTTCCGTCATGCAGATTGTAAAGGAAAAGCTGCAGGGATACTGCCGGTTTGCCATTTTCCAGTCCTCCTCTGAGGCCGATATGGTGGCAATGGCCGCTCTTGATGAAAATAATTCCACCACCGGGCTCATTGACGTGCTGGGAGACATCTGCAAGGAGACAAAAAGGATTCTGGAGGTTCCGGTCACCATTGGAATCGGCCATAGCTGCACCGATTTGTCCGGTCTTCGGGAATGCTACCAGTCCTCCATTGACGCTCTTGGCTATAAAGCCATAGCCGGAAGGGGAAATACCATATACATCAACGATATGGAGCCGGTGGGAAATGGGAAGCTGGAGTTTGACAGCATGACGGAAGCGGATTTGATCTCGGCCATAAAATTCGGCCCTGTGGAAAAAATTCAGGCGGCAGTGTCCAGAATTATGGAGAAAATGGAATCAGCCAAGGTCCACTCCCGCCAGCAGCAGGTCTATATGTTCGGTGTGGTAAACAGCATTCTTCAGATGATCCGTCAGTATGACTTATCCCTGGAGGACATTCTGGGCGGGGAGCTGGCTTATATGGAAATCCTGGGAAACCTTCAGAAGAAAGAGGAATTCGGACAGTGGCTTTTGAGGACAGGAGAGAAGATGAACCAGGTTATCAACCAGGAACGGGATATGACGGCCCGCCAGGTCATTCAGGAGGCCAAGCAGTATATTCTGGATCATTACAAGGATCCGGACCTGTCAGTGGAAATGATATGCCGCCACCTTCACATGAGCCCTGCCTATTTTTCCACCATGTTTAAAAAGGAGACGGGGCAGGCTTATATTGCCTACTTAACAGACTTGCGGCTTAACAAGGCGGTGGAACTGCTCAATAAAACTGATGACAAGACTTATGTCATTGCGGCCAAAGTGGGATATCCGGAACAGAATTATTTCAGCTATGTATTCAAAAAGAAGTTCGGTGTATCACCGACCAAATTTCGTGGAGCCAGGTAAATGGAAAAAAAGAATACCAGCATTCGCTATACGATTTTTATATATTTTACTGTGACCGCACTGGCAGCCAGCCTTTTGATCACGTTTTCCTTGTATCAGCGTCTTTCCACCCAGGTGGGGGAAATGGTGCAGGAGGAAAACCAGAGCCTGATCAATCAGGCGGCCAGGTCCGTGGAATCTTATCTCCGGACGGTTATGAAGCTGTCGGATTCCCTGTATTACGGGGCTGTGAAAAATGCGGACCTTTCCTCAGAATCCATTAATAACGAAATAACCCTTTTGTACGACAACAACAAGGATAATGTGGACAACATTGCCCTGTTTTCCCAATCAGGCACCATGGTGGAGGCAGTTCCGGCAGCCAGGTTGAAGAACGGACTGGATGTGACTAAGGAGGATTGGTTTTTAAGTGCATTGGAAAAGACGGAAAACCAGCATTTTTCCTATCCCCATGTCCAGTATGTCTTCGACAGCAATGAAAACCAGTACCGCTGGGTGGTTTCCTTATCAAGGGCCGTGGAGCTGACGGAGGGAACCTCCACCACCCAGGGTGTTCTTTTGGTGGATTTAAGCTATTCCAGCTTAGAGCAGTTGTTTGACGGGGTTACAACCGGAAAAGGCGGTTACGTTTACTTAATCAGCAGTGACGGGGAAATTCTTTACCATCCCAGAATCCAGCTCATTGATTCCGGCCGCCTTCAGGAAAACAATATGGTTGCAGCCGGATATAAGGATGGAAACCATCAGGAGAAGTTCCAGAGAGAGGACAGGATTATCACAGTAAAATCCATAGGCTATACCGGCTGGAAGGTGGTTGGAGTGACGCCTAAAAACGTAGTTTCCTTAAACTCCATCAAGACCAGGCTTTTTATCGTGTTCCTCATCACTCTCATTCTGTTCATCCTGGCCCTGATTAACTCCTATATTTCCTCCCGCATCACAAATCCCATTAAGGAGCTGGAAAAATCAGTGGGAATCCTGGAGGAAGGGGATTTGGAAACTCCCATTTTCATCGGGGGATCTTACGAAATCCAGCATCTTGGAAATTCAATTAAAAATATGACAAAACAGATTCGTGTTCTCATGAATGATATTGTGGAGGAGCACGAGGCCAAGCGAAAGCAGGAATTCGACACCTTACAGTCCCAGATCAACCCCCACTTTCTTTACAATACTCTGGATATTATCGTGTGGATGATTGAAAATGAGCAGAAAGCGGAGGCGGTAAAGGCGGTAACTGCCCTGGCCCGGTTCTTCCGTATCAGCTTGAGCAAGGGAAAGAGTGTCATTACGGTGAGGGATGAGCTGGAGCACGTGCGCAATTATTTAATGATCCAGCACATGCGCTTTAAAAACAAATTTTCCTACGAAATCCGGGCCGAAGAAGGCTGCCTGGACTTAACCAGCTTAAAGCTGGTTCTCCAGCCCCTTGTGGAAAACGCCATTTATCATGGGATGGAATTTATGGATGGGGACGGAGAAATCGACATCAATGTCTGGAGGACAGAGGATGATCTTTACATGGCTGTAAAGGATAATGGTCTGGGAATGACAGAGGAGCAGGTGGAAAGTCTGTTTTCCGATCAGGTTCATGTAACCTCCAAGAAAGGCTCCGGGATCGGTGTAAAGAATGTCAACGAGCGGATCAAACTGTATTTTGGAGAAAAATACGGGCTGACCATTGATTCGGAGCCTGATGAAGGAACCTCCATCACCATCTGCCTTCCTGCGGTTCCTTATGATGCCATGACAGGAAAGGGGGAGAGGCTGTGACCAGACAGGAAAAATTACTGTGGGGCCTGTTGGCAGGAGGGCTTGTGATCCTGTTCCTGCTGTCCTCTACGGATTTAATTATCAAGGAGAAAAAGATAGTCATTTACCCGGTTTCCGTCATTATCAGCGATACATCTGACGATTATTACTCCAATTTCAGAAAGGGAGCGGATAAGGCGGCAGAGGAATACAATGCCGATGTGAGTTTTATCACCCTTTACGAAGAAGGAGACCCCATCCGGCAAATGGAGCTGGTGAAAAGAGAAATTGACGACGGCGCTTCGGCAGTGGTTCTGTTTCCGGTCAATCCTGTGGAATGCGGGAAAATACTGGATGAGATGATTTTAAACAGCCCTGTCATTGTCATGGGCAGTCCCCTTCCCAATGATCAGGTCAAGGGAGCAATCACCACGGACCACGAGGAAGAAGGGAGGCTTCTGGGGCAGGCAATCATAAAAGAGAATTCTCCTGACCAGTCTGTAAAGATCATCTGTTCAGATATTGAATATGGATACAACAAAGATATTTACAGCAGCCTTTCAAAGGCTCTTGAAGAAGCGGGATTTTTCCAAACCCTGTATGAAAAACCGGCAGAGGAAGTGCTGCGGGAGAACTCCGGGGAGGCAGTCATTGCAGCGATTGACGTCAAAAGTCTTGACCAGACAGCTGATATCCTCTCAGGAAACCCGGAATACGACAGCTCCCGGATCAGACTTTACGGAATCGGAAGCACCACTAAAATATTGACGGAGCTGGACCGGGGCAGGATTAAGGGCCTGGTGATCAGCGATCAGTTTGATGCAGGGTATATGAGCATTGAAAAGGCGGTGAAGGCGGTTTATAAAGGGGTGGAAAAGGAGGAAATTCTTCTGGAGTCCCACTACATTACAAAGGAACATTTAAGGGAAAGCAGATTTGAAAGAATCTTATATCCGATTGATTAAAACGGGGGTGGCAAGATGAAAAAGAGATATTATGTATTGGCGGCAGCGATTCTTCTTGTAATTGTTTTTTGGGGAATTGCCGGACAGAGAAAAGGCGAAGGGAATGCAGAAGAGAAAAAATCCATACGCATTGGAGTGACCTTATACCGGGGAGATGATTCTTTTATCAATACCATCCGGGGAAAAATTGAGGAACAGGCAAAGGAATATGAAAAAGAGACGGGAATTAAGGTGGTCATGGACATTGTGGATGCAAAGGGGAACCAGAATACCCAGAACAGCCAGGTGGACCGGTTTATTTCCCTGGGCTATGATGCCATCTGCGTCAATATGGTGGACCGTTCTATGGCTTCCAATATCATCAGCAAGGCCATGGATGCAGGAAAGCCGGTGGTGTTTTTTAACCGGGAGCCTGTAGAAGAAGATATGCGGCGCTGGGAAAAGCTCTATTATGTGGGAGAAGATGCCAAGGAATCTGCGGTTCTCCAGGGGAATATTCTGGTGGAAGCCTATCAGAAAGATCCTTCTTCCCTGGACTTAAACGGAGACGGAAAAGTCAGCTATGTGCTTTTGGAAGGGGAAAACAGCCATCAGGATTCCCTGATCCGGACAGAATGGTCTATCCAGACCTTAAAGGATGGAGGGGTTCCTCTTGAAAAGATCACGGGAGGAATCGCCAACTGGGAGAGAAGCCAGGCCTCCGCCTGGATGGAACAGTGGCTGGCAGAATACCCGGAGGAAATTGAGGTGGTGATCTGCAACAATGACGACATGGCACTTGGAGCGGCAGATGCCCTGGAGAGGGAGGGCCTTGACAGGCCGGTCAAGATTGTGGGAATTGACGGAACTCCCCAGGGATTGGAAGGTCTTAAAAACGGAAAAATCTTCGGAACCGTCCAGTGTGACAGCAGGGAGTACGCGGATGTGATCTTTCAAATCGCGGCGGCGGAGGCTCTGGGCCAGGAAGCAGGAGAATTCGTAAAGCTGGAGAGGGAAAAATATTATGAATGCAGCCAGAAGACTCTGACAGCCCAGTGATTCAGCCATATTGTGAAAAATAGATATAATTAGCGAAAAAAATCGAATGAATCAGGCAATCTAAAAAATTCGATATATGACCCAAGAAAATTATATGGAAAAGTGCATAAATGAACTGTATAATATGTTTATCGATAGGGCAAAACGCCTATCAAAATATATCATATGGGAGGATTTAGTTATGAGATTACTCAAAAGAGCAGCAGCAATTGGTATCGCTTCACTGATGGTACTTTCTATGGCAGCTTGTGGGTCAGGTGCCAAAGAGACGACTGCTGCAGCGACAGAAGCTACAACAGCAGCAGAAAGCAATACTACAGCAGAATCAACTGCAGAAGCAGTGAAGGAGGCTGTTGGCGGCGATATGTCCGACAAAAAAGTAGGTATCTCCATTTACAAATTCGACGATAACTTTATGACCCTTTACCGCACCGAGCTTCAGCGTTACTTAGTGGACGAGCTGGGCTTTAAGAAGGAAAACGTTGTTGTTCAGGATGGAAAGAACGATCAGGCAGAACAGACAAACCAGATCCAGAACTTCATCACTCAGAAATACGACGTACTGATCTTAAACCTTGTTCAGTCTTCCTCAGCTCCTGAAGTTACTGAAATGTGTAAAGAAGCAGGAATTCCTGTTGTTTACATCAACCGTGAACCAACTGTAGAAGAAGAGCAGAGATGGAAAGACGAAAGCATCAAAGCTACCTATGTTGGATGTGACGCAAGACAGTCCGGTACCTACCAGGGCGAACAAATTCTGGAAACCTCCAATAAGGGCGACATCAACGGCGACGGCGTTGTTTCCTATATTATGGTACAGGGTGACCCGGAGAACGTAGATGCTCAGTACAGAACAGAGTTTTCTATAAAGGCTCTTACCGATGCAGGCGTAGAAGTAAAAGAACTGTTAAAGCAGCGCGGCGACTGGGATCAGGCGAAAGCTCAGCAGATCGTTCAGGATGCTCTGACACAGTACGGCGATCAAATCGAAGTTGTTTTCTGTAACAACGATGCTATGGCTCTTGGTGCTCTTCAGTCTATCGAAGCAGCAGGACGTAAAGTAAACGAAGACATCTATTTAGTAGGTGTAGACGCTCTGACAGAGGCTGTTCAGAACGTTCTTGATGGCAAGATGACAGGTACTGTATTCAACGATCACCTTTCCCAGGCTCAGTCTGCAGCAGACATGGCAGCAGCTTTCGTCCTTGGAGAAGATGTTGAAAACGTAAACATGGTAGACTATGTAAAAGTTACAAAAGATAATGCTCAGGAAGTTCTTGATAAATTAAAATAATTTCCAGCAGCCGTTAGAAACGGGTGTGTCTGTAAGGCACACCCGATTTTTAAAGATTTTTATGTCAGGAATAACCCTGAGAGAATACCATTATGCCCAGAAAGCGTGGGCGTAATTAATGAATCACCCTGCGGGTATACCACTATGCCCAGAAAGCGTGGGCGTAATTAATGAAAGGAGAAACGGGATGGCAGAGCAATACAGATTGGAAGTGACGGGAGTCAGCAAATCCTTCCCTGGTGTCAAGGCCCTTGACAAAATCAATTTAAAAGTGCGTCCCGGTACCGTTCACGCTCTGATGGGAGAGAACGGAGCGGGTAAATCAACCCTTATGAAATGTCTCTTCGGCATTTACAAAATGGATGAAGGTGAAATTTTCATTGACGGACAAAAAGTCAATATTGCAAATCCGGATGATGCCCTTCACAAAGGGCTCGCCATGGTGCATCAGGAGCTTCAGCCGGTTCCGGCCCGGTCCATTGCGGAAAACATGTATTTGGGAAGGTATCCTATGGTAAAAATTGGTCCTTTAAAAATCGTGGACCACAAAACCATGAATTCAGAAGCCGAAAAGTGGCTGAAAGATGTTAAGATGAGCTTCAATCCCAAGGCAAAGCTTGGAACATTATCAATAGGACAAATGCAGTCGGTGGAAATTGCAAAGGCGGTGAGTCAGAATGCCAGACTGGTTATTCTGGATGAGCCGACTTCTTCCCTGACTGATAATGAAGTAGAAGCACTGTTTACCATTATCAGGGATTTGAGATCCAGAGGTGTTTCTATGATATATATCAGCCATAAGATGGCTGAAATCCGGCAGATTGCCGATGATATTACGATCATGCGGGATGGTACTTATGTAGGTTCCTGGGAGATCAAGGATATTTCCGATGAGGAAATTGTAAAGAAGATGGTGGGACGGGAACTGAGCAATGTTTATCCGCCTAAGGGAGATTACAGGACCGATGAAACTGTTTTAAAGGTGAGCCATTTAACCAGCATCCATGAAAAATCCTTCCAGGACTGCTCTTTTGAGCTGAAAAGGGGAGAGATTCTGGGATTCGGCGGACTGGTAGGAGCCCAGAGAACAGAACTGATGGAAGCGATTTTCGGAATGCGAGGCGTTGCAAGCGGAGAAATCGAGATTCTTGGAAAAAAGGCAGTGGTCAAGCGCCCTCAGGATGCCATCAAAGATTCCGTTGGAATGATCACAGAAGACAGGCGGGGAACCGGAATTATCGGCTGTCTCAGTATTGCCGATAACACAGCTATTGCATCCTACCGGAATTATGTCAAGGCCGGTGTCATTAACGGCAAAAAGGTAGGGGAAGTGGTAAAGGAGAGCATAGCAAAGCTGAGCATCAAGACTCCCAGTGACAAGACCACCATCCAGTCCTTATCAGGAGGAAACCAGCAGAAGGTGATCATTGCCAGATGGCTGGCTAATAATCCCGATGTCCTGATTATGGATGAACCCACAAGAGGAATTGATGTAGGCGCCAAATATGAGATTTATCAGATCATGATTGACCTTGTGAAGCAGGGAAAGTCGATAATTATGATTTCCTCCGAGATGCCGGAGCTGATTGGCATGTCAAACCGGATTATCGTCATGTGTAACGGACGGATTACGGGAGAAGTGGAAGAGGAAGAGGCAACTCAGGAAAGAATTATGGCATTTGCCACAAAATTCGATTTAAACGATAATGCAAGAGAAAATTTCACACAGGAGGTTCAATCATGACAGCAACGAAAAAAATTAATATAAAGGATTTTCTTATTAATAATGGAATCATTGTGGTTCTCGTCCTGCTGGCAATCGTTACAGCCATCAAACAGCCGACTTTTGCTACATCGGACAATGCCATCAACATCGCATTGAATGTGGCTCCCCGTTTTATCATCGCATGCGGTGTTTCCGGTTGTCTAATCACCAGAGGTACGGACCTTTCTGCCGGACGTATGGTAGGACTTGCGGCTTGTCTTGCAGGAACTCTGCTTCAGAAGCCTGATTACAGCGGAAAGTTCTTTCCTAATCTTCCTCACTTTGGAATTTGGTGGGTATTTGCAGTACTTTTGATTTGCGTGGCTGTCTGTGCCATCTTCGGAATGATCAACGGTCTGGTGGTTTCTTATCTTCAGGTTCCCGCATTCATCGGAACTTTAGGAATGCAGCTGATCGTCTACGGTGTCTGCCTGGTCTACACCAATGCAACTCCCATTGGAGGATACCGCAGTGCTTATTCGGAAGTAGCTAAGGGTAGATTTTTAGCGATACCCAATTATTTTAAAGGAATTCCTTACCTTTTTCTGATTGCTCTGGCTGTAGGCATGGTAATCTGGTTTGTTTACAATAAAACACCTCATGGAAAATATATGTATGCCATCGGCGGCAACGAGCAGGCAGCAGAGGTTTCCGGCGTAAATACAAAGAAAACCAAAATCATTATCTATGTGACTGCAGCAGCCCTCTACGCCCTGGGCGGATTTTTAGTAGGCGCCAAATCCGGCGGTTCCTCTGTTAACATGGGAATGGGCTGGGAGCTGGAGGCCATTGCAGCGTGTACCATCGGCGGCGTATCTGTAAACGGCGGTATCGGAAGAGTATCCGGCGTTCTCATCGGTGTGCTCGTATTTGAAATATTAAAGACCTGTCTGCAGTATCTGGGCGTTGACACCAACTACCAGTACATTGCCCAGGGAATCGTTATCGTAGTGGCTATTGCCCTTGATATCAGAAAATACATTGCAAAGAAGTAAATAAAAGAGCCGGAAAAGGTGCAGGATCAGTCAGTCCTGCACCTTTTCCGGTTCCTTTGGATGCTGCCGGTTGTGAGTCTGTTTAAGGCTGACGGCTTAAACGGCTGTTTTGATATTCGCCTGAAAATGTCACATCCTCTCCAAACCAGTCCGGGGGGAGAAAGTGTTCTGCTTCTTCTATAGAAGGAAACTCCACTTCAGCCAGTATCAGGCCTTTGAACATGCCTTCAAAGACATCCAGCTCTATGGTCAGATGATCTGAGCCTTTTACCGGAATGAGATAACGTTTCTTCGTCAGAATATGGCCATCCGCCTTTTTAACCAGGTGGTGATAGGATTCTTCGGTCAGAGGAAGATTGTATTCCTCACGGGCTAAAAGTCCTTTTGACTTGTAGGTCAGGTAATAGGTGTCATCTTCCCTGCGAACCCGGACCACTGGCTCTGTGGAAAGATACCCCTGCTCAATGAAGTGATAAGGGTAGGAAGTATAGTCAGCCGGGAGCTGGGTTATCAGGTACTTGCGTTCTACTTCCATGGATAAGTCCTCCTGTTTTCTGTCAATTGCTGTTAAATGTCCTTAGTATACCACAGGAACGTAAAAAATAGAAGATGGTGGAAAAAAGCTGAAAAACGTGGTAAGATGGAAACTACAGTAACATGCAGGAGAATAGGAGTTATGAAACAGTTAAATAAATGGATTGCCGCAGGCTTTCTCATTGTGGGAATTGTCTGCCTGGTTTGGGGCTGTACTCCCTATCAGGGAGAAACGGAAAGTCTGCAGACCCAGGAAACCGAAAAAAGAGGCCCTAAGATCGGAGTGAGCATCTACCGGTATGACGATGAATTTATGAGGCTCTACCGTCTGGAACTGAAGCAGTATCTGGAGGAAGCCTATCAGGCTGAGGTGGTTATGCGCAATGCAGGCGGGGACCAGGAAGAACAAAACCGTCAGATGGAGCAGTTTATTGCGGAAGGGTGTGATGGAATCATCGTAAATCCAGTGGATGTACAGGCAGCAGGCCATTTGGCTGACAGTGCCGTCCAGGCTGGAATTCCCCTTGTTTTCATCAACAGGGAGCCTGGAGAAGAGGAGAAGAGCCGCTGGAAGGAACATAAGATGGCTGTGTCAAGCGTGGGAACGGATTCCAGACAGGCAGGCACTTACCAGGGAGAGCTGCTTTTGGAAACACCGAAAAAGGGAGATTTAAATGGAGACGGAACTGTTTCCTATGCCATGCTTAAGGGAGAAGAAGAAAATGAAGACAGCCGTTTCCGGACAGAATATTCCATCAGGGCATTAGAGGCAGGAGGAATGGAAGCGGAGGAGCTTTTTTCCGGAAGCGGACAATGGGATCAGGAAAAAGGGAAAAAGCTTGCTAAAACTGCTCTTGATACCTATGGCAGCAGGCTGGAGGTCATTATCAGCAACAACGATGCCATGGCAAACGGAGCCTTAAAGGCGGCAGAAGAAGCAGGCCGTGTGCCGGGAAAGGATATCCTTTTAGTGGGGATAGACGGACTGAGGGACACGGTAGGATATATTAAAGAAGGAAAAATGACTGGTACCGTTTTAAATGATCACGAGGGACAGGCACGGACCGCCTCTGATATTTTAATAAAAATGCTTGGCGGCGAAGAAGTTGACACAGCATATCTGGTGGATTATATCAAGATCACCGGAGTCAGTACATTTCAAAATTTGGAAGGGGAAGAATGAAAATGGCAAAAGTATATGGTTTTGTAGCAGATGGATCAGAAGAAGTGGAGCTTTTGGCAGTAGTGGATGTGTTAATAAGAGGAGGACAGGATGTAAAGCTGGTTTCCGTTACCGGGAAAAAGGATGTGGTAACTTCTCATGGAATCCGTCTGCAGGCGGATTATGAGTTTTCTGAGGTGGACTGCGATGACGCAGACCTTCTCTTCCTTCCGGGCGGAATGCCGGGGACGAAGCATCTGGGGGCCCATGAAGGCCTTGCTCTGGCCTTAAAAAAGGCCCATGCAGAGAATAAGAGGATTGCAGCAATCTGTGCCGCTCCCAGCGTTTTGGGAAAGCTGGGCATTCTGGAAGGAAAAAAAGCCACCTGTTACCCCGGCTATGAGGCAGAGCTTAAGGGCGCTGAACATACCAGTCAGGGAGTTGTGACTGACGGCAATGTGACCACGGCCAGAGGGCTTGGCTATGCCTTGGACCTTGGAATTGAACTTTTAGGACTTTTAGAGGATGAAAAGCTTGCTGTCCGGATTCAGGAGGCGATCCAGTACGATCAGGCTATGCCGGGGAGATAAGTGCATGAAAATGAGATGGATATTACCGGTTCTGGCGGCAGCTTCCCTTACACTGTTTTCAGGATGTGATAAAAAGAATACAGATAAAGGATCAGGAAATGACCCGGTGACCATTACGGTCTGGCATTATTACAACGGTGTCCAGAAAGAGGGGTTTGACAGCCTGGTTCAGGCGTTTAATGAGAATGAAGGCAGGAAAAATAATGTCGTCGTCAAAGCATTTAATAAAGGGAGCATTGATGAACTGAGTGCAGCCGTCAGCGACAGCATTGAAAAGAAAGTGGGGGCAGAGCCTCTGCCTGATATATTTTCCGCTTATGTGGATAAGGTGTATGAAGTGGACCAGATGGGACTGGCAGCAGACTTAAGCAAGTATTTGACGGAAAAAGAGCTGGAGGAATATGTGTCCGCCTACATAGAAGAGGGAAGGTTTGACAGCGGCAGCGGCTTAAAGGTATTTCCCATTGCCAAGTCAACGGAAATCCTCGCCATTAATAAAACAGACTGGGACAAGTTTGCAGAGGCCACAGGAGAAACAGAGGAAGCCTTTTCCACCTGGGAGGGCATTACCCGTGTATCGGAGGCCTACTACAAATGGACGGACAGTCTGACAGAAGCGCAGGAGGATGGGAAGGCATTCTTTGGAAGGGACGCCTTTGCCAATTATATGATTATCGGCAGCCTGCAGCTGGGCCATGAGATTTTCAAGGCTGAGAATGGGACGGTGGTTCTGGATTTTAATAAGGAAGCCATGAGAAAGCTGTGGGATAATTATTACGTTCCCTATATCAACGGATATTTCGGAGCTTATGGAAAGTTTCGAAGTGATGATGTGAAAACAGGAAAATTGGCTGCAGTAGTGGGTTCCACCACTGGAATCGCTTATTTTCCCACCTCTGTTACCTTAGAGGATGGAACCAACTATGCCATAGAGAACAAGCTTTACCACCTTCCCAATTTTGAAGGAACGGCTCCCATTGCAGTTCAGCAGGGGGCCGGCATGATGGTGGTGAAGTCAGACGAAAGGCGGGAGTCTGCGGCAGTCAGCTTTTTAAAGTCTCTCACCAGTGTAGAGAATAACTTAGACTTTGCCATAGGCTCCGGCTACCTTCCGGTGAAAAAGATGTCTGCGGCGGAGGAGGTCTTAACTCCTTTTTTAGAGAAGTCAGGAGAAGGCAGCCCTGCTGCCCAGAACCTTGTGATTGGATTGGACACGGTAAACCGTTACCGGCTCTATACTGCAAAGCCCTTTCAGGGCGGTGATAAAGCCAGAGGCATTCTCTCCTCATCCATGTCCTCAAAAGCCAGGGAGGATTATGAAAAGGTACGGACACTGATCAGCCAGGGCGTTTCCCGGGAGGAAGCTGTGGCGGATTTTGTGACGGATGAAAACTTTAATGTTTGGTATGAGACTACGAAGCAGCAGCTTGAGGAGATTATCGGAGAGTAATTTATGAAAAATAAGAGAAGTGAATCCATCCGAAATCGTCTGCTGGGACCGCTGCTGTTTCTTCTGGTTTTACAGGCAGCGGTAATATTGGGAATGGTTCTGTTTGGCGGAGTTTCCATCAAGTTAAAGAATAATGAAATCCACATATTAAATGAAAACACGGAAAACAGAAAACTGGGATTAGAAAAGGAAACTGTTTACAATTGGGGGATTATGCTGAATAGTCCTGATTTCATGGCTACTGAAATTCAGCAGATTCTGGAAAGGAACGGCAGAAAGCCCAAGGATATTTTTCAGGATTATGAACTGAACCGGAAAATTGTGGAAAGAACGATGGAAAAATCCATAGACGTGCTTCATTTAAACAATGCGACGGGAGTCTTTTTGATTTTAAACGGTCCTGCAGCCCAAAACAGCCCGGAGGGAATGCGGGCCGGCTTTTATGTACGGAATTCCAACTCCGAAGGGTATTTGAAGGATAATTCCTCGCTCCTCATGGAACGGGGACTTCCTTCTGTTGCAGAAAAGTACGGGATTCCCCTGGACTCCTTTTGGGAACTGGGATTTGAGGAGACGGAGGAGTTTGCTTCTTTTTACCATAAGCCTTATAATCTTGCGGTTGAAAATCAGGCCAGGCAGTCAGATGCCATCAAATTTGCTTATTTAAGCCCTGCTTTCCGGTTAAGTCCCAAGGACATGCCGGTGATCACTTATTCCATTCCGGTCATTCTCAGTGACGGAACTGTGGCAGGTGTATGCGGTCTGGAAATGACCTTAAGCCAGATGAAGGGGCTTCTGGAAAAGGACCAGTCCCAATCCGGCTTTGAGGAATGCTGGATTCTGGGACTGAGAAAGAAAGGGACCAATACCATTGTTCCCGTTGTCAGCTCAGGATACTTATATAATCAGTATTTTAACGAAAATCAGGAGATTCATTACAAGGATTATAGCGGCGAAGACATCAGCCAGCTGGAATCCCCTGACGGAACCAAGTGGTATGCCAGCATAAAAACCTTTGATATATATGGCAGCAACAGCCCTTTTGAGGAAGAGGAATGGGTGCTGGCAGGTGTTGCCCGCCAGAAGGATCTGCTGTCTTTTTATCATGGCATTCGGCGTATGCTTTTCAGCTCTATTTTGTTTCCTCTTCTTCTCAGTATGCTGGGAACCTATGTTCTGGGAAGAATTGTGACGGAACCCATTTTGGGACTGTCCATGCAGCTTAGGAGAAAGTCTGTAAACCGGGGACTGACACTGAAACGGGTGCATATCAGTGAAATCGACGAATTGACGGAAACCATTGAACAGCTGAACCGGGAAGTGGAACGGGCTTCTTCCAAGATATCCAGTATTCTGGAGCATGCCAATGTTTTGATTGGGGTTTTTGAGTACGATGACGAGAGCGATAAGGTTTTTTGCAGCCGCTCCCTCTTTGAACTGCTGGGCTGGGGAGAGATGCAGGAACCTTACTGCTACTTGAGTATACGGGAATTTGAAGCCAGTATGGCAGGGACATTTTCCGGAATCAAGATGAGAGGGAACCGTATTGTCAGGTGTCTGGGGGGGACGGAAGGAAAACGGTGGGTGGAATTTATCCTGGATGAGTCCGAAACAGGAATGATGCTTGGAGTCTGTTCGGATGTGACGGCAGATATTGAAGAAAAGGAAAAGCTGGAGCGGGAGCGCAACTTCGACCTTTTAACAGATCTTTACAACCGGAGGGCATTCCGGGAGCAGGTAAGGGAGGCTATGGACCTTCAGAAGGACCCGGTTGCCGCAGTCATTATGTGGGATCTGGATAATTTAAAGTTTATCAATGATACCTACGGCCACGATGAGGGGGACCGGTATCTGGTTCTCTTTGCAAGCTGCATGAAGCGTCTGATAAAATACGGAGCTATTGTATCCCGGTACTCGGGTGATGAATTTGTTGCCTTTCTGGGAGGTGCGGATAAGGAAGAGATCAGAGGGCGGGTAGAAGCCTTTATGAACAAGGTCCGGAAGGCCAAGCTGGAGGTGGAGGGCGGATATCAGTTCCCTATCCGTGTATCCGGAGGGCTGTCATGGTATCCGGAGGATGCAGATTCCTTTGATGCCTTATTCAGCTATGCGGACTTTGCCATGTATATGGTAAAGCACAGCGTCAAGGGAATGGTCAAGGAATTTAATTATAATGAATACATCCGCAATTCCTATATGCTGGCCGGCAGTGAAGAATTTAATCATATGCTGGATACGGGGGAGGTCCGCTTTGCCTTCCAGCCCATTGCCACAAGAGAAGGTGCAATTTACGGCTATGAGCTTTTGATGAGGCCGGAATTTACCAATATAAAGGGTGTGGATGAAGTCTTAAATCTGGCCAGGACCCAGGCGAAGCTTCCTCAGATGGAGGTGGTCACCTGGTTTTCCGGAATGAAAGCGGCGGCGGCAGAAATGGAAGCGGGACATCTGGGAAAGGAAGAGAAGCTGTTTATTAATTCCATTGCCAGTGTCTGCCTGGAAGAGGAGGACTGGCTGAAGCTGGAGGCGCAGTACGGAGATATGCTTAACCGGGTTGTCATTGAAATGACAGAGAGTGAGCCTGCCAGCAAGGACTTTATGACACGTAAGCTGGACATGGCAAAGCGCTGGACGGCCCAGACCGCTGTAGACGATTTTGGGACCGGATATAACAGCGAGGCTATTCTTCTGCGCATGAAGCCGGACATTGTAAAGGTGGACATGAGCATTGTGAGAGAAGTGCACAAGGACCAGAACCGTCAGATCATCTTAAAAAGCCTTCTGGACTTTGCTGAGCGGAATCACATACAGGTTCTGGCAGAAGGGGTGGAGACTGCGGAGGAGCTGAAATTTCTCATGGATTGGGGCATTTCCCTGTTTCAGGGGTATTATATCGCCCGGCCCCAGATGGAAATTCGTCCTCTTGATCCTTACATCTCAAAGAAGATGCAGGAGTTTTCAGGAAAAACCTGATTTTATCATAAATAGTACTGGAATTTACAGGACGAGTATGTTATAATGCTAAATTGAAGTGTAACGCCCTCACGGTATGGCGGTTCACATATATCTCAAGGAGGAACCCATTAATGAGTTTACAAGTAGAAAAATTAGAAAAAAACATGGCAAAGTTAACCGTAGAGGTATCAGCTGAAGAGTTTGATAAGGCTCTTACTGCAGCTTATAATAAGAATAAGGGCAGATTCAACATTCCTGGATTCAGAAAAGGAAAAGCTCCTCAGGCCATGATTGAAAAGATGTATGGAGCAGGCGTTTTATACGAAGATGCAATAAACGAAGCTCTTGATGCAACATATGGCAATGCAGCAGAGGAAAGCGGACTGGAGATCGTATCCAGACCTGAAATTGATATCGTACAGGTTGAGAAGGGAAAAACCCTGATCTATACTGCAACTGTTGCAGTGAAGCCGGATGTAACTCTGGGTGAGTACAAGGGGATTGAAGTAACCAGAGCATCTGCTGATGTGACCGATGAAGATATTGATGCAGAGTTAAAGAGAGTTCAGGAGCAAAATTCCAGACTGATCACCGTAGAGGACAGAGCAGTGGAAGACGGCGACCAGACAGTCATTGACTTTGAAGGTTTTGTAGACGGAAAGCCATTTGAAGGCGGCAAGGGCGAGGATTATCCTCTTACCATTGGCACCCACTCCTTCATCGATACTTTTGAAGATCAGTTGATTGGCAAGAACATCGGAGAGGCATGCGAAGTAAACGTGACCTTCCCAAATGAATACCATGCTACAGAACTGGCAGGAAAGCCTGCTTTATTCAAGGTAACTGTTAAAGAAATTAAGAAAAAAGAGCTTCCTGAGTTAAACGATGAGTTTGCAAGCGAAGTTTCTGAGTTTGAAACCCTGGAAGAATACAAAAATGACATCAGGGAAAAGGTTGCTTCCAGAAAAGAGAAGGCAGCAGCTACTGAGAACGAAGACCGTGTAGTGGAAAAGGTGATTGAAAATGCTTCCATGGAAATTCCGGAGGCAATGATCGAAAGCCAGTTGAATAACATGGTTAATGACTATGCAAGAAGAATGGAGAGCCAGGGCCTGTCTCTTGACCAGTATATGAAGTTTACCGGTATGACCATCGAAGTCTTAAGAGAGCAGATGAAGCCTCAGGCACTTAAGAGAATCCAGACCAGACTGGTACTGGAGGCTGTTGCTAAGACAGAGGGCTTAACCGCTTCTGATGAAGCAGTTGAGAAAGAGATTGCCAGCATGGCAGAGGCTTACAGAATGGAAGTTTCACAGGTGAAGGAATTCATGGGTGAAGCCGGCCTTGAGCAGATGAAGGAAGATTTGGCAGTTCAGGAAGCAGTTGATTTCCTGGTTGCAGAAGCAAAATTAGTTTAAGTAATCCGGCCGATAGATTCCTGACGTTTTGTCGGGAGTCTATTCGGCTATGAAGAGAAGTAACAGACAGGAGGAAGACAAATGAGTTTAGTACCTTATGTCATAGAATCAACCAGTAAGGGCGAGCGCTCTTACGATATTTATTCCCGCCTTTTAAAAGAACGTATCATATTCCTGGGCGAAGAAGTGTCTGATGTATCCGCAAGCCTTGTTGTGGCACAGCTGCTGTTTTTAGAGGCGGAAGATCCCAATAAGGATATTAACCTCTACATTAACAGCCCGGGAGGTTCCGTCACTGCAGGTATGGCGATTTACGATACCATGAATTATATTAAATGTGATGTTTCCACCGTTTGTATGGGTATGGCAGCCAGCATGGGAGCCTTTTTACTGGCAGGCGGAGCAAAAGGAAAGAGATTTGCTCTTCCAAATGCAGAAGTCATGATTCATCAGCCCTCCGGCGGTGCCAGAGGCCAGGCTACGGAGATCCGGATTGTAGCTGAAAACATTTTAAAGATTAAAAAGCGTTTAAATGAGATTCTGTCCGCTAATACAGGGCAGCCTTATGAAGTGATTGAGCGGGATACAGAGCGCGACAATTATATGAACGCCGAAGAAGCAAAAGCATATGGCCTGATTGATGATATTATCTACAGCCATAACAAAGAAGCGTAAATGATGCTTGCCCAAAGTGCACGGGCGATTTATAAGGAATCACCCTACGGGTATCCCTTTATGCCCAAAGTGCATGGGCGATTTATAAGGAATCACCCTACGGGTATCCCATCATGCCCAAAGTGCATGGGCGATTTATAAGGAAAGCATGAGGTGTATATATGCCGATTAGAACAGATGACAAGATCAGGTGTTCTTTTTGCGGAAAGTCCCAGGACCAGGTAAAGAAACTGATTGCCGGTTCCAATAATGTCTATATTTGTGATGAATGCATCGACTTGTGTGCAGAGATATTAGAGGAAGAATTCGATGATCAGGAGGAGGCCCAGTCTCCCGATTTCGGTGAAATCAATCTGATGAAGCCTAAGGAAATCAAGGAGTTTCTGGATGACTATGTCATTGGTCAGGATGGAGCAAAAAAAGTACTGTCTGTCGCAGTCTATAACCATTACAAGAGAATCACTTCTAGGAAGAAGCTGGATGTGGATGTGCAAAAGAGCAATATTCTCATGTTAGGACCTACCGGTTCCGGCAAAACCTATCTTGCTCAGACCCTGGCGAAGGTGTTAAATGTTCCCTTTGCCATTGCAGATGCAACTGCCCTGACAGAGGCCGGCTATGTAGGTGAGGATGTGGAAAATATCCTTTTAAAGCTGATTCAGGCCGCTGATTATGACATTGCCAGAGCAGAATATGGAATTATTTATATTGATGAGATCGATAAGATCACAAAGAAGTCAGAGAATGTGTCCATCACCAGAGATGTTTCCGGTGAGGGCGTACAGCAGGCCCTTTTAAAGATTCTGGAGGGAACCGTTGCAAGCGTTCCGCCTCAGGGAGGAAGAAAGCATCCTCACCAGGAGCTTTTGCAGATCAATACCACCAACATTCTGTTTATCTGCGGAGGAGCCTTTGACGGATTGGAAAAAATCATTGAACGCCGTTTGAGCGCAGGCTCCATCGGCTTCAATGCGGAAATAGTTGATAAGAACAGGACAGATATTGACGGTCTTTTGAAGAAGACCCTGCCTCAGGATCTGGTAAAGTTCGGACTCATACCGGAGTTTATCGGCCGTGTGCCGGTTACCGTATCCCTGGAGCTTTTGGACAGGGAAGCCCTGGTGAGAATTCTGACAGAGCCGAAAAATGCCCTGATCAAGCAGTATCAAAAGCTGTTTGAGCTGGATGACGTAAAGCTGGAACTGACCAGGGAAGCAGTGGAACGGATTGCAGAACTGGCAGTGGAGCGGAAAACCGGAGCCAGAGGACTGCGTTCCATTATGGAAAGCGTCATGATGGATATGATGTATGAAATCCCGTCTGACAGCAGCATTGGAATCTGTACGATTACCAAAGAAGTTGTGGATCAGAAAGGCGAACCGGAGCTGGTTTACAGGGATATGACAGTTCCCAGAAAGCCGCTGGCTCCAAAACGGAGAAAAGATAAAACAGGCGAGATCGCATAGATCCCTGCATGAGTCAGGAAGGTGTTACAGCGGAAAAGACCTGCTGCAACACCTTTTTGGATGCGAAGGAGAGAAGGTAACAGTGGATAAAACAATTACAATGCCAGTCATTGCCTTAAGGGGCATGACAGTTCTTCCAAAAATGATGCTGCATTTTGATATCAGCCGGAAAAAATCAATTGCGGCTGTGGAAAAGGCCATGGTGGGAGATCAGAAGGTATGCCTGGTCACCCAGAAGAACACAGAGGAAGCTGATCCTGGAATTGATAATCTGTTCCAGATCGGTACAGTGGCCCTTATCAAGCAGCTTGTAAAGATGCCTGACAATGTGATTCGGGTTATGGTAGAGGGTCTGGAGAGGGCGGAGGTTTTAAGCCTGGACAGCCAGGAGCCCATGCTCATAGGAGAAATTGTGAAGACCCAGGAAGTAAATCCTGCCATTGACTATATCACCATCCAGGCCATGATACAGATTACCCAGGATAAGCTGGAGGAATACGGAAGAGAAAATCCCAAGGTAGGCAAGGAAGTGGTTCCTCATTTGAGAACCATTACAGACTTAGGCGAACTGCTGGACCAGGTCGCCGTCCACCTTTCCTGGGATTACCGGATCCGCCAGCAGGTGCTGGAAAGCTTTTTACTGGAGGACCGGTATGCTCTTGTCATGAGAAATTTAGTGACCGAGATTGAGGTTTCCAAAGTAAAGCGGGAGCTTCAGTCCCAGGTAAAGGAGCGGATTGACAAGAATCAGAAGGATTATATCTTAAGAGAGCAATTAAAGGTGATCCGGGAAGAACTGGGAGAGGACAATCCCCTGTCTGATGCCGATGAGTACACCAAACGGCTGAAGGCTTTAAAAGCGGACAAAGAGGTTCAGGAGAAAATCCGGAAGGAAATTGAGCGCTTTAAGGCAATGCCGGGAGGAAGCCAGGAGGCCAATGTGGTCCGCATGTATCTGGAAACAGTCCTGGATCTGCCATGGAAAAAGATGTCCAGGGACAACAATAACATTGCCCATGGGGAAAAGATATTAAATGAAGACCATTACGGCCTTGAAAAGGTAAAGGAACGAATTCTGGAATATTTAGCTGTCAGGATTCTGACCAAAAAGGGCACCAGTCCCATCGTATGTCTGGTAGGCCCTCCGGGAACAGGAAAGACCTCTATCGCCCGTTCCATGGCCAGAGCTTTAAATAAAGAATACGTGCGAATCAGCCTGGGAGGTATCCGTGATGAAGCGGAGATCCGCGGACACCGCAAGACTTACGTGGGAGCTATGCCCGGAAGGATTGTGGAAGCCTTAAGACAGGCGGGAGTCAGCAACCCTCTCATGCTTCTCGATGAGATCGACAAGGTCAGCAGGGACTATAAGGGAGACACCTCCTCCGCCCTTTTGGAGGTGCTGGACAGCGAGCAGAATATGAAGTTCAGGGATCACTATGTGGAAGCTCCTATTGATTTGTCCAACGTGCTTTTTGTAGCAACTGCCAATACCACCACCACTATTCCCGGCCCTTTGCTGGATCGTATGGAAGTAATTGAAGTAAGCAGCTATACGGAGAATGAAAAATTCCATATTGCAAAGAATTATCTTGTAAGGAAACAGAGAGAAAAGAACGGCCTTAAGGAAAAGCAGGTGACCATATCGGATGGAGCCTTAAAAAAGATCATTCACAACTACACCCGAGAAGCCGGAGTGAGAAATTTGGAACGGCAGATCGGCTCTGTATTCCGCAAGGCAGCAAGAGAGTTTTTGGAGGGCGGAAAACAGGTCATAGAGATCCGGTCAAAGGATTTGGAAAAATACCTGGGCAAGGAAAAGGTGACCTTTGAAGATGTAAATGAAGAAGACCAGGTGGGAACCGTAAGAGGACTTGCATGGACCAGCGTAGGAGGCAACACCCTTCAGATTGAGGTCAATGTGATGCCCGGAAAGGGAGCCCTTCAGACGACCGGACAGATGGGCGGCGTCATGAAGGAATCTGCCCAGACGGCACTCAGCTATGTAAAGTCAGTCTGCCCGGATTACCAGGTGGCAGAGGATTACTTTGAAAAGCACGATATCCACCTTCATATTCCTGAGGGAGCGGTGCCAAAGGATGGCCCTTCTGCAGGAATCACCATAGCCACCGCCATGCTTTCAGCCATTACCAATCATAAGGTCTATGCAAAGGTAGCCATGACAGGAGAAATCACCCTGCGGGGCAGAGTTCTCCCTATCGGAGGCCTAAAGGAAAAAATCCTGGCCGCCCGCATGGCCCATGTAGAAAAGGTCTTAATCCCTGATAAGAACCGCCCGGATATAGCGGAGCTGTCAGAGGAAATCACAGGAGGGCTTGACATTATTTATGTGAAGACTATGGCGGAAGTATTAAAGGAATCGTTCAGTGGAAAGGAAACCGTATGATTATTAAAACCGTAGAACTGGAAACCGTTTGCGGCATAACCAGCAAACTTCCGGAGAATACCAAGCCGGAGTTTGCTTTTGCCGGCAAGTCCAATGTGGGGAAGTCCTCGCTGATCAATGCCCTGATGAACCGCAAATCATTTGCCAGGATATCATCCCAGCCGGGAAAGACCCAGACCATTAACTTTTATAACATCAATGATGCCTTTTATTATGTAGATCTTCCAGGCTACGGCTATGCCAAGGTGTCCCTGGAGGTAAAAGCCAAATGGGGGAAAATGATTGAGAACTATCTCCATAAATCCCCTATGCTCCGCTGTATCTTTCTTCTGGTGGACATCCGTCATGAGCCCTCGGTCAATGACAAAACCATGTATGACTGGATTGTGCACAACGGCTTTCATCCGGTGATCATAGCCACCAAGCTGGATAAGATCAAACGGAGCCAGGTATCAAAAGCCGTAAAGACCCTGCGGACAGGCTTAGGGCTTGGACCCGATGAAATCGTCATTCCCTTCTCCGCCGAAACGAAACAGGGAAGAGAAGAAATATGGGACATGATTTCAGAAATAGTAAATAGTATTGACAATGAGTAAAAATCTTTTTATACTGTTCACAAATGCGGATTTATAATATTGTAAATTTTAATGAGATGAGGAGAAAACGATTATGAAAAAAACAATGAAGAAGATTGCTTCTGCCTTTTTAGCAGCAGCCCTGGCAGCAGCATCCTTAACAGCCTGCGGAGGTGGCAACTCAGCAGCCGGAACATCAGCAGCAGGTGAGAATGCAGACGGAAAAAAAGTATTAAAGGTTGCCATGGAGTGCAGCTATGCACCCTATAACTGGACCCAGCCCACAGATGCAAACGGAGCAGTTCCCATTTCCGGAAGCTCTGATTTCGCTTATGGCTATGATGTTATGATTGCCAAAAAGGTTGCTGATCAGCTTGGTTATGAGCTGGAGATTGTAAAGCTTGACTGGGATTCTCTGGTTCCTGCAGTTCAGGCCGGAACAGTAGACTGTGTTATCGCAGGCCAGTCCATTACATCAGACCGCCTTCAGTCCGTAGATTTTACAGACCCATATTACTATGCTACCATCGTTACCCTGGTAAAGGCCGGAAGCAAATATGAGAATGCAAAAAGCGTTGCAGATTTAGCCGGCGCTGTCAGCACCTCCCAGATCAACACCATTTGGTATGACGGCTGTCTGCCTCAGATTCCGGACGGGGATATCCAGCCTGCCCACGAATCCGTGCCCGCTATGCTGGTAGCTCTTAGCTCTGGCAGAATTGATTTAGTAGTAACCGATAAGCCTACCGGACAGGCTGCTTTGATTGCTTATCCTGATTTCAGACTTCTTGATTTTACCGGAACAGAAGGTGAATTCCAGGTTTCCGAAGAGGACATTAACATTGGCGTTTCCTTAAAGAAGGGTAATACGGAATTAAAGGAAGCCATCAATGGTGTGCTTTCTGAAATGAATGAAACAGACTTTGACAAGATGATGGAAGATGCCATCGCTGTACAGCCATTGTCAAACTAATACAAAAAGGAGAAGATAGAAAATGTCTCTGCCATCAGATTTTTTGGGAAGAATCATAGTTATTCTGCAAGGGTATGGACCGTCCTTTCTCAGCGGGGTGGGAAAGACAATGGCTGTTGCCGTTGTGGGTACCTTTATCGGCTGTATCATTGGTTTTGCAGTGGGAATTATTCAAACAATTCCTGTATCGAAAAACGATAACGTGATCAAGCGGTTCCTGTTACAGATTGTAAAAATCATATTAAATATCTATGTAGAGGTATTCCGGGGAACCCCCATGATGGTTCAGGCCATGTTTATATATTTCGGTTTCTCCGTGTTGTTTCAGATTAACATGTCTGTTGCCTTTGCTGCTTACTTTATTGTTTCCATTAACACCGGAGCTTACATGGCAGAGACAGTGCGCGGAGGCATCCTGTCCATTGACCAGGGACAGACGGAGGGAGCCAAGGCCATCGGTATGACTCACTACCAGACCATGGTCAATGTGATTATGCCTCAGGCTCTTCGCAACATCATGCCTCAAATCGGAAACAATCTGATCATCAATATCAAGGACACCTGCGTGCTCTCTGTCATTGGTTTTGTAGAGCTGTTTTACACCACAAAGGGAGTGGCAGGAGCCTATTATACTTATTTTGAAGCCTTTACCATTACCATGGTCCTTTACTTTGTACTGACCTTCACCTGCTCCAGAATCCTCCGGCATTGGGAGAAGAAGATGGACGGACCGGACAGCTATGATCTGGCTACTACGGATACCCTGGCTTATACCAGCGGTATGGTGAAGTTCCCCAATCCAAGAGATAAGGAGGAGAAGTAAATGGCAGGCGAAAAATTGTTGGAAATTCATCATTTAAGCAAAACCTTTGGAACCAACGTGGTGCTGCGGGATATTGATTTCTCCGTCAATGCAGGGGATGTGACCTGTATCATAGGCGCTTCCGGTTCCGGAAAATCAACCCTTCTGCGCTGTTTAAACCTTTTGGAAACACCTACCAGCGGAGAGATCCTGTATCACGATGTGGATATTACGGACAAGAAGATGAACGCTCCTTCCTACCGGACCAAGGTGGGCATGGTGTTCCAGAATTTCAATCTCTTTAACAACATGACTGTTCTGGAAAACTGCATGGCAGGCCAGATAAAGGTTTTAAAAAAGGAGAAGGAAGAAGCCAGAAAAAAGGCTAAGATGTATTTAGAAAAGGTGGGCATGGCTCCCTATATCAATGCAAAGCCAAGGCAGCTTTCCGGCGGACAAAAGCAGAGGGTGGCCATAGCCAGAGCCCTGGCCATGGAGCCTGAGGTTCTGCTCTTTGACGAGCCTACTTCTGCTCTGGACCCTCAGATGGTGGGAGAGGTTCTGGCTGTTATGAGAACCCTGGCGAGAGAAGGTCTTACTATGATCATTGTTACTCATGAGATGGCCTTTGCCAGAGATGTGTCCAGCCATGTGGTTTATATGGCAGGAGGAGTCATCGAAGAAGAGGGGCCTCCCGCTGATATATTCGGAAATCCGAAAAAGACCACCACAAAAGAATTTTTAAGCAGATTTATGCAGGGATAAAGAAAAAGCTGATTCAGGAGAGATTTACTGAATCAGCTTTTTTGTCTATTTTTCTTCGGAAACCGGCTCGGGGTGCAGGATTTCTGTTTCCACAGGCACCTTGGGAACGGTCACCGGCTGGGAGGGTTCGTTGGGCACTTTTTCAGGAAGGGGTTTGGCAAAGATCTCTCTTACCCTGATCCGGATAAAGGTCTGTGCCGCCTTGACAGAAATCAGGACCAGAAGAATGGGGAGAACAATGGTCAGCATAAGTCTTGTCTTCAACCGGAATCTCTTCTTTTTCAGCTTCTTCTGTTCCTGAATGTATCTGTAGTTGATTTCCTGAATTAATGTTCTTTTTTTCTGGATCTTATTCAAGATGAATCCCCTTTCTGTCTGATGAAACTCTAAGAACCGCTCATCAGGCTTTTCATGGCAAATGCGTAGATTTCCTGGCTTTTTGCTTTCCAGTGGTCGCACATGATCTCTGCCTGGGCCTTGTCAGGAACGGAAAGCTCCAAGTTGATCAGATTGCTTTTTCCTTCCCTCACCTGACAGCGGACGATATAGTCCTGGCTGGTAGATTTATAGAAATCAGCAGTGATTCCCACTTCATTGCGGAGGCGGAACTTGTTTTCCTTTAAGTATTCATCTATATCATTAATGATGGCAGGTGAAATTTTGTTACCGAAAAAAGAAAGGGTTTCTTCCCCCTCCCTGGTGATTTCATACCGACTGCTGTTGTGGTTGGTTTCCACATGGAGAAGCCTGGCTTCCAGCAGCTCATTAAGGGCCTGGTTTAAGGTGAAATAAGTGGTATATTCATGTTCCAGAAAAAAGTTGGATAGTTGTGCGCTTGTCAGGGGGAAATTTACCTGCTTCAGCATATATAAAATCATCAGTTTGTACAGGGTCATAGGTTCTGACAGCATAGTTACCTCCAGTGGCGCATGATCTGCGCCGTAATTTTTACCCGGTGATACGGGCGCTTAAAGCTGGGCGGAAAGCCTCTATGACCGGATATGATCCCTGACCGCACGGCTCACAACTTCTGCAACACGGGGATCAAATGCTTCCGGCAGAATGTTGTTTTCATCTCTCTTGGAAGGGTCCACAAGACCGGCAATGGCAGCGGCAGCGGCAAGCTTCATCTCTTCTGTAATAGCAGATGATCTTCCTTCCAGAGCGCCTTTGAAAATGCCTGGGAATACAAGTACATTATTGACCTGATTTGGGAAATCAGACCTTCCGGTTCCTATAACTTTGGCACCGGCAGCCTTTGCCAGATCAGGCATGATCTCTGGAACCGGATTTGCCATGGCAAAGAGAATGGAGTCCCGGTTCATGGAAGCGACCATTTCCTGGGTGACGATTCCGGGGGCAGATACTCCGATGAAAATATCGGCTCCCTTCATGGCATCGGCCAGAGAACCCTGTTTTCCTTCTAAGTTGGTCACATCCATCATCTGTTGCTGCATCCAGTTTAAGCCTTCCATGCCCTTAGCCAGGATTCCAACTCTGTCGCACATGGTAATATGGGGAAAGCCATAGGTGAGGAGAAGTTTTGTGATGGCCACTCCGGCGGAGCCTGCTCCGTTTACCACCACCCGGCATTCTTCTTTTTTCTTTCCCGTCACTTCCAGGGCATTGATAATGCCTGCCAGAACAACGATGGCTGTTCCGTGCTGGTCATCGTGAAATACAGGGATGGGAAGGAGAGTCTTTAACCGCTCCTCGATCTCAAAGCAGCGGGGGGCTGAGATGTCCTCCAGATTGATGCCGCCAAAGGCAGGCGCAATATTTACCACGGTTTTGATGATTTCTTCCTTGTCCTGGGTGTCCAGGCAGATGGGGATGGCATTCACTCCTCCGAATTCTTTAAAAAGCACGGCCTTTCCTTCCATAACAGGCATAGCTGCCAGGGGGCCGATGTTTCCCAGGCCCAAAACAGCGCTTCCGTCGGAGACAACTGCCACGGTATTGGATTTGATGGTATAATCGTATGCTGCATCGGGATTTTCAGCAATAACCTTGCACGGTTCCGCTACTCCGGGAGTATAGGCCAGGGCTAAATCCTCTCTGGTATTTACCTTTGCTTTTGCGGTTATTTCCAGCTTTCCTTTCCATTCCTTGTGGAGCAATAAAGCTTTCTCATTGGTCGTCATAATTGGTTCGTCCTTTTTTCAACAGTTTTTATTTATCATACCAATTTTAGGGTTTTAAATCAATAGAAAATATGGTAGAATGTAGTGTAATTGATAAGAAAATAAACCAACAAGAGAAGGAAGCCCCCTAAGGTCATATTATTTTGCCTGAGGGAGCGGACAAATTAAAGATACAGGTGGCACTATGAGAGAACGGATCAACAGGCTGTCAAAAGGCATTATTGATTCAGAAATTCCAAAGATTAAGGTAACCCCATCGGGAATTGATGATGTGGTCCGCTCCGGCGGGGCGGCAAGACGCGAAGTTGTCGTTACCAGCGAGAACAATTTGCATATAAAAGGACTTGCATATTCCTCAAATTACCGTGTCAGGCTTTTAAATGGAGCCTTTGGCGGTACATATAACCATCTGGTCTATGAGATAAACAGCAATTATCTGGAAGATGGTGATGTGATTAAGGGAGCTTTTTATCTGGTTACCAATGGCGGCGAGAGAGAAGTCCCTTATTCTTTTCGTGTGGAGCTGGGAACCTCGGGGAAGGCCCTGGGGGATTTAAAGACGGCAGAGGACTTTGCAGCCATTGCGAAAAAAGATATGGATACGGCCTTAAGGCTGTTTGAATATAGGGATTTTGATACAGCCCCCTTTATGAAGGACCTGCGTGTAAAGGCAATTTATGACGGATTGCGGGGCAGGCCTGACAGGAGAAAGGAACTGGAGGAGTTTCTTACGGCCTTAAAGGTCAAAGAACCGGTTTCCTTAACCGCAGAAACAGGCCCCAGAAGATTTGGAGAGCTGGAGGAGCCTGTAAAGGATCAGTTGATCTTAAAGCGAAGCGGCTGGGGCTATGTGAATCTGGAAGTGGCAACGGATTGTGATTTTATAGAACTGCCCAGAAAAACCATCGGGGAACAGGACTTTGAGGGCGATGAGTGCAGGGTGCCCTTTGTCGTTCACCCGGAGCGGATGCACCAGGGAGAAAATCAGGGCAGGATTCTGGTAAACGGGATGGAAGAACGCTTTGCCCTTCCGGTTACGGCAGTCAGAAACCCGGGTGGCGGGATATCGGCTGAGGACGCCTTTACAAAAGAGGCGTTCAGCCGTTTTTTACGGCTCCGTCTGGAGGAAGAAACAGGGCAGAAGGATCTGACTGTTCTCTATGAAGGAATGAGAAAAGCCCTCAATGAGATTGAGGTGATGAAGGGAGACACCAGCCTTGTCAAACTGTTCCGGGCAGAAATTTGTCTGGGAGAAGGAAATCCCTCTAAAGCTGTATTGTACCTGGATGAATGCAGGGATGAAATTCTCAGCCAGCGCCAGGAAAAGAGAGAGCTGTACTGCTATTACCAGTACCTGCGTTTAAAAGCGGAGCCGGACGAATACCAGAAAGAGTCCTTAATCCGTCTTATGAAAAAATATCTGGAGGAAGAACCGAAACAGTTCTGGCTCTTTTTGCTGATTTTAAAAATGGATTCCAGGCTCTTTGACAACCTGCCTTCTTTATTTTCTATGCTAAAGCGGCAGTATGATATGGGAATGAGAAGCCCATTTTTCTATGTCTGGGGCTGCAGGATTTTAAACAGCGCACCTGATATGCTCAGGTCTTTGGGACCTATGGAAATACAGACTCTCTATCACTGCGCCGGGAAGGGGCTGGTGGAGAAAAAACTGGCTCTGACCGTATCCAGATTGACTTTGAATGTAAAGCATTTTAACCGCCTTCATTACCGGATGCTGTTAAAGCTTTATGAGGAGTTTCCGGAAAAGGAAGTACTGGAGGCTGTCTGCGGTCTGCTGATTAAGGGCGAGCTGCGGATGGGAGACGCCTTTTCCTGGTATGAAAAGGGGGTAAAGGCCGGAATCAGCCTGACCAGGCTGTATGAATATTATTTATACAGTCTGCCTAAGAATTACTGTTATCTCCTGCCCAAGGAGGTGCTCCTTTACTTCTCCTATGGAGGAAGTGAACTGGACCTTTACAGCAGGATCACTCTTTATAAGAATGTTCTGGTGTATTTAGAGCCGACAGACCCTCTTTATCAGGCTTATGAGCGGACTATTGAGAAGTTCGCTACAGAACAGCTTTTTGAATCCCGGATCGATAACCGGCTGGCGGTTATTTATGAGCGGATGATTTTAAAGGATGTCATAGACCTTCCCATGGCGAAGGTGCTCCCTGCCATTCTCCGGTCTTACCGGGTGGAATGCAGCAATAAAAAGATGAAATACGTCATTGTCTGCTATGAGGAAATGAAGGAGGAGGACGCCTTTCTTCTGGATGAAGGAGTCGCTTATGTGCCTTTGTTTTCTGAGCGCAGTATTTTACTGTTCCAGGATGCTTACGGAAACCGTTATGCCAATGTTGCCTGTAAAAAAGACCCGGTCATGGACAAACCGGAGCTGGAACAGCGCTGCTTTGAGCTCTATCCGGAACATTCCATGCTGAGACTCCGGGCTTGCCAGAAGGTTTTGGAACAGGGAGAGGCTGACGGGGAAGAGATAAAAATTTTGGAAAACACTCTGGAGGACCCCAAGCTGCGTCCTGCTTACAAACGGCTTCTGCTTTCTAAAATCATTGAATTTTATCAGAAGCAGGCTCTTCCCGGAGAAGAAGAAAACGAAGGGGCGGGGTATTTACAGAAGCTGGATAAGAAGGTCCTTTCCAAACCGGAGCGGATTGGGGTTTGCAATACTCTCATCCGCAGCGGATATGTGGAAGAGGCGTTTTCCATGCTTCGGGAATTCGGTACCGAAGGGATTGAGGCAGAGGGTTTATACCAGCTTTGCAGCAAGATGATTTTAAAGAAGCTCTTTGATGAAGATTCCCTCCTTTTGTACCTTTCCTATGAGGTTTTTAAGGAGAAAAAGGGCGACAGCGTTATCATGGATTATTTGTGTGAACATTTTAACGGGCTTTCGGACCAGATGTATGCTGTCCTTGCAGAGGGCGTTTCCCAGCATGTGGAAACTTACGATCTGGAAGAGAGGCTGGCGGCCCAGATGATGTTTTCCGGCTGCTGCGGGAAGCTGGATAAGGTGTTCCAGCTTTATAAAAGCCGCAAGGAGCCTAATGATACCATTCTCAAGGCGTATTTTACCATCAAATGCACAGAGTATTTTATGGAGGACAAAGAGCTGTGGGAGCAGGTGTTCGCTTACTTAGAAGGGCTGGTGCAGGCTTCTGCTTTAAAGGGAAGACTGCCGGTCATTTACCTGCTGGCTCTTACCAAGTTTTACTCCCAGCTTCCTAAGCTGGAGGAAGACCAGGCGGCCTTGTGCCGGGAGACGGTGTCTTTTCTGTTAGAGGAAGGCCTTGTGTTCCCTTATTTTAAGACCCTGGCAAAATATGCGCCCATTCCTGAGGATATTATGGACAAGGCCATGATCCAGTATTCCGGGGACAGGGATTCTAAAATAGATCTCCAGATCAGGATTCTTCCTGATGAGGAGGAGTTCCACAGCGAAGATATTTCCCGAATGTATCAGGGCGTTTTCGTGAAGCAGAAGATATTATTTGAAGGCGAAATCATGGAATACCGGATACGGGAGCTGGTGGAGGAGGAATGGATTCTCAAAAAGGAAGGCAGTGTGGAATGCTGCACCGGACTTCCCATAAGGGATTCAGAAAGCAGGTTTGCCTGTCTCAATGAGATGAGCCTTTCTTTGAGCATAAAGGATGAAGACGGACTCAAAAAGCGGATGCAGGAGTATTTGAAAAAGAATGCTGCTGCAGAAGAATTATTTTCACTGATGTAAGGGGGCTGTCAATGGACGGACTGATAATAGGGCTTGACCTGTGTGATGCCTATACCCGCATATGCTGCTATGACAGAGAAAAGTCATGGTGCATTCCTACAGTCATCTGCCGGAAAAAGGATGAAGATGCCTGGTATATAGGAGAAGAGGCGTATGCCTATACCCTGGTAGGGGAAGGCATTATTGTGGACAAGCTGATAAAGATGGTCAGGAAGGATGGAACCGCCACTTTGGGCGGAACCAAGTATAAGGGCCTGGACCTTTTAAAAATATTTTTAAAGAAAATACTGAAGCTTCCCATGGAGGAATTTTTCAGTGATGAAGTGAAGCAGCTTGTGATTACCTTGCAGAAGGTAGACGGAAAGCTGATGGATGGAATTATGTACTGTGCTGATGATCTGGGGATTCCCAGAGACAGGGTCCATATCGTCAGCCATACGGAAAGCTTTGTATATTATGCTCTCAGTCAGAAAAAAGAGGTTTGGAGCAATCAGGTGGCTGTGTTTGATTTATCGGAGGACTCCTTCCATTACCATGAGCTCAAGATCCAGAGAGGTCTTCGCAAGATGGTTGTGATGGCAGAAGAGCAGACTTTGGAAGAGAGCTTTAACCTGGATATTCTGGATACTCCCTCCGGCGGAAAGCTGGGGGATAAGATTTTAAGCTCCTGTGCGGAACGGCTTCTCCAGAAAAAGCTGTTCTCCTCTATATTTCTCACGGGAAAAGGCTTCAGCAGCCATGAGTGGGCCAGTGATTCCATGAAAATACTCTGCTCCCGCCGCAAGGTCTATATGGAGCCGGAGCTGTTTGCCAGAGGCGCCGCATTTAAGGGCATGGATTATGTACAGGGAAAGACCTCCTTTGTCTGCATCTGCCAGGGGCGGCTTCATTCCACCGTATCCATGAGGGTGCTTCATAAGGAGCGGGAGAACCAGCTTGTGGTGGCCTCGGCAGGCGATAACTGGTATGAGTCCAGAAGCAGCGTGGATTTAATTGTTGACGGTCAGGATTATGTGGAATTTATGGTAACGCCCATGGACCCCAAGCAGGCAAGGCTGGTGAAGATTCCCTTGGAAGGGTTTCCCAAGCGGCCTGACAGAACCACCAGGGTTGGGATCAGCGTTGGGTTTTTGGATGAGAAAACCATGGCAGTGGTGTTAAAGGACAAGGGCTTTGGAGATTTGTTCCCGGCCACTTCTGCAGTGGTAAGACAAGAGGTCATGATATGAGCCTGATTCTTTGCCGGCAGGAACCGGTAAAACAGCCGTTTTATTTTGAGGGCCTGGGAGTGCGCCTGTATTCTTCCCAGGAGCTTTGTTATGTAATTTATAACAATCCCCTTCTGGTTATGGAGGGATTTGTGGATAAGAGCCTGATGGATTTCATCAGGGATGACCTGGATATGGCTTTTCTGGCTGCCAAGCTGGAAAAATGGCAGCAGAGCGGAGAAGACCCGGATGAATTACTTGCTATCATTTTGCAGGAATGTGATTATTACGGTGCGGCTGAGGTGAGCCGGTTCAGGCAGAATCTGGCCGTTTACAGAAGGATGCCGGAGAATGAGCTTTTAAAGGAAAAGGCGGATTATCTCTTTTCCAGGAAACAGTATGGAAAGGCTGTGGAGGAATATAGGAAAATTCTGGAGCTTCCAAAGAGCAGCGCCGGAAATGCCGTATTTCAGGCCAGGATTTACAACAACTTAGGCTCCGCTTACGCCAGATTATTTATGACGGATAAGGCTTACCAGGCTTACCAGAAGTCCTTTGATCTGGTGAAAAATGGGGAGGTCTTAAAACGAATCTGTTATTTATCCATGTGGAATGACCGCCTGGCAGTCAGCGAACGGTTTCAGTCCCTGATTACAGAGGAAGTGAAACTGGAGTGTGAAGAGGATAAGAAAAGGGCGGAGGAAGCGGCAAAAGAGGCCAGGAGCCTTAAGGAGCTGGAGAACCTGTTCCAGAAGGACCCCATTAAGCGTCTTCAGGGAGCCGGGGATCTGGTTCAAAGCTGGAAGCAGGAATACCGGAATATTATGTCTTAGATGGGTGAAAAAGGGTGAATACTTTGAGGAGTATTTGTCCTTTTTCAAGTAGAGGGATTATGCAGTGAAAGTATTGTAAGGTGGCGGCCCGTCTGGTATAATGTCACTTAGGAAAGTGACATAAATAAAAATTTGTATCCCTTGTATTTGCTTCAAAAGTGTATATAGGAGGCGAGATCATGGTTTTTACGGTAATGCATATGGATGAACCTGTAGCCAATGTCACCATTTCAGAAGATAAAAAGAATGTGGAGATACAAAAGCTTGTCCCGGATTCGATAAAGCAGCCTTTTGGCGGAAATAAATTGAATCTGGAAAGAGTATACGATTTTTTGAAAGGAAGATGTTATGAAGATGGACGTGCAGATTTACAGGAGATTTTATTGCAGGCAGGTCTGGCTTCTAATAATCCATGGGAATGGGTAAAGATAACCCATGGCGTTACCTATGAAGACATGTTCTGGGTTCGGTTTCCTGATGAAGATTTGACGTGGGAGGATGTGAGGATGAGATGAATGAATATCTGTTAAGTCCGCAGGCTATTGTGATGGTACAGGGCAGTTCAAAAGGGGCACAAAGAAAATATTATGAAGATGGATACTGGTATAAGGTGAATAATGCCGGATATGAAGGGCTGGCAGAATACCTTGTATCAAGAGTTTTGGAATGTTCCAACATAAAAGATTTTGTAAGATATGAGCAATGCAATGTGAATGGAAGGGCGGGATGCCGCTCGGAGAGCTTTTTGGGAACCGGTGAAGCTTTTCTCAGTTTCCAAAGGCTTTATGAATTATATACAGGAGAGAATCTGCAGGAAAGGATTCGACTTATATCTGATGTTTCAGGGAGAATCCGGTTTGTTGTTGATTTTGTAATTGATCACACAGGCTTAGATTGTACGGAGTATCTTTCTCAGATTCTGACGCTTGATATGCTTGTATTAAATACAGACCGGCATTTTCACAACCTTGGGATTGTTGTAAATTCCATAACAGGAGAATATAAGGCAGCTCCTGTTTTTGATAATGGTAATTCTTTACTCAGTGATTGGGAAATGTTTTCGGAAGAAACAATAGAGGAGAATATTGAACATGTATACGGTCAGCCGTTTTCGGCAAGTTTAGAAATCCAGGCTTATGAGGCGGGAATTGGTTTAAAGCTTGATTATAACAGACTGGATGAACTATTGTCACATGAGCCGGAATCGAGAGGGATGGCAGTATTGAGGTATCAATTGGAGCGATATCGGAAGATGATTTCCATTGCATAAAGCATTACTTTATAAACACAGAGAGTTGGTCTTTTGCAAAACCCTTGACAAATCTGTAAAAAAACACTATCATTACAAAGTATATAAGAAAAGGTAGAGAAGAAGAGGAGTACGTCCATAACCCTGAAAGAGAAAATCATCCACCGGCTGAAAGATGATTAAGGCAGTGTGTGCGGAAGGTAGCTTCGGAACCGGAAGGCTGAACAGACGAAAGTAACTAGGCTTTCACGCATGGCTGCGTTAAAGGCTTTGAGATATATGGCAGTATGCCATATAAAAAAAGGTGGTACCGCGTTGATTCGCCCTTTGCATCCCAGAATGCAGAGGGCTTTTTTATTACCAATATGACAGTCAGAAGAAGGAGAAGTTTATGAAAGAGTTAGAAAAGACTTATGATCCGGCAGGGATTGAGAGCAAGCTTTATGAAAAATGGCTGGAAAAAAAGTATTTCCATGCAAAACCAAATAAGGATAAAAAGCCTTTCACCATTGTGATGCCTCCGCCTAATATCACAGGACAGCTTCATATGGGCCATGCTTTGGACAATGCTATGCAGGATATTTTAATCCGTTACAAGAGAATGCAGGGCTATGAGGCCCTTTGGCAGCCGGGTACAGACCATGCGGCCATTGCCACGGAAGTAAAGGTCATTGAAAGCTTGAAGGAGCAGGGAATTGACAAGGCTGATTTAGGCAGGGAAGGTTTCCTGGAGAAGTGCTGGGACTGGAGAAAAGATTACGGCGGACGGATTATCAACCAGCTTCACAAGCTGGGCTCTTCTGCTGACTGGGACAGAGAGCGGTTCACCATGGATGAGGGCTGTTCCCAGGCCGTTCAGGAAGTTTTTATCCGGCTTCATGAAAAGGGATACATTTACAAAGGTTCCCGTATTGTAAACTGGTGTCCCGTATGTCAGACTACCATTTCCGATGCAGAGGTTGAGCATGAGGATCAGAACGGCTTTTTCTGGCATATCAATTATCCTATTGCAGGAGAGGAAAACCGGTTTGTGGAAATCGCTACCACCAGACCGGAAACTCTTCTGGGAGATACTGCTGTGGCAGTCAATCCAGAGGATGAGAGATACCAGGATCTCATAGGAAAAATGTTAAAACTCCCCCTGACAGACCGGGAGATCCCGGTTGTTGCAGATTCCTATGTAGACAAAGAGTTTGGAACCGGATGTGTGAAGATCACTCCTGCCCACGACCCCAATGACTTTGAGGTTGGAAAGAGACATAATCTGCCGGAGCTGTGTATCATGAACGACGATGCCACCATCAACCTTCCGGGCAGCAAGTATCATGGAATGGAGCGTTACCAGGCCAGAAAAGCCATTGTAAAGGACTTGGAAGACCAGGGACTTTTAGTAAAGGTAGAACCTCACACCCATGCGGTAGGAACCCATGACCGGTGCAAGACCACAGTAGAGCCTATGGTAAAACAGCAGTGGTTTGTGAAGATGGAAGAGATGGCAAAGCCGGCCATTGAAGCCTTAAAGACAGGAGCCCTTAAGTTCGTTCCGGAACGGTTTGACAAAATTTATCTTCACTGGCTTGAAAACATCCGGGACTGGTGCGTTTCCAGACAGCTTTGGTGGGGACACCGGATTCCTGCTTACTATTGCGGTCAGTGCGGAGAAATCACTGTATCAGCCCAGGCTCCCGAAGTCTGCCCCAAATGCGGAGGAACTCATCTCACTCAGGATGAGGACACTCTTGATACCTGGTTTTCTTCTGCTCTCTGGCCTTTCTCCACTTTGGGCTGGCCTGAAGAAACAGAGGATCTCAAGTATTTTTACCCCACAGATGTGCTGGTAACAGGCTATGACATCATTTTCTTCTGGGTCATCCGCATGGTGTTTTCCGGCATTGAGCAGACAGGAAAGCTTCCTTTCCATACAGTTCTGATCCATGGACTGATCAGGGATTCCGAAGGGCGGAAGATGAGCAAGTCCTTAGGAAACGGCATCGATCCTCTGGAGGTCATTGAGAAATACGGCGCCGATGCCCTGCGCATGACCCTGATTACGGGAAATGCTCCGGGAAATGATATGCGTTTTTACTGGGAGAGGGTGGAAGCCAGCCGCAACTTTGCCAACAAGGTATGGAATGCTTCCCGCTTCATTATGATGAATATTGAAAAGGCCCAGGGAGCAAAGGCAGACCTTTCCCAGCTTACCATGGCTGATAAATGGATTCTTTCCAAGGTCAACACCCTTGCAAAGGATGTGACGGAGAATCTGGATAAATATGAACTGGGAATTGCCCTTCAAAAGGTTTATGACTTTATCTGGGAGGAATTCTGCGACTGGTATATTGAAATGGTGAAGCCAAGGTTGTGGGATGACCAGGATGAGACAAAGGCAGCAGCTATCTGGACTTTAAAAACTGTACTCATTAATTCTTTAAAGCTCCTGCACCCCTATATGTCTTTCCTGACCGAGGAAATCTTCTGTAATCTTCAGGATGAAGAGGAATCCATTATGATTTCAAACTGGCCGGAGTATGAGGAGGAATGGAATTTCAGGAACGAAGAACATGCGGTGGAAACCATTAAGGAAGCCGTAAGGGCAATCCGTAATGTACGTACCTCCATGAACGTTCCGCCCAGCAAAAAGGCCAAGGTTTACGTTGTTTCTGAAAATCAGGAGATTCTTGATATATTTGAGCGCAGCAAAATATTCTTTGCTTCCCTGGGCTATGCAGGAGAAGTGTATTTGCAGAAGGATAAGAGCGGAATTACAGAGGATGCCGTATCTGCTGTTATCCCCCAGGCAGTCATATATATGCCTTTTGCAGAGCTTGTGGATATTGAAAAGGAGATTGAGCGCCTTAAAAAAGAAGAAGAACGGTTGGGCAAGGAGCTTGCCAGGGTAGAGGGCATGCTGAATAATGAGAAATTTGTCAGCAAGGCTCCGGAAGCCAAAATCCAGGAGGAAAAGGCTAAGCTTGAAAAATATGCCCAGATGATGGAGCAGGTAAAAGAAAGGCTTTCCCAGCTTTCCTAAGACCTGTCATGAAAAATCAACAATAAAAATGAAATGTGAAAAACAGCAGGACCCGGCTTTATCTCGTGTCCTGCTGTTTTTTTCTGTGCAGAAAGAGTAATATCCGGCTTCGTTTCATAATATGGATATTTTTTATATCATATACTTATAGAAAATATCTATAAAAAGATTTATTTTTGAATTTTACTTAAAATATGATTTGGTGTATCATTTAGATATTGTTTATTAAATTTAACGCCAGAGGAAAACAATTATGGTAAATGTTGATGAAAAATGCATTGTAAAGAATGAAAATACAGTCAGGCTTGGACGATTAACCAGGCAGCAGCTGAAGGAATTGGAAGAGAAAGAAAAAACCCATGGTCAGAAGATCATGAATCGGATTATTATGGTTCTTCCTGTTATTTGCGGCTTCATTGCAATTATGGAATACTGGGAAATACCCAATGGAAGTCCCAACAGTAAGCCATATACTTATGTGGGGACAGTGGTTGCTTTTATGCTTGCATATGTTGTATATGCTTTGGTTGCAGCTGTGAAAAAATGGAGAGGAGATAAAACTGTTGCAGATAAAGTCAGGCACAAGGCCCCATTATTTTCAGCATTGTTTTTGCTGCTTACAGCTTATGATTATTTAACATTGAAAACAGGAGTACTTACCCAGCCATTTGTTCCGTGTATGAATAGTATATTGAACATTGCCTGGGAGGACCGTTCTTATTTGATTACATCTACTCTTCACACCTTGCGTCTGTTATTTTTAGGATATTTTATAGGAGTCGTATTGGGGCTTGTAACAGGCATTGCCTCAGGTTATTTTGAAAAAGTCCGGTACTGGCTTGATCCGGTTGTTAAGTTTCTGGGACCAATTCCCACATCTACATGGATTCCCATTATTATGGTTGTAGCATCTTCGTTATTCAAAGGTGCGGTATTTATTATTGCACTTGGTTCCTGGTTCGCAGTCACAGTAGCTGCCATGACAGGAATTCAGAATGTGGACAAAGATTTTTTTGAAGCAGCGAAAACCCTGGGTGCCAGTGAAAGGCAATTGGTATTTAAGGTTGCAATTCCCCATGCAATGCCTTCTATTTTGCAGGGATGTACACAGGCAATGAGTTCTTCCTGTGTTGCAATTATGATTGCAGAGATGATGGGAGTAAAGGCTGGTCTTGGATGGTACATGACCTGGGCAAAATCCTGGGCAGCTTATGATAAGATGTTTGCAGCATTATTTGTAATTTGCCTCATATTTACGATTGTAACAAAAGTGCTGGATCAGATTAAGCATCGTGTGCTGAGGTGGCAGAACGGAGTAATGAACTAATGGCGGAGAAGGGTATTATCTTACGATTAAATAATGTATCAAAAAGTTTTGCTAAAATTGAAAATGATGAAGTAACTCATGCATTGAATGAGATTAAGTTGTCTATGAAAAATGGGGAATTCATCAGCCTGGTTGGCCCGTCAGGCTGTGGCAAGTCAACAATTCTGCGGCTTGTTGCGGGACTGACTCAGCCGACTACAGGGAGTTTAACTGTGAATGATCAGGAAATCAAAGAGCCGTCTCCAGAAAGGGGAAAGGTGTTCCAGAAAGCAACGTTATTTCCCTGGCTTACGGTGGAAAATAATATTGCTTTTAGTTTGAGGGTACAGGGGAAATTAAAAGGAAATGAAGAAAAAGTGGAGCGTATGCTGAAGATAATTGGACTGGAAGCATTTAAAGATGATTATCCCGGACAGCTGTCAGGCGGAATGGCACAGAGAGTTGCATTAGTCCGTTCATTAATTAACGAGCCGGATATTTTGCTGTTAGATGAACCACTTGGAGCATTAGATGCGTTTACACGTATGAATATGCAGGATGAAATCCTGAAAATATGGCAGGAAAGAAAACAATTGGCAATCATGGTAACCCATGATATAGATGAAGCTATTTACATGGGAACCAGGGTTATTGTTATGGATGCAACCCCTGGGCGTGTTATTGCAGATATAAAAATAGATGAAAACTATCCGAGAGGCCGTTCGTCAGCAGCTTTTGTTGCATACAGAAATGAGATTCTTAAGAGGTTACATTTTGGAGGAAGAGAATGACATCCATGTTATGATTGTTCTAACCAAGTTGTGGAAAAGCGGTAATTCTATGATTTGTGTGGATAAAGATACTATAAGAAGGAGAAAAGAGTTTATGAAAACAAGGAAGTTAAGAGGTTTGCTGGCAGGGATGCTTATGGGAGTAACGGCATTGTCATTGGCAGCCTGCGGCGAGCAGGGGGCAGGTTCTTCCTCGGTAAAGGAAACATCAAAAGAAGTTAATGTTTCTGCTGAGCGTCCGAAAGCTGTTTCAGAGGAAGACTGGGCAGCTATGCAAAAGGAGCCTGTATTCGGTACAGAGTTAAACTATATGTTTAATGGAGGGGCCTGTGTATCTGCAAAATATCTTGCTGAACAGCTTGGGTATTATGAGGAATACGGCATTAATGCAACATATATGGCAGGCGAATCGGTAGTGAATGCCGTTGGTACAGGTAAGTGCCTATGGGGATCAGAGCACATTGCCTCCATGCTTGTTCCGGTAACAAATGGTGTAGATATGACTTTTGTGGCTGGTTCTCATGTAGGCTGTAAGTCTATTTATGTATTTAATGACAGTGAGATTAAATCGCCGGAAGATCTGAAAGGAAAAAAGATTGCAATTCATGATGGTATTGGAAGGTCTGATCAGAACATTACCTACCGTCTGCTTGACAAAGAAGGCATTGACCCAACGACTGAAGTTGAGTATCTTGATATTGCTGACAATGCCGCATCTGTAGCAGCAATGGAGAGCGGTGAAGTTGACGCTGTAATTTTTTCGGATTATTTTGTAATTGCTAATTACAGTGATAAGATGCGTAAGGTTTGCTCAATCACAGCAAGTGATGAGTTTGAAGGCGAGGTTTGCTGTGCAACTGCAATGAACAATAAATTCATCGAAGAAAACCCTGTTCATGCAAAATATGTTGTTATGGCTGTTAAACGTGCAGGTCAGTATGCACGTCTCCATTCAGAAGATGCTGTTCAATTGATGTTTGATACAAATATGCTGACAGGAGAATTTGAGAATCAGCTTCAGTTCTGGGATTCATTGAACTTTGGCTTGTCAGATGCAATTACAGTAGATGGTCTTAAAAACATCACAGAAGACTATCTGCGTCTTGGGATTATCACAAAAGAAGGTCTCACAGTAGATGATATTATGGATATGGCATGGACAAATGTTTGCCCGGATGAAGAGGTGGAAGGTTTGACGGTTGGCGATCATAAAGATATAAAAGGACGTACCGTGGATATTCAGAAAAAAGGAGAATAATAGTTTCAGTATTACATAAGACAAATAAATTGGAATCTGTCATGAAAAATCGACAATAAAAAATGAAATGTGAAAAACGGTCGAACACGGTTTTATCCCCGTGTCCGGCTGTTTTTTTGCTGTGCCAGGAGAGTGATGTCTGTTTCCGGGAGAGTGAAAGGGAACGTATGGTCTGATGATTCTGTCACTATATGCCGGGAAAGGAAGGAAAAAGACGATGAAAAACTGGAATCTTCCCCAAGGTTTTGACAAATTCTGAAAGGCATGGCAGATATAATGTTCCTACAGGGCAGGAGGTGAATGCAGCAACGGAAATTAACCTGTACATAGATGTGTTGTTCTTAATTAATTTTACCATGAATTTTATGATCTTATCCATTGTCAGGAGGGGGTTGAGGTTCCGCCTCATGAGATGGAGAATGATTCTGGGGGCTGGTCTGGGATCAGCGTGGGCCGTGTTTGCCGCCGCATTTCCATATCTGCCCTTATGGCTTGAGATGGCCATTACTTACGGGGCCGTGAGCGCCCTGATGGTAATGACGGCCTTCAGTTTAAAAAACCCAAGGGATATAGGGAGAGCAGTGGGAGCGCTTTATGTGGCTGCTGTGGTGATGTCAGGAGTCATAAATGCCCTCTATCAGCATACGAAGGCCGGTTATTATATAGAACAGATTCTCGGGGGAAACAGCAGGGGAGCGATTCCTCTTTACCGGTTAATTTTGCTTGCAGCAGCCACTTATTTCGGAATCCGTTATCTTTTATGGCGGATTCCCGGCATGTTAAAGGGAAAGAGCAATTTTTATGAAGTCACCATGCACTACAGGGGAAAGGAAAAAAAGGTGACAGCTCTCCTTGATACTGGAAACAGGCTGTATGAACCAGTGAGCCGCCGTCCTGTTCATGTTGTGACTTATGAGGCTGTCCGGGAGTTGTGTGAGATCGTGACAGAGGTCGTTTATATTCCCTATGAAAGCGTTGGGAAAAGCGGCGGAATGATGCCCGGAATCTTTTTAGATCAAATGGAGGTACGCCAAGGCGACGAAAGCAAGGTAATTGAGAGGCCGCTGGTAGCTGTCTGTAAAAGGCCGCTGTCGGAAAATGGAGGTTATCAAATGCTTCTGCATGAAGAGTGAATGAAAGATGTAAAGGAGAAAATATAGACATGATTATAAAAGTTTCAGTACCAAACCGTTTCCAGTTTAAAGCCATTCCAACATTTAAAACCCTGATGATGCCTTCTAAGGGAGAGGTGCATTACATTGGAGGGGCGGATATTCTGCCTGCGCCCCTGGACAATGAGAGAGAGGCGCAGACCATTGCCCTTCTTGGGAGCGAAGAGGATCAAAGAGCCAAGTCAGAGCTGATCGAACACAATCTGCGGCTTGTGGTTTATATTGCAAAGAAGTTTGATAACACCAGCGTTGGAGTGGAGGATTTGATTTCCATAGGGACCATTGGTTTGATTAAGGCCATCAATACCTTTAATCCTACGAAAAATATAAAACTGGCTACTTATGCTTCCCGCTGTATTGAAAATGAAATACTCATGTATTTGCGCCGGAACAACAAGACCAAGATGGAGGTTTCCATTGATGAGCCTTTGAATGTGGACTGGGATGGCAATGAGCTCCTTTTATCCGATATTTTAGGAACAGAGGAAGATGTGATTTATAAAGATTTGGAAACCGAGGTGGAGAGGAACCTGCTTAACACCGCCATCAGCCGGTTGAGCCCGAGAGAGAGAAAGATCGTGGAGCTGCGGTTCGGACTTACGGATGAGGAAGGGGAAGAGATGACTCAGAAAGAGGTTGCCGATTTACTGGGGATCTCCCAGTCCTACATATCCAGGCTGGAAAAAAAGATTATGAAGAGATTGAAAAAAGAAATTGTACGGTTCGAGTGACATATTTTAACTGAAAAAAGGAAAGGTTCCTGGGAGCCTTTCCTTTTTTTGTGACCATGCAACTTTTATTGGGTTATAATACGTCTAACAGATAGAACCCCAGAGAGGAGGAGAACATGAAACAAAAGATTGAAGAAGAGGCAGAACGGATTCTCTTGAAAAATTATGAGTCGTATTACCGGCTCGCGTACAGTTATGTAAAAAATGAACAGGATGCTCTGGATATTGTTCAGGAGAGCGCATACCGGATCATAAAGGAATGCAAAAAGCTGAGAGAAGAGGCTTATCTGTCCACATGGATATACCGGATCGTCATAAATGCATCCATTGATTTTTTAAGGAAGCAGAAAGGGGAACGGGTAAGCCTTGACCAGGTGGAGATCCCCCATGAGGACCGCTACAAAGAGGATGATTACTTAGAGCTTTTAAGCTCCCTGGAGGAAAAGGACCGTGCCATAGTGATTTTAAAATATGTAGAGGAATGGAAAATGGACGAAATCGCTGAAATACTGGAAATGAACGTGAACACCGTGAAGGCCAGGCTTTACCGGGCTCTTAAGAAACTGAAGATTGTACTGGAACCGGAGGCTACTTAAGAAGGAAAGGAGCAGTTGATATGGAACACAGTGATAAGGAAAAACTGTTAAGATTGAAAGAGGAATACCATCATATTCCCGTGCCAAAGACTGCCTTGGCAGGCGTAATGGCAGGAATTGAAAAAGCAAAAAAGGAAAAGAGGAAGATACAGATGATGAAAATAACAAAACGAACAGCAATGACAGGGGCTGCGGCAATGGCGGCCATTATAATTATGGCAAATGCCAGCCCGGTTACCGCAAACGCCATGGAGGATATCCCGGTCCTTGGTGTAATCGCAAAGGTTGTCACATTTCGTACCTTTGAGGATGCAAAAAATAATTATGAAGCAAAAATAGATATTCCCAAGGTTTCTATCAATGAAAAAGACAATGACAAGGTAAACCGTTCCATCGAAGAATATGCCGATCAGCTGATTTCAGAATATGAGAAACAGGTGGCGGGAGACATGGCAGGAGACGGCCATTATTCTGTAACCTCCGGCTATGATGTTGTGACAAACAACGATAAATACCTTTCCCTGCGGATCAACACAACTGTTATTATGGCCAGCGGAGCGGAATCAGTGAAAATTTTCACTATTAATAAAGAAACAGGAAATGTAGTATCCTTAAAGGATTTAATGAAGGATAAACCTGATTATATTACTGAAATCAGTGACAACATCAAAAAGCAGATGGCGGAACAGATGGCTGCCGATGATTCCAAGATGTATTTTTATAATACAGGAGAGGATTCCATGGATGAATTCAAGCAGATCACCGGAGATGAAAGCTTTTATTTTGATGAAAACGGAGAAATCGTGATCGTGTTTGATGAATATGAAGTAGCGCCTGGATACATGGGTGTTGTGGAATTTACTATACCAAAGGAGGTGACCGGATTTTAATACCATAAGAAATAAGCCCGTCTTTTTTAGTGGAAAGATGGGCTTATTCTTTTTTATAGAATGGATAAGATGGAGGACAAGTAATATATAAGTATAGAATGAAAAAACTCATCACAAAAAGACATTAGACCGGCTCTTTATATGGAGTCTTTTTTTATTGGTTCATGAACCGGATTCTCACAATGCTCTGTATATAGTTTCGATAATATAATAATGGTGTAAAAAAATAATTTTATGTTAATTTGACCATATATGGAGTGTAGAATAAGTGATAATATAAAAAGTGTGTTTTGAATTATAATAGAAAATACTATAATATAAAATGTGCACAAGTAATTAGATTTAAAATATATAAATTACACAAAAAAACTAAAACAAACATATAATTAAAAATAGGTCGTTTAACGCTCTTGAAAAGTCAGATGTATCATGGTGCTATCTAATTGTAAAGAAAATATCGCACAAAAACGATCATAAAACAATCATAAAAAATAAAGGAGGATGTCCAAATGAGTAAAGTGGATGAAATCACAAGGGAAAGCTGGATTATGAGCACGTTCCCTGAATGGGGTACGTGGCTGAACGAGGAAATTGAGAATGAGACAGTGGAACCCGGAACAGTGGCTATGTGGTGGCTTGGATGTACAGGCATGTGGTTCAAAACACCGGGCGGCTGCAATATTACCGTGGATTTGTGGTGCGGAAACGGAAAGCGTTCCCATGGAAACGGAAAGATGGCTGTGGGCCATCAGATGGCAAACATGTGCGGTGCAAGAGACATGCAGCCTAATTTAAGGGCAGTTCCCTTTGTCATCGACCCATTTGCCATTAAGCATGTGGATGCGGTGCTTGCAACCCATTACCATCAGGACCATATGAGCGCAGAATATGCCGCACACGTGATTCAGAGCAAGATCACCACAATCGATGAGAACGGAAAGGAAATCCCGGTTCCATTTATCGGTCCCAAGAAATCCGTTGAGCTTTGGCAGAAGTGGGGAGTTCCCGCAGAGCGCTGTATCACAGTTGTGCCCGGAGACAGTATTAAAATCAAGGATATTGAAATCATAGCTTTAGATTCCTTTGACAGAACCTGCCTTGTAACCACTGATTCCACAGGTCCGGACCGTGAGGAGCTGACAGGAAAGTGCCCCATGGATATGGATGAAAAGGCAGTCAATTATCTGATCAAGACTCCCGGCGGAAATATTTATCACAGCGGCGATTCCCACTATTCCATTTACTTTGCAAAGCATGGAAAAGATTACGATGTAGATGTGGCTTTTGGCTCTTATGGAGAAAATCCAGTGGGAATGGCAGACAAAATGACCTCCTGCGATATTCTGCGCATGGCAGAAGCCTTAGACTGCAAGGTTGTAATCCCCATCCACTATGATGTGTGGACCAATTTCATGGCAGATGTAAATGAAATCAGGGTACTCTATGATATGAAAAAGGACAGACTGGATTATAAGTTCCATCCGTTCTTCTGGGAGGTAGGCGGAAAGTACGTTTATCCTACGGATAAGGACAAACGGGCTTACCACCACAGAAGGGGCTTTGAGGACTGCTTTGAAGCACCCCAGAATATTCCGTTCCGTTCATTGCTGTAATTTCAGAAAAGAGGGGAAAAGATGCTTAGAGATTTCGTGGAAAAGAATCATTATAAGTTTGCAGGGGAAGCAAAAGACTGGGAGGAGGCGGTCAGGATGAGCTGTGAATGCCTGGAAGCTGACGGAACAGTGGAAGGCAATTATAAGGAAGAGATCATTGCCTGTATTAAAAAATACGGCCCTTATATCATTATTTTGCCGGACATCGCCATGCCTCACTCCCAGGAAGGTGCAGAGGGGGTTCACAAAACCAGCATTGCTTTCATGAAGCTGGAAAAACCGGTCAGCTTTGACCCGGAAGATCCGGAAAAGGATGCGCAGCTTTTCTTTACGCTGGCTTCCTGCAACCCGGACCAACACCTGGACAATATGAGCCGGTTATCTGATATGCTTTGTAACGAAGAAGTGATTGCTGAACTGAAAAAAGCCAAAGGTCCGGAGGATTTACTGAAAATTCAGGAACAATATTTGGATTAGGGAAAAGGGGATTACACTTATGGATATTTTGATGAAGATATGGAGTTATTTTGCGACAAACATATTGCAGCAGCCGCCTTTTATGATCGGCCTTATTGTTATGGTCGGCTATATCTTGCTTGGAAAACCCTGGTATGATATACTGGCTGGAACAGCAAAAGCAATCGTAGGCTATTTGATCTTAATGGTAGGTTCCGGCGGTCTGGTTAATAACTTCCGTCCTGTACTGGTAGGGCTGAAGGACAGGTTCCAGATCAATGCCATGGTTATTGACCCGTATTTTGGACAGAACGCCGTTACAGCAGGCGTGGAAGAAGTATTCGGAAGAGGTTTCGGTGATGCGATGATCCTATTATTTATCGCATTTATCGTCAACATCCTTCTGGTACGCTTTTCAAAATACACCAAGCTCCGTGCCTTATTTACAACCGGAAACGTTCAGGTACAGCAGGCTGCCACAGCATACTGGCTGATCATGTTTGCCTGCCCCTTCCTTCTGGAAAACCGTGTTGCCATGCTTGCAGTAATGTCCCTGCTTTTAGGTGCTTACTGGGCAGTGGGTTCCAACTTGACCATCAAGGCCTGCCAGGAAGTAACGGACGGTGCCGGTTTCTGTATGGCTCATCAGCAGATGTTTGGAACTGCATTCAGCTACTGGGCTGCAGGCAGGTTCTTTGGAAATGAAGGCAAAAACAAAGATAAAAAAGTAAGAAGAATTGAAGATATTGAATTGCCGGGCTTTATGTCTATGTTCAATGACAACATGGTAACTACCTCTATCTTAATGGTAGCGTTCTTTGGATCCATCCTTCTGGTTCTTGGCAAGGATTATCTGGTTACAGGAGAGTTTATGAAAGCAGGAGACAGCATGTTATTCTATATCTTAAAAACATGTCTGAACTTCGCAGCTTATCTGGCAATCCTTCAGTTAGGTGTTCGTACCTTCGTAGCAGAGCTGACAGCTTCCTTCCAGGGAATTGCAGACAAGCTCCTTCCGGGCTCTGTTCCTGGCGTAGACTGTGCTGTAATTTTCGGATTTGGTGCTCCTAATGCCGTAACCTTAGGCTTCTTGGCAGGCTTTTTCGGTCAGATTCTTGCCATCATAGCTCTGATTGCATTAAAGAGTCCGGTTCTTGTTATCTGCGGATTCGTTCCTGTATTCTTTGACAATGCCACCATCGGTGTTTTTGCAAATGAAAAGGGCGGAGTTAAGGCAGCTCTGATACTTCCTTTCATCTCAGGTCTTCTTCAGGTATTCGGTTCTGCCTTTATCGCAGGCTGGGTAGGCATGGCTGCCTACGGCGGATACTTGGGAATGTGGGACTGGGCAGTGGTATGGCCGGTGTTCACCGTTGTCATGAAGTACTTAAGCTATGCCGGAATCGCAATCGTGTTTGTTTTCCTGCTGGCAATTCCTCAGATTCAGTACTGGAAGGATAAAAAAGGTTACTTCCTTATGACAGAGGATTATGATGCATATAAAGAATTGAAAGAAAATAACAAATAAAATTTATGTCAGGACGTTTGTATTATGGCTGGTAAGAGTTTAAGTTTTCTGGTGTGCTGCGCAAATGGAGCAGGTTCAAGCCTGATGGCACAGATGGCATTGGAGAAGGTGCTGAAAAAGTATGATGTCAAGCCCCAGAAGGTTCATCATTGTCCTCTTTCAGAGGGAAAAAGCACTGCTTCCCAGTACGATGTACTGGTCTGCGCACAGAACTTTAAGGACATGTTCGGAGATGCCAAGGACAAGGGCGTTACCATTATTCCTCTGAGAAATGTAATGTCAGCCCAGGAAATTGAAACTAAGTTAAAAGAGCAGGGAATTATCGAATAAATTTTGGATCGCAATCGTGATCAGATATGATAGAAAGTGCAGGTGAACCGATGAAAAGAGAGTATGCCCTTGTGGAAGAGAGAAGAGCGCATATATTGGATGTGGTGAGAAACAGCCCTAAAGTGTCTGTCAACAGTTTGGCAGAGCAGTGCGGGATTTCCGTGGTGACGGTCCGAAGAGATTTGCAGTATCTGGAAGACAGAAAGCTTTTAAAGCGCTGCCACGGAGGAGCCATCCCCATTGAAACGGGCCCTGCACAGGCTAATGAAATATTACTTTACAGACGGTTGATTGCCAGCTATGCCGCAACTCTGGTAGAGGACAATGATACGTTGTTTATCAATACCAGCAGCACTGCCCTGCAGATGCTGGAGTCTATTAAAGCCAGAAATGTTACGGTCATAACCAACAACGGAAAGGCGATCAACAGTGAGCATGGGGCCGGGGTAAGCATCATCCTGACCGGAGGCGAGCTTCGCTATCCAAAGGAAGCCATGGTAGGAGATTTTGCAGTCAGGAACCTTCAGAACATTTATGCAAAAAAGGCATTTATGGGTTGTTCGGGAATTTCGGTCATGTCGGGAATGACCACTGAGATCATCAATGAGGTATGCCTTAACGAATTGATGATCGAACACACCAGGTACCAGCTGTATATCCTGGCCGACCATACGAAGATAGGAAAGAACAGCAGCTTCTCAAGCTGCAATATCGGTAAAGTTCAGCATCTGATCACAGATGAAAAGGCTCCCGAGGATATTTTAAATGAATTCAGGGAGGCTGGAGTGCAGATCCACCAGGTGAAAAAAGGAGATTTTTAAATGAAAGCCTATACCCTTGGGTTATATGAAAAGTCAATGCCTGCGGACTTAAGCTGGAGAGAAAAGCTGGAGGCTGCAAAAAATGCTGGTTTTGATTTTTTGGAGATGAGCGTGGACGAGACCGATGAAAAACTGGGACGCCTTGAGATGACCTCAAAGGAGCGTCTGGAGCTGACAGAACTGATGAAGGAAGTTGGCCTTCCCATAGGAACCATGTGCCTGAGCGGCCACCGGAAATATCCTCTGGGAAGCCATGATCAGGCAGTCAGGGAAAGAAGTCTGGAAATCATGGACAAAGCCATAGGGCTGGCATCGGATCTGGGCATCAGGATCATTCAATTGGCTGGATACGATGTATATTATGAAGAATCGGATGAGGAAACAAAACAGTATTTTGAGGACAATTTAAAGAAAGCAACTGATATGGCTGCCTGTGCAGGCGTGATTCTGGGATTTGAAACCATGGAGACGGAATTTATGAATACAGTGGAAAAATCCATGAAATATGTCCGGCAGATATCTTCTGTGTATTTAAATGTTTATCCTGATATAGGAAATATTACAAATGCCGCAATCACTTATGGAACGGACGTATTGGAGGATTTAAAGCTTGGAAAGGGGAGTCTGGCCGCCATGCATTTAAAGGAAACAATACCAGGCATATTCCGTGAAGTTCCTTACGGCGAGGGCCATGTGGATTTTGAAAAGGCCATTGCAGCGGCATGGGAGCTTGGGGTGAGAAAATATGTGACAGAATTCTGGTATACGGGAAGCCCGTCCTGGAAGGAAGACCTGGCTGCGGCAAATTTTAACATGTCCGGGATATTGATGAAACAGGAATGAAAGGGGATCTATCATTATGAACATTGAAAAAAAGGTGATGGGAAATCTGACGAAATGTTATTCCATAGCCCCGCTCCGCTACAAAGAAAGAGATCATATCCTGGTTGCGGCGGAAAAAGTAGACCGCTGCCTGCTGTTTGATACAGACGGCAATTTAGAGGACACCATTTGGACAGAGCCGGGCGGTGTTATGACCATGGTTCAGGTCCCTGGCACAGACGGACAGTTCCTGGCAACTCATAAATTTTATTCCCCCAATGACTCTAAGGAGGCCAGGATCGTCATAGTGACCCCCATGGAAGAAGGCGGCTGGGAAGTCAGGACTCTTGCAGACCTGCCCTTTGTCCACCGGTTCAATATTATTGAAAGAAACGGGGTCAATTACCTGATCGCATGCACCTTGAAATCCGGACATGAGTTTAAAGATGACTGGTCCACGCCGGGAAAGGTATATGCGGCGGTCCTGCCTGAGGATCTGAGCGGATTTAATCAGGACAATCAGTTGAAGCTGGAAGTGATCAAGGACAATATGCTGAAAAACCATGGCTATTACAAGGTGGAAGAACAGGGGATTCAGACCAGCCTCATATCCTGCGACAGCGGGGTGTATCAGTTTATTCCTCCAGCAGCTCCGTCAGAGCCATGGGAAATCCATCATTTGATCAAAGAAGCTGCCAGCGACGGGGTTTTGGTAGATTTTGACGGGGATGGAGAAAAGGAACTGGCGGTGATCTCACCATTCCACGGCGATAAAATCAGCATTTGGAAAAAGTCAGAGGGAGAGTACAAGGAAGTATATGTTTACGACCAGCCTGCTGAATTTAACCATGCTGTTTACGGAGGAATGCTGTGTGGAAAGCCAGCTTTGGTCATAGGACACAGGCAGGGAGAACGCAATCTGTTTGTTCTCCGCTTTAATCCTTCGACAAAGACCTATGAAACAGAGATGATAGACAGGAATTGCGGGCCTGCGAATGTATACAAGTATACTAAGAATGAAAGCGAGGTCATCATATCCACCAATCACGGCATTGATGAAATTGCCATGTATACACTGAAAGCATAGGAGGTAGAACATGTTAGAAGCCTTAAAGCAAGTGGTTTACGAAGCCAATATGGAACTTCCCAGATATGGGCTTGTTACTTTTACCTGGGGCAATGTCAGCGCCATTGACCGGGAAAGCGGCATGTTTGTCATCAAGCCCAGCGGAGTGGATTATAATAAACTGAAACCGGAAGATATGGTAGTGATGGATTTAGAAGGGAACCGGGTGGAAGGAAAATATAACCCTTCTTCCGATACCGCCACCCATTTGGAGCTTTACAAAGCATTTCCTAAAATGGGAGGAATCGTACATACCCATTCTTCCTGGGCAACAAGCTGGGCTCAGGCCGGACGGGGGATTCCCTGCTACGGCACCACCCATGCGGATTATATGTACGGAGAAATTCCCTGCCTGCGCTGTCTGACTCCGGAGGAAATTGAAGAAGGATACGAGAAGAACACAGGGCTTTTGATCGTGGATTATTTCAAGGACAAGGAATATATGGCAGTGCCGGCCTGTCTCTGCAAAAACCACGGTCCCTTTGCCTGGGGAAAGGATGCCATGGATGCAGTGCACAATGCAGTGGTGCTGGAAGAAGTGGCAAAAATGGCCCTGCGGTGTGAGCAGATCAATCCGGATAATATCCCTGCGCCTCAGGAGCTGCAGGATAAGCACTATTTAAGAAAGCACGGAGCCAATGCTTATTACGGCCAAAAGGCGGGAGCATAAACCTTGGTAAAAACAGTTATTTACGATTATACACCCGGTAACCGCAGGGGGCTTGAGGCTGTTATGGATTACTGCCTGACCTTCTGGAATTTATGAAAGACTTAAAGAGCCGGGGAATGGAAATCGGTGTGGCTACCAATATGACGGCCTATATGCAGTATGAAAAGCTGGAAAAATTAGGAGTTACTTCCTATATTAATCGGCTGGTGACCAGCGAGGATGCTGGAGCGGATATTGCAACGGTTCCCTACAGTGTCATTGTTCAGATGACCAGGCATCCTTTAACAGACCAGGGAATTGCCAAACTCCAGGAGGATTACCGGAAGGTATTTGGGGAGTAACAACCATCTGGGGGTTTAAGATATGAACAAAGAATACAAATCAGTCAATGGGATCCGCCCTGTTATACTCCCTTCTCCATTTGTTTGGCTATGGTCTGACAAAGGAGGGAATCTGTTCCTCCGAAAGAAGTAGGAAAAAGAGCTGTGGCAGAACTGCTGTTTGAGAAATTTGGATTTGCCGTAGAACATGTGGTTGAGACTGTAGAAAAACTAATGTAGATTATGTAAAAGCCTGCCTTTCTGAGTGGAAAGGTGGGCTTATATGCATTGCCTAAGAAAGATAATTTTTCATGGTTTTCAGTGCATTTTTTTCCAGGCGGCTTACCTGTGCCTGGCTGATATGAATTTCCTCTGCTACTTCGGTCTGGGTTTTTCCTTCAAAGAAACGCATGTCAATGATGTGCCTCTCCCTTTCGGGAAGGCGTCTTATGGCTTCATTTAAGGAAATGTCCTCCACCCAGTTTTCTTCCAGGTTTTTCTTGTCGCTGATCTGGTCCATGACAAAAAGCGGGTCACCGCCGTCGGAATAGACCGGCTCGTAAAGGCTGACAGGGCTTTGTATGGCATCTAAAGCGTAGGTAATGTCTTCCTTACTCACCCCGATTTCATCTGCAATTTCCATCAGAGTGGGTTCTTTTAAGTTTTTTTTCATCAGGTTTTCCTTGGCGTAAATGGCCTTATAAGCGGTATCCCTCAGGGAGCGGCTTACGCGGATAGAATTGTTATCCCGCAGGTAGCGCCTCACCTCGCCCATGATCATGGGAACTGCATAGGTGGAAAATCGGACATTCTGGGTAATGTCAAAATTGTCAATGGCTTTGATCAGTCCAATGCAGCCGATTTGAAACAAGTCATCCACATTTTCGTTGCTGTTGGAAAAACGCTGTATGACACTGAGAACCAGTCTTAGGTTCCCCTTAATGTAATCTTCTCTGGCTTTTTTGTCCCCGTCCAGAATCCTTTTGAACAGGACTTCCTTCTCTTCGTTGCTTAAAAGAGGCAGTTTGGAAGTATTAACGCCGCAAATTTCTACTTTGTATCCAGACATATCTTTCCCTCCGCATCATTTTATTACTCATAAAGAAATGATGTACTTAACCGGAGGCTTTTATACGATGGACTAGAGAAATTTTATTTCCAATTTTTGGCTCACGTTTAGACATGCAAAAAAATATGCAGGAATTTGGNNCCAAATTCCTGCATATTTTTTTATAGGGCGAACGCCCGAAATGAATAATTTGGCCGCATTTAGCCAAATTATGAATGCATGTCGTCCAGCCTTTCAATCCTGTTTATTTTTTTCATACAAAATCATCAACCCCTTCAACAACAACGCCTCATCAAAATAGATTTTCCTCCGGCAAAGAGGCACCACAAGTGAAGCCAATCCCCCTGTTGCCACCAGACTGACAGAACTCCCCAATTCCTCCTCCATCCGGTCAACAATCCCGTCAATCATAGCCGCATTCCCATAAAGAATCCCACTTTTCATACAATCAATAGTATTCTTCCCGATTATTTTTGAAGGCTTATTAAGCCCGATGTAAGGAAGCTGAGCCGCCTTGCTGCTTAAAGAATCCAGAGACACTCTCAGTCCCGGAAAAATAACCCCGCCGGTGTAATTTCCTTTCTGGTCAATAGCAGACACAGTGGTAGCCGTCCCCATATCAATAACAATAATAGGAGGCGTATAATCCCTTAATGCAGCCACCGCCTCCACGATCAAATCGCTTCCCACTGTCTTTGGATTATCCATTTTTATATTAAGCCCGGTCTTCATCCCTGACCCTACCAGCATGGGTGTTTTCCCTGTTATTTTCTTCACAGCACAAAGGAGTAAATCCGTAAGCGGAGGAACTACAGAAGAAAGAATAGCCCCTTCTATGGAGGACATAGGCATACTGTGAATTTCCATAATGTTCTTTATATCAACAGCGTACTCCAATTCGGTTTTCTGCTGATTGGTAGTCACCCGCTCCACAAAATAAGTTCTGGTCTGATCGATACCTCCTATGACGATATTGCTGTTTCCCATATCAATGGCTAAAATCATAGAGGGAACTCCTTTCCAACTTTTTTTTATTATGCTATACTGTAGAGTATCATATTTTAGTATGAAAAACAAGAAAGTTCCATAGGAGGTGCTTATGCTGAAAGGGAAAAATGTGATTTTAGGTGTGACAGGAAGCATTGCCGCCTATAAAATAGCGGGGCTTGCCAGCATGCTGGTTAAAAAGGGATGCAGGGTAGATGTTATGATGTCCCAAAATGCCACCAATTTCATTAATCCCATTACTTTTGAAACTTTAACAGGGAACAAATGTCTGGTAGATACCTTTGACCGGAATTTCCAGTTTCAGGTGGAGCACGTATCTCTGGCAAAGCAGGCAGATATCGTAATGATCGCCCCGGCAAGTGCCAATGTGATCGCAAAGCTGGCTCACGGGCTGGCAGACGATATGCTGACTACCACAGTTTTGGCCTGCAAATGCAAGAAGATCATAGCACCTGCCATGAATACCAATATGTACGAAAACCCCATTGTCCAAGACAATTTAAGAACCTGCCAATCCTACGGAATGGAAGTGATCAAGCCTGCCGTAGGTTATCTGGCCTGCGGTGATACCGGAGCTGGAAAAATGCCGGAACCAGAGGAGCTTTTTGATTACATTGAAAGAGAGATTGCCTTCGAAAAGGATTTGAAGGGAAAGAAAATTCTGGTAACGGCAGGGCCGACCAGAGAAGCCATTGACCCGGTTCGTTTTATCACGAATTATTCTACCGGAAAAATGGGCTATGCCATTGCCAGAGCAGCTTCCCTGCGGGGAGCTGAGGTAACTCTGGTAACCGGAAAGACCGGTGTTCCTAAGCCCAGGTTTGTAAATATCATCGAAACAGAAAGCGCCAGGGATATGTTTGATGCGGTTACATCCGAGGCTGAATACCAGGATGCCATCATCAAGGCTGCCGCAGTGGCAGATTACAGGCCAAAGAATGTGGGAGCAGAAAAGACAAAGAAAACAGACGGAGATATGGCCATTGAGCTGGAGCGGACGGATGATATTTTAAAATGGCTGGGAGAGCATCGGAGAGATGGACAGTTTCTCTGCGGTTTTTCCATGGAAACCCAGAACATGCTGGAAAATTCAAGGGCGAAGCTGAAAAAAAAGAACATTGACATGATTGTCGCCAATAATTTAAAAGTGGCTGGGGCCGGTTTTGGAACAGACACCAATGTGGTAACCATTATCACCGGAGAAAAGGAGATTTCTCTGGAAAAAATGACTAAGGAAGAAGTGGCGGACCGCCTCCTTTCTGAAATTTTTGCAAGACAGAAACGTTGAGAAGTCAATGTTTTACAAAGAAGTATTTACTGATGAAGAGAACAGGGGTTTATAATTTGCAAAAATAGTACTGTATAATAGATGCAGAGCCTGCATGAGAAGAACAGTATATGATTGTATTGGGAAGGATGATTTGTATGTATCAAATTGTTATTGTAGATGATGAAAAGGAGATCAGTTCCGGGTTTGCCCAGTATTTTCCATGGAATACTCTTGGTTATTCCGTAGTAAAAAGTTTTTCCGGTGCTCAGGAAGCCCTTGATTATATCATGTGCAATACTGTGGATGTTGTGGTGAGTGATGTGATGATGCCGGGCATGAACGGCGTGGAGCTGGCTCAGAAAATCCATGAATCAGGCATGCAGTATAAGCCGTCTATTATACTGTTTACAGCACATGAAAAATTTGAATATGCCCGTCAGGCAGTTCGCTATGGCTGTATGGATTATCTTTTGAAGAGCATGGAATATGAAGAACTGATTGATGCATTTCAAAAGATTCGCAAGCGCCTTGATGGGGCATCGGGCAAGCAGAAAAAAGTCAGCAATGGCGAGGAAGAATCGGATTGCATTATTCTTGCCATGCGTCAGTATGTGGATAAGGATCCGGTAACGGCAACTCTGGCAGGCGCAGCAGAGGCTGCATACTTGAGTCCTTCCTATGCAAGCCGTTATTTTAAAAAGCGTATAGGTATGGGATTTTCTGAATATGTGCTGGAGCAGAAGATGCACCTTGCCGCAGAACTTCTGGAGCAGCCGCAGTACAGAATTTATGAGATCAGCGAACAGATGGGATACATGAATCCTGTCAATTTTGCCCGTGCATTCCGCAGGTATTATCATGTTTCTCCCCATAATTACCGCTCCCAGAAATTGGGGCGGGCCGTTACCTGGGAGGAGTGCGATAAATGAAACGGCGTTTTTTTCTGAAAAACTTTGCCATGATGACGGTTCCTACCTTGCTTGCCGTACTGCTGATCGGCCTGCTTTCCATGTTCCTTGTTTATGACAATGCAAAAAAAGCGGTGAATTCCGCCAATGAGCGTGCATTATCTGCTTTAAGAGAAAGCATGGAGCTTATCCTGTCCGAAGCGGATGCCCAGAGTCTGAATTACAGTGTCTCTCCTCATGTTATGCTTAGGCTGGAAGATCTTCTGGAAAACGGCTATATTGGCAAGGAACAGATGGACACGGCATATATGTTTAAATCCTTTGTGGATTCCAGTGTGAACTGCAAGCCCTTTGTTCATTCTCTGTATATCTATCTGGAAAATGAAAAGGGCTATTTTTTTGCCTCGACAGTAGGGCTGGCAAACAGCTTTAATCATTATGATACGGAATGGCTGGAACGTACGGGACAGATGCCAATTACCCGGCGTCAATGGATTGAACCGAGAGAAATCCGCCAGAATGATTCCGGACGTTACAAGACCCCGGTAGTCAGCGTGTATAAGAGGCTGTATGCTTCGGATAAAAATGCGCCAATCGGTGTTCTGGTGCTGAATATCCGTGAGGATTATTTGAATTCTCTATGCAGGGAAAGTGTGGCCTATGAGCAGCAGTCCATCCTTTTGATGAACGAACAGGGAGAGGTGCTGTGTCAGGGAGGTGCTGCTGTGGATATGGAACAGCCATTGCAAAAAGATGCATTTTTCCTTTCAGACACCAACCAGGCATCTGGAATCACCTGCGTTTCGGCAATTCCTAACAGCATTGTGTGGGAACAGGCCCAGCCAGTTGCAATTCTTGTGGGACAGGTGATGGCCGCTGCCTTTGCTATGGGTATTATAGCTGCCTATTTTGCCACCCGGCGCAATGCCAGAGCAGTAGGTGCTATTGTAAATCTGGTGGACAGTGCCGAACATGGTGAGCCATTGCCGGATGTGAAGCAGGATTCGGATATTTATGGATATATCACCCAGGGGATTGTAAGAGGATTTTTGGAGCGCAATGCGTTGGACAAACAGCTTGCGGAAAAAAGGTACCGCCTGGAGGCAATGTATTTTTCGTTCCTTCAATCCCAGTTAAATCCCCACTTTTTATTCAATACTCTGAAAAATATTTTTTGGAAGACGGTAAAACTTACAGGCGGAGCCAATGATGCCAGTCATATGATTGATCTGCTGACCAGCGTACTGTATTATACTCTGGTCAACCGTGAACAGTATGTGAAAATCGAAGAAGAATGCACCCATACGTCCAAATACATTGAGATCCAGAGTCTACGCTTTGATAATGCATTTTGTGTGGAATGGAATGTGGAGAAAGAGCTTAGGGAATGCAGGTGCATTAAGTTTCTTTTGCAGCCGATTCTGGAAAACAGTATTTCCCATGGTCTGCGCAATAAAGAAAACGGTTTGATCCGGATTTCCATTTCAAGCAGCCGTGAGCGCATCTTTTTCTCGGTATGTGACAGTGGCGCGGGCTTCACTGCCGAAAGGCTGTCTGAAATCCGGACCCGGCTGGAGAGCGAGGATATGCCGGAGGAGAGCATCGGTCTGTATAATTTAAATAAACGTCTCCAGCTTGCCTATGATTCAGAAGCGTCGCTTTCCATTGAGAGTGTACCCGGCGTAGAAACGGTTGTCAGGTTTTCTATCCCCATCAGAGAATAAGGAGAGCTTATGCCCGTGCTGAATATTTCGGTGCGGGTTTTTGTATGACAAAAAAAGATTGCTTTTCGCATTTTATGATTGGAATGCAAAAAAGAATATAAAAAATGATTTAATATAGCATAGAGAACCACTGTTAATAATGACAGTTTATTCTTATAATATAAACACAAACCAAGTAATTGTGCACATGTTTTGGTGAAGATAAAGAAAAAGGAGTAGAAATATGAAAAAGAGAGTATTGAGTATTGCCCTTACTGCTGCAATGAGTATCAGTCTGCTTTCCGGCTGCACCACCTCTTCCAACAAAGCACCTGCCCCGGAACCGTCTTCGTCTGCAAATACTTCTGCTGCTGGGTCCCAAACGGAAGCTGCCGCAAAATTTGATCCGGCTTCCGCCGGGAAAGTGACTCTGCGTTTTGCCTGGTGGGGGTCTGACGCACGTCATGAAGCGACTCTTGCGGCAATCGATCATTATATGGAGCTGTACCCCAATGTGACGATTGAGGGAGAGTACCAGGGCTATGATGGTTACCAGCAGAAACTGATGACCCAGTTTGCAGGAGGTACAGAGCCGGATTTGATGCAGCTGGATTATGTGTGGAATCCCGAGTGGGAAGGGCAGGAAACCATGTTTGTGGATATGGCAGACAGTGATCTGGTGGATATTTCCGGTTTTCAGAAACAGGCCTTAAGCGATTATATGACGGTGAATGGGCGTGTAATCGGCCTTCCCATGAATACAAGCGGCTTTGGCTCCATGATCAACAAGGACTTTTTTGATAAGCATGGCCTTGATGTAAATACTGTTTGGACATGGGAAGATATGATTGAAGCCGGAAAAAAAGTTCATGACGAAAATCCTGATGATTACCTTTTTGCCATTGAATCCGGCACTACTACAGGCGGCATCAGCCCATTTATCCTTAGTGCTTACATCTACTCAAAAACAGGCCATTATTGGGCAACGGATGATGGTGCCAAGGTACAGGCTACCGAGGAGGAACTGACTCAGGCATTCGATATACTGCAGCAGTTATTTACAAGCGGAACAGCACAGCCTTTGGGAGAGGCAAGTCTCTTTACGGGGCAGATGGAGCAGAATCCAAAGTGGCTGAATGGCCAAATCGGTTTTACAGTGGACTGGACGGCGACAGTGGATAAGTATAAAGGCTCTCTTTCCGAAGGAAGCTTTGCCGTTGGGCAGCCGCCGTTTGCCAAGGATGGTGATAACCAAAATATCCAGTTGACTTCAGCTATGGGCCTTGGAGTGAGTGCCCGTTCTAAAAATGCAGATTCAGCCACACATTTTGCCAACTGGCTTATGACTGATCCGGAAGCAGCTCTATTGCTGGGAACGAAACGTTCTGTTCCCAATAACAGTACTGCACTGAAAGCGCTGGAGGAAGACGGTCAGGTCAGCACAGAAATTTCACAGATGCTGAAATGGGCCACTGCGGCTCCTGCAGCCAGGACTCCTATGATTCAGACCAACAGCGAAGTAGCTGATATCATAAAGGATATTTGTGAGCATGTGGTGTACGGCAAAATGACACCTCAGGAAGCAGCACAGAAATTCCTTACAGATGTTCAGGCAAAGCTGGATTCGCTGCATTCTTAATTGTTTTAAAAAGACGCCCCGGCTTTGAATCAGTAAAAGCCGGGGCGGTTTATCAAAATGAAAGTTGGTGCCATATGAAACATCATGGTTTTAAAAAGAAAGCATACATTGGTTATTTATACATCCTTCCTTGGATTCTTGGTTTTTTGTTTTTTCAGCTATATCCGCTGGCGACCTCGTTTTATTATTCCTTTACCGATTACAATATTACTACAAAGCCTGTCTGGGTAGGGCTGGAAAATTATATACGCATGTTTACAGACGACCGGCTGTTTGCAGACTCCTTGTTTAATACATTCAAGTATGTGTTTACATCCCTTCCGCTAAAGTTGTTTGCTGCGCTGGCTGTTGCTCTGATTCTGAATCAGAAACTCAAAGGAATTAATTTTTATCGAACGGTTTACTACATTCCTTCAATTTTCGGGGGCAGTGTGGCAATTTCCGTATTGTGGCGTTTCTTATTCATGGATGGAGGTCTTGTCAACCAGATGCTGAAGCAAATGGGATTTGCATCTGTGCCGTGGCTTTCAGAACCGGGTTTTGCGCTTTTTACTTTGAGCTTGCTCAGCGTATGGCAGTTTGGCTCATCCATGGTGTTGTTTTTGGCTGCCCTCAAGCAGGTGCCGGAGGATTTGTATGAGGCGGCATTGATTGATGGTGCGGGGAAATTATATTTGTTTTTCTTCATAACACTTCCTATGATTACTCCGGTACTGTTTTTTAATCTGCTGATGCAGATGGTAAATGCATTCCAGGACTTTACCGGTGCATTTGTTATCACCAACGGAGGACCATTAAATGCCACGTATTTGTATGCGCTCAAATTGTATGATGAAGCATTCAAATACTTTAACATGGGATACTCCAGTGCGCTTTCATGGGTACTGTTTGCTATCATATTGTGCTTTACAGGCCTGTTTTTCCGATTCTCCGAAGCCGTTACCTACTATGAAGACGGAGGTGATTTCTAATGAACAGAAGCAGTAAAAAACATATTTTTACAATTGTTACCCATGTAGTCATGATCTTACTTGGAATTTTCATGTTATATCCCCTGATTTGGATGCTATTCTCTTCTTTTAAGACAAATTCAGAAATATTTGGGTCCATGTCATTGCTGCCCAAGGAACCGATTTGGGATTCATTTGCAAAGGGATGGAATGGTACAGGCCGTATTACTTATACAACTTATTACAAGAATACATTTCTGATAGTACTGCCCACGATGGCGTTCACTGTATTTTCCTGCTCCATTGTGGCCTATGGGTTTGCGCGGTTCCGCTTCCGGCTTAAGCAGCAGTTGTTTGTACTCATGATTTCCACACTGATGCTGCCCAACTCTGTTCTTGTAATTCCCAGGTATCTGCTTTATAATAAGCTGGGCTGGTTAAATACATATTTTCCATTTCTTATGCCGGCACTTTTTGCTTGTTATCCGTTTTTTATTTATATGATGGTTCAGTTTTTTCGGGGATTGCCCAGAGCTTTAGATGAAGCTGCAACCATTGATGGCTGTAACTCATTTCAAGTATACTGGTACATTTTAATGCCGTTGTGTAAACCGGCTCTGTTCTCTGCTGCGATATTCCAGTTTATCTGGACATGGAACGATTTCTTTAATTCACTGATATATATCAACAGTGTGCGCAAATATCCCGTCGTTCTGGCATTGCGTATGTCCCTGGACGCCACCAGTGCCGCCAACTGGAATCAGGTATTGGCAATGTCCGTAGTTTCGCTTGTGCCTGGAACAATATTGTTTTTCAGTGCACAAAAGTACTTTGTGGAAGGTGTGTCAGCAGGCAGTGTCAAAGGGTAAGACGAATATATGACATGATTTATTTTGGAGGAGGCATACAATGAAATCAGTTTTATGTTTTGGTGATTCAAATACTTATGGAAGCAATCCCGACGGTTCACCGGCACGCCACCCATATGGCGTGCGTTGGACCAGCAGGCTGCAGCAGATTCTGGGCAGCGATTTTCAGATTATAGAAGAGGGGATGGGAGGCCGCACCACAGTGTGGGAAGACCCCTTGGAGCCTGGGAGATGCGGTCTTACTTTTTTGCCTGTGGCACTGCAGAGTCACAAACCTTTGGATCTTGTGATCCTGTCTCTTGGCACAAATGATTGCAAGAGTTTTTTCGGTGCATCTGAGCGTGTGATAGCACGGGGGATGAGCCGTTTGGTGGAAACTGTCAAAAGGTTTGATTATGGTCCTGATGCTGGAGTGCCGAAGATTCTGATCGTATCACCGATTCATATAGGAGAAGAAATATCTCATAGTATTTTCGAATCAGTTGATGAGGAATCTGCCAGAAAAGTGCAGCAGCTTGCGCCTTTTTACAAAGAAATCGCAATCAAGAGCGGATGTGAGTTCCTGGATGCCTCTTGTGTGGCTGGACCGGGTTCCGATCAGCTTCATATGGATGGGGCCGGGCATAAAGCATTGGCAGAAGCAATTGCTGCTGTAATTAATACCTTATTTAAATAGAGGAGTATTACTCCGGTCTTCGGTGGAGTATTTGTCTATGCCCCACTGGATTATAGTATTAGTCTGAGGGTTTAATGAAAAACGCAAGTATCCATTTGCTGTTTTATATTCAAAAATAATGTATTTACCAGTGTCATAGGCTGCATAGTTTTTTCCGTATGCTGATTCAATGTTTTCAATGCTGTCTCCACACTGAATCCCTTTTTGGCTTGAGACGTCCGGCGAACTGGTAAACGCACTGCACAATAATTTTGAGCCGGCCTCATCAATAAAAACTAAGGTGTACTGTTCATCAGGTTCTATCATTGTCTGCATAATAGAAGAATGTTTCATATAATCTTCACTGTTTTGGATATCAGGCTGTTTTTTGTGAAGGGTTATTTTTTTCGGAAATGTAACACCTCCATTTACATTAGTCTCATCAGTAACAACCTCCGCTTGAATCACATCGTTTTCTAAGATTAAGTATACATTTTCAGCATGTCCCCTTCCGTCGTCATCATAATAAAACTCGCCATAATTATCCTGAAGCGATCCGGATAGATTGGCGTCAGCCAGACGATTATAATCAGGGGGCTATGCTGAAATAACTGCTTTTATGTCGCTGCCGGAAACTGTCAAAGACAGTGATATTCCGCCATCTGATTCCATATCCAGATTATTCCCCAAAATCCAATCACCAGAATAACTGTTCAAATTCAGATCAGAAAATTCTTCTCAGTCTGCTGGATCATCTCCACTTTTTGTTTATAATTTTATACATAAGGCAGTTAAATATAAATCAAATTGTATATTTGGATTGTATCACATATATAGCCGAAGGTCCCCAGTGTTTTTAATTATATAAATCCTGTATTTGAGAAGGCATATTGCTGAATTTTACTGTTAAACCAGAAAACAGTGAATCTTGACTTATGAATAGAATCATACTACAATAGATAAGATTGAGACGTAAGATTTGGAGGAGCTACTTTAGTGAACATAGCGGAAGAAATTAAGAAGAGAAGAACATTTGCCATTATTTCCCACCCTGATGCAGGAAAGACCACCTTGACCGAGAAATTCCTTCTTTACGGAGGCGCCATCAACCTGGCGGGAACCGTAAAGGGAAGAAAGGGTGCCAAGCACGCGGTTTCTGACTGGATGGAAATTGAAAAGGAGAGAGGTATTTCCGTCACCTCCTCTGTATTGCAGTTTAATTACGACGGATTCTGCATCAATATTCTGGACACGCCTGGCCACCAGGATTTCTCTGAGGACACCTATCGTACCCTGATGGCAGCCGATTCCGCTGTCATGGTCATCGACGGTTCCAAGGGTGTGGAGGCCCAGACCATCAAGCTGTTTAAAGTCTGCGTTATGCGCCATATCCCTATATTTACCTTTATTAATAAAATGGACCGGGAAGCCAGAGATCCCTTTGAACTCATGGGGGAGATCGAGGAAGTTCTTGGCATCCGCACCTGTCCGGTCAACTGGCCTATCGGCTGCGGAAAAGAATTCAAAGGCGTTTATGACCGCTTTAAAAAGTCCATTACCACCTTCCGCGCAGCATCAGGCGGGCATAAGGAAGTGGAGGCCACAGAGGTTGAGTTAGGAGACAGCCACGTGGATGAGATGATCGGGGAAAGCTACCATCAGCAGCTTATGGAGGACATTGAACTCCTTGATGGAGCCAGTGATGAGCTGGATATGGACCGGGTTGGCAGAGGAGATTTGTCTCCCGTATTCTTTGGTTCAGCCCTGACAAACTTCGGTGTGGAAACCTTTTTACAGCATTTTCTTCAGATGACCACTTCCCCTCTTCCAAGACTGACCACCACTGGAGTGGTAGATCCTTTTGATGAGGACTTTTCCGCTTTTGTATTTAAAATACAGGCCAACATGAACAAGGCTCACAGAGACCGTATTGCATTTATGCGGATCGTTTCAGGTAAGTTTGACGCGGGAATGGAAGTAAACCATGTGCAGGGAGGCAGAAAGATGCGGTTATCCCAGCCCCAGCAGTTGATGGCCCAGGATAGAAAGATCGTGGAAGAGGCTTATGCAGGAGATATTATTGGAGTGTTTGATCCGGGAATCTTCTCCATCGGAGACACTATCTGCAAATCCAGCGAAAAGTTTGAATACGAAGGAATCCCCACCTTTGCGCCGGAGCATTTCGCAAGGGTGCGCCAGATGGACACCATGAAGAGAAAGCAGTTTATCAAGGGAGTCAATCAGATCGCCCAGGAAGGCGCCATTCAGATTTTCCAGGAATTCAACACCGGTATGGAGGAAATCATTGTAGGCGTGGTGGGAGTACTGCAGTTTGAAGTACTGACTTACCGTCTGGAAAATGAATATAATGTAGAGGTAAAGCTTGAAAAGCTTCCATATGAACACATCCGCTGGATCGAGAATAGGCAGGAAATTGATGTGGCAAAGATTCAGGGAACATCTGACATGAAGCGCATCAAGGACTTAAGAGATAACCCGCTTCTTTTATTTGTTAACAGCTGGAGCGTGGGCATGGTTCTGGACCGCAATCCTGACTTGAAGCTTTCTGAATTCGGACGGAATTAAGGGAACATGATTTTCATAGAAAATAATAAGGAGGCAGCAGACAATGAGCAGAATAGATGAAGTGAGAGCCGCCATGGTAGAAGCCATGAAGTCAAAGGACAAGAAGAGAAAGGATTCCCTTTCCATGCTTCTTGCAGCACTGAAAAATTTTGAAATTGACAAAAAAGACCACACTCCTATTACGGAGGAAGAAGCTGATGCAGTGGTGAAAAAGGAACTGAAGCAGTCCCAGGAAACCTATGACACAGCTCCGGCTGACCGGGATGACATTCGGGAAGAAGCAGGATTCCGGATTTCTGTATACAAGGAATTTGCACCTGAGGACATGAGCGAGGACCAGATTAAAGAAGTGATTCTCTCTGTTCTTAAAGAGCTTGAAATTGAAACTCCAAGTCCTGCAGACAAGGGAAAGATCATGAAGGCTCTGATGCCGAAGGTAAAAGGAAAAGCAGACGGCAAAGTGGTCAATGAACTGCTGGCAGCCATGATGAAATCATAAAAGAGGAAAACAACATGTACAAGAAAATGATCGAAGAGTATATCGAGGCTCACAAGCAGGAAATGATCGAAGACATTTGTACCTTGTGCCGGATTAACAGTGAAAAAATGTCTTACGAGGAAGGTATGCCCTATGGACGGGGAACCTTTGATGCTTTGATTGAAGCCTTAACCATGGCAGAGTCCTACGGATTTTCCATTAACAATTATGACAATTATGTAGGAACCATAGATATGAATGACAAGGCACCCCAGCTTGATATTCTGGCTCACTTAGATGTAGTGCCTGCGGGAGAGGGCTGGAAGGTAACAGCACCCTTTCAACCGGTGGTGAAGGATGGAAAGCTTTTTGGCCGTGGAACGGCAGATGACAAGGGACCTGCGGTAGCAGCTCTCTATGCCATGCGGGCTGTAAAGGAACTGAACATCCCCCTGGCTAAAAATGTGCGTCTGATCCTGGGAACAGACGAGGAATGCGGAAGCTCCGATATTGCCCATTATTATGCCGTTGAAAAGGAAGCTCCTATGACCTTTTCTCCTGACGGGTCATTTCCAGTAGTCAATACGGAAAAAGGCGGATTAAACGGCCACTTTACAGCAGAGTGGACACTTTCTGAGGCACTTCCAAAGCTGGTCAGCTTAGAGGCGGGAATCAAAGTTAACGTAGTTCCCGGAGTGGCAGGAGCAGTTGTCAGAGGAGTGGAACAGTCAATCTTAAAAAAGACTGCTGAAAGCTGTCTGGAAAAGACGGGAATCCGCTTTGAACTGGAGTGGAGAGGAGAAGACGTCTCCATCACTGCAATTGGCTCTGGCGCCCATGCTTCCACGCCTCAGGAAGGAAACAACGCTCTTACCGGACTTTTAACTTTCCTGACAGAGCTTCCTTTGGCAGAGTGTGAACAGGTCACCATGCTCCGCAATCTTTTAGAGCTGATTCCTCACGGAGACACCGAAGGAAGAGCCCTGGGAATTGCCATGAGCGACGAGCTTTCCGGAGCCCTTACATTGGCATTCAGCTTATTACAGGTAACTGATTGCGGACTGAGGGGAACCTTTGACAGCAGATGCCCCATCTGCTCCAACAATGAAAATGTTCTGGAGGTGGTGAGAAAGAACATGGCGGATAAGGGATTCACCCTTCACAACGATTCCATGAAGCCTCCTCATCACGTGGATGGAAATTCTGACTTTGTAAAGACCTTGCTGCGGGCTTATGAAAGCTATACCGGACGCAAGGGAGAATGCGTTTCCATGGGAGGCGGAACCTACGTCCACAACTTAAAAAATGGAGTCGCTTTCGGAGCCGCTATGCCGGAAACTGATAACCGTATGCATGGAGCTGACGAGTATGCGGTGGTTGATGAACTGGTGGTGAGCGCAAAGATATTTGCACAGGTCATTGTGGACCTTTGCTCCTGATAAAATTATTTTCAGGAACAATATGAAAATAAGTATTGACAAATGCGGTAATAAAGGGTAAAATACGGCTCAGAAAGTAAATCCTAGTTAACCTATAGGGAAATGGAAATACTGTATGGATTGTGATTTGACTGGCCGGAGCAGAAGCATGCTGGAATTACCAGGCCGCAGGTCTGTACAGGGCCTGCGGCCCTTTTTACCTTAAGAAAGGAAATTGGACAAATGCAGTCAGCAGAACCTATTATCCAGCTGGTCGGGCTTGGAAAAGAGTTTTATACCACAAGCGGCCCGATTAAAGCCCTGGAAAATATCAACCTGTCCATTGAGCAGGGGGAAATATTTGGAATTATCGGCTTAAGCGGAGCCGGAAAGAGCACTCTCGTCCGCTGTATCAACTATTTGGAGGTTCCCACTGCCGGAGACGTGGTTTTTGAAAACAAAAGCCTGGCTTCCATGAGCCCAAGGGAACAGAGACTGGCGAGACAGTCCATGGGCATGATCTTCCAGCAGTTTAACCTGCTGTCCCAGAGAAATGTCCTTCAGAATATCTGTTTTCCTTTGGAGATTGCAAACGTACCAAAGAAGGAAGCAGTAAAAAGGGCTTCAGAGCTTTTGGAAATGGTGGGCTTAAAGGACCGGGCCAAGGCATATCCCTCCCAGTTATCCGGAGGACAGAAGCAGAGAGTAGCCATAGCAAGAGCCCTGGCTACCAATCCGAAAATTCTCCTTTGTGACGAGGCAACCAGTGCTTTGGACCCCAATACAACGAAATCCATCCTTGGACTTTTAAAGGAAATCAACCGTTCCATGGGAGTTACCGTAGTGGTCATTACCCATGAAATGTCTGTAATAGAAGCCATTTGCGACAAGGTGGCCATCATTGACCAGAGCCAGATCGCAGAGGTAGGCCGGGTGGCAGATATATTTTCCGAGCCAAAGTCTAAAATCGGCCGCCAGCTCATATTGGGAGAGGCTGCAGAACAGGTTACCAAATTCGGAGACTCCAGAAGGGTCAGAATCTCCTTTGACGGACGTTCTTCCTTTGAACCGGTTCTTGCCAATATGATTTTAGCCTGCAAGGTTCCGGTGAATATTATGCATGCGGAAACAAAGGATATCAATGGAACAGCCATGGGGCAGATGGTCATTCAGCTTCCTGAAAACGAAGTGGACCAGAACCGGGTGCTTCATTATTTGAAATCAGCAGGGATTACACATGAGGAGGTGAAGGCACATGACCTTTGATGGAGCAACTGTTAGTATGTTGATTACCGGCATAGGGGAGTCTTTGTTTATGGTTCTGACTTCCTCCTTTTTTTCCTATCTTTTTGGAATTCCTTTAGGTATTATCCTGGTTGTGACGGATAAGGACGGAATTTATCCCATTCCCTGGCTTCAGCGTATTCTGGGATTGATTATCAATCTATTCCGTTCTGTGCCTTTTGTTATATTGCTGATTATGGTAATTCCAGTCACAAAGCTGATTGTAGGAACCATCTTGGGGCCTAAGGCGATTATCCCGCCTTTGGTCATAGCTGCGGCTCCCTATGTAGCCAGAGTAGTGGAATCTTCCCTTAAGGAAGTGGACAGCGGAGTCATTGAAGCGGCCAAGTCCATGGGGGCATCTACCTTTCAGATTATATGGAAGGTTCTCCTTCCGGAAACAAAGCCATCTTTGTTAATCGGCGCGGCTCTTTCTGTTACAACCATATTGTCCTATTCGGCTATGGCCGGATTTGTAGGCGGCGGCGGTCTTGGAGACATTGCCATCCGTTATGGCTATTATCGCTATCAGACGGAAATGATGCTGGTGACAGTTGCAATTATTGTCATCATTGTCCAGATCATTCAGGAAACAGGAATGAGAATGTCCAGGAAAAGTGACAAGCGCATCAGATAGTAACGGCCGACAGGCCTTACATATAAATTTAAGGAGGAAACAAATTATGAAAAAATCACTTTATGTATTAACCGCAGCTCTTCTTGCAGCAGGCGCTTTAACAGCATGCTCAGGCGGAAATGCAGCTGCTCCCACAACAGCAGCACAGACAGAGGCTGAGACTTCAGCAGAAGCATCATCAACAGAAGAGACAACAGCAGAAGCAGCAGGCGAGCTTCAGGATATTATTATAGGAGCTACTCCAGCGCCCCACGCAGAGATTTTAAATGCTGTAAAGGATGTTTTAAAGGAAGAGGGCTACAATCTGGTAATCAAGGAATATACCGATTATGTACAGCCTAATCTGGCTCTTGAGTCCGGTGACTTGGATGCCAACTACTTCCAGCACAAGCCATACTTAGATCAGTTCAATGCAGAAAAAGGCACTGACCTTGTGAGCGCAGCAGCTGTTCACTATGAGCCATTCGGCATTTACGCAGGAAAGTCCGACAGCCTTGAGAACCTGGCTGACGGAGCTCAGATCGCAGTTCCCAACGATGTTTCCAATGAAGCAAGAGCACTTCTTTTACTGGCTGACAACGGCCTGATCGAGCTGAAGGAAGGCGTTGGTCTGGAAGCAACAAAGAATGACATTGTAAAGAATGACAAGAATTTCAAGATCGTTGAAGTAGAGGCTGCACAGCTTCCACGTTCCTTAGGCGATGTAGATATTGCAGTTATCAATGGAAACTATGCTATTGAAGCCGGATTAAAGGTATCTGAGGCTCTGTCTGTAGAAGATTCCAAGTCTACTGCAGCAACCTTATACAGCAACATCGTTGCAGTTCGCGCAGGAGAAGAGTCCAATGAAAAGACTGCAGCTCTTGTGAAAGCTCTCACAAGCGAAACAGTGAAAACATTTATGGAAGATACCTATGACGGTGCTGTAGTTCCTTCCTTCTAATAGGAACTGTCGGAATAGGTTATAAACACTCCGGTGTGCCTGCGGTTTTATGGGCAGCCGGGGAGACAGCCGTTATAGAAGCAGATACTGCATCTATGACGGCTTTTTCTATGGCAGAACCGTATCATGAAGTTTTTCCAGGCATAGAATAGGGTAAGAAAGTTATGCCGGGAGAATGAGGGGAAGCTATGAGACTTTGCGATCTGAAACAAAAAGAAGTAATCAACATCTGTGACTGCAGGCGTTTGGGATATGTGGGCGATGTAGACCTTGATATGGAGACGGGCTGCCTTCTGGCGATTATCGTTCCCGGTCCCGGCTGCTTTTGCGGTTTTCTGATCAGGGAAAAGGAATATGTAATTCCTTTCTGCGATATACGCCAGGTTGGGCCTGATATTATTCTGGTAAATGTGGATCTGGATAAGGCGACGGAAAGATGCGGGATATAGAGGGAGAAGGGCTTGCGAAATCAGGGATTGTAAGTTATGATATATATAAGGAAGTGTGAAGTGATTACACTAAAGTACAGGATCTAAGACAGGAGGATCAGAGAGGTGAAATGCCCATTTTGCAATGAAGCAGATACAAAGGTCATCGATTCCAGACCGGCAGAAGATAACAGCTCCATCAGACGCCGCAGGCAGTGTGAAAAATGCGGAAAGCGTTTTACTACCTATGAGAAGCTGGAGACCATGCCTCTCATGGTAATTAAGAAAGATAATTCCAGAGAGGTCTATGACCGTTCCAAAATAGAATCAGGAATTTTGCATTCCTGCCATAAGCGCCCCGTATCTTCCAGGCAGATTGACACCATGGTGGATGAGGTGGAAACCCAGATTTTTAACCGGGAGGAAAAGGAAGTGGAGAGCACTGTCATCGGAGAGCTTGTTATGAAAAAGCTGCAGGAAGTGGATGAAGTGGCTTACGTCCGTTTTGCTTCCGTATATCGGGAATTTAAAGACGTGAATACATTTATGGAAGAGTTGGGAAAACTATTAAAGAAGTAGGAGATTTATGTTTAAAATATTTTATCCGGATGAAGAAGTGGTTTCTGCTTATGAGATACCTTATGAAGCGCTGTATGACAAGGGAATCAGGGGTGTGATTTTTGATGTTGACAATACTCTGGTCCCTCATGGTGTGCCTGCCGATGACAGGGCAAAGAAGCTGTTTTTACGGCTGCGGGATATTGGACTGGAGACCTGTCTCCTTTCCAACAACAAGGAACCCAGGGTGTCTTCTTTTGCCCAGGCCATAGGCGGTTCCAATTATATTTATAAAGGAAACAAGCCGCAAAGAAAAGGCTATGAAAAGGCTATGGAGCAGATGGGAACTGATGCCGGTCATACGATTTTTGTGGGTGACCAGCTTTTTACTGATGTTTTTGGAGCGAAGCGGGCCGGAATCCACAGCATTCTGGTAAGGCCCATACACCCCAAGGAGGAAATCCAGATCGTGCTGAAGCGTTTTCTGGAGGCAATTGTGCTGTATTTTTACCATAGGGATATGAAACGGCGGTAAGAAAAAGGATTTACAAATCAGAGAAAGGCAGAAATAACATATGAAAATTCTTGTGCTCAACGGACCCAATTTAAATTTTCTTGGGATTCGTGAAAAAGGCATATATGGAACAGAAAATTATGAAAGCCTGGTTCAGATGCTGAAAGAAAAGGCAGAACAGGAAGGCCATGAGCTGGAGGCTTATCAGAGCAATTATGAAGGCGGGCTTATTGACAAGATTCAGGAAGCCTATCACAATGGAACCCAGGGAATCATCATCAATCCCGGTGCATTTACCCATTACAGCTATGCACTGCGGGATGCGCTCGGTTCTGTTGAAATACCGAAAATTGAAGTTCATATTTCCAATGTCCACAAGCGGGAGGAGTTCCGTCACGTATCTGTGACAGCGCCCGTATGCACCGGACAAGTGGTGGGACTGGGACTGAAGGGCTATGCTTTGGCTATGGACTATCTGACGGGAAAGTGATCAAAAAACCCTAAAAAAGAGAGATAAAAGGTCTGTATTTGCAAAAAACAGTTGAAAATGCGTTTGTTATAGTATAGAATATAAAAGGTTTAGAGAGAATTCAAGGAGGAATATCATTTATGATATCAGCGGGTGATTTTAGAAACGGTATCACACTGGAAATTGACGGTACCGTATATCAGATTATGGAGTTTCAGCATGTAAAACCTGGAAAAGGTGCTGCATTTGTAAGAACTAAGATTAGGGATGTGGTAAACGGCGGCCTTCAGGAGCGTACATTCCGCCCTACAGAGAAGTTCCCACAGGCAAGAATTGACAGAGTGGACATGCAGTATCTATATGCTGACGGCGATCTTCACAACTTTATGGATACCAATAGCTATGAGCAGGTAGCATTGGCAGCAGATGTAATCGGAGATGCACTGAAGTTTGTAAAAGAGAATGAAAATGTCAAGGTGTGCTCTTACAATGGTAAGGTATATTCTGTAGAGCCTCCTTTATTTGTGGAGCTGGTGATCACAGATACAGAACCCGGATTCAAGGGCGATACTGCCCAGGGCGCTACTAAGCCTGCTACAGTTGAGACCGGAGCAGTGGTATACGTTCCTTTATTCGTTGAACAGGGAGATAAGATCAAGATCGATACACGTACAGGCGAATATATGTCCAGAGTTTAATAAAAGAGATTGAAATAAGAAAGCAGCCTCACGGTTTCGAAAAACCGCAGAGCTGCTTTCTCTATTTTTTGCTTTCAACTTTTTGCATCACCCTTACTCTGTATTCTGCATGCAGTTTTTTCGGTTAATCCATTCAGTTGAGGCATCCATTGCGGCACGGCAGGCCGCAGTGGTATCAAGTGCATTCAGCATCACGAAATCGTGTATAATCGCCTGAAAGCGCATTGCTGTAACATCAACACCCGCCGCTCTGAGCTTTCTGGCATAGGCTTCTCCTTCATCTCTAAGTACATCGGCTTCGCCGGTTAAGATCATTGTGTCAGGCAGGCCACAGAGCTGTTCCGGCGTCGCACACAGCGGCGATGCTGTGATTTCACAGCGCTGCCTGTCAGACGAGGTATATTGATCCCAGAACCACATCATTCCTGCCCGGTAAAGATAGTAATCACAGGCAAATTCCCAGTATGAATCAGTATTAAAAGCTGCATCTGTAACGGGATAGTAAAGGAGCTGCTTGTGTATTTTGGGGCCGTTCCTGTATTTGGAGAGAATCGTCATAACGGTCGCCATATTTCCGCCGACACTGTCGCCGGACACGGTCAGAGTATTCAGATTAAGCTGCCAGTTCATGTGTTCCGCAATAGCGGGAATGTTCTGAAGGATAAAGTAACACTGTTCGATAGCAGTGGGGTATTTCGCCTCAGGAGAAAGGCTGTACTCCGGAAACAAAACCACTGAATTCGTACGTGCCGCCAATTCCCGGACCAGCTTATCATGTGTATGTAGATTACCGAAAACCCAGCCTGCGCCGTGTATGAAATAAATAACGTTTGGTATTCCCACAAGATTTTTCGGCCGGATATAGTTCAGGGCTACCTTACCATATTTTCCTGTATCCACCTGCACGGTGCAGATGAATGCCGGATATTTAAATACGGGAGTATCTTGTGCCTGATTCAGCCTTTCACGCCCTTGTTCCGGTGGTAATTGAAAAATCAGGGGAGGCAGGGAACTTTCATTGCTGACCTGTTCGGCGGCCTTTTCCAGTTGCACACAACGTCTCATGTAGAACCCTCCTTAAAATGCTGCATTTTATGCTGTTAGCATAGTATGTAAGGGTAGGGCTATATGTTCAGTATTGTATTCTTTAATGGGAATTATAAAAAAGACATACCTTTCCTTTAAAGAAAGATATGTCTTTTTTGATGCCGATGGCCGGACTCGAACCGGCACGGAGATTATCCGCTTGATTTTGAGTCAAGTGCGTCTGCCATTCCGCCACATCGGCATAACTCGGATTTCTTACAACGCTCATTATTCTATCATAGGATTTTCCATTTTGCAAGCGTTTTTTTGTGATTATTAAATTGAAAATAGGCAGAATATATTGTATGATAGGGAAAGATAGTTATGAAGGAGGAGTCTGGACCATGACATGTAAGGAAGCGGAACGCCTGGTCATGCCATACATCAGGGATGAGCTGACGGATGAAGAACTCAGGGAGTTTCTGGAACATTTGGAAACCTGTCCGGACTGCCGGGAGGAGTTGGAAATATATTTCACAGTGGAGGCCGGCATCAGACAGCTGGAGTCTGAAACAGGAAATTACAATATAAAGGGAGCGCTGGAGGCAGCATTGGAGCATTCAAGCCAGCGTCTTCAAGCCATAAGACTGATAAAAATTGCCAAGTATGCGGTATCCACTTTAAGCATAACGGCATTAATTATTACGGTCCTTCTGCAGTGCCGGATATGGCTGCAGTTGGGCTTACTATGATGGGAGAACGTATGATCAGAAAAAATGTAATATTAATAGACGGAAGCAGCTTACTGGAAAGAGCCTTTTACGATCTTCCTGCCAATGGCGCCGCAGGCGTCCGAAGTTTGGTTTTACAGGTGATGGAAGGGGAAGGAGCGGAACATTTGGCTGCAGCCTTTCATTCCCGAAAGGAAAAAACAGCAGTACCGGGAGAACTTTTAAAGCAGGAGGAAATTCTGAAAGAGTTTCTGGCTGATATGGGAATTCCCATTTTTGAAAAGGAAGGATATGGTTCTTCTGATATCATAGCATCTCTTTTAAAGAGCTGTCAGGAGGATGGGGAGGTTGTGATCCTGTCAGGAGACAGGAAACTGCTTCAGACCGCAGGGGAACATGTGATAATCCGTATTCCTGCACCTCAGGAAGAAGGGCTGGAATTTAAGTCCTGGTCTTCGGATGCCATTATGGCGGAATACGGTGTGGAGCCTGAAAATTTAAAGGTAGTTCTGGCTCTTTCCGGAGAGTGGGGAATCGGTGACAAAACTGCCGGGAGATTGACAAAACAGTATCAAAGTCTGGACAATCTCTATGCCCGCCTTGAGGAAGTGGAATCCCAAAGAATCAGAGGAATCCTTTCTGCCCGGCAGGAAGAGATAAGGCAGAAGGAAAAAAACACTGCCTTGCGTGACGATGCCCAGGTAAGTCTGAATTATGAAGCAGCTCTTACAGAACATTTTTTTACCAGTGTATCTGATACAGAGGAAAATCCCTTTGAAGAAGAGGGAACCAGTAAAGAAACTACTTTGGAATCCCGTTTCCAAGTGATCACAGACCTTTCAGAGGCTGAAACTCTGTTTTCCAAATGCGGTGCAGGCAGCCGCCTTGGCCTTCAACTGGTGGTTGAGGAAAGGGCAGTACAGGCTCTGGCCCTGTGCTTAAGTGAAACCGAGTGCTTCTGCCTGATTCCCCAGGGCTTTCTGACGCCCGAATATCTGGCGGAAAAGGCCGGGGAAATCTGCAAAAAAGCAGAACGTGTAACTGTTTTCCATTTAAAAAATCAGCTTCCCTGCTTACATGTCACCCGGGAAAATCCTGTATTTGACGCTGGAATCGCAGGATATTTGCTGAACCCTTCCAGGGATTCTTATGAATATCATGATCTGGCGGCAGATTATCTGGATTTATCCCTTCCTTCCAAAACGGATCTTCTTGGAAAGAAGAGCTTTAAAAAGGAATTTGAGGAAAACAGGGAAAGTGCCGTTACCTGCGCTTGCTACATGGCTTACGTTGCATTCCTCTGCGGAGACCGGCTTTTAGAAGAGCTGGAAGGTGCAGGAATGGGGCCTTTGTTCTATGAAATCGACATGCCCCTGGTTTACAGCCTGTTTTATATGGAAGAAGCCGGAATCCAGGTGGAGCGGGAACGGTTAAAAGAATACGGAGACCGCTTAAAGGTGCGGATTAAGGAACTGGAAGAAAAAATACACCAGGAAACAGGAGAAAACTTTAATATTAACTCTCCCAAACAGCTTGGTGAGGTGCTTTTTGACCATATGAAGCTTCCCGGAGGCAAGAAAACAAAAACCGGTTATTCCACTGCCGCCGATGTATTGGAGAAACTGGCCCCTGATTATCCGGTGGTCCGGCTGATTCTGGATTACAGGCAGCTTACAAAGCTGAATTCCACCTATGCTGACGGCCTGGCTGCCTATATCGGTCCTGATGAGAGGATTCACGGAACCTTTAACCAGACCATAGCAGCCACCGGAAGGATCAGCAGTACAGAGCCTAACCTTCAGAACATTCCCGTGCGGATGGAGCTGGGAAGGGAGATCCGGAAGGTATTTGTTCCAAAAGAAGGATGCGTATTCGTTGATGCGGACTATTCCCAGATCGAGCTGAGGGTGCTTGCCCATATGTCAGGGGATCAGAGACTTATTAATGCATATAAAAAGGCAGAGGATATTCATGCCATTACAGCCTCAGAGGTATTTCACGTGCCTCTTGACCAGGTGACTTCTCTCCAGAGAAGGAATGCAAAGGCGGTAAACTTCGGCATTGTCTATGGAATCAGCTCCTTTGGCTTAAGCGAAGGCTTAAGCATTAGCAGAAAAGAAGCAGGAGAGTATATTGAACGGTATTTTGAGACTTACCCGGGAGTGAAAGCATTCTTAGACGGGCTGGTAAATAAGGCAAAGGAACAGGGCTATGCGGTCAGCATGTTTGGCAGACGCCGTCCGGTTCCGGAACTGAAATCTACAAACTTCATGCAGCGTTCCTTTGGAGAGCGGGTGGCGATGAATTCTCCTATTCAGGGAACTGCGGCTGATATCATAAAGATTGCCATGATCCGGGTGGATCAGGCGTTGAAAGACCAGGGGCTTAAATCCCGCATCGTTCTTCAGGTCCACGATGAACTTCTGGTGGAAGCCTATAAGGAAGAGTTAGCCCAGGTTCAGAAGCTTCTGGTGGAGGAAATGAAGAATGCGGCTAAGCTGGAAGTATCCCTGGAGGTGGAGGCCAATGTGGGAGATTCCTGGTTTGACGCCAAGTAAGGGGCTGGATATCATGAAAGTGATTGGATTGACCGGAGGCGTGGGAGCCGGAAAAAGCCTGGTCCTTGGGATTCTGTCCAGGGAGTACGGAGCGGAAACCATTGAGACCGATAAAGTCGCCCGCAGGCTGATGGAACCTGGAGAAAAAGGCTATGCTGCGGTGGTGGATGCTTTGGGAAACAGCTTTTTAAAGCCGGACGGAAGCATTGACCGCCAGCTTTTGGCTGCCCGCATTTTTACAGATGAAAAAGACAGGAAAACTGTGGATTCCATGATCCATCCCATGGTATGGAAAACAGTAAAAGATAAAATTTCTGCTTCCCAAGCCGGGCTTATTGTGATAGAATTTGCAATTATGGACAAAGAAGCCAAAGACTGCTGCGATGAGATCTGGTATGTCCGGGCATCGGAGGAAAACCGGGTCCGTCGCCTGGCAGAAAACCGGGGGTATACGAAGGAACGCTCAGAAAGCATGATGGCAAGCCAGGCTTCTGAGGAAGTGTTCTTATCCCTCTGTGACAGGGTGATTGAAAATGACGGCTCCATAGAAGGGGTGAGGGGGCAGTTGGAGAAGCTTCTTGGAAAAAGGGAAGATGTGTTGGGCAGGAGAAAACCCAGCGGGCTGGAAACAGAAAAGAGGAGAATATGAGACTGGTAAGCATTGCAAGCGGAAGCAGCGGAAACTGCATTTATGTGGGTTCTGATACTACCCACATCCTGGTGGATGCCGGGATCAGCAACAAACGGATCGAACAGGGGTTAAATGAAATCGGAGTAAAGGGAAGCGAGCTGACCGGAATCGTGATCACCCATGAACACTCAGACCATACAAAAGGCCTGGGAGTACTGGCGAGGAAATACGGCGTTCCCATATACGGAACAAAGGAGACTTTAGAGGAAATATCAAAGCAGAAATACCTTGGCGAATATCCAAAGGAGCTGTTCTGCTCCATCTGTCCTGATGTGGGATTCTTTTTAGGAGATTTGGAGGTAAAGCCATTTTCCATTGACCACGATGCGGCAAATCCGGTGGCTTACCGGATACAGCACGACCACAAGTCTGTTGCAGTTGCCACGGATATGGGGCATTTTGACCAGTATATCATTGACCACCTTCAAGGTCTTGATGCAGTGCTTTTAGAGTCTAACCACGATGTAAACATGCTGCAGGCAGGCCCATACCCCTATTACTTAAAGCGCCGTATCCTGGGAGATCACGGGCACCTTTCCAATGAGAATGCAGGCAGGCTGCTGTGCTGTATTCTCCATGAGAATTTAAAGAAAATCCTGCTTGGACATCTGAGCAAGGAAAATAATTATGAAGAACTGGCTTACGAAACTGTAAAGCTGGAAATCACCGAGGGTGACCATCCCTTTAAGGCATCAGATTTTTCCATAACCGTTGCAAAAAGAGATCAGATGTCAGAAATTATCACTGTATAAAAGAGGAGAAATACAATGAACAGAACGATTATAACAGTAGTTGGAAAAGATACCGTGGGAATCATTGCAAAGATCTGTACTCATCTGGCAGACAGCCAGGTGAATATCCTGGACATTTCCCAGACCATTGTACAGGGATTTTTTAATATGATGATGGTTGTGGACATGAATGATGCGGTAAGGCCTTTCGGAGAGATAGCCGATGAGCTGGAACGGCTGGGAGATGAAATCGGTGTTAAAGTAAAATGCCAGCGTGAGGAAATCTTCACCAGCATGCACCGCATCTAATAATAACAGCCAGGCTTAAGAAAAGGAAGGGTTTCCCATATGCTGAACATATTTGAAGTAAATGAGACAAATAAAATGATTGAGCAGGAGAGGCTTGATGTGCGTACCATTACCATGGGCATCAGCCTTTTAGACTGCTGTGACAGCGATTTAAATGCGGTCAATGAAAAGATTTACCGTAAAATCACCACAGTTGCCAAAGACTTGGTAGCAGTTGGAAAGGAAATTGAACGGGATTTTGGAATTCCCATTGTAAATAAGAGAATTTCCGTCACCCCTATTGCCATAGTGGGAGGCGCGGCCTGCAAAACTCCTGAGGACTTTGTGACCATCGCTGCTACCCTTGATAAAGCGGCAAAAGAAGTTGGAGTAAACTTTATCGGCGGATATTCGGCTTTGGTGAGCAAGGGAATGACCGCTGCGGATAAAAACTTAATCTGTTCAATCCCCCAGGCCCTTTCCTGCACGGAGCGTGTGTGCAGCTCTGTCAACGTAGGTTCCACCAAGACGGGAATCAACATGGATGCAGTGGCTCTTATGGGAGAAATCGTGTTAAAGACGGCAGAGGCCACTAAGGAACGGGATTCCCTTGGCTGTGCAAAGCTGGTGGTTTTCTGCAATGCGCCTGACGACAATCCTTTTATGGCAGGTGCTTTCCACGGCGTCACAGAGGCAGATGCCATTATCAACGTAGGTGTCAGCGGTCCGGGAGTGGTAAAGACCGCCATTGAGGCAGCCCGCGGAAAAGACTTTGGCGTGCTCTGTGAAACCATAAAGAGGACTGCGTTTAAAATCACCCGCGTGGGACAGCTCGTGGCCCAGGAAGCATCAAAACGGTTGAATGTTCCTTTTGGAATCATTGATTTATCTCTTGCCCCCACTCCTGCCGTAGGAGACAGTGTGGCGGAAATTCTGGAGGAAATGGGTCTGGAACGGGTAGGAGCGCCGGGAACAACCGCTGCCCTTGCCATGCTAAATGACCAGGTGAAAAAGGGCGGAGTAATGGCCTCTTCCTATGTAGGCGGCTTAAGCGGTGCTTTTATACCGGTCAGCGAGGATCAGGGAATGATTGATGCCGTCATTGCAGGAGCTCTCAATTTAGAAAAACTGGAAGCAATGACCTGTGTCTGCTCAGTGGGACTTGATATGATCGCTGTTCCGGGAGATACCACAGCCTCTACTCTTGCAGGAATTATTGCGGATGAATCTGCTATCGGCATGATAAACCAGAAGACAACCGCTGTCCGCATCATCCCTGTTGTTGGAAAGTCAGTGGGAGAGACTGTAGAATTCGGAGGCCTCTTAGGCTACGCCCCGGTTATGCCGGTCAACCAGTTTTCCTGCGAAAAGTTTGTGTCCAGAGGCGGACGGATTCCGGCTCCCATTCACAGCTTTAAGAATTAAAGGCTGCAGGGAGAATACAGAGAATGAATATTTATTTGATCCGCCACGGACGGCAGTGCAGCAAGCTTTGCAGTGTAAATGTATCCCTGTCTGAGGAAGGCCGCCGCCAGAGTGCTCTGGTTGGAAAACGGTTAGAAGACGGGAACATTGATGCAGTTTACTCCAGTTCCCTGATCCGGGCGGTGGAGACTGCCAGGGAGGCGAACCATTTCTGGAATGCACCTCATATCATAAGGCCGGAGCTGAAGGAAATTTCCTTTGGGGAAATGGAAGGGCTGTCAGACCATGAGATTGCCGTGAGGTTTGCTGGTTTTAAAAAGGAACAGGAAAAGCTGGAGACAGATCTTCCTTATCCCGGAGGCGAGTGTGCAGGGGATGTGATCCGGCGGGCTATGCCTGTATTTGAGGAGATTGCAGAAAGCAGTTATGAAAACGTGGCGGTGGTGACTCACGGAGGAGTGATCCGTGCCATGGTCACGGCATTTCTTCATATGGAGCCGAAAGATTACCGCATACTGGGAAACTCCCTTGAAAATTCCAGCATTACCGAGGTACGGTGGAAGAAGGAGCCGGGGCGTTTCTTTGTGGAACGGTTTAATGATTATGCCCATCTGGAGCCTTATCCGGAGCTTTTACGGGCGGGCTGGATTGATATGGAAAATTAAAAAGAAAGGAATTGTCTGATTCAATGGAACAAAAGGAAAGAGAACAGTTAATTCAGATAGGAGAGGAATTTCTGGATGAAAACCTTCTTCGTATTGTAATCAGCAATCCCATCGACAAGCAGGGCGTATCCAAGGTAAAGGTGCGCCCGCTTTTGCTGCGGGGAGAGCTGGTTTTCCAGGCCGAGGAACTGGTGGGAAACCAGGCATTTCACAAGAATTTCAAGCCCTCAGAGTGTGCCGCTTACATGGCGGATTTACTTGACGGGAAGCTGCGTCAGATGGAGCTGGAGTCAGGGAAAGGGCAGATAAGGGCGCTCATCAGTAAAAAGGGAGTTTTAAGCATGAAGGTAAAGCGGCAGCAGCCAAAGATTTCAGCGGCTCCCCTGGTCAGTGACCACAACAGGCAGAAGCAGTATATATTAGAAGAAGGAAAGCCGGTCCCTTTTCTGGTGGATCTTGGAGTAATGACACAAGAGGGGAAAATTGTAAGGTCCCGGTATGACAAATTCCGCCAGATCAACCGTTTTCTGGAGTTTATTGAGGACATCCTTCCCAAGCTTCATAAGAACAGGGAAAATGTGATCATTGATTTTGGCTGCGGAAAGTCTTATCTCACCTTTGCCATGTATTATTACCTTCATGAGCTGAAGGGCTACTCCATCCGTATTATCGGCCTGGATTTAAAGCAGACGGTCATTGACCGGTGCAACTTTTTGAGCCGGGAATATGGGTATGACAAATTGAATTTTTATCACGGGGACATTGCTTCCTATGAAGGAGTGGATCAGGTGGATATGGTCGTGACCCTTCACGCTTGTGATACTGCCACGGATTACGCCTTGGCAAAGGCGGTGAAATGGGATGCTTCCGTCATCTTATCCGTTCCCTGCTGTCAGCATGAGCTGAATAAGCAGATAGAAAACCAGCTTCTGGCTCCGGTTCTTCAATACGGGATTATTAAGGAGCGGATGGCAGCTCTTTATACTGATGCTTTAAGGGCCGAAATCCTGGAAAATCAGGGCTACCGTACTCAGATTCTGGAGTTCATCGACATGGAACATACGCCTAAGAACCTCCTGATCCGGGCGGTAAAGCAGGGCGGGAAAAAGGAAAACCGCAGGGAGATTGAGGAGATTTTGAAATTTCTTCATACGGAGCAGACCCTTGCAGCGCTTTTACAGGCGGAATAACAGGGATAGTATTTTCCAGCCTTCTATGATATGATAGAAAGAAATTCTAAGGAGGAAATTGCCATGCCCTATATCAATTCAAAAGTAAATGTGGCCTTGTCAGAGGAAGAAAAAGAAATATTGAAAACGAAGCTTGGGGATGCCATCAGCCTGATTCCTGGAAAGACAGAAAGCTGGCTGATGCTTGGCTTTGAGGATGAGTGTTCTCTTTATTTTAAAGGAAAGAATAACACGAAAATAGCATTTATTGAAGTGAAAATATTCGGACGTGCCTCAAAACGGGACTATGACCTTCTGACCGCTGAGATCAGCAGAATATATAAGGAAGTTCTCGGCATTGCCCAGGATAAGATTTATATAAAGTATGAGGAAGCCGAGCATTGGGGCTGGAACGGAACCAACTTTTAACCATAGTAATAATATTTATGGCAGGAGGTATGGCTTATGGAGCTTTGGGATCTTTATGATGAAAACAAGGAGAGCATGGAGCGGACACATGTGCGGGGAGTTCCCCTTGGAGAAGGGGAGTACCACCTGATTTCCGATGTCTGGCTGATCAATGATAAGCAGGAGATTCTTCTGACCAAAAGGCATCCGCTCAAGGCCCATGGACTGATGTGGGAGTGCACCGGAGGCTCTGTTCAGGCGGGAGAGACCAGTCTGGAGGGAGCCGTAAGAGAGCTTGAGGAAGAGACGGGAATCAAGGTTGAGAAGGAAGATCTGATTCTGATTCATTCTATCCGGCAGGAGGAGCGGTTTATCGATACTTATATTACCAGGCAGAAGGTGGGAATTGAAGATGTGGTGATTCAGGAAGAGGAAGTGGTGGATGCCAAGTTCGTCACCTTTGACCAGCTTCTTGGGATGTGGGAACAGGGAATTGTGGTTCCGAAATCCAGGTTCCCTTTATACAAAGACAGGATACAGGAATTTTTAAACCCCTCGTCATAGGATGATGAGGGGCTGGGTAAATTCATTGTTCCGTTTTATATGGTACTTGTCCTGAACAAGGGTCTGATAGACATGGGAGCAGTAAAAATCATGCTGAAGCATGGACCAGGCTTCTCCCTTTAAGATCATTCCTGCGTCGGCTGTTTTTGTAATGAGAGGGATACTCCCTCTCTGTTTTATTTCTCCCATAAGTCCTGAGGAGGTCTTTTTAAAGCCCAGAACCCTGGCATAAGGGGCATATCCGGCCTTCCGGCCTGACTGGACCTTGTCCACGGTAAACCCCAGTATGATGTGAAGGAGAGCTCTGCTGATTCTTGTGTAAGTGTATTGTCTGGTTTTTAAGCTGCTGACCTTTTCTTCGAAAGAGAGGTAATCAGGAAGCTGTCCCTGGATTCTGGCTGCCAGTTCTTCGGAAACATCGGCGTAATTTTTATACGGGATACCTTCCTGGGCCAGACGCAGCAGGGAAGTGTTTAACAGCACGCTTAAATCCTGGGGAAACATGGGGAAGCCCTGTTTCATCATTTCTTTTACGGGTTCAGGAACCTGGGCCAGGACCGGGTTTTCGGCTGTTAAGAGTCCGGAACTCTCTTTTAGAACCTTCCGGATGCCGGTGGCAGATCCATAGATGCCTTCTGTAAGGCCGGTATCGTGGTATCCCATGCCTTTCCGGGATATGGTGACAGGGGTCATGGCGCTTTTCTGACGGTGCAGGGCCTTGCAGTATTCAATTCCCAGGATGTTGTTGGGAGAGGCCAGAATAGAGGCATCCTCCGCCTGCAGCACTCCGCCTGCAATGAGCCCGTGATTTCTCGCTTCCGGGAATGTAGCACCGCTTTTTAAAGCCTTTTTTAAGTGTTCTGTATAAGACACAGGTTCTGTGGCTAAAATAGAAGCAATTCCGGAAAGTTTTTCCACATTACCGCATTCGCTTCCGAAACACAGGAAATTGGTTACCCCCAGACCGTTTAAGAGGGCCACTCCGCAGGCAGAAAAGTCTTCCGCGCTGCTGGAAGCGAAGAGAGAGGGAATTTCCAGCACCAGATCGGCTCCGCAGGATAAGGCCATAGCTGCCCTGGTGTGCTTGTCATAAATGGCCGGGGCTCCTCTTTGGACAAAGTTGCCGCTCATGGCTACAATGCAGTAATCAGCCTGGGTCAGTTCCTTTGCTTTTTTGATATGATAGGCATGTCCGTTGTGAAACGGATTGTATTCTGCTATGATTCCAACGGCACAAGATTGTTTATTTTTTGACATAAAAAGCGCCTTTCGTCTTTTTAAATTCTATTATGCTATTGTTTCGCAAAAAATGCAAATTATTTCGCAACAAGACTTGAAAATTTTAAGAAATACCAATAGAATAGGATGAACATCATTTTGCCCTGACTATGAGCATTGACACAAGTGATGAAGCAGAGAATAGTATGGAGAATGGTATAAACATTTAAGGAGGATATATTTTATGAAAATTTTGGTCATCAACTGCGGCAGCTCTTCTTTGAAGTATCAGATCATTGATATGGAGAATGAAGGAGTACTGGCAAAAGGTATCTGTGAGAGAATTGGAATCAACGGCTCCAAGCTGACCCATGAGGCAGAAGGTAAGGACAAGCTGGTTGTGGAGAAGGAGATGCCTGATCATAAGGTTGCCATTAAGCTGGTTATGGATGCTCTTGTTGACGCTGAATACGGCGTAATCAAGAACGTAAGTGAGATCACAGCCGTAGGACACCGTGTTCTTCATGCCGGTACCGTTTACAGCGATTCCATCGTAGTGACTGAGGACGTGAAAAACGTAGTTCGTGACTGCTTCGATTTAGGACCTCTTCACAATCCTGCAAACTTAATGGGAATCGAAGCCTGTGAAGACGCAATTCCAGGAGTTCCCAATGTTGCCGTATTTGATACTGCTTTTGGTATGAAGATGCCTGAAAAAGCTGCGATGTATGCAATTCCCCAGGAGTACTATGAGAAGTACAGCATCCGCCGTTACGGCTTCCATGGTACAAGCCACAGCTATGTATCCCAGGAAGCTCTGAAGTTCTGTGAGCTTGATCCTGAAAACGGCAAGGTTATTGTATGCCATTTAGGAAACGGCGCCAGCATTACTGCTTCCATCGGAGGCAAGTGTGTGGACACCAGCATGGGCTTCACTCCTTTAGAGGGACTTATTATGGGTACCAGAAGCGGTGACATTGATCCTGCTGTTGTTCAGTTCATCTGCAACAAAGAGGGCAAGAGCGTTAATGAGGTAATCGATATCCTCAATAAGAAATCCGGTATTCTCGGCATGTCCGGCGGCATTTCCAGCGATTTCCGTGATGTGCAGAAGGCTCAGGCAGAAGGAAACCACTTAGCAGATGTTGCAATCGAAGCATTCATCTACCGTGTGGCAAAGTACATCGGCGCTTATACAGCAGCTATGAACGGCGTAGATGCAATCGTATTTACAGCAGGTGTAGGCGAAAATGACAAGCCCATCAGAGGAGCAATCTGCGAATACTTAGGCTACCTTGGTGTTACTGTTGACGGTGAAGCTAATAAGTTAAGAGGAAAGCGCGTTATGATTTCCACACCTGAGTCCAAGGTAAAAGTATGCGTTATTCCTACCAACGAAGAGCTTTCCATTGCAAGACAGACAAAAGCTTTAATATAATTGCAGACAATGTGACATACTGTATTTAACTGTGAATAAATATGGAAATATTTGTTGACAAATAGTGCGCCCCTATGTATAATAGCATAGGTGCGTATTAGGAGACTAATATGCTTATTAATTTAACCGAGTTGTTTACCCTGGAGGGAAAAGAGAAGACCTACACTCCTCATATTGAGATGAAGGCTTATCACGGACCGGGCGGAGAGTATGAAGTAGTATCGGCAGAACCAGTCGTGCTGCGGATCATGAACCTGGGAGGCAGGAAACTGGAGGTTGAAGGGAAGGCCAAGCTTTCTCTCACTTTTCCATGTGACCGTTGTCTTGAACCTGTGCCTGTTGATCTGGACTTTGAGATCGTCCGCACCATTGATTTAGATGAGACGGAAGAGGAACGTATGGAGAAGCTCGAAGAACAACCATATGTTAATGGTTATAATCTGGATGTAGACCAGTTGGTTTGTGATGAACTCATACTGAACCTGCCTATGAAAGTTCTCTGCAGTGAAAACTGTAAGGGGATTTGTAATAGATGTGGAACAAATCTCAATCATGAGACTTGTGACTGCGATATTAGGTCTGCAGACCCTAGAATGGCAGTCATCCAGGATATTTTTAAAAAGTTTAAGGAGGTGTAACCATGTCTATCTGTCCAAAGAACAAATCTTCTAAAGGTCGAAGAGACAAACGTAGAGCAAACTGGAAGATGAGTGCTCCAAACTTAGTAAAGTGCAGCAAGTGCGGCGAACTTATGATGCCTCACAGAGTATGCAAGGCTTGTGGTTCTTACAACAAGAAAGAAATTATTCCTGCTGAATAATTTTTACCCTGCATTCGGCGCTTGAAGGGCCAGTAAAATTACAATGTATTTATTTAAGAAGCCTGTGATATCCTTTGGGATGTGGCAGGCTTCTTTTTTGTGGTTTTTGTCATTGATTTGTAATTCTCATAACATAAAGGTTATGGAGTCATGTCATAATAGACACTTTACCAAACATACCAAATAACTTATAATCTTCTTAAGAGATTCGTTATAATCTCTTCAATAATTTAATGGAGGTATAGGGGAATGGGAAATGTAAAGGAATTTAAACCCTTTGGGTTACCATGGTGGATTGCAGCAGTTGTTTTCGGTATCGTTATGTTTGCGGCTTCTACCGGAGCATTGTCAAATGATTTGGCAGGTAGTTTTGCATTGATGTTGTCGATTGGTCTGGTTTGTAATGAGATTGGCGAACGTATTCCGTTTTGGAATAGTTATATTGGTGGCGGACTAGTTTTGACATTTCTTGTTTCGGCATGTTTGTTCAGTTATAATCTCATACCAGAAGAGTATGCGACCGGAATAGCTGTAGTAATGGATGAGATTGATTTTTTATCATTCTTTATTATTTTCCTTATTGTAGGATCAATTTTGAGCTTGGAAAGAAAATTGATGATTCGATCTTTTGTTGGTTATATTCCGGCGATTTTCGGTGGATTAATTGGGGCAGCAATTCTCGGAATTATAGCAGGGATTCCATTTGGAATTAATCCTTCCAGTATTATTATTAAATATATGCTTCCTATTATGGGCGGAGGAAATGGTGCGGGTGCCGTACCATTGAGCCAGATATATGAAACCGTTACAGGTGAGCCTGCTTCTAGTTATTATTCATTCGCAATTACGATTTTGACCATTGCCAATATTTTTGCGATTTTGACAGCGGCAATTTTACATAAAATAGGTGAAGCAAAAACAACCTGGACTGGCGACGGGACTCAGTTGATTCGTAGTGGTGAGAATTTTGCATCAGAAGATAAGAAGATTACGTCAACTATGAAAGATCTTGGGGGAGCCTTCTTTCTGGCGGTAGGATTTTATGCATTAGGAAGATTGTTTGCAAAGACGTTGCTGCCTGAAGTTTTTGGAACTCCAATCCATCAGTTTGCATATATGATTATATTCGTAGCCCTTGCTGCAGGATTTGGTATTATTCCGGATAATATAAGGGCAGCGGCAAAGAAGCTGCAGTCTTTCTTTAGTAATAACATTATTCTGATTATTATGGTTGGTGTTGGAGCAGATACCAATATTATTGAATTATTACAGGCAATCACTCCTGGAAATGTAATTATTGCTTTGGCAGTAGTAATTGGTGCAATTCTTGGTTCGGCAGTTGTCGGTTATCTGGTTGGATTTTATCCCATTGACTCAGCGATTACAGCTGGACTGTGCATGGCCAATCGTGGTGGTTCCGGTGATTTAGCAGTTCTCGGTGCATCTCATAGAATGCCATTGATGGCATATGCACAGTTATCCTCCCGTTTAGGCGGCGGAATTGTATTGATTTTAGGAAGTATCATATTTGGTGCTTTTGCAAAGTAAATAAAAGATTTGAGAGGATGGGGAATTCTTGACCCCATCCTTCATCTGTTGCATATAAAAGAAATGTAAAGGTCAGGTGAAAATGAATAAACATAATTTTGAGTATATTAAAACGGTTGCAGAGTGCGGTAGTATTACGAAAGCTGCAAATAAATTATACATTAGTCAGCCAGCATTAAGTAAATATATCAGCCGTTTAGAAGAAGAATTAGGTGTTCAGCTTTTTGACCGTACCCTGCAGCCGTTGGTATTAACATATGCAGGGGAACAATACCTGACGCATTTGAAAAGCATTTTGATGGAAATCGATAATATGAAAAAGAAGTTCAGAGATCTTTCTAATCAATTCTACGGAAGATTAAGGGTTGGGTTTCCAAATGAAAGGGCGGTGAATATGCTGCCCGAAATTTTGCCGAGGTTTAAACATCTGTTTCCGGGAATTCAGGTTGAAGTGATGACGGCTCCGGGAGATCAATTAGTTCAGTCTCTTCGAGATGGTGAACTTGAATTTTTTTTCCTGCCAATGTGGGAGGAACAAAAAGATTTGGAGCAGGTTGAAATTTTAAGAGAAGAGCTGGTATTGGTTACGGAAAAAGGATATCTGGATCAATCTTATTTATTAGATGTGGAAAATAAGATTTTTGATTGGGATAGAATTGGAGAATTGCCATTGCTGACTCTAAAAGAGGGACATTCCTTAAGAAAGAGTGTAGAGGTTCTGTTAAGAAATAAAAATATAAGACCTAATATTGTTTTAGAAACAAATAGTAATATGTTAACATGCCGATTAGCTGCCAAAGGGGTTGGGGTGGCAGTAGTTCCGGAGATTACATTAACTATGCTAAATATGGAGCATGATGTGGATTGCTATCATCTTTCTTCACATACTGTAGAATGGCAGATTTTTGCCGTTTATCGAAAAGCTGGATATCTGGGTGAAGTGGAGCGGGCTTTTTTGGATATTGCTGTTGAGGCATTTAAAAAGTAATTTGGAATCGGCTGGTTTGTATAAAAAGTTATGGAGTTATTCCAACTAACTATTTTTCCTTTCAAAAAGTTTCTGGTATTATAAAATAAAAAGAAAGGGTGGAGCTTATGAGAGCATTTAAAACTGTGTTCATGCGTGGCGGGACAAGCAAGGGGTGTATGCTCCTCAGAGAGGATTTGCCAGAAAATCGGGAGGAATGGGATAAAATCTTTTTACAGGTTATGGGTAGTCCGGACCCTAAACAAATTGATGGTTTAGGCGGAACTGTATCTTCAAATAATAAAATTGTTATTGTCTGGAAAAGTGAAGAGCCGGATGTTGACGTAGAGTATCTGGTTGGGCAGGTGATTGTTGGAAAAGAGCAGATTGATTATAAATCCAACTGCGGTAATATGACTGCGGCCGTTGGCCCATTTGCAGTAGAAGAGAAGTTACTTGAGATTACTGAGCCAATAACAACGGTCAGAATGAAGAATAAGAATACTGACAAATATATAAACGTTACTGTGCCCATCGATCCGGAGACAAAAAGTTTTGCTCAAGAAGGTGATTGTGAAATTGCTGGAGTTGATGGTACGGCGGCTGAATTAAATGTTAACTTTTTAAATCCGGCTGGTGCCAAAACAGGTGCTCTTCTGCCCACTGGAAAGGTATCGGAAATCCTTGATATACCTGGGGTTGGACAACTGGAGGTGTCAATTTTAGATGTATCCAATCCAATGGTATTGGTAAATGCTGCTGATATCGGTATGTCTGGAACCGAGCTGCCCGAAGATGTGAACAATAATAAAGAAGTCAGTGATCTGCTGGAAAAGATTCGCGGAGCGGCAGCTTGTCTGATGGGGTTTGCAAAAGACTTAGAGGATGCTTCTAAAAATAGTCCGGCTGTTCCGAAGGTTGGATTTGTAACAAGTCCGCAGTCGTATATTGATATTACAGGTGCTGAAGTAAAAGAATCTGACATGGATGTGTGTGCAAGGGTTATTTCGGTATTCAAATGTCATAAGGCCTGCCCTCTTACATCTGCCAGTGCAATCAGTGTGGCAGCTGCCATGGAAGGTTCTGTTGTACAGAAAATATTGGGTAAGGACGGCCAAAAGGGTCTGGTTCGGATCGGACATCCCAGCGGAATCATGACAATGGTGCCTGATTTGAGATTGGAAAATGGAACGATGGAACTGCCTGGAGTAGGTGTTCAGAGAACTGCGCGGCGGATTATGGACGGAACTGTTTATATAAGAGAGTAATTGCCAAATCCGGGAATAAGGTGGATATCTCTCCTTATTCCCTGTTTGGCTTTGGAAAGGGAGATAAAGTGGGTTTCAGACAATACCAATATATTGTTAAAGTGGCAGAGCTCAAGAGTATTACGAAAGCAGCTAATGAATTATATATAACCCAATCATCGTTAAGCCATTATATTGCGAAAATAGAAGAAGATTTGGGTGCAAAAATATTTAATCGGAATACAATTCCCATTTCTTTGACTGCCGTTGGGGAAACTTATGTTGATACGGCTAAAACAGTCCTTTCATTGAATGAAAAATTAAAGCAGGATGTAAAGGATATCATCAATGAAAAAAAGGGCCATCTGACTGTTGGGATATCTAATGCCAGAGCAGCCTTTTTTTTACCTTACATTTTACCGGAATTTAAGAAGAAGTATCCGTCCATAGAGATTAAAACGGTAGAAGCCAAATCATCAGTTATTGAAGAACAGGTTTTAAATGGAAAATGTGATTTAGGAATTCTGCCATTACCTGTTACCAGTGAAAAACTGCATTCAGAGGTTGTTTGCAGGGAGGAATTGGTTCTTGTATCAGGACATCCGTTAGAGAAAGGTGTAAAGGATGGCAACCGTAATTATATTGAGTTGACCAATTGTTCTTGCCATGATTATCTGCTGCTGAAAAAGGGACATGGCATTCGGACGGCTATCGAAGTTCTGTTTATGAAAGCGAGAGTAAAACCTTTATCTGTCTTTGAAACAACCAGCAATGAGACTGCTTATCGATTGTCTACAACAGGGATGGGTTTGACGATTGTTCCTGAATCAACGATTCTTCTTTCTTCACCAATGGAAAAGCCCAATTTGTATTCGTTGTCGAAAGAAGGTGTGTTTTGGGACATCGGTGCAATTTTTGGTTGTCGGGAAGGATTGACAAGTTCCCAGCGTTTTTTTATTGAATTGTTAAAAAAAAGTTTTTTGCATGAGTGATAAACCATGTACTGGATGCCTTAATAAGCATTTTACTTCTATGACTCTTTTCAGTATGATGTTCTTACAAGAAACAAATTACATAAGGCGTTGGAAAGGAGTTATATAGTTATGGATTATAAGATTGGTTTACTTTATGGAGATGGAATTGGTCCTGAGATTACAAAAGCAACAGAAGTAGTTATGAAAGCAGCAGTTAAAAAGCATAATTTATCGGTCGAATTCCCGGTATATCCAATGGGCTGGGAAGGGATTAAAGAGTATAACGATCCGGTTCCAGAAGTGACAAAAGAAGGACTCAAAACTTGTGACGCTTGGGTTTTTGCCCCCCATGACTCAGCTTCATACCCGGAACCCCATTTTAGCCGTGCAAATCCAAGTGGCACCATGAGACATTATTTTGACCTGTTTTCCAATGTAAGACCGGCAAAAACTTATCCTGGAGTAAACAGCCGGGTAGGTGAAGCAGATGTGATTGTTGTCAGAGAAAATTCAGAAGGCAGTTTGCCTGACAGGAACATGTATCGGGGGTGGGGCGAGTTTATGCCGAATCCGGACATGGTAATTCTTAATTGTGTTTTTACCAGACAAGCAACGGAACGTGTGGCCCATGAAGCGTTTAAGCTGGCCCTGAAGAGAAAAAAACATCTGACCATTGTACATAAAGCAAATGTAATTCAGTGGTCTTATGGACTGTTCCGCTCAGTTATTTGTGAGATCGGTGCAAAGTATTATCCGGAAGTAAAAATTGATGATTTTCATATTGATGCAATGACTGTTCATATGGTTAGGCGTTTAAAGGATTTTGATGTAATTGTAGCAACAAATTTATTTGGAGATATTTTATCTGATTTGGCCGGTGAATTGACTGGCAGTCTGGGATTGGGCCCGGCAATTAATACCAATGCAACACAATGCATGGCGCAGGCGGCACATGGTTCAGCCCCTGATATTGCCGGTAAAAATATCGCCAATCCGGTTGGACTTATGTTATCGGCAGTTATGATGTTTGAGTGGCTTTCAGTAAATAGAAATGACAAGGTGTTTGCAGAAGCTGCAGATACAATGCAGAAAGCAATTCTTTCTACCATGGAAGATGGAATTCTGACACCAGACATGGGCGGCAGCGAGAGTACAACTGGTTTCACAGATGCAGTAGTAAAACGAATTGTTGGATGATTTTGAATAACTATGGCGGCGGATGGATGTGTCCGCTGCCTGTTGATGTTGGAGGGAAGATGAAAGAAGCAATCATAAAAACTGGGCGATGGATTATGGAAAAAAATTTGACGTGGGGGACTTCCGGTAATATCAGTGTCAGGTTCAATGATAAAATTTACATTACTGCAAGCGGTACGGTAATTGGAGATTTAAAAGAAGATGATATCATTATCTGTGACTTATCAGGAAAGATTTTGGAAGGAAACAAAAAGCCGTCGAAAGAAACCGGTATGCATTTGGAAGTATATAAGGCCAGGCCGGACGTTCATGCAATTGTTCATACTTCGCCATTTTATTCTACAATGTGTGCGTGTTCTGAAATAGAGCTTAAACCCCACCTGTTTATTGAATCTATGTACTATAATAATACAGTTGCTGTAATTCCTTATCACCACGCCGGCAGTATACAATTAGCAGCATCCGTCCGGGAGGCCTGTGAACAAACCAGTGTCATTTTAATGAAAAATCACGGCGTGCTGGTTTATGATCAGGATTTGGCTGAATGCCAGTCTGCGCTGGAAATTACGGAGAATGTTTGCAAAATGAATATTTTAGCTAACCTGGGAAATATCCGTTTGCAAGAAGTAGCACCTGAAATCGTTGATGATTTCCTGTCGGGGAATTATTATAAAAAAAGGAGGGATTAGAATGCGTGATATTAAGATTGGTTGTGTTGCAGACGATTTTACCGGAGCATCGGATATCGCTTCTTTTTTTAGGCAGGCAGGTATGGAAACGTTGTTAATAAATGAATTACCTACTGAAAATACCACAATATCAGAAGAAATTCAGTGTGTTGTGATTGCCCTTAAGACGAGAACGATTGAGCGGGATAAAGCCGTTGGTCAGTCTATGGATGCATTTCGGTGGTTGGATGGAATTGGTTCCCAGAAATTTTATTTTAAGTATTGCTCAACATTTGATTCTACTTCGGAAGGGAATATCGGGCCGGTTATTGATGCGGTGATGGATGCATTTGATATTCCATATACCCTGCTTTGCCTATCATTGCCTGTAAATGGCAGAACGGTTAAGCGTGGTCAAATATATGTTGGTAATGTCCTTTTGCATGAAAGCCATATGAAGGATCATCCTTTGACACCTATGACAAAATCCAGTATTCCTGAGTTGATGAAAGAACAAGGAAAATATCGCTGTGAAGTGATAGACGAATCCATGACAGAAAGTCATGCACTTATCTTGAAACAGCTCTGCCAACAAAATAAAAACAGATTCTATCTGGTTCCGGACTATTATCAAGATGAACATGGAATCAATATTGCTAAAGCTTTTTCAGAGTGCCGTTTTTTTACAGGCGGTTCAGGTCTGGGAGGAGCCCTGGCACAAGTAATGAAACAGTCAGGCCAGGATAATAATGTTCAAATGCATGATATGAGTACCGAAGGGAAAGGGATTGTATTGGCGGGAAGCTGCTCCGCTGTAACATTAAAACAAATAGCTGATTTTAAAGAGAAAGGCTATCCGTCTTACCGCATAGAACCCCAGAAATTACTTACAGGCGAGGTGACTGCAGAAACCATCTGGGAATGGGTCGAACAACAAACCACAACGCCGCTGATCTATAGTTCAGCCAGTGCTATAGAAATTGTAGAAAATCAAACTTATGGAATTACAAAAATAGCATCAGCAATTGAATCTTTAATATCTTCATTGGCAGTAACAGCGGCAGCTAATGGCCGCAGTAGAATTATCGTTGCTGGTGGGGAGACATCTGGGGCAGTTACAAAGGCTTTGGGGTATCAAACATTTTATATTCTGGACAGTATTGCCCCGGGAGTGCCGGTTATGATACCAGTTGAAGCTCCGGCTGTACGGTTGATTTTGAAATCCGGCAATTTTGGACAGGTCGATTTCTTTGACCGTGCAGTTGTTATGACTGAAAAGGAGTAAATAAAAATGCTGAAAAACTTATTAAAACAAAACCGCAGTTATCGCAGCTATGATGAAAGCAGAGTGATATCCCGCGATGAATTTCTGGATATTGTGGATTATGTACCCCAAAGAAGACTTGCTGATATTATTATTAACTAATAGGAGATGGGGATGAAAAAAATTGCGTTAGTTAGTGTAACTTTAAATGCGGTAAATCCTATGACCCGGTATTTAATGCAAAATGCCCCCGACATAGAGGTGAGAAATTATCTGGACAGCCAGCTGTTAGAACATGTGAGACGAGATGGTAAACTGACGGATGCGTCAGTTGGGAGAATGTTTCATATGCTTGTACAGGCTTGTGTTGACGGAGCGGATGGAATTATCCTTACCTGTACCATTTTCTCGGCACATGTTAATGCTTTTTCGCAACTGTTGTCAGTCCCGATCATATGTCCGGATGGGGCTATGCTTGATGCGGTTTCAAAACAAAGTGGAAAAACCGCTATATTATGTACGTTTGAAGGAACAGTGGAAACAACAAAGAATCTGTATCTGTCATACTGTAAAAAAAATGGAACATCCAAACAAGTGGATATGATTGTGGTTCCAGGGGCTTATGATGCTGCAGAAAAAGGGAATATGAAACTGTGCAATGAATTGATTCTCAGGATGGTGGAAGAGCTTGACCCTGAATATGACAAGATTGTATTGGCTCAGATTTCTATGTCTGAGGCAATCAATGGATATGTGGCTCAACATGCATCTGTCTATACCAGTCCGGCCAGTGCTTATCAGGCCTTAACTTTTTTAGGAGTATGATGCTGAGTTCATAGGATTTGTACATTCAAAATAAAAATTGGTTATGAATTCATTCCATTATATCATTTCCTTTCCGGCACTGATTCTGTTAAAATTAAAACAAATAAGAAAGGATAGAAATAGGGATTTTTTTATATCAAATCACAAGTGAATGAATAATCAGCATTATGAATGTGTGGGAGGATTCAAATGATAGAATTAATAGAACATGGTGTGTTTTTGACTGCCGATGGAAATCATGCAGATGTTCAAATCACCAGAGAAGAGGCCGAAAAGAACACGATTTCTTACCAGATTTTGGAGTCTCATAATCAAAGTGATAACATGGATGAGTTAAAATTAAAATTTGACGCATTAGTATCACCAGACAATAATTACGTAAATATTCTCCAGACTGCCAGGGCCAGCGGGTTGAAAGAATTTCCGGTTCCTTATGTATTGTCCAACTGCCATCATACATTATGTGCAGTTGGAGGGACAATCAACGAGGATGATCATGTTTTTGGCCTGGATAATGCCAAAAAATACGGCGGCATTTTTTTGCCGCCATATGGCGGTGTTTTACATCAATATATGAGAGAACGTATGGCTGGATGTGGAAAGATGATTTTAGGGTCTGACAGCCATACAAGATATGGAGCTTTGGGAACCATGGGGATTGGTGAAGGCGGCGGTGAAGTTGTAAAACAGCTTTTGGGTAAAACCTATGATATTTCCCGGCCGCCAATTCTTGCTGTTAAGCTGACAGGTGCTCCCAGGCCTGGGATAGGACCTATGGATGTGGCTCTGGTACTGATTGGTGCAACCTTTAAAAAAGGATTTAACAAGAACAAGATTCTGGAGTTTGTCGGTGATGGTATATCCCAGTTATCTGTTGAATTCCGCATGGGAATTGATGTGATGACAACAGAGAGTGCTGCATTGTCAAGTGTTTGGTGTACGGATGATTTGGTGAAAGACTATTTGCAGATACATCAGCGGGAAGAAGACTATTGTGAGCTGAAACCTAAGGGGGTTGCATACTATGATGGCATGATTGAAATCAATTTGTCAGAAGTTGAAAGTATGATGGCTCTGCCTTTTCATCCCAGTAATGTGGTTAAGATTTGTGAATTTAAAGCTGATCCGGAGAAGTATCTGGGTGAGGTGGAAAAGGAAGGGAACCGTATTAAGGGAAATCAGGGCAATCGCTTTTTCATTATGGATCATATCAGAGATGGGGAATTTGTTGCAGACCAGGCTCTGGTCAGCGGATGTGCTGGCGGAATGTTTGAAAATATTGTTGCGATGACAGATATTTTGGAAGGCAGTGCCATAAACGGCGGGGGAATCCGGCTCGGTATTAATCCATCCAGTCAGCCGGTCAATTATGCATTGATGGAGTCTGGAATAATAAATCGTCTGTCTGTTAACGGAGCAGCAATCAGGCCATGTATCTGCGGACCATGTTTTGGTGTCACAGATGTGCCGGCAGATAACCAGGTAAGTATCAGGCATATGACAAGAAATTATGCAAATCGTGAAGGCTCCAAACCTGGTCAAGGACAAATGGCAGCCTCCATTCTCATGGATGCCAGATCAATTGCAGCTACGGTTCGGAATAAAGGGAGATTGACTGCAGCCACAGAACTGGATGTGGAATATCAATCATTGGCTTATAACTATAATGGGGCTATATATGAAAACCAGGTATTTGATAACTTCCAGAAGGGAGATCCGGATCATGAGTTGAAAATGGGACCCAATATTGCCGATTGGCCTGAATTTAGCGGATTTGGAAAGCATATTCTTTTGCGGGTTGCAGGTTCTTATCAGGGCTCGGTTACAACGGATGAGTTAATACCGTCTGGGGATGCATCTTCTTATCGTTCAAATCCACAGAAAATTTCTGAGTATACGATGATCAGCAGAGATCCGGAATATGTCAAAAAGGCGAAAGAGATAAGAATTTGCAATGAAGAACGTCAGAAGGGGGGGATAATCTCGGATTCTCAATGTTCTGCCCTGCTCACTCAGCTGTGTGCAGATTTGAAGTGTCAGCCGGAGGAAATTACGGTGGGCAGTATTATGGCAGCAGATGAAATCGGTGACGGATCATCCCGGGAACAAGCTGCAAGTTGTCAAAAAGTGCTGGGTGGTATGGCGAATTTAACAAATTCTTATGCAACGAAACGCTATCGGTCTAATTTGATTAATTGGGGGATTTTACCCCTTCAGACCAATGAAAAGCTGGAGTTGAAAGATGGAACCTATTTATTAATAAAAGGTATCCGGGATTATGTACAGTCTGGGTCTGACCAGATTCCAGTTGAAGTATTAGATGGCACTGGTAAAGTCTATTTCTGTAATGTCGGTAAGATGACTTCAGAAGAAAAGCATATTCTCCTTTCCGGATGTTTGATAAATTATTATAAAAATGATGGAGGGGATGATGAGCAAGGATGATTTAATGCTGCAGATTGCGCAATATTCTGTTCCGGAATTATGCGATGGGATGGAGTTTTATCAAACCATGGATTCGGAAATCAGGCAGATTGTTGGCAATGGGCGGATTGTTGGCACCGCATTTACCATTGATGTGCCGGTTGGTGAAGGGGGATATGTGGCAGAGGCCTTATTGTATGCGAAAACCGGAGATATTATTGTGATTTCCGGAAAAGGAAATAAAAGAAGTTCTTATTGGGGCGACCACCGCAGTATCTGTGCAAAAAAACTTGGAGTTACCGGTGTTATTGTCGATGGAGCATTTCGGGATATTGACGGATGTGAGTCTGCCGGGATTCCGGTTTTTGCCAGGGCAGTGACTCCTGGGACAGCACTGAAAACCGGTAAAGGCAGATGGGGATGTCCCGTAGCTTGTGGTGGGATTGTGGTGAACCAGGGTGATATTATCGTAGCTGATAGAAATGGAATATGTGCATTTCCATTCTCTGAGGCGGACGAAATATTGGCCCGGAGCAGGGAAAAAATTAAAAATCAGAATTATACCATTCATTTAATGGAAGAGACAGGGAAGATACTCACAACAGTTATACAGGCAGAATAGATATTGCTTGATGAGCTGAAGTACCCGGTAAGTTTATGAGTTTTATAAATACAAAATATAAAATAATAAGTTTTTAGTGGAGGAATAATTATGGATCAGGCGATAAAGAAAGCGCAGGAAGAGTTTGCAGCCTTAATTGAATCGGAGTTTGCACGCATTGAACGGATGAAAGCGGACATAGAAGTCAAAGATTTTTCCAAACTGGAAAAGATTGTTGTGGGAGTGCTTCCCGGTGATGGAATTGGGCCGATTATTATGCGCGAGGCAATTAGAGTTTTAAATGTTCTTGTAAAAGAGGAAATCGCAAAGGGAAAAATTGAAATCGTTGAAATTGAAGGAATGACCATTGAAAATCGTGCGGCAAAATTGCAATCCCTTCCTGACGAAGTGATGGCTGAAATTAAAAAATGTGATGTTATTTTGAAGGGGCCAATGGTAACTCCCCGTGCAGGTGAGCCATGGCCGAATCTGGTCAGCGCCAACAGCTTATTGCGCCGTGGCTTGGAACTTTTCGCAGCAGTAAGGCCTATCCGGATACCAGACAAAGGCATTGACTGGACTTTTTTCCGCGAGAATATTGAAGGAGAATATATTTGGGGAAATAAGGGAATTCAAGTAAATGAAGACCTGGCCGTTGACTTTAAAGTGCAAACCAAACAAGGAAGTGAACGGATTGCCCGGGCCGCATTCGAGTTTGCAAAGAAAAATGGAAAGAAGAATGTTACAATTGTAACAAAGGCCAATATTGTTAAACTGGCAGATGGTAACTTTATTAAAGCAGTGCGTAAAGTTGGTGAGGAATATCCGGAAATTGAAATTCAGGAGCGATTAGTGGATGCGATGTCTGCAAAGATGCTTGATCCGGAATTCAATAAAGGAATTGAAGTAATTGTGCTTCCTAACTTATATGGAGATATCGTAACTGATGTGGCAGCTGAGCATCAGGGCGGTCTTGGGACAGCTTCCTCCTCTAATATTGGCAACAAATATGCGATGTTTGAAGCAATTCATGGAACGGCACCGTTTCTGATTGATCACGGCAGAGGTGAATACGCAGATCCTTGCAGTTTGATTAGAGCTGTAGGAATGATGCTTGGACATATTGGCTTTGCCGATAGGAAAAAGAAGTTGGAAGATGCATTGGATATTTGTACATTAACTGAGAAGGAAGTAGTACTTACTACATTCACAGAAGATGCCAGTACAAGAGAATTTACTGACTATTTAATTAACACCATTGAAAAGATATAAGGCCATAACAAAAAGTAATTGAGATATGCTTTTTAACAATTATACTTTGAATATTATTTTTGATAAAATTTAAACAATTACAATTATAGTAAAATATTAATTCTCAGATTGCGGGGAGAAAAAACATGGGCAAGTCCTTAACAAAAAAGATTATAGAATCACATTACGTTTCAGGAAGCATGGTGCCGGGAGAGGATGTTTTTATCAAGGTAGACCAGACAATGACTCACGATATTAATGCGGTCATGACATATTTAGCATTTGAGGCCATTGGCCTTGACCGGATCGGTATTGATTGCAGTGTAAGCCATCTGGATCACAATTTATTATATCTGGACCATAAAACTCCTGATGACCATATTTATCTTCAGTCGGCAGCCAAACGTTTCGGCGTCCATGTATCAAGGCCGGGAAATGGAATCTGCCACACCATCCAGGTATCCAGATTTGCCGTTCCAGGCCAGATATGTATGGGAGGGGACAGTCATACCCCCCACAGCGGTTCCGTAGGAATGCTCTGCATTGGTGTGGGCGGTATGGATGTGGCAACTGCCATGACAGGACTTCCCATGCGTCTTAGTATGCCGAAGGTGGTGAAAGTATATTTAACCGGAGAGCTGCAGCCTGGATGCAATGCGAAGGAAGTAATACTGGAAATGCTGCGGCGTGTCAGCATCAAGGGCGGTCTTGGCAATGTATACGAGTATGTGGGGCCGGGAGCGGCAAAGCTGGAGGTTCCGGAGAGAGCTACCATTGCAAACATGGGAGCAGAAATGGGCGCAACCACTTCCATTTTTCCGGCAGATGAACAGGTTCGTAAATTTATGGCAGCTCAGGAACGGGAAGAGGATTACATAGAACTTTTACCTGATGAGGATGCTGAATATGACGACTGCATAGAAATCAATTTAAATGAATTAGTTCCCCTCATTGCCTGTCCTCACCAGCCGGACAATGTCATTCCCATCAAAGATGTGGAGAAAAAGCCGGTTCAGCAGGTGTTTTTAGGAAGCTGTACCAATGCCAGCTACTCCGATATTGCCAAAGCTGCATTGGTGTTTGAAGGACATTTTGTCCATGAAAATGTAAGCTGTACCTGTGCTGTTTCCTCTAAGCAGGTATACCGTGATTTAATGCGGGATGGTTACATTGATATGCTGTTAAATGCAGGCGTCCGTATGTTGGAACTGGCCTGCGGCCCATGCTGTGCCATTGGACAGAGCCCGGCGACAGAAGGCGTAGCAGTACGTACCTCCAACCGGAACTTTAAAGGGCGTGCAGGAAATCCCAATGCAGAGATTTACCTGGTAAGTCCGGAGAGTGCGGCAGCAACAGCCATAATGGGAACCTTTGCATCCGCAGAGGACATTATGGGGGCAGATATTATAAAGTTAAAGGATATCAGGGAACCGGAGCATTATACCATTGAAGATTCCATGATTATCAAACCTCTTTCCGAAGAAGAGGCAAAGAAAGTAGAAATTGTAAGAGGTCCCAATATTAAATATCTCCCTATCCCAGAAGCGCCGGAAGCTTCCATGTGTATTTCTGTCAGCTTAAAGGGAGGAGATAATATCACCACTGATGACATCACTCCCGCCAGTGCGGAATTTAGCAGTATGCGGTCCAATATTCCTTTGATGTCACAGTACTGCTATCACCGTTATGATCCGGACTTTGCTTCACGGGCAAAGGAAATGGGAAAAAGCATTATCATTGGCGGTGAAAACTATGGGCAGGGTTCTTCCAGAGAACATGCGGCAATCAATCCCATGTTTCTGGGCGTTAAGGCGGTGGTTGCAAAAAGCATTGCCAGAATTCATAAGGGGAATTTGATCAATCACGGAATCATTCCCATGCTCTTTGAGAATCCGGAGGATTATGACAGGATTGAGTTGGGAGATGAATTGGAATTTGAGAATTTCTTAGACCAGATTGCGGCCAGACGGATAACCATAAAAAATAAAACAAAAGGATTTTCCTTTGATGTGAGACTGGAATTATCCGATAATGAAACAGAGATTATTTTAAGCGGGGGACAGTTATCTTATTTGAAAAAGCAGCTTTCTATGCAGAAGGGTTAAAATAAGCTTTGGTACACTACCGATGAGACCGCCGCCAACGAAAGTTGGGTTTTATGGCGGTCTTTTTTCGAAAGATTGGGGTGAAGGCAGATATGGATAACCTTGATTGGAAAATATTAACGGTTTTATATGAAACCAAAAGCATTACAAAAGCGGCAGAAATGTTATATATGTCCCAGTCTTCTTTAACCAAGCGTCTCATGAGTATGGAAAAAGAATGGGAAACAGATATTGTGAGGAGAAGCAGTAAAGGGGTGATTTTTACAGAACAGGGGAAATATCTGGTGGGACGTGCCAGAATTGTTCTGGATATTATTAATGAAACAAAAGTTCATTTTAACAGTGAGGTCCTGGAAAAAGAACTGCTGGCAATAGGCGTTCCCAACTCTTATGCCAGACTCCATTTTCCCAAACTGTTAAAAGCATATATGAAAGAATATAATCAGCTGCAATTTCAGACAGTCCCTAATTCCAGTGATGTGATTATGAAGCAGTTGATTGACGGAACCATTGATATTGGAATTATCTGCGGCGATTATCATTTTGTGGGAGAACATATTGTTCTGTTTCATGAAGATTTGTATGTGGTTGCTCCCCACGGAATCACCCTTGATGAGATTGAACAGCTTCCTTTAATTGAATCTTATTTTAATCCAATGGTGAAAAGCACAGTAGAGCAATGGTGGAAGCAGTATTTTGGCAGCCTCCCTCATGAAGCGCACAAGTTTCCGTATGCAGATATTGCTATAGAGATGGTGGAACATGGATTAGGGATCACTTTTCTCTTTGGAGATAGATGGAGCTGCAATCAGGATAAGGTCCAGATGATTCCAATACTGGATCGGGAAGGGGTTCCTATTTCTAGAAATGTGTCAATGATGATTTCAGACCGCTGTTTCAAAAGCGTTGCCATCTCTGATTTCGTCACTTTTACTGAAAATTTCTATCAAATCAACTAAAAGTCATTCCTCTTTGGAATGGCTTTTTTTTCGAATATGAATTTCATTTTTCAATCTGTTTCTATTATGATGGAGTTAACAAAAAAACAGGATAACAGGAGGAAAAAATGTGAAATATGCATATGTGGGTTGCCGGACAACAAGGGATCGTAATGCCAGAGGAGAAGGACTGAAGGTTTTTGAAATCAGTGAGAAAACTGGTGATTGGAAGGAAATACAATGTTTATATATGGAAGAAAATCCTTCTTATCAGACATTTGATAACGAAAAAAAATACTTATATTCCGTTCATGGGGATATAAGTAAGGTGAGCAGCTACAAGATTAAAGAGGATGGTACTTTAGAACATATTAATACGGTTGATATAGGAGGGCGAAACCCTGTTTTTATTACTCCGGATAAAGCCAATGAATACCTTCTTGTGGCGGCCCTGCAGGGTGGGGCTGTTTACAGCCTGAAAAGAAACAGTGACGGTTCCATTGGAGAGATTGTAGATAAGGTTTCTTATGAGGGCAGAGAGGAAGGCAAGATATCATTTGTTCATCAGTGTATCTGGGACCAGACAAAAACGTATTTGGCAGCCCCGGCTCAGGGACGGGCTCAGGGGTACGGACAGGTGAGAATTTTTAAGTTTGACAGTGAAAACGGCCGTTTGTCAGAAACTTGTCAATTTAAGGCGCGCCAGTATGCTGAACCCAGACATATTGCCTTTCACCCCACTAATAAATTTGCTTATATGATTAATGAAAAAGACAATACCATGACTTACTTTGGTTTTGATAAGGAAAAAGGAATCTTAGAGCCTCGCCAAATCCTTCCTACCTTGCCAGATACTTATACAGGGGAAGGGCAGGCAAGTGCTTCCATCATAGATCCGACCGGAAGAATTTTAATAGGTTCCAACCGAATTCATGAATCCCTGGTTTTATATAGAATTAACCAGGATACCGGTTATATGACAACTCTTGGATATGCTCCTGTATTGGGAAAGACCCCTCGCTTTATTACCTTTAATGAAGATGGTTCCCTGTTATATACAGCTAATGAAGACAGTGACACAATTGTTGAAATGAAGCTGGATGAGGATAAGGGGATAGTGGAGTACACAGGCAGGATTATACATACGGAAAGCCCGGTATGTATTATTTTCAAATGAAAAGGAGATTATCATGAATTTAGGATTGATATCGTTAATCGTATTGTTTGCAGCAATTGTTTTAGGTTTCATACGTAATGTTAACGTTGGTATTCTTTCCATAGGATTTGCCATGGTTTTGGGGCTTATTTATGGAATCAGCGGAAAAGAGCTGATCAGCGGTTTCAGTTCTTCCCTGTTTTTGCAAATGACCGGGATTACATATATGTTTGCAGTTTTAAACGGAAATGGAACCCTGTCCAATCTGGCAAACAGAATGGTGGGAATGGTTGGAAAGAAGACCTATCTGATTCCTTTTGTTATGTATATTATGGGATATGTGATTTGCGCCGTAGGACCAGGAGCCATACCGGCCCTGGCAATCATTCCGGTTATTGCTGTTCCCATTGCTATATCAGCGGGAATCAACCCTATTATGCTGTCTTTAATTGGCCAGGTAGGGGTACAGTCGGGGCGTATGAGTCCTCTGACTCCTGAGGCTCTGGTGGTGCAGGAATTGATGGCATCACAGGGAATTGAGGCGAGCACAGTGACACTGGGGTGGTGTCTTCTGGTTACGGAATTCCTTCTTCTTGTGGCCATTTATGTTTATTATAAGGGCTGGAGGATTGATCCGAATCATAAGGAGACATCACGGGAATTAAAATCCTTTGATAAGTCTCAGCTCATATCATTAGCTGGACTGATTATATTACTTGCAGGCGTTTTGTTCTTTTCCTGGAACGTAGGACTGGCTGGTTTTCTCGTCGGAAGCGTTTTGATCCTTCTTGGGGCAGGAGATGAAAAGAAAAGCGTACAGGCAGTTCCGTGGAATGTTATATTAATGGTGTTAGGTGTGGGTATTCTTATGAATATTATTACCTCCTCCGGCGGCATTGATATCTTGGTAGCCGGTCTGGAGAAATTAATGACTCCTAAAACTGCAACTCCCATTATGGCGATTGCAGCGGGGATTATGTCATTTTTCAGTTCGGGTCTTGGTGTGGTTTTTCCAACTCTGATCCCGACCACCGGAGGGTTAGCGACCGGCCTGGGTATCAATCCTGTAGAACTTTGTGCAGCGGTTGTGGTTGGAGGTACTATTACAGGCTACAGTCCGATTTCAACAGCGGGAGCTTTGATTATGGCGGCTGTGTCTCAGGAAAAGGAAGCAGAGAAAAAACATCCCCAGAATAAGATGTTTGTAGAACTGTTTGGAGTGGCTTTTGCCGGATTACTTATGCTTGTTCTGGTAACTGCAGCGGGTGTGTTCGGTATCCTTTGCTAAATACGGAAAGTCCCGGAGTTTTACCTGGGGAATGCTTGTTTAAATGATGTAAGTTTGCTATAATAATATAAGATGGTAAATTACAATTCAGCATCCCCCAGGAGAATAAGATGAAAGATTCAGATTGGAAAATACTATACGAACTGTATAAGACCCCGAACATTACAAAGGTTGCCAATCGTTTGTATATTACCCAGCCTTCCCTGACAAAGCGTCTTCAAAGCATTGAGGGGGAGTTTCAGATAAAAATTGTGGACCGCACCACCAAAGGGGTGGAATTTACGAAAGAAGGGGAACTGCTTGCGCGGAAGGCACAGCAGTACATTTCTTTCATGAGCCAGACCAGAATGGAGCTGCGGAAAATGAAGGCCGATAATAAAAATATTATTGTAATCGGAACTTCTTATACTTATAATAAATACGTGTTGTCCGATATTCTATATGAATACACCAAAAAGAACCCGGATGTGAGATTTGAACTTCAGGATGAGCAGAGCAATATTTTGTTCCGTAAGGTATGCGACGGAGATGTGGATGTGGCATTTATCAGAGGGGATTATGAGGGGCCTGTGATTCAGCGGAAGGTGGAGGTAAGCCCCGCCTATATTCTGACAAAGAAACCTATTGAAATCCAGGATCTGCTCCATATGACCCGCATTGATTTTAAGACCAATGACCGGTCCAGAGAAATGCTGGAACGCTGGTGGAGAGAAACCTTTGACCAGGAATTGGCCGAAGGGATGAGCGCAGGCTACATTGATGTGGCCTGGCAGTTAGCAGACAGAGGGCTTGGCTATGTCTGGTGTTTCCTTTCAGAAAATTACCGCAGCGATTATGATCTGATAAAAACTCCGGTATATTTTTCAAACGGGGAACCGGTTTTAAGAAATACCTGGTTTGCTTACAGGGAAAAGAACAGCATGTCTCCCAGTCTCCGGAATTTTATCGAATATATCAATGAATATATCGTTATTGACGGTAAAAAAGAAGTAGAATTCACCCTATCAAGAAGAGATACGGAGTATGTGGGAAAGGAGGAACATATTCATGCAGCAGCAGGAACAGGGCAAAGTGTCTGAGTTTCATATTTTTGGAAGCCATGTTATGAACACCACCGGCAATATGGGGCCTGAAAAGGCAGAAAACAAGCTGAACAAGGCTGAGAAGACAAAAGAGCTCTTTGAAATGGTAGACGACTACATTGAGCAGGCATAAGGAAGCAGGAACCGCCGACAGAGGTTGTACGGCGGTTCCTGCTCATTTTAAAGGCTGGGTGAAAAAATGGAAGCAGAAAAAAGAATTGACTTTAAATTTCCTAAAGTAGGACAGAGAATTATCCGTTCTGTGTGTGCGGTTTTTATCTGTTTTATCATTTATTATTTGAGAGGGCAGGAGGGAAGCCCCTTTTATTCGGCTCTGGCAGTGCTCCAATGCATGCAGCCCTATAAAGACAGTACGGCTAAAATGGCAAAGCAAAGGGCAATCGGTACGTTTATCGGAGCATTCTGGGGTCTGGTTGTCATTATGGTCGAACTCTATCTGTTAAAGGACGGAATGGAGATGACTGCACTCACATACCTGATCATATCTCTGGCAACAGGATGTGTAATATATTCGACAGTCCTTCTTAATTTTAAGGATGTTTCATATTTTGCATGTGTTGTTTTTCTCAGCATTACGGTTGTTCATATAGCAGATGACAACCCATATATTTTTGTCATGAACCGTGTGCTGGAGACCCTCATAGGAATCGGTATTTCCATTGTTGTGAATTCTTTTCATCTGCCAAGGAAAAGAAACCAGGATATTCTGTTTGTGTCGGGAGTGGATGAGGTGCTGCTGACAGCGGAGGAGCATTTAAATCCTTACGGTATGGTTGAGCTTAACCGGCTGATTGAAAGAGGGGCCAATATTACGGTATCCACTGGAAGAACGCCCGCTTCACTGATGGAGGCCATAGGCCCGATCCGTTTAAAGCTTCCTGTCATCGTCATGGATGGGGCGGCTTTGTTTGATATACGGAAAAAGTCCTATCTTTTGACCTGCGTCTTGTCTTACCAGCAGTCTAAAGACATCATAGAGGTGTTAGATCAGTCGGGAGTCGGCTATTTTGCCAATGTTGTAATGGATGATGTGCTGGTGATTTATTATGAGGAATTAAGGAACTCGGCAGAACAGGATATTTACAGCAAATTGAGCAAGTCCTATTACCGGAACTATGTAAAACGAAGGCTGCCAGAAAATGAAAACGTCATTTATTTTATGGTAATTGATTTAAAGGAAAAAGTCGCGGAGGTTTACAGCCGGTTAGAGAGGGAAGGATTTACAAAAGAGTATAAAATATTGACCTATGATTCAAAGGAGTACGCCGGATATTCTTATATAAAGATATATAATAAGGAAGCAACCAGAAAAAATATGCTGGAAAATCTAAAGGAAATGCTGAACCTGGAAAAAAGCGTGGTGTTTGGCACCAATCCTGAGGTATGTGATGTTCTGATACAAAATTTTGACAGCAATGGCCTGGTAAAAACCATTCGGAAGCTATATGAGCCGGTGAAGTTTTTTAAATAAGGGCGAGAGAGGACGCAGTTTGTTTGTGCGTCCTCTCTCTTTTGTTACAGGTCAATGACTTCCAGATCGTCGGGTATGAAAAGACGGCCTGTGAAATACTGTTTTCCTTCCTCCTGGTACAGAGCCTTTCGCTGGGGGAGCTGTTTATCCTCTGTATGGTAGAGAAGGAGGTTTTTAACCTGCCATTGCTCTGCATAGGTGCAGGCATCTTTTACAGTGTCGTGATTTTTTTCATAGGGTTTAAAAATGTCCTTATCCCTGTAAAGGCATAAAACCTCACGAAGCAGCCAGTCACTGCCTGCGGCATAGGGAAGCCCTGCATCGGTACATGGTTCATCACCCAGACATGTGAGTTTTTTACCATTTTTTAAGGAAGTGGTAAACCCAAATTGCTTCATCTTTTTTGATTGTATATCAAAAAAATGAAATTCATATCCGCAGATAGGAAGGACTTGCTTATCTTCAACACCTATGAGGAATATCCTTTTATCCACATGTTTATAGAACTTGGGCTGAATGGTGAGCTCACCGATTGTGCGGATGACAGAGATGAGGTCATTATGGCAGTAGATCCGCAAATCTCCTGTATAATCGCCTTTGTTCATGCTGGTTCCTATGACCCGGATGAGCCAGAACAATCCAAAGAGATGGTCTGCGTGGCCGTGGGTGATAAAAATGTCATGAATCATTCTGTAATTAATACCGGAATCATGAAGCTGCCGCAGGATTCCATTTCCCCCTCCGCAGTCAACCAGAATCATGGAGTCAGGATTGCGGATTAAGTAGCAGGTGTTGTAGCAGTGAATTGCGGTTGCGTTGCCTGTACCCAGCATAATTAATTGTTCATTTGTATTGGAAGGTGGCATTTTTGTATCCTTTCGGTAAAATGTGATAGCTCTATGAAATATTTTAAATCCATTGACCCGGGTTTTGCAAATAGATAAAAGTTATAGCAGAACATGCTTCTAGCTTCTGGCATAGCGGGCAGGATACCATTTCTGAAACCATGCTGTAAAAATGCCCATCAAAGCAGGAAGTTCGGAATTGATCAAGCCGATGAAAGCGGAAATCCACATTAGCCCAAACAGCAAATAGCTGCCGGGAAAAGAGTGTGAAATTTTTTGATTTGTAAGCAGATTATCTGTTTTACAAAGGTGTATAGACGTATTGACGTTGTCATGACAAAAGGGTATAATGTATGATAGGAGGTGATTGAGTTGGCTAAATTACAGGTAAGAACAGATGAGAAGGTAAAAGAGCAGGCAAGCGCAATTCTTGAAGAATTGGGAACAAATTTATCATCAGTAGTAAATATGTTGTTAAAGCAGATTGTTTTGACAAAAAGTATACCGTTTGAAATAAAGCTTCCTCAAAATTATACCGCTGAGGAAATGGTCGGAGAGATACAAGCATCTATGGCTATGGAAAACATGGATTTGTCAGGAGAAGATATTGAACTGTTAAAATCGTATCAAGAGTCAGATGATAGAGAACAAATAAGAAAGCAGCTGCTGGATGAATATATGGAGGTCTGAGTGAGCGATAAGATTTATTGCTATCCGGATTCGGACGTATTAAAAAATAATTTGAATATACATGATCAGGAAAGACTTTATGAAGCGGAGAAAAAATTAGTAATGCTTAGATTAAATGATTTGCTGGAGACACCGGTGAATGGCAAATTTGACTTTAGGCATTTGCAACTGATTCATAAATATCTTTTTCAGGATGTATATTCCTGGGCTGGAAAAGTGCGGACTGTTGATATAGCAAAATCAAATTTATTTTGCAAAGTCCAATTTATCAATATGCAAGCACAGGAGATATTTGGTAAATTAAGGGAAGAACGGTATTTGGCTGGATTGCCTAAAGACGAGTTTATAAAAAAGGTGTCCTATTATTTTTCTGAAATTAATGCGCTCCATCCGTTTAGGGAGGGAAATGGTAGAACTCAGAGAGAATTTATACGCCAACTTGCTTTGCATAACGGTTACATGCTCTATTTTGCCACGATCAGTGAAAGTGAGATGCTGGAAGCTAGTGCAGACTCCTTTTTATGTCATTATGATAAAATGGAGAATTTATTTAAAAAGATACTTTTCTGAACATATGAAAAAAACTTAAAAAAACTTCCGCCGCCTAAGTAATCACTTAAGCGGCGGAAGTCTTTTGGAAAACATGGGCTGTTATTAAGAATCTTTTTCTTTCTGTGCCTTATCATTTTCCGCAATATCAACCCGGTATTCCATAATTTCTTCCACCTTGCAATCCAAGATTCTGCAGAGCATATCAATGGTGTGAGTGGAAACAAAGTTATTCTTTTTCAGGCGTCCGATCTGCCCGGCACTGACTTTGCAGTATTTGATCAGATGATACTGGCTGATATTCTTCTTTTTCATGGTTTCCCATAATCTATCATAGACAATCATGTATTGTCACCTCCACCCCCTATTAAACCTTGATTACCCAGCAATGCATATTATCTATAACTGGATAATTGGAAAAGCGGAAGGGCGGGGGTGTCGTAGTCGTAGGACAAAAGCCATGATCCGGTAAAAAAAACACCTGGAAGCTTCCAATCAGGAGGTTCCAGGTACAATGGAATTATTTCGTATATTTTTCTTCGCAGTATCTGCAGCGGTAGGTTTCGCTTTCCTCATCAGTGAGATAGAAGGTGTGAGGCAGTTCCTGCTCAATGGAGGTAATGCAGCGTGGGTTTTTGCAGTGAATTACATTGGTGATCTTTTTAGGAAGGCTTAAGGTTTTCTTTTCAACGATGGCATTGTCCCGCACAATGTTAACGGTAATGGTGTGGTCGATAAAACCCAGAATATTTAAGTCAATGTGGTCTAAGCCGCCTTCTATTTTAATGATATCTTTTCTTCCCATCTTGCTGCTTCTGGCATTTTTGATGATAGCCACCTGGCAGTCCAGCTTGTCCAGTCCCAGGTTATAATAAATCTCCAGGCTTTTTCCGGCTTCAATATGGTCTAATACAATTCCTTCTTTTAATCCGCTGATATTTAACATGGTTTCTCTACCTCCAATAATGTCATGATAAGAGCCATTCGCACATAAACACCGTACTGTGCCTGTTTGAAATAGGCTGCTCTCGGGTCACTATCGATTTCTACGGAGATTTCATTGACTCTGGGAAGAGGATGGAGCACGTACATGTCCTGTTTCGCCAGTTTCATTTTTTTCTTATCCAGAATGTAGCAGTCTTTTAAGCGGATGTAATCTTCCTCATTAAAGAAGCGTTCCTTCTGAACACGGGTCATGTAAAGGATATCAAGTTCAGGCATGGCATTGTCAAGACTGTCCATTTCGACGAATTCCATATTGTTGGCTCTCAGCACATCTTCTCTGATGTATTCAGGAACCCGTAACTCTGGGGGGGAAATTAAGATAAACTTGATGTTTTCATATCGTACAAGCGCATTGATCAAAGAATGAACCGTACGGCCGAATTTTAAGTCACCGCAGAGGCCGATGGTTAAGTTGTTTAAACGGCCTTTTAAAGAATTAATAGAAAGCAGATCAGTCAGGGTCTGGGTCGGATGCTGGTGACCGCCGTCCCCCGCATTGATGACCGGTATGGTTGAGTAATTGGCAGCTACCAAAGGAGCGCCTTCCTTGGGGTGCCTCATGGCGCAGATATCAGCATAAGAGGAGATGACACGGATGGTATCTGCAACGCTTTCTCCCTTTGCAGCGGAACTGGAGTCAGCAGAAGAAAAGCCCAGTACACTGCCACCCAGATTCAGCATAGCAGCTTCAAAACTCAGACGGGTTCTTGTACTTGGCTCATAAAATAATGTGGCTAATTTCTTTCCATCGCATACATGGGAATATTTTGGAAGATTTTCTTCGATATCCTTTGATAAGTCTAATAAATGCTGTGTCTCCTCAACACTAAAGTCTAAAGGGTTTAGTAAATGTCTCATAAGAATCTCCTTTATCTGTTACGTTGTGATTTCAAAGTCTATCCCATTATATAGTATTCATTCAAATATTTCCACACTTTTTTTAAATTTATAATATAATTTTTTTTCGTCATTTTCCTTGTAAGGAATATGTAATAAAGTGTAAGAAAATTAAGGATGGCTGATTCTTATATCTTGTTGTATAATGTGTATACAAGTTGAAGTAAGGAGGTATCCGCTTTGGTGAAAGGCAAAACACCTATGATCCAGGTTAAGGATCTATATAAGGTGTATCAAGTGGGAAATACCAAGGTTTATGCGCTGAACGGCGTGGATTTTACCATATATAAGGGAGAGTTTTGTGCGATTGTGGGTCCTTCCGGTTCCGGTAAATCCACCCTTTTGAATATGATGGCAGGTCTGGAAAAGCCCTCAAAGGGAGAGATCGTCATTGCCGGAAAGCATATTGAAAAGCTTTCGGAAAATCATTTGGTTGCGTTCCGAAGAAAGCATGTGGGATTTATTTTTCAGTCTTATAATCTGTTAAAGACCATGAATGCAGTGGAAAATGTGGCCCTTCCCCTTTCCTTTCGGGGAGTGCCAAAGAAGATCAGGAATGAAAAAGCAAAGGAATACATAAAGCTGGTAGGATTGGAAAAACAGATGAAGCATCTGGCTAATGAAATGTCGGGAGGGCAGCAGCAGAGAGTGGGCATTGCCAGAGCTCTGGCTTCAGACCCCCAGATCATCTTTGCCGATGAGCCTACGGGAAATCTGGATTCTAAGACTACCAAAGAAATATTGAATCTGATGCAGCGGATTGTCAGGGAACAGAACCAGACATTAATCATGGTTACCCATGATAATTATATCGCCCAATTTGCTGACAGGCAGTTTCATATCGTAGATGGAAAGATTTTTAAGATTGAAGAACAGCACCATGAGGATGCAGAGGAGGATACAGGGAATGAAGAGGGTTAGAAAAGGAGTGTTATGGCTGCTTGCGGTCATTATGGTTATTTCGTCTGTGCCGGGGACGGCTTTTGCATGGAGGGGAGATAATTTTCTTGATGTAAAAAAGGTTCCTTCGGGTAAGTCGGGGCAGAGCATGACCATTAGCATGGTTTTCACCAATGTTGACGGCAGGGATTTGGAAAATGTGGCAATCCGTTTCGATGAAATTCTGGCAAATCAGGAAAGCGATGCATTTGAGGATGGGGAAACCTTTACCGGAAGCATTTTCCCTTTTGAAATCACTACCGATACCTTTGATAATAAAAAGATTGGAAATGTCAAAGACGGAAGCACTAAAAATATATCCATCACCGGAAGGGTCCGGAGAGATATTGCAGATGGATATTATTCAGTTCCTATTGAAATTGTGGAAAATGCAACCTCAAAAAATGACGGAAATTTTCTCAAGAGGGAAAAGGTCAACATCTGGATCACAAAATCCACCTCACCTACAGAGCCGGATGAATCAGAAGGAGATATCCGGTTTGAACTGGGAGAGGGCCAGAATACACCCTCCGGCGTTTACCCCCAAGTCATGAACTTTGACATCAACTTCCGTAATTCCTCTAATATCACAGCTTTTGATGTAAACATCCGTATGGGTCTTGACCAGGACAGCACCAAATTTCCTTTTGACATCAACGACGGAAGCTACAACAGGCATTACGATAAGATCGGCGGCGGAGAGGCGGTTGCAGTACCCTACAGCATGGCTATCCGCAAAGATGTATACAGCGGGTATTACCCCATTACCTTTACCATAGAATACCGGGACAGTACAGAGGGAGACGTTCAGAAAACAGAGCAGATTTTTTACGTAAAAGTGCAGAACAAGGAGAAAGAAGAAAACATAGGAGATTTTGACCCCAATGACAGAACAAGGGCCAGAATCATTGTAGACGGCTTTGAAACCATTCCGGAAACTATTTATGCAGGAGAAGAATTTGAACTGATTCTTCACATGAAAAATGCTTCCGACCACGTTGCAGCCAGCAACATCCTGTTCAGCCTGGAATCGGAAAAGGTGACGGATAGTGCGGTATTTACCACAGATGCAGGCTCCTCCTCCTTTGTTGTCAATCACCTTGGCGCAGGACAGACAACGGATTTAAAGGTAAAGCTGCAGGCAGGAGCCTGGGTGGACCAGAGAACCTATGCCATAACCATCAATGAAAAATATGACAGCCCTGAATTTAAAAATGCCGAAGAAAAAGTGACAGTAGACATTCCGGTCAGGCAGGTAGCCCGTTTGAATACGGGAACCGTTGAAGTGATGCCGGATTCCATCACCGTAGGCTCAGAAACCAATGTCATGTTCCCCATTAATAACACAGGAAAGGTACTTCTATACAATGTAATGGTATCTTTTGCAGGGGACAGCATTCAGCAGAACAGCAGCTACGTGGGAAATATTAAGCCGGGAGAGACGGGGAATGTAGATGTTATGATCACCGGTGCCGCACCTACCATGGATGACGGAAAGGTGAAAATTCTAATTACCTACGAGGATGAAAACGGAGTGGTCAGCGAGCCTGTTGAAAAGGAACTGACCCTGATGGTAACAGAGCCTATGGACCCTGGCTTTGATATAGATGATCCCGGGGAATTCCCCGTAGACGGAGAGGCTCAGGGCGCATCGGGACCTGGTAAAATCCTTATTCCGGTGCTGGTAGTCGTGGTGATTGCTGCTGCGGGAGGAATTGTTTTCATACTGAAAAAGCGGAAAAAGAAGGAACAGGAGCTGGGAGAGGAAACAGATAATGAGATTTAGCGATTTGCTTTCCATGAGTGTAAACAATTTAAGACGCAGGAAGCTGAGAACATTTTTAACAGTTCTGGGAGTTTTGATCGGTACGGCTTCCATTGTGGTTATGGTGTCTTTAGGTATTGGTTTTAATGAGCTTACCATGGAACAAATTGCTTCTTATGGAAGCCTTACGGAAATCACCGTATATTCCAATGCCATGTGGGGCGGAAATGACGGCAGCAGTGAGCCTGATCATATGACTGATGAGGTGATTAACCAGTTTAGGCGAATTCCTCATGTCAATGACGCTTCTCCATTGCTGGAAACTAATGTCCTTATGTTTCAGGGGGCCTATCAGGCCAATATCAATATCATGGGTGTCAGCGAAGGGTATATGAAGAACATTGCCTTAAAAGAAGGGACACATCCTGAACCGGGAAATAAAGAACTGAAGATGGTTGTTGGAAACATGGTAGCCAGGCAGTTCCATAACCCAAAGAAAATGAATTCCGGTTATGGCTATTATGAAGACTTTTCTTCTGTTCCTGATGTTGACTTTATCAATAAGCCCTTGTTTGTGATTTTTGACACAGATGCTTATTACAATTCCCAGGGCGGGGGCACCGGACCGGATGGCAGTCCTGTCAAGCCTCCGAAAAAGTACCTTCTTTCCACAGCAGGGCTTGTAGAGGGAGGGCTGGAAGAGTGGAATAATTACAGTTACGGGGTATATGTGGATCTGGAGGCTTTAAAGTCCCAATTAAAGCAGATATTTAAAAAGAAGCCCATACCCAACCAGCCAACCAATAAAAAGGGAAAGCCTTATAATTATTTCATTTACCAGCAGGCTATTGTGGAAGTGGATGATATGGCCAATGTGACCGAAGTGCAGAAGACCATTACAGATATGGGGTATCAGGCCAACAGCAATATGGAGTGGCTGGAGCAGTCCCAGAAGCAGGCTAAGATGGTTCAGGCCCTTTTGGGAGGAATCGGAGCTGTTTCCCTGTTTGTAGCTGCTATCGGAATTGCCAATACCATGATGATGTCCATTTACGAGAGAACAAAGGAAATTGGAATTTTAAAGGTTTTGGGATGTGATATGAGAAATATCAGGAATATGTTTCTTCTGGAGTCAGGTTTTATCGGCTTTTTAGGAGGAATAACGGGAATTCTCTTCAGCTACGGGGTATCCCTGCTCATTAATAAAATCCTTGCCGGACGGTTTATGGGAGGTGTGCCCGGAGATTTATCGAGAATTCCTCCCTGGCTTGGAATGACAGCCATCTGGTTTGCCGTATTTGTGGGCATGGCCGCGGGATTCTTCCCGGCTTTGCGGGCTATGAAGCTGAGCCCATTGGCTGCCATACGGAATGAATAGTTTAAATTATGCTTGCATTTTGAGCAACAATATTATATGATGTTGGAAAGGTACGTGCGACTGGCGGATCAGTGGGATTAAACCACAGGGAGCACGATACAAAAAAGCCGACCGCCTGGGCATTTCTATGGGATGCCCAGGCGGTTTTTTGTGTTTTTACACGGAAAAGGAGGATGAATGTGGTTTCTTTAAGAGAAGATTTAATGAGCAATTCCTATCCGGGAAGAGGGATCATTATGGGAAGGACACCTGATGGAAGAAAGGCGGTTGCCGCTTACTTTATTATGGGGAGAAGTGACAACAGCCGGAACCGAATCTTTGTGGAGGAGAGGGAGGGGATACGGACCCAGGCCTTTGATCCTTTAAAGCTGGTAGACCCAAGTCTGATTATTTATGCGCCTGTGCGTGTCATGGGAAATAAGACTATCGTGACCAATGGGGACCAGACTGACACCATCTATGAGGGCATGGACAGGCAGCTGACCTTTGAACAGTCCTTAAGGTCCAGGGAGTTTGAGCCGGACAGCCCTAATTATACCCCCCGTATTTCCGGCATCATCCACATGGAAAAAGGCCATTTTAACTATGCCATGTCCATTTTAAAGAGCAATGACGGTAACCCTGATTCCTGCTGCCGGTATACCTTTGCCTATGAAAATCCCCTGGCAGGGGAGGGCCGTTTTATTCATACTTATATGCATGACGGAAATCCTCTTCCCAGCTTTGAGGGAGAGCCTAAGCTGGTGGAGCTTTCTGATGATATAGAAGACTTTACCGCCATGATATGGGAAAGCCTCAATGAGCAAAACAAGGTTTCACTTTTTGTAAGATACATTGACGTGGAATCAGGTCTTTATGAGACACGGATTGTAAATAAAAATAAATGACAGGAGTGCAGAAGATGAAGGAATTACAGTTAAAATACGGATGCAACCCAAACCAGAAGCCGTCCAGAATTTATATGTCAGGCGGAGAAAGTCTTCCCATTGAAGTTCTGAGCGGCAGTCCGGGGTATATTAACTTTTTAGATGCCTTTAATGGCTGGCAGTTGGTAAAGGAGTTAAAGGAGGCGGCAGGCCTCCCTGCTGCGGCTTCCTTTAAACACGTTTCTCCAGCAGGTGTGGGAGTCGGACTTCCTCTTGACAGTGTTCTTGCCAGAGCCTGCTGGATAGATGATCTGGAGGAGCTTTCTCCTCTGGCCTGCGCTTATGCCAGGGCAAGGGGGGCGGACCGGATGTCCTCTTTTGGGGATTTTATCTGCCTGTCTGATACCTGTGATGTTTCCACTGCCAGGCTGATCAAACGGGAGGTGTCTGACGGAGTTATTGCGCCGGGGTATGAGCCGGGTGCATTGCAGATTTTAAATGCCAAGAAGAACGGTAAATACAACGTGATCCAGATAGACCCGGACTATGAGCCGGAACCTCTGGAGAAAAAACAGGTCTATGGGATCACCTTTGAACAGGGAAGAAATGAGCAGAAAATCAATGAAGACCTTTTAAAAAATGTGGTGACAAAGAACCGGGATATCCCGGATTCAGCCAGACTGGACCTGATCATTTCCCTGATCACCTTAAAATACACCCAGTCCAACTCCGTGTGTTTTGTAAAGGGAGGACAGGCCATTGGAATCGGAGCGGGACAGCAGTCCAGAGTCCACTGCACCAGACTGGCCGGAAACAAGGCTGACAACTGGTTTCTGCGCCAGTCCCCTCAGGTTCTGGAGCTTTCCTTTGTGGATGAAATCCGCCGGGCGGACCGGGACAATGCCATTGATACATACATTGGAGAGGATTATATGGATGTGCTGGCAGACGGAAGATGGGAATCCATTTTTAAGGTCAAGCCTGACGTATTTACTCAGGAAGAAAAAAGAAAGTGGCTGGACAGTATGACAGGTGTGTCCTTAGGCTCTGATGCCTTCTTCCCCTTTGGCGACAACATTGACCGGGCCTATAAGAGCGGAGTCAAGTATGTGGCCCAGCCGGGAGGCTCTGTCCGTGATGACCAAGTGATTGAAACCTGCGATCAATACGGCATGGCTATGGCGTTTACAGGCCTTCGCCTTTTTCACCATTAAAATAAGTACCAGCCAATATTTCTTGTAAAAGCACTTTAACCCGCGCGCTGGCATAAAATGAGAGTAAGTAAGTTTAAGGTGGCTTTCTTTGAAAACTTTTCCGAAACCTTTAACTGCGCGAGAGGAACGAGAGTGTCTGGAACGATACCAGGAAGGGGATCAGGAGGCGAGAGCCACACTCATCGAACGGAATATGCGCCTGGTGGCCCATGTGGCTAAAAAATATCAGAATACAGATTACGATATGGAAGACCTTCTTTCAGTAGGAACCATTGGACTTATTAAGGCAGTCAACACCTTTCATCCTGACAGGGGTTCAAGACTGGCCACTTATGCGGCCAAATGTGTGGAGAATG
>DGRE01000042.1 GCA_002389905.1 Hungatella sp. UBA4396 | reverse complement strand
TTAACCATAAATATATTGTAGTGGGAAAGGAGTTCGATCATGAAAGTTACTTATCATACCTGTTGTGGTGTCGATGTTCACAAATCTTTTCTCGTTGCCACAATTATCAAAACTTCTGGTGGCGTAGAACCTGACTACCAAAAGAAACGTTTTTCCACCTTTAATAACTCTATACTTGAATTCAAGCAGTGGCTTCTTGACAATGATTGCCGCTATGTCTGCATGGAATCTACTGGCAAATACTGGGTTCCCGTCTTCAATCTTCTTGAAGATGAAATCAATGTTACAATCGCTAACCCCAAGTGGGTAAAAGCTGTAAAAGGTAACAAGGATGACACCAAGGATTCGAAATGGATTGGCGATTTGTTCCGTCTCGGACTTGTAAAAGGCAGTTACATTCCCTGTAAAAAAATACGTATCTTGCGTGAGTTTACAAGGTATCGCTATAAGCTTGTTTCCTGCCGTTCCAGTGAAAAGAATCGGTATCAGAATGCGCTTACTGTTTGTAATGTCGCTTTAGATTCTGTTGTATCCGATATCTTTGGGAAGTCATCCACATCCATCATTGACTATCTGCTTGAACAATCTGGCAATTCTATCAATCATGAAGAAATCGCATCAAAGCTTCTTAGGTCTCTCAAATCTAAAAAAGATGCAGTGATTGAATCCATTGAAGGATATCAGATGACTGATTCCCAAAAAATGGTTTAGTCCCTGGCAGTAACGAATCTGGCGGTAAGAAGAAATCTGTTCGAATCACACGTGCTGGAGTTTACCTCAAACCTGCATTAGTACAGTGTGCTCATGCAGCCGTTAAATCCGAAACGTCTCCTTACTACAAAAAGAAATATGAATCTCTTACAAAACGCCGTGGCAAGAAAAGAGCCATTGTTGCTATCGCTCGAATGATTCTCACTGCAATCTACCAAATGTTATCGACTGGTGAAAAGTGGAATCCTAGCGATTTATACAAAATCGATATGCCTGAAGCTTTAATTGAAAAGCAAAAAGCAAAGGCTATCAAGCAAGCCCTGAAGTTATTAGAACGGGAAGGATTATATCCTCCGCCAAAAGAACCTCTGGCTTCCTAATCATCATTAATCATCTACTTTTTCAAAAGCCGCCATTTTTGACAGCTTGTTCAAGTGCGCCACTTTTGGGCCGACCTCTACTTTCTTTCACACTATTCCTCCGTAATATGATGTATATTTAAGTTAGATGAGGCTAATAAAAGTAAGTATACAAAAAAGCTTAAAGTTTTTCCGCCCTTAGGCGGAGTTTATTTGCCCCGCGGCGGAGGAAAGAAACATTTGTTGACAAGTTAGCAACAACTAACTATAATGAAAATTAAAAGGATATTCTGACATGGAGTAAAACTTTGTTCGAATCATAATAATCAGGAGCTGATAAATGACGTATTTACCATTAAAATATGAACCTTCAAATATATTCCCAAAAGAAATCATTGCTGTACGTCCCGACGTACATATTATGCTTTCTTCCGGCACATTGCCGGATAAAACAAACAGGAAGGCAGAGACAACTGCTCCTGTATTTGAACTAAGCTATAGCCGGAAATGTTCTATTTATGGAGAAGTAAACAGCACCCCTATAGAACTTCGGCCAGGCTATTCATCAATGGGGTTTCTGGGACAGGCAGCCGGCACTTCTGAATATGATGCTGATAAGGAAATTCAATTGTACTCCATCTGGGTCAGTCCTGCTGCTTTTGATAGCTTCTGTAAATCAGTATCCGGAAAAGGTGATATAGGCTTTCATTCATTTCAAAAGAATATGTGCTATTATTACGATTTTAAATGCGATGCTCTGGAAGAAAGTATTATTAAGAAGCTTGATTCCTGTTTTTTACAAAAAACAGATCAATTAAATAACCTGCTGCTGGAAAGCCAAATTTTAGAATTGTTATCTATTAATATTGAAAAATTACTATGCCAAGACTTATCAAAAAGTCAAATTAATCAGCTTTCCAAGTGCGATATGGAGCAGCTTAAATATGCTCGTGAAATTCTGTTAAACCGAATGACTTGTCCGCCTACATTACTTGAGTTATCTCATATGGTTCATATGAATGACTGCAAATTAAAACGTTCTTTTAAACAATGCTTTGGTAAGACGGTTTACGAGTATGTAAGAGAACAGAGATTAGAAAAAGCCTTTTCTCTTCTGTGCCAGGATCATTACAATGTAAGCGAAACAGCTTTTGCTGTAGGATATACAAATGTAAGCCATTTTTCAGAGGCTTTTAAAAAGAAGTTTGGAATCACTCCGGGAGAGTTAAGTAAATCGAATAAAAGAGGAGCCTCCCAAACCGGCCAGTCTTATTGATATGTAAAAAATCAGTGCTATCATACAGACAAGGACAGAACCTTGAAATAACAGTTCTGTCCTCGCATAACCAGCTTTCATCAGTAAGCTGTCATTTTCCGGTTCAACACGGAATGTTGTCTCATCTAAAATAATGACAGGTACCTCCTTCGGAATGATTCCTAATCATTTATGTCTTTGTCAGGGCCGCTTCTTATACAGCCTTGATATCGTTTAATCTGTTTTTTAAGTCAAAAATCTTCTCCCGGATCATATCAATTGTATTTTTAAAAGCTTCATCCCCTTTTCCGGTTGGATCTTCCAGTCCCCAGTCCTCACGATGCTTACACGGCAGATAGGGACAGGCCACATGACATCCCATGGTAACAACAATATCCACCGGCGGTATATCTGATAATAGTTTTGAATGCTGGGTCTTTTCCATATCAATATTATAAATCTGTTTTATCAGTCTAACTGCGTCCTGGTTAATCTGAGGTTTTGTTTCTGTTCCGGCAGAATAACATTCAAACACATCTCCCGCCAAATGCCGGCACAGAGCTTCGGCCATCTGGCTTCGGCAGGAATTATGAACGCAGATAAATGCAACTTTTACCATATTCACCGGTCCTTTCTTTGAATATCAAGCAGCTTTTCTCCCTTAATCTCATCCGCACTCCACTCAATAACAGCAAAATTCCCCTTGGAAATGTCATTTACCTTATTGATCCATTGGATTTCATGGCTTGCCTTTGCCTTTAACAGCCGGTTGGTGGTTTCTGTGGCATAAAAAGAAGAATTGATCACCCACCATTTAACAGCAATATCAGCCCGTTCTAAGTCCTCCTCTAATCTCATTGCCTCAAATACAGGAGTTGTTTCCGCCAGTGTCACAATAATAACTGCTGTTTCTTCTTCATTGCGAAGTCTTGGCAGCAGCTTTTTAACAGCTTCCGGAACATCTCCCTGAGTACGTTTCACTTCTTTATGGTAGCTTTGGGTAGAGTCTAACAGTAGCAGCGTATGCCCGGTGGGCGCGGTGTCGATCACCACAACCTGGTCTTCTGCCTTTTCAACAACCTCAGCAAAGGCACGGAAAACTGCAATTTCCTGGGTGCAAGGAGACCGCAAATCTTCCTCCACATAGGCAACATCGGCTTCTGACATGGTTTCCCTGGCCTTGGCAAGAACCTCCTGCTGATAACGGTGCAGTTCTTCCTTCTCATCAATGTGGCTCATCCCGATTCCGCTGTCAGCCTCCATAACAAACTTCAGATGTGCCGCCGGATCCGTGGTTGTTAAATGTACTTTTACCCCTTTCGCAGACAACCCCATTGCAATTGCAGCAGCAATCGTAGTCTTGCCTACTCCTCCTTTTCCCATAGTAAAAATGACTTTCTTACCGCTTTTGTATAAATCATCTACTACATCATCCAGGGTTGGAATATTCTCTGTCTGCAACTCCGTATTAACTAATATAAAATTGTCTTTCACCAACAAATTCCGCACATTCTCCATGCCGGTAATATTGTAAGCGCGGAGAGGCACATAATACTGCTTCAGCTCCTTTAATTCCTCCGGCATTTGTTCCAATGCCTTTTGCTGTTTCTGATACAGGCCCTCTGATATCTTATCATCATAAGAACTCAAAACCCCATTAATAATCATCATCTGGTTGCTTACCCCAATATCAGAAAGTTCTTTTGCAGCACGTTCCGCTTCTTTTAACGGAGCTGTTTCCGGTCTTGATACCAAAAGCAAGGTTGTCATATCACCGCTTGCCAGGGTGCTGACTGCCTTTTTATATACTTCTTTTCTGCTCTCCAATCCGGAAAGCTGCCCAAGACAGGAAGCACCATGGGTATTTTCACTGATAAAATTACTCCATGCAGAAGGAAGCTGAAGCATTCGGAGTGTGTGGCCGGTAGGAGCCGTATCAAATATGATATGATCATACTCTTCCTGGGCCTTTTCATCCGTTATAAAGTTTGAAAATTCGTTAAATGCCGCAATTTCCACAGTACAGGAGCCGGAAAGCTGCTCCTCCATATTTTTCAATACGGATTCCGGCAATTTGCCCCGGTATGGGGAAATCACGCTTTCACGGTAATCAGCCGCCGCCTTCAAAGGATCCAGATTGGCCACCACAAGCCCGGGAACCTCCGGAATCGGCGTTCCTTTTCCAGTCAGTTCCATACTGAACACATCCTGTAAATTAGAAGCCGGGTCCGTACTGATCAGCAATACTCTTTTTCCATGGTCCGCTAAGGTTACGGCAGCCGCACAGGCTGCAGAGGTCTTTCCAACACCGCCTTTTCCTGTAAAAAAGAGGTATTTAGTAAACTGTATCTTATCTAAATCAAACAATTCCACTAACAGCAACCTCCCTCACAGCAACAGCCGCCTTCATCTTGGGGTTCTGCCTCTAAATAACCTTCCGGTATTCCCAGCAGCTTTGCAATTTCCCCATTGGCCGGGTACTCCTGAGTTTTAACAATTTTTTCATCCACCACCGTTGCAGGAAGAGCCTCTACTCCCTCTTTCATAATCAACTGATTAATCTCTGCATTGTCAATGAATGCCTGGGGATTGCTGTTCAGATTATATCTTTGTATTTTTACATCCTTCTTCTTTAGGTTATTGACAACTGTTGAAATTCTAAGTAACTCCGGATCAACACTGACACCGCATACACCTGTTTCACAGCAAAGAGCCGGTTCATAAATAAACATTGTTTTCATAATAGATTCTCTCCTTTTATAATGATTTTTAAATAGTTCATATGCTTTCCATCACCCTTAATTCAATTATTACTTGGTAAACCAACCTTTCGTAGCATTCGCTATTTTAACCAGCATCAGCATTACCGGAACTTCTACCAACACACCGACAATGGTTGCCAGTGCCACCGGAGAGGTTGCTCCAAAAAGAGAAATCGCAACCGCTACAGAAAGCTCAAAAAAGTTTGAAGCCCCGATCATTCCGGCGGGGGCCGCAATATCATATGGCAGTTTCAAAACTTTACAGGCAGTATAAGCAATAAAGAATATGAAAAATGTTTGTATAATAAGTGGTACTGCAATCAACACAATGTGCAAAGGATTTTCTAAAATAACATTTCCCTGAAATGAAAAAATAATGATAAGTGTCAGTAATAAGCCGATAACTGTTACATTGTTGAATTTGGGAATGAACCTTGTGATGAAATACTCTTCTCCTTTATTTTTAACCACAAATGTTCTTGTCAGGATACCTGCAATAAGCGGTATTACAACAAACAGTATTACGGAAAGCAGAAGCGTATCCCAAGGTATGGAAACGCCTCCGACCCCTAGCAAAAATGCCACAATCGGAGTAAATGCAGCCAGAATAATCAAATCATTGGTTGCCACCTGAACGACTGTATAAGCCGGATTGCCTTTTGTCAAATGACTCCATACAAATACCATTGCCGTACACGGTGCTGCTCCAAGCAAAACTGCTCCTGCCAGATAATCCCTTGCCAGCTCTGGAGAAATAAGCCCCTTAAAGACCACATAAAAAAAGAAACTCGCAATTCCAAACATAGTAAAGGGTTTAATCAGCCAGTTGGTCACCCATGTAACAAATAATCCTTTGGGGTTCTTCCCCACATTTTTAATACTGGAAAAGTTGACCTTCATCATCATTGGATAAATCATCAGCCAAATGAGTATCGCAATAGGTGCAGATACCTGCGCATACTCAAATTTACCCAAGAATTCTGGAATTCCAGGAAGAAATTTTCCGATTAAAACTCCTGTCACCATGCAGAGAATTACCCAAAAACTCAAGTATCTTTCAAAAAAACCAATCCCCTGCTCCTTATTCTTTTCCACAGCAGCAATCTCCTCCTTTACAGATACAATCTTCCTTGCTGGATGTTATGGTGCACAGGAATCCTCTTAAATCCTGTACTACACTTTCATTCAGGGAGTAGTACATCCATTTCCCCTCTTTCCGTGCTTTTGTCAAACCACAGTCACAAAGTATTTTCATATGATGAGACAGGGTTGGCTGTGTAATATTAAATTTTTCCAGTATCTTGCACGCACATAGTTCGCCGCAGGAAAGCATATCTACTATCATGATTCTGTTTACATCAGATAATGCCTTGAACAATCCAACATGCTCATTATATTTATCCATCACGCTTCACCTCACATAGATAGTCGTCTATGTATTATTATATGCAGATACATAGATAAATGTCAATATATTTCTAAATTTTTTTGCCCCAAATAAGGGTTTTTCACAGTAATGATTGAATAAGATCGTGCATAGAGAAACCGCCAGCTTTCTGATATATTCGAAAGTCAGCGGTTCATGGCAAAATTGGGAGATAGCCAAATTCGATGGCAGATAGTCTTTAAAAAACCTAGATTTTTGAAAACTTAATATAAACAAGAACTATTAATTTCTACTTAAAAAGTATATATTTTATTTACAATTGATGTTCCACTATATTTATGTGATATCTTCGCCTGCATTCTTCTGGGAATCCAAACGAAAAATACCTCCGTTCCCAAATTCAAACGTTCCCCCTGCTCCTATCTCGAAATGTTTCTTTGCTATCCCCAAATCAATCAGATCCATGGAATAGTCATCCACAATTTGAGCACTTAAAGTGCTGTTCTTATACTGAAACATGACTTTTTGTGTGTTTTTTGCACTTGGAGCCAATAGTACAGCTTTTATTCCGCTTTGTACCCATTGAGGCAAGGGTTGATCACTTTTGATTCGTTCTTCCATACTCTTTACTTTCCTATGTGTGGCTGACCGCACCACCTTTTCTGTCAGAGAAGGAGATGCCACTTTACCTACTACTACAACACAAGCCAACTCCTCGCCGCTATCAATAGGTAATTCGTCCTTATCAAAGGTGCCTCCAACCCAGCATGTTCCAAGGCCTGAATCAGTTATAGCAAGAACTAAATCTTCTCCGTAATACCCCACCTTTTCCTTCAAATCTTTATCGTTCTTCTTGCCTTTCATCAATATAAGAGAACGTACATTGGTAAATAACCCATAGCTTTTTCTCAACTTCCCAAAGGCACCGCTTCCATCCTCTATGAATTCCATGGTTAAGCCGGATACTTCATTTAATTGATTAATAAGAGAAATAATATTTTCTTTATCCCTGTCTGTAATCGGTTCCTTTTCAAATTTTCTCCGTGAAACTCTATTTTCTATTGCACTGCGCATGAAATTGCCTCCAATTATTCTTAAATAGCTGCCTTAACATTTGCTTTTATCTCCATACAATTTCAGCTTTCTTTCTGGGAACCGTCCGCATATATTTAACATCGGGATATCCCATTGCAAGACAGGTTACCACCTTCTCTTTTTTAGCAAGGCCAAGCTCTTTTCTAATCCTTTTGCTGAATTTTGCCGCCACTGCAAAAAAAACCACATACAGCGTGCCAAGTCCCATTGCCTCAGCCATCAGCTCCATACTCATGGATGCAAGGGAGGCATCCACATCATCCGAAATAAGACGAACTTGTTACACTATTTACATATCCAAATTTACCACTTCTTGTCCTTCATTGAAAATTTATTAGAACCCCTTTTTTCTTTCAATGTTCCATCTGCTGTCATTCGATACTTTTTCTTTGTTGACGATACGCCATCTGTAGAAGCTGTATGCAATGTCCTTCTCTTTGACGATGCACCCGGTTTTGATGAAGTATTCCGGGAGGAGGTTTGGGATTTCGCTGTTTTTGATGCATCTCTTCTCGGCTGCACAACCTTTACCGCCGGAAAATTATTCTTTAGTGGATATGGATGATCTTTTATTTCTGTTAATTTCTTTCCAATTAACTTTTCAATATCGTCAAGTTGTCCTATTTCATCAAAATCACAGAAGGAGATTGCTGTTCCGCCAAGTCCTGCCCTGCCCGTTCGCCCTATACGATGAACGTACGTCTCCGGTGTATCTGGCAGGTCATAATTTATCACATGGGTGAGTTCATCGATGTCGATTCCTCTTGCCGCGATATCTGTTGCAATCAATATCCGCAATGTTTTGTTTTTAAAATTGTTCAGTGCTTTCTGACGCGCCCCTTGTGATTTATCCCCATGGATGGCCTGTGCAGTTACGTTACTTCTCGATAATTGTTTTATAAGCCGATCCGCCCCATGCTTGGTACGTGTAAATACTAATGCTGAGACTATGTTTTGATCTTTCAGAATGTGCAAAAGCAAATCCTTCTTATTACCTTTATCAACAAAATACAGATACTGCTCGATGGTATCCACTGTCGATGATACCGGAGTGATTTCTATTTTTGCAGGAGTCTTCAGAATTGTACCAGCCAGCTTGGCGATGTCTGGCGGCATCGTAGCCGAGAAAAGTAATGTTTGCTTTTTTAAAGGTGTTTTAGCAATGATCCTTTTAACATCATGAATAAATCCCATATCCAGCATACGGTCAGCTTCGTCCAATATAAATATTTTAATATGTTCTATACTTATTATCTTTTGATCGATTAGGGCAAGCAGTCTTCCTGGTGTTGCCACCAGTATATCTACCCTTTGTTTTAAATTTTCCTCCTGGGGCTTTTGAGATACTCCTCCAAAGACTACACAACAATTTAAATTGGTGAATTTCCCATAAGTATTAAAACTTTCATAAATTTGCAGTGCAAGCTCTCTGGTCGGAGTTACGATTAGAGCCCTTATATTTTGTTTTGCCCGATGAGGTACTTTTTCTTCACTGAGCAGCTGAATCGTTGGTATAGCAAATGCAGCTGTTTTTCCGGTGCCTGTCTGGGCACATCCCAGTAAATCCCTGCCGCTTAATATAACAGGTATTGCCTCTTCCTGTATCGGTGTAGGAATATCGTAACTTTCCTTTTCCAATGCTTTTATAATATCAGGCATAATATTTAAATCTTTAAATTGCATAAAATCTCCTTCTAATCTGTATTATTTAATTTATCTCTTATCTAACGCTCGACCAAGCCAGTCTATTTAGAGCGACATATGTCCTCAGTAAGAATATATAACATTATAAAATAGTCCACCTTACAAGAAAAATGGCCCCCTTACTTTTTGACAGGGAGCAGTTTATTTTACGCCTCTGCTATTTATCAATCTTTTTCAGACAACTTCTTATTTAACACTTCTTTTGGAAGGTAACGACAGCTCTGCATCATCACTATAAGGATTTAATGTAAATTGAAAATAGTATATGTATTTATTTAATTTTTCTAACCTCAATAGCATAGGTGTTGGATTTTGGTCCAAAAAACAATACCATCAATAATTTCCGGCGTCAAGTCTATTTTACTAATTTGATGAATATTCATGGGGTTTCTTACTAAAACGTATCCTTCTTGTATTTTATTATACAGCCACTCCGCATAATATGTCCTGAGAAACCAAAAAGGATGTCATTTGAACCTGACATCCCTTTCGTGTAAAGATATATCTCTGCTATTTCTTTAAGGAATATTCCAAATAAACAATGCTGCTATGATACTGTTTTCCATCCCACTGAGAATAAACAAGTTCCTCACCGGAGGGGCTCCAGCAGGTAACTACAGCTCCCATATCTGCCGTAATCTCAGTAGACTTGCCCGTTAAAATATCATAAATGTACAAAACACCGCCCTCAGTACTGCTTCCATCTCCCTTTATGCTGTAAGCAATCATCCGCTGGTCAGGAGACCAGGATACTCCGTCAAGTTCAATCCCTTCGGCAATGGTTTTAACATTTTCCCCGTCCCTGTCACAAAGCGATAAAGCCTGTTTTGATCCATTATATTGTAAAACCAGCATCTGATTTTCATCAGGAGAGGGATATACCCCGGAAACATTGGTCAAACCAAGATTCACGATTTCCTTGTCAGATTGATTTACGGCCATCAATGCCGTATCATCAGCCGTGTTATAATAAACCCTATCTTTTATCTTCTCAATAATAAATACAGCTTTTTGATCCAATTCCTTAAAAGTAGCAATGTGTCCATCCATAGTGGCATAATAGGCACCACTCATATATCCGGCTCCAATAATGGTATCTTTATCAGCCCATTTTGCGCTCCCTGCACTTCCGATAGGTTCTCCTGAAATACTAAAACTTTTCAAATTCTCAATATTAAGCACATAATATGACGGATCGCCCAGGCTGTAGCCATAGTATAAAAGATTTTTCTTATCAGGTGATAGTTTTGCCCCGCCCAGATTAATATCTTCCTGTTCTTTTAACAGCTTATATTCCTTCGTATTAAGATCATACAGATATAGGCTTCTGGGATGAGAATCCGCTAATTCTTCCAAAGTCATTTTTCCCAACGACTCGTTTTCCTTTGAGACAATGACGGTATCCGAATCCATCCAATCAGATATTTCCAGATTCTCATAGCTATCAATCCTGACTACAGACACATCGGGGGCATCTGGCTCCTTGTCAGCTTTATTAGTCATTGTTACGGAGCTTTCAGGTTCCTGTTCCGTCACTTTATTTTCTGCACTGCAGCCTGTAGTTATTAACAACATCAGAGCACATATTATTATTATTTGTGTCTTCTTCATATCAATTACCTCCTTGAGATATGATTATCAAGAATTTGTTTCCTATCTGTAAATATAAGCAAAAGGTAAAACATTCATAAATGCTTATACTACGATTCACCGATCTCAATCAATGAACGCGCTCCAAGCAACGCAAGGCCGCTGAGGAATATCACCATACCGGTTGAAATCAACAGCCACTCAATTCGCATGACATCACTCAAGGGGCCGAATACAGCCATTCCCAGGGGCATTGCTAACCCGCTGAACATCATCATTACACTGAATACCCGCCCCATTTTGTCCGGATCAATTTTGCTCTGAAGCAGCGTCATACTCGGCGTGTTGAACATCGGCATTGTAGCGCCGCAAATGAGCATGACACCTAGGTATACCCAAAAATCCGGTACGACACCGAGCAGAAAACCAGTCAAACCGAATAAAGCACAAGCCATCACAATGGTGTGGGCCTTGTTTTTGAATCCTCCCCACACGGAAATCAATATGCCGCCTATGACTGCACCGATGGAAAATACAATCTCAATCGCGGTCAGCCGCCAAACATCATCACCGAATGTACGGGCTGTCTGAAGCGGAGTAAGCAGAGCTGAGGGGGAGGCAAAAAAGCTGAAGAACGCACTGTAAATGATAATAATTTTCAGCCACGCTTTGGAATTGATATACCGCAGTCCTTCCCGCAGTTCGTGAAAATATGCCTTTATACCATGCTTTATTTCCTCTGTGTGCGGAACGCCGGACACCTTGACAAATATCAAAACTATACTTATTCCTATTGCAGCAGTTACCACATCAATGAAGAAAATATACTCAATCGGCAGGAAGGACAGCAATGCACCTGCCACCATCGGTGCGGCGAACATATTCAGCGACTGGATTGAGCTTTGTATGCCGTTGAACCGCTGCAAACTGTCCGTTGGCACCATTTGCGGTATCATTGCGGATACGGCGGGCTGCTGTATACCTTGTCCAAAGGACCGGGCAATCACAACGATAAACATAAGCCATACAGTTTTATAACCGGAGATGTATGCGACCGCCAGGCCCAGCGTTACCAGCGCGATACATGCATCGGATATTACGATAAGGTGTTTGCGGTTGTGTCTATCGGCCCATACCCCTGCAAACGGTGAAATCAGCGTCATCGGCAATAATGCAGCGCAGGTGAACAGCGTCATAATCACACCGGATTTAGTTTCAAGCGTGATCTGCCAGGTTATGGCATGCTGCACCAGCATTGAGCCGAACATTGACATGAACTGCCCAATAATGTATAATGTTGCATTCCGTTTCCAGTTAGTCATTTCAGCACCTTCTCCATGGGCTTACCTTTTGCCAATTCATCCACCAATTTGTCTAACCAGCGTACCTTCTGTATAACCGGATCTTCGATTTCCTCCACACGAACCCCGCAGATTACTCCGGTGATTTTGGAAGCATTGGGATTGATTTGAGGAGCCTGGATAAAGAATGTCTCGAAGTCAGCTTCTCCATTAATTTGAGACTGCAATCCCTGTTCATCGTAGCCGGTCAGCCATTGTATGACGGTATCCACTTCTTCTTTCGTGCGTCCTTTACGTTCGGCCTTCTGAATATACATCGGGTAAACGCTGGAAAACTTCATTCTATATACACGTTCATTATTCATTCTTATCCCTCCAATTATTTAGGTGCTTCTTCAGCCACCACATTCCAGTCCACGCCGAACTGGTCTGTTACTGCAGCGTGGAACACACTGTAGAAAGTCTCAGTCGGCGGAAGTGTCACCTGGCCGCCCACGCAAAGCGCATGGAAAACAGCCTCCGCTTCCTTGCCCGTAGATACCGTGGCGCTTAGCTTGATGTTATTACCGTTCTTATTCGGTATGGCTTCATCAGCAAACCAGACGTTGGTGCCGCAAATGACCATCTCGGCATGCATAACCCAAGTACGCAGCAGTTCAGGCGGTGTCTCTGACCCCTCCGGCATATAGTCACCATAGGGCATAACCTTTGGCTCATCGCAGTGAAAAGCGGAGCGGTAGAAATTCAGTGCATCTTTGCAGTTACCGTTGAATGTAAGGTAAGGTGTAATCATGGTTTCTTCTCCTTTGTTTTATTTTTGGATTTAAGCAGGCAGTCATTGCCCTGAACCTGTTTGTTGAAGTTTGTACAGCATAATATCTATCTGATGCGTATCCATCGGTGATTTACCAATAGAAAGACCACAAGCACTATTGCTAAAGCTGTCAGTACCCCGGCGATAACGTTTAAAACCTTATTTGTCCTGCCTTTCATTAACTTAAACAATAAAGCGTAAATGCCCATCCCAATCACCCCTCCCAGGGTATTGCTGAATACGTCAGTGATATCGGCTCTGCCAATTGCGAAAATGAACTGTGTCATCTCAAAAGCCAGGGTTAAAGCCGCAGTCACAAAAACTTTTTTCGCAAAAGACCATTTGCTTGTCAGCATGCAGATATAAATTCCAAAAGGTATGAACGCAATAATGTTATTTCTGATTTCGCTGAAATGAATCATGCCGCTGCCATCGAAAGACCCCAGAAGAGGAATTAGATTGGCGATCCGCCCTTCATCCATTACCGCAACAGAAAATTGAAGCTTAAAGAGAATCAGCCAGATCAATGCCAGCAAATAAACTGTAAACAGCACCAGCGTAAATGAGTTTGATTTTTTCGATTTTATATCAATCACACTCCTTAATTGTAAGATTTAATCCCCGGAAAATCCATTTTGTTATTATGAACGGTTACCTGGAATTTTATATCATTTCAGGAGAAACGCACCTGGTTATGGTTATCCCTTTTCTGCTTCCCCATACTCCTTAGCAAATTCGGGATTACGGATACGGCCAACGATAATGATTGCCACAATGAAAACAGTAAATGTAAACACAAATGGCAAGCGCCGGTCAATACTTGATAACCAGCCGGCCAAGTAACCAAATGGTGAGGCAAAAGCAATGGTAAAGGACATAATCAGAGCATTAATACGGGCCCGCTCCTTCGGATTGATGTTCAGCTGGAGCAAAGCATCTTTACGAGGCACTACAAGGGCGTTGGCTACCGCTGCAACAAACACATAAATGATAATAAAGGGCATACTGCCAATTGGAGTCATGATCAGAAGAATGGAACATGCGGCATACAATACCAGACCAATCCACATAGGAATCTTAAATTTCACGAATTCCAGACGGTGCTGTATTCCAATCATGAAAATCAACATCACTGCTGCATTCAAAATAGGAAAAAAAGCCAGGTAACGATTCGCTATGCCCAGTCTCTGGGTTACATACAAGCTAAAGAAGTTGGTATTGACAAGAGTCGTTATATGTAAAATCACCGAGACGGCAAGTACCTTCATAATCTCTTTATTCATCAGCACTTTGGGTATCAGATCCTTGTATTCATATAACATCTGTAAAACAGTGGTATCCTTTGTCTCGGCCATACGAATCTTTCCCTGCCGGGTTTCTTTACAGCGCCGAAACGTAATAAACGATTTAATCATCATATTTACAGCGAAAACAAGATATAAAACACGGACAACCGGAACTACGGTAAAAGAATTTATCAGCAATCCTGAAATCGGTGCAAAAAAGATAGCAACCAAACCGCCGATGTTCACCCAGGTATATATTCCTAACAAATCTTTGGAATCTGCATCTTCAATTAATAAACAATACCATGCGGTCTGGTTAATCTGCTCAAAGCTGTTAAATAAAACTGCAATTAAAAAGAGCCAAAAGTTATCTGAAACAGCCCACACCAGGCAAGCAACACCCCAGCCAAAGAAATCACCCATCATGGTCGTAAATTTACGCCCCAGCTTATCGGTGATTATACCGCCGAAGAAAGAAAAAAGCACTTGAACAAACATGGAAACCGACAGAATTAATCCGATTTGAACATCTGTTATTCCCTGGGTGTACATATATAATGTGGCAAAAGGTGCGATTAAGTTATACGGAATACCCCAGAGAGGCTCCATGAAAATCAAAGTTCTTGGATTTCCTTTGTTGTGTTTTAATAATTCAATCAGCGGGTGGTTCCGCAGAGTTTGTATTTTTTGTGCTGTATTCACTGGTTTCTCCATTCTATGACTGTTCAGTCAAGCTCTACGAAAGAGAACGAAGCGGCTTCATTTTTTTAATAATTTCTTCTAATATCTCCATCAAGTCCTTCGCCGTTTCAAATTCATTCGCTCGAAGCAACTGCTGAATTCTGGTTTCTGTCTCTTTTTTCTTTTGCTCCAGCAGCAAATAATCTTTGTCAAAATGATTGGCATAAATCATCTGCCGGAATTTACGGATGCTCATTCTGCGCACAGTATTGTCTTCCATCAAAAGTACAGAATCCATGCAATTGGCTACCGTATAATAATCATGGGACACCATAAGAATAGCACCCTTGTACTCTGAAATTGCTTTTTCTAATGCAATCTGCGCATAAACATCCAAATGCCCTGTGGGTTCATCAAGCAGAAGAAAGTTGGCTTTTTCTAATGAGAGTACCCCTAGTTGAAACAGATCCTTTTCTCCGCCGGATAATTCACTCACTTTCTGACCAAGGGTATCTCCTTCAAAACCATATTTTTTCAAATAGTCCTCTATATCACTTTTTGTATGAAAACCTTTTTCTTCGAAAATTTCAAGCAGCGTTTTCCCATCGTCATATAATGAGCCCGTAATCTGGGAAAACATACCAACCTTCGCACCTTCACTAATCCTGATGGTGTCTTTCTTATTTTCAAAAATTTCACATAACATTGTTGTTTTTCCGGTTCCATTGCTCCCCACAATTGCCACATGCTCTGAAGGCTTCATTTCAAAATTCACATGTTCTAAAAGCTGCTCATCAAATGCAACGCTGTAATCCGTCAACTCCAGAATCTTTTCATCTGTCACTTCGTTTTCCAGTTCAAAATAAATCTCCGGCTGTTTGATATCCACGAAAGGAGCCTTTGTTTTTCTTGCTTTCAGCCGGTCCACCAAGGTCTGTCTTGCATGCACTGCTCTTCCAAGGGAGGCGTTGTCCATTTGCGACGCTCTCACCCTTGATTTTTCTAAGATTTTACTCTGACGGTCAATTTCTGCCTGGTCTGCAGCTGCTGCCTCTTCTAAATCAATCTTGGTAGAAAGAAGTTCATAATTATATTCGGTATAGGTTCCATCAAATTCCTGAACATCCATATTTTCCATATGAAGTATTTTGTTAAAGCAATGGTTTAACAAGTACCGGTTATGGGTGATAACGAGAAGCGTTCCTTTGTGGGCATTGATCAGGTTTCTTAATGCATTGAGATGTTTAAAATCCAAAAACACATCCGGTTCGTCCATAATAAGAAATCTTGGACTCAGCATCATCTCTTTGATTACCTGAACCAGCTTAAATTCTCCGCCGCTCAGACTGCTGATCTTCTGTTCTTCTAACTTTTGCAGATCAGCCAGCTTTAATTGCTTCTTAATATTGATTTCGTAAGACTCTCCATCAATGGCGTTCCATTCATCTAATTCCTTTTGATACCCCTCAAAGACCTTTTCCAGATCTGCGGCAGTCTCCATTTCCTTATAAAAGTCAAATAGCTTCTGCTCATGCTTTACAAACTCATGGCTGATATATTGAAATACGGTCATATCTTCTTTTGGATCTAATTGAGAAAATTGGCTGACATATCCGATTCTGTCTGTATTTTCAATTACTATTTTTCCATCGTACAGATACTCTTCAGGATCCATCAGTAAATCCAGTAACGTACTTTTTCCTGTACCATTGGTACCAATCAATGCGCAATGCACATCATCTTCTATTGTAAATGAAACTTTTTTATATAAATCCTTTTGCGGATATGAGTAGGACAAATTTTGAACCTTAATCATGATTACCTCCTGAGGCATTTATTTTCAACATGAATATCATTTTTTTACTGAAATTAACTTTTTCTTATTAATATTATTATTCTTTTTTCCTTCGGCAGATCCGTGAGTATATCCTATCACATCAAAGTCTTTCGATAATTCTTCCACAAATTCCTGATAATACTCGCATTTGCTCCTAATACATGAGGACAGATGGATCGTATCAACATCCGCCTTTTTAAACTTTTCAATTTTAGTTAAAAGACTTTCCATAGGAGCCTCATCACATCCATTGCAGTTATTAAATGCTGCCAGTTTATAATCTGATTCATCATAGATTCTAAAAGAATCATGATTCTCATTGAATGCTCTCATGCATCCATTTGCTGTACACTTTTTTGAAACATTTCCACAAACGTAGATACCTATCTTTTTCAAGTATGTCCCTCTCTTGTTATTGTAATTCTCATGGCCGTAGGGCTTGTTATTTCTTTGGCGTCAAGATATATTTCCAACAATTTAACCCTTGTTCTTTAATAGCAATATTGATTATAGCATGACAACGCTTATTTTTCGATGTCTAATTTAATATAATAAAAGCTATCAACAATAAGAGCTGAAAAAAGGTTGGCGCAGGGAACGATATATCCTTCGCCTCTTTCCCCCAACCTTAAAAGGGGCTGCTGCAAAATGAATTTTTCATACAAGATATTGGCGTTGACCAAGCAGCCATAAACCGTATCTTGTTGAACTTTTGCATTTTGCAACAGCCCCTTTCATTAAGCCCGAACTCCTCTGCCTTTGCAGTAAATCCGGTGCTGTACTATAGATATAACAATCAGCAGCTTCAAGCCTCTGCCAATACGCTCTTATGGCGCTTCAAATATTTTCCGTCACCTTTCTTTCCAAGGAATTCATTATTCTTGACAATAACATTTCCTCTCAGCAGTACAAGGTCAATATCACCTTTTACCTTCATTCCTTCGTAACAAGTGTAATCCGTGGTACCGTGCATATCCCCATGGGTCAAAGTGCGTTCCTTACTGGGGTCTAAAATCACCACATCCCCATCAGAACCCGGTAAAAGTGTTCCCTTCTGCGGATACATGCCGTACATGCGGGAAGGATTGGTGCACAAATATTTCACCATCTGAGGAAGTGTAATTCTTCCCTTTTGTACCCCCTCTGAAAAAATAACCAGCATACGTTCTTCCACACCGGGAGCGCCGTTGGGACAAGCGGTAAAATCATTGGCGCCCGCCTGTTTTTTTGTAGTGAAATGAAAGGGGCAGTGATCGGTTCCGATGGTATCAAGCACATTGTCCTGCAGTGCCTGCCACATGGCATCAATGTCCTCTTGTTTGCGAAGAGGCGGAGAAAGGATTGCTTTAAATCCTTCTATGTCATCTTCATACATCTCATCAGTCAGAGTCAAATACTGGGGGCAGGTTTCCACTGCAAAATTCTTCTGATGAGCAGCTCTCGCTTTCATGACCTCGAAAATTCCCTCTTTGCTGGATAAGTGCACGATATAAAGCGGTGCATCCCCTGCCATGGCTGCGATATGCAGCAGCCTGTCCACTGCTTCTGCCTCGCAGCGGGCCGGACGGCTCAGTGGGTGGTATTTTGGCTGCGTACAGCCTTTTTTTACATAGCTCTTTTTAAGATGGGTTATCACACCATCGTTCTCACAATGTACGGCAATCACAATTCCATCTTTTTTTGCCTGCTTCATAACCTGGTATATGGCATCATCACTCAACTTTAAATCATAGGTTGTATAAACCTTAAAGCTGGTAATTCCCTCTTTTTCAGCAATTTCACCCATTTCTTTCAGAATGGTCTCATCCACATGCTGAATCACACCGTGAAACCCATAATCAACTACCGCTTTGCCATCAGCCAGCCTGTGATATTCTTCTACCTGATGCCACAGACTGCAGCCAACCGGACCAAATGCCATATGGTCTACAATGGTTGTTGTTCCTCCGCATGCTGCCGCAACCGTTCCATCATAAAAATCATCCACCGCACGATACTTTCCAGCCTGTAAATCCATATGGGTATGAACATCCACACCTCCCGGAATCACATACTTTCCTGTGGCATCAATTACCTCGGCATCTTCATCATGGAGATCTTTTCCGACTGCCTTAATCAATTCACCTTCTATAAGGAGATCTCCCTGAAACACTTCTGAATCTGTAACTATCATACCATTTTTAATTAATTTATTCATAATGCCTCCTTATGAGTTTTAATCATACTGATTGTATAGTACACCCTATATTGTGTACTTGTCTATTCTTTTCTTTCAGCCGGATATTAAATCCTGTGAGAAAATTTATTAACAGCAAACCTTTGATAACTGTCATTTTTCGTACACTACTTTATGCTATCATATTTCCTTAACGGTCCAGAAGAGAATTCATGATATTGAGAATATCAGGTTTACTTACTGGTTCAGCATGTCCCATTACACAAATATCAAAGTCAAATTTTTTAATTGCTGTAATTAGAGAACGTAATTTATCTTTATCTAGATAGCAATTATTGTAATAATCTACTCCAACAGCATCTCCAATAAATAACACTCTTTCTTGGGGTATTAGTATGCAAATACAATCTTCACTATGAGGAGATATGATATGATGTAATTCTACAATAATATCTCCCAGATCAATTTCCATATTTCTATTGTAAGAGATATCCGAGGTCGTTACCCGTATCTCCGAAAGCAGGGGATATTCCTTCCGAATGCAAGTATCAGCAAATTCAATCTCAACTTTTGCTTCTAATCTCTTTTTCATTTCAGAATCTGTCCATTTCCATTTAGCTATTTCTGCTAGTTTATCATTCGTTTTTTTGTGGGCAATTGTAATCCCTTCCACTGCATTCATACCGAAAGTATGATCCCAATGCCAGTGTGTAATTGCAATAAAGTCTGGTTTTCTTAAGCCTTTATTAGTTATAGAATCATTAAATAATTCAACATGTCTTCTAGAGTTACCTGAATCCACCATTAAAGAATACTTTTGTCCGTTTATATATCCTAGAACCGGCATATCTGCCTCTTTACTATGCATAGTATAAAAAACGCGTTCTGTTAACCGCTTCAGCTCCATATAATAAATCCTCCTGGCATAATCATTACATTTTGCCCTATCTAAACATCGTTACCTATTACGGTATCCCCTTTGAAAGGTAATTTCAAATCATAGATAAAGATATGAATCCAACTTGTTAGTAGATTAACTGACCAATCTTCCCACATTCCTCTGTAAACCATATCGCTCCGTCTGGTCCAAGAACGAGACCATGGGGTTCTGAATCTATTGTGGGAATTTGATATTCAATTATTTCGCCACATGATTTGATCCTGCCAATCTGGTTACTTCCCCATTCTGTAAACCAAAGTTCACCTTCTTTACCCGATATAATTGCATGAGGTTTCGCATCTTGTGTTGGCAGTGAATATTCAGCAAATTGGCCCGACGTAGCAATTCGGCCTATTTTGTTGCCTATTATTTCTACGAACCAAACAGCATCATCTCCTCCTTTGCAAATTCCAACCGGGCCAGAAGCTGTCGTTGGAATGTTAAATTCAGCTATACCCCCAGATATGCTAATTCTACCGATCTTGTTTCCTTGGTTCTCTGTAAACCAAAGTGCTCCATCTGAACCTTCTGTAATCATTGATGGAAAGGAACCAAGGTCAGGTAAATCATACTCTCTAATTTCCCCATTCACTGTGATTCTTCCAATTTTATTGCCAGTAATCTCTGTGAACCACATCGCTCCATCAGGACCTAATGTGATCCCGTAAGGGCCTGAGTCTGCTGTAGGTATATCATATTCTGTAACTTTTCCTTCTATAATAATTTTTCCTATCTTATTAGCTTTATATTCTGTAAACCATATAACTCCATCAATTCCTTTTGTTATAATTAGAGGCTGTGCATCTGGGGTCGGAAGTAAATATTCTGTAATTTCACCTTCCGTTGTAATTCGTCCTATTTTGTTTCCTCTGTTTTCTGTAAACCACATAGCTCCGTCATGTCCTGCAGTAATTCCATATGGTCCTGAATTTTCCATCGGGAGATTGTATTCATTTATGTTTCTATTCATTTTCTTTTAATCCTTTCATTTTAAAAACAAAAACCTTTCCTAAACTAAAAGTCTCGGAAAGGTTATAAGTCTCATAATAGAAATCTAATATTAAAGAACTATTTTAAAACAGAAGCAGTTCTTTAGCACCATACAAATTTCAGTTAAATTGACACTATTATAATCCTATCCGAAACTTACAGTAGTTTAAGTAGCACAAACCAGCATACCTTGAATATTAAAAGATATGTCCGCTTTGTCTATACTACTGTCACTTATAAAAACTGGATAAGATTATATGATCATTTTAACTAATTACCTCGTGTTTATTTTTATAGATTTAAAGTATATTACATTTAGACTGATAAATCAATGATTCTGAAGATCATACTTTTTTTACAAATTAGCTGCGCTGATTATAACATGGCAATTCCTATTTATCGAGATATTATTTAATAAAGATAAGCCATTAAACATTTGCATCTGTTGCAAAGGCTTCTGAACCCATTGGTGAAATTGTGACGTAAAGGCGCAAGACATCTTCACCGGTGTTTATAACCTGTAAGCTTTCCTGTCCATCAACCTGCATCAACTCGCCCACCTGCAATGGGGTTTCATTGCCATCCGTGACAACCTTGGCATTACCTTCCATTACCTGAAGAAAAAGGGTTGATTCCAGATGTGTGTGTCCCGGCAATATTTCCCCTTTTGCAATGTTTAGAACAAAGGCAATTACATTATCGCTTTTAAAAAGCATCCGCTTGGCAATTTTCCCCTCTGGCTTATGAAAATAATCATTGAAAATAAATTTGTTCATAGATAAATCCTCCTTTCATTTAAGCTTAGACTTTAATATACCCCGATTGGGATATATAATAACTAATTTCTTTCCTGCAAAATGTTCAAATATCTTATAAAGAAATAGCCAAGATAATTTCAATAAAAAATGCGGCTCGAAATTACGCATGAAGGTTTATCTTGGATGGTAAGGACGAAGTTGTTAGGCGGAACAATACCGAAAATGGTTCACATCGGACGGAACAAATGTCTGGGAATACCATCTACCATAACCGGAGATACATCACCCTGGATAAGGGGACGGACATAATTAACAAATGCATCCGTAACATAGTTTCCATCTTCATTCACCCAGCTTCTGGGAACCAGTTTCTCGTCGTTAGCTATTTTATGGACATCCTTTAATTCTGTACCGCTCTGATATGGGTCGTCTGAGAGACGGTTCAATATTACCATTTTTCCGGAATCTCCTTCATCGGCAGCTTTTACTGCTGCGCCGCCTACCTGATATGCTTCCAGAATATCTACCCGGGATGCGCAGTGCGAAGCTGCACGCTGCAGGCTGCTAAGCTCGATGGCACGTGTTTTGCAGCCAATCTCTCCCGCAATATAGCTTACCAGATAGTTTGCGGTGCCAGAAAGTTGTCTATGGCCGAATGCGTCTACAAAGTCAACGCTTTGACCAAGCTCACATACATAACGTCCGTCCTCAAGGCGTATCCCTTCCGATACGGCTACTACAACTGATGACTTCTTTGAGAGAAGCTCCCGTACTTTGAGGGCAAATTTCTCTATATCGAAAGGCAGTTCGGGCAGGTAAATTAAATCGGGCCCAGCACAGTCCTCACCTCTTGCAAGAGCCGCAGCCCCTGTCAGCCATCCGGCGTTGCGTCCCATAATTTCTACAATCGATACAAGTCCCTTTTCATATTCCAGACAGAAACTGTCTCGTATAATTTCCTTTACTGAGGTTCCGATGTACTTTGCCGCACTTCCAAAACCTGGCGTGTGGTCAGTGAGGGAAAGGTCATTGTCAATCGTCTTGGGACAGCCGATGAAACGAGTTGAGTGTCCAGTAACAATGGCATAGTCAGAAAGTTTCTTAATTGTGTCCATAGAGTCATTTCCGCCAATATAAATAAAGGCTTCAATTTCAAGCTTATCAAGAATACTGAATATCTTTTCGTATACTGCCTTATTCTCGTGGATTCCCGGAAGTTTGTAGCGGCAGGAACCCAAAAAAGCAGCAGGAGTTCTTTTTAGTAATTCTGCATCCAGTTCCGTGATGATGAATTCTGCTAAATCAACATATCTTTCTTGTAACAGTCCCTGAATACCATGGAGCATTCCATAAACCTTGCCAGCCCCCCGGTCTTTGGCTGTACGATATACCCCCGCTAGACTTGAATTGATAGCAGCTGTTGGCCCACCTGATTGTCCGACGATTACATTTCCCTTCATGTATGTACCTCCCTCTCTAAATGACTGTTAATCATATTTAATACGAGTTATTTTATAAAAATAACTCGTATTAATATTTTAGTGTATTATGTCCAATTTGTAAACTCTAAAAAAATTAAAATAGTGGAAATGTACAAAAAACGACATAATCTGATAGAATGGCCTAAAGAATTTCTGACTATGAATAACGAATTAGACCGCCATTCACGTGGAGTATCTGTCCCGTAACATATGCTGAATCATTTGAAGCCAAATAAACATATGCCGGTGAAATTTCAAATGGCTGAGCGGCCCGCCCCATAGGGGTATCTGTCCCAAGGATCGCTACATCATCTGGAGGATAGGTACTAACACTCAACGGTGTCCAGGACGGTCCTGGCGCTACAGCATTCACACGAATGCCTTTTTCTGCAAGAGACAGCGCCATAGTTCGGGTAAAGGAAACAATGGCACCTTTGGAAGCTGAATAATCAATAACGGTTGGTGCGCCTTCATAAGCAACCCTAGACGTTGTACTGATTATAGAGCTGCCATATTTTAAATAAGGCAGCGCGGCCTTTGTCATATAGAAAAGTGGATAGACATTCGTGCGGAATGTGTTTTCCAGTTGCTCGTCCGATACATCCATAATATCTTTGGTATATGGTTGTACAGCTGCATTATTCACTACTATATCCAATTGTTGATACGTTTTAATAGTATGAGCTACTGCTGACTTGGAGGTAGACGGATCCCGTAAATCTCCGGACAGAAGCTGGCAGTTTGCACCGAGTTTTTCCACATACTCTTTGGTTTCCTCTGCGTCTCTATGCTCATTCAGGTATAAAATTGTAAGATTTGCACCTTCCTTTGCAAAGGCTGCCGCAATCGCCCTGCCGAATCCACTATCACCGCCTGTAATGATAGCTGTCTTGCCTTTCAATTTTCCGCTTCCAACATAATCTGGGGAATCAAAAATCGGACGAGGGTTCATAAGATATTCAAATCCAGGGGGATTCTGGTGTTGTGAAGGGAAAGCAATTGGCTGATCTACTTCCTGCTTTACCGTACCAATATATTGATAATGTTGATTCATTCATTTTCCTCCTTACCTACTACAATATATTTATGGTT
>DGRE01000004.1 GCA_002389905.1 Hungatella sp. UBA4396 | reverse complement strand
GCCATGCCTGGCACACATAAAACAGAGCGTTATCAAACAGCAATTGCCCGCCTGTCTGATAGCGCTCTTTCATTTGACTGATCTCAGGATTCCACATCCAGAAACCTTTCCATGACCCTGCAAATCCTCACAGCATCCTCTTCTTTCTCCATTTCACAAAAGATTCTGAGAAGCGGTTCTGTTCCTGAAAATCTGGCGCTGATCCAGCCGCCGTTTTCCAGGTAAACCTTGCAGCCGTCCATGTAGCTCACCTGGCTGATATCAAAGGGGATTTCAGGCAGTCCTCTTTCTTCCATAAGAAGATGCTCGATCTCTTCCTTTTTTGCCGGAGTAAACCGATAATCCCTCTCCAGCATATAAAACTCCCCATATTCCTTTTTAATTTCATGCCAGATTTCCGACAACTGTTTTTTTGTCAGGGCAATCATTTCTACCAGCAGTGCGGCGGCATAAATTCCATCCTTGCCGTGAATATGCCCTTTTACCGTCAGGCCCCCGGAGGATTCCCCTCCGATGATGGCTCCTGTCTCCTGCATCTTGGCAGAAATATGTTTAAAGCCTACCGGAACCTCATAACAAGTTTCTCCAAAGCATTCCGCCACATGGTCCAGCATATGAGTGGTGGAAAGATTTCTGACAACCGGCCCTTTCCAGCCCTTGTACTTTAAAAGGTAATAATAAAGCAGAACCAAAATCTTGTTGGGATGAAGGAAATTTCCTTTATCATCAATGACGCCCAACCTGTCCGCATCTCCGTCTGTTGCAATTCCGATATCGCAGAAGCGGTCAAGCACATAGTTCTGGAGATTTCTCATGGTGTTTTCCGTGGGCGCAGGCATTTTTCCTCCAAACAGAGTGTCATGCTGGGCATTGATGGTTTCTATGGTGCATCTGGCCGCGGAAAGTATGGTGTTTAAAGCCGTTAAGCTCACTCCATACATGGGGTCTATGGCAACCCGCAAATCCCGTTTCCGTATAGCCTCCATGTCAATCATTTCAATGATCCGGTCCAGATACTCATTTAAGGGGTGAATTTCCCTTACGGTTCCTGCCTCTATGGACTTTAAGTAACCGGAGGGAGGCATTTTCCCTTCCTCGGAAGAGTCCGCAGCATATTCCCGTTCCGCCCGTTCCAGGTAACGTTCAATATCCCTTGTCTGCTCCTCATCCGCATCCCTTCCCCCATAAGTAAACACCTTTATACCGTTGTAAATGGCCGGATTGTGGCTGGCCGTCACCATCATTCCATAATGGAGCTTATGCTTCATCACATAGTACATAATCAATGGAGTTGGAGAACTGCGGCTTACGAACCGCACCTGGATTTCTTCCTTTGTAAATACCTCGCAGGCCCATATCACCGCTTCTTTGGACAGAAAACGCCTGTCATATCCGATGACAATGCCTTCTCCCTCCACCCCTTCCGCCTTCATTTTCATGGCCAGGGCCAGGGATAGTTTTTGTATATTTTCTTTGATAAAGCCTTCGCCAATAATCGCTCTCCAGCCGCCTGTTCCAAACTGTATCATAGGATCTCCTTTCCTATTTATTGCCCACGCTTTCTGGGCATCATGGTATACCCGCAGGGTGCTTCCTATTTATTGCCCACGCTTTCTGGGCATCATGGTATACCCGCAGGGTGCTTCTTAAACGACAGATACCCTTCCTTTGCTCACCTTTAAAAATATCAGCAGGGAAACCACTGTACTGACGGTCAGAATGGAGGCAAGGGCCGCTGCCGTACCATAGCTGTTTCGCACTACCTCAGTATAAATAGCCACGGAAATGGTGCTGGTCTTTCCGCTGTAAAGCATAACGCTGGAGGACAGCTCATTGATGCAGGTGATCCAGCTTAAAATCGCACCGGACAGCACACCCGGAGCCATTAATCTGGCAGTTACCTTGAAAAATGTTTTCATCGGGGATACCCCTAAGTTAATGGAGGCTTCCTCCACGCTGGGGTCCATCTGGTGAAGAAATGCACTTCCTGAACGCACCGTATAAGGAAGCTTTCTCACCACATAGGCAATAATCATGATCAGGGAAGTTCCCGTAAGGATGACCGGAGGTTTATTAAACGCAACGATCAGGCTGATACCAAGAACTGCCCCCGGTATAACAAAGGGAAACATAATCAGCAGATCCATCACCTGAGCAAACCAGCCCTTTTGCCTGACAACGATATAGGAAATCAGCATACCGATGATGACAATGAATACAATGGCAATGGAGGAAAAGGTAAAGGTATTGCGGATATTGGTTCCAAGGCGGTTAAAAATGGTCATGTAGCTTCCAAGGCTGAAGCCCTTTTGGAATCCCGTAAAATCGCTTTTCACAAAGCTGCTGACAATTACCACGATCTGGGGAAGAATGCCGATAAATGTAATGATGCACACAGGCAGGGTTGCAAGAAAACGTTTCCAGCCCTTTAATTGTACTTCCTGAGGCGGACGCATGGCAGTCATCATATAATTTTTTCTGGACACATAAAACTTCTGCACCAGAAGCACAGTTGTGGAACACAGCACCACGATAACCGACAGAGCGCTTGCCAAATGGGCATTTCCACCCATTTCACTCATGTACTCGTTGTAAACCAGAACCGGAAGCACCATGTAGCCCTCTCCTATCAGCATGGGAGTTCCAAAATCAGCAAGGCTGGTCATAAACACCATAATTGCACCTGCTAATATAGAGGGGATGATGACCGGAATGGTCACTGTCAGCAAACGGCGCAGCTTATTGCTTCCCAGGTTTTCCGCCGCCTCTTCCAGGCTGGAATCAATGCTTCCCATGGCCCCGGAGGTATAGAGATAAACATAAGGAAAAAGCTTAAAGGTAAACACCAGAATAATTCCCAGTTTTCCATAAATACTGGGCAGCATAACTCCAAGGTTATCTGCAAAAAATTTGGTAACCAATCCGGAACGCCCAAATAAGGTAATCCAGCTATAGGCGCCGATAAAAGGCGGGCTCATCAAGCTCATGATGATGAAAATATGTATCAATTTCTTTCCCCACACATTATACCGGGTGAGAATATAAGCCATTGGAATTCCCACCACCATAGTGGTAAAGGTAGTGATCACCGACACTTGAAGGCTTCGCCCCAGGGCGGAGTAATAATATTTCTTCGTAAAAAACCTGACGTAATTAGTCAGCGTAATCCCCGGCTCCTTGCCGGAAAAAAAGCTTCTGGTAATCAGGGTGATAAAAGGATAGATTAAAAATACTGCCATAAATAAAAGCACAGCAGCCTTAATCCAAAACCAGAAATCCAGTCTTTTATTTTTTAACACGAAATCACCTCCATGGTCTCTGCGTCATAAACGTTTACCGCATCCGGCTTAAAATTCACATAAACCGTTTCCCCGTCTTTTTTTAACGTTTCTGAATCCTTGGTATATTCGTTCAACTGCAAAATCTGTCCATTTTCCAGTTCAATTTCGTATTCAATAAAGTCTCCTAAAAAAGTGGAGATGACAACCGTACCTTTCAGCCCCTTCGATTGGTCAAAGAATAACTGCTCCGGTCTGGCGGAAATAATGCCCTTTCCTTTAAAAGACTTCTTCAGGCCGACAGAAACTGTGTAATCCTCTCCTATGGTTAAGGCCGACTGATCACCATTTTCCCCTTCCACCTTGCAGTCAATAAAATTGGAGACTCCGATAAAGCCTGCCACAAAGGTATTTTCCGGTTTTTTGTAAATCTGTTCGGGAGTTCCCACCTGCATAACATTTCCGTCTTTCATAACTGCAATCCGGTCGGAAATCGCCAGGGCTTCCTCCTGGTCATGAGTCACATAAATAGTGGTAATCCCCAGCCTGCGCTGAAGCTTTTTAATTACCGTCCTCATTTGCACACGAAGCTTTGCATCCAGATTAGAGAGAGGCTCATCCATCAAAAGGACACTGGGTTCGATGACAAAGGCCCTTGCCAAAGCAACCCGCTGCTGCTGGCCTCCTGAAAGCTCATTAGGCTTTCTGTTCTTCAGCTTTTTGATCTGCACCAAATCCAGGGCTTCATCCACCCGTCTTTCAATTTCAGCCTTGGGAACCTTTTTTGCTTTCAGTCCATAGGCCACATTTTCTTCCACGGTTAAATGGGGAAAAATGGCATAATTCTGAAACACCATGCCAATCCCTCTTTTATGGGCTTCCATATGATTTAAAAGCTTGTCGTCAAAATAGATTTCTCCCCCATCTACGCTGTTAAAACCGGCAATCATACGAAGAAGGGTTGTCTTTCCGCATCCCGAGGGTCCAAGAAGAGTAAAAAATTCCCCCGGGTTCATTTCTAAGTCCACCCCGTTTAATGCAACGAAGTCACCATACTTTTTTACTGCTTTTTTAATCAAAACCTGATGGCTCATATCCTTACTCCCTTCTTTTTTCAAAAGGCAGAAACTGTATTCAGTTCCCGCCTTTTGCATGATGATTAATTTTCCACCATAATATCATTAAATTTTTCTATAATTTCTTCCTTGCTGTTTGCTGCCCAGTCAAAATCGTAATCAACTAAGATCAGGTCGCTTAACTTAGCCATGCCTTCTCCCACTTCCATATCATTTCTTACAGGGCGGCGTCCCCAGCTCTGGCTCTGCTCAGCCTGGCATTCCTTGGAAAGAACGAAGTCGATAAACAGCTTTGCATTTTCCTCATTGGGGCAGCCCTTGATCAAAGCAACTCCATCGGGAACGGCTGAAGTTCCATCCTTAGGATAGACAAATCCAACCTTGTCATCACCTGCATATTTAACCGCAGATTTTTCAATGGTAATGCCCACGTAGAATTCTCCGTCTGCTACCATCTTGTGGCATTTGCTGGAAGAGTCCACAATTTTTCCATCCAGGTTTTCATACAGTTTCTGTACGAAATCCCATCCATCTTCCTTGCCTCCATGTGCAAGCATCATGGTACAAAGCTGGGTATAGGCGGAACCGGATTTAGAAGGCAGACAGTAAGCAATTTTTCCTTTCCATTCCGGGCTGATTAAATCCTCCCATGTCTCTGGAATGGTAAGTCCGTCTTTTTCGATCAGTTCTTTGTTATAGAAGATTACCATTGGAAGGGGACTTTCTCCGATCCAAAGTCCATCGGGGTCCTTATAAGTCGCATCAATGAAGCTGTCGTTGACCTCTGATACATAAGGAGTAAAATACTCTTTAAAAGCTGCCAGAGAATCCGCTCCTCCTCCCCATAAAACATCTGCAATGGGGTTGGCTGATTCTGCTGCAATCCGGTTGGTTAACTCTCCGGTTCCCGCAGCAACCACTTCAACCTTTACATTTGGATACTTTTCCATAAACTGGTTCACACCTGCGTTTAAGGGGTCTGCATCATGAGGGGAATAAACAACTACACTTCCGCTGTAGTCCTCAGGTTTTTTCTCTCCTGCCGCTTCAGACTGGGCCTGTGTTTCCGCAGCACTTGCTGCAGCACTTGGGGCCGTTGTTTCCGCCGGTTTACTTGTACCACCGCATGCAGCCAAGCTCAAAATCATCAATGCCGCAAGGGAACCGCCAATTACCTTTTTCATAAATATCGCTCCTTTTTATCTGGTATTGTAAACCAATTATACGTTTTACGGTCTGCATTTTCCATGTAATTTGCTTACATTTCATTTGTTATTATGACATAACGCATATTTTTTTGACATTTCGTCCTAATTAATTATGCATATTAACAACGTTTTTTATCTTCTCAATAAATATGCCTGGAATATATGGGAGTTTTTATAGAAATTACTCAAGAGAAACTGGTCAATATAGAATAAACAACCACAAAAACTGCCGGCTTAATCTGCAAGCCGGCAGTCCGTTCATTTTGATGTGAAACATTTAATCATTAATCCAGCAAGGTTTTCCACTCCTGGTCATAATATGCCTGAAAGCACATATTGATTTGTTCTGTATTGTTTTTTTCTTCAGCAAGCAAAGGCAAGTCAGCCTGTGAAAAATACCGGCTTTCTATTGTCTCCAAATTTTCTCTGAAGGAGCCTCCAAGGACGGAACACTGCAGGAAGATTTTGCAGACTTTATGGGCATAGACCGGCAGATTGTGTTTTTCCCTGTCGTGAACGGCAATGACCTTATCAACCTGAACATCAAGACCTGCTTCCTCTTTCACTTCTTTTATGATATTTTCCTTTACCGATAAATCCACATCAACCCAGCCTCCGGGCAGAGACCATGTACCATTGTTTTCTTTAACCAGAAGAATCTTGTCATCCTTGAAAATGGCGGCTCTGGAATCGATCTTAGGCGTCTGGTATCCTGTTTCATTGCAAAATAAATCCTTCACTTTTTCAACAGGTATCTCTGAGTAAATGCTGATCATTTCCGCAGAAATCTCCCGGATTCTTTCATATCTTTCCTTATCATAGCAATCTCTCACATAGCACAATCCATTCTGTGCGATTGCCTGCAGTTCCACTGCCCAGTCAAGCCACTTTTTATCAGACATTACATTCCCCTTGCCCTTTCAGCCCATAGTTTAAAGAAGCAGAACGTCAACCTCACTGCCCTTCTCAAGCTCCCCGCTGCCTGCGGGTATGTCAATCAGGCAGTTGCAGCCCGACATGGAGGCGAGCATGCCTGAGGAATGTTTGCCTGAGGGAGGTATGGTTACTTTTCCCTCTTTCACCCTTCCCCTGATAAACCTCCTGCCATTGCTTCTCTTTGTGAAATCTTCATCCAGTATAGCCCTTGTCCTGTTTATATGCAACCCCTCATCCCGGCCGGCCTTCGCCAAAAAGGGCCTTACCAGCAGTTCAAAAGTAGTAGCTGCTGCAAAAGGATTGCCGGATAAGTGAAACATAGGTGTTCCTTCATAAATGGAAAACATGGCCGGAGTACCGGGTTTTAAATTCACCTTCCAGAAAATCCGTTTCGCCCCAAGTACAGGAAGCACTTCATGGAATATGTCCTTATCCCCTGCCGACACTCCCCCGGTGGTAATAACCAGATCTGCAGCTTCACAGCTTTCCCTTATGGCTTTTACAACATCCTCCGTCCGGTCAGGCAGAGGCTTTGCTATTACTGGTTTAATGCCAAACTCACAAAGCCTTGCGTACAAAAGGAATAAGTTGGAATCATATATTTTTCCCGGTCTTAATTCTGTTCCGGGCAGGATCAGTTCATCTCCGGTGGAAAAAAGAGCCACCTTTAAGGTATGATACACCTTCACTTCTTCCATTCCCAAAGAAGATAATATCCCCTGTTCCACATAGGTCAGTTTTACTCCCCTGCAAAGAACAGGTGTTCCCTTTGCCACATCCTCTCCCTGAAAGCAAAAGTTCTGGTTATGGGTCAGCTCTCTGTCTACCTGTATGGCCTCCTTCTCCCTGCAAGTCCCTTCTTCCACATCCTCCAGCCGGATTACACAATCAGCTCCTTCGGGTATGGCGGCTCCAGTCATAATGCGGACTCCTTCCCCCTGTCCTACCTTCTGCCTGCACCAGTCCCCCGCATAAACAGTATCAATGATTCTGATAGACTTAGGATTTTCTCCGGAGGCCCCCAGCAAATCCTCTGACCGAAGCGCAAACCCATCCAAAGGAGACCGGTGAAAGGGAGGAATGTCAAAAGGAGCATACACATCCTCTGCCAGTATTCTCCCATTTGCCTCCATGGCGGGAACCAGTTCTGTCCGTTCCAGCTCTGTCACACTGTCCAATATCAGAGTGACCGCCTCTTCCAGTTCAATCCCTGTCCGTTCTGTGGTCATATTTTCATTCCTCCCATTTCAATAAAATCTGCCTTCTCTTTTCACAGAAAAGGCAGATTAAAAACAACACTTCAAATTAATCGGCAAAATCATCCTCATGTGCCAGCGCCTTTGCGTACTTGGGCGACAAAAACTCAGTAGAAAACAGAAAGTCAGAATTCCGGTTATTGGTAAAACGCTGAATATCCCCGTTTTCCTCCCTGCCGGACATAACCTGATAAGCCCGTTCAATCTGAGGCTTGGTGGCATAGTAAGGATGCCGTTCAAAATAAGACAGGGGGGTGGGCGCCGGATAGGTCTTGCTGTTAAACCGCACCATATGGACCATGGTGGCCGCTAAATCCTTATCCTCCACCAGGGCAGCGATCATAGCATAATTATCGCTCATATTCTGCTGGGAATAATAATACCGGTCCTTTTTCCCTTCCTTATATGCAATATCCTTACAATCCTCATCTTCTCTGATTTCCTCAAGAAGCTGGTCCGCCTCTTCGATCTCTTCCTTTAAAGAAGCATACCCGGTCAGATTTCCGGCTCCGGAACGGATGCGGATATAATCCGCCAGCTTCCTGGCCTCCGTCATCTCTTCTTCATCTTCCTCAGGCTCCTGATCTCCCGATTCTGCAAATTCAGCAAACTCATCCTCTGCCTCAGGCAGGGAGGTCAGATATTCCAGTAAATCCGGCTTTTCTGCCCCCTCCTGAGAAACTTCTTCTGATGCTTCATCCGCAGCCTTGGCAATTTCTTCAATCTTTACAAAACCCGGTTTCTTTCTTCCAAACAGCATACGAAAACCTCTTTCATTCAATCAATTCCTGAAGCAAAAACACGTTTTTATGCCGGAAGGATTCCTCTGGCAGCCAGATCGTCAGCCATATCTCCCAAACCAAATTTTTCAAGAGTTGCTCTCGTCGGTATGCCGGTCTTAATATCCCAGCCCATTTCCTCATAGAAATAGTCCTTTGCAAGCTCCATATCGGCACGGTCCATCTTATAGGTTCCCTCTTCAAAAGGTGCAAAATCCGGATCCTGTTCAAACACCCACTCAGGAATGGCATCATGGGTATCCCGCAAGTTGGTATCTCCAAAGTTAATGTTAAAGGAGATTGCCGTCATAACACGAAGCATCTGGGAAATACGCTCTGATGCGAATTCAAGGCTTTCTTTCGTATAATTCACACCTGTAACCGCTGCCATGAAATCAGCCTCCAGATTCAAGTCACCCGCATAATTTCTCTCCTTAGAGGGAGACTGGGTCATAGGCCACATCCAGTTGCACAAGGTGGCGCTGTCATGGAACTGCTTTCCGTTAAATGCCCATTTTGCCAGCTTTGCCTTATTGCGGTTCATAGGCTTATAGGCCTTTTTATTGTCATAGCAGCCCTCTCCGAAGAAGCTTTCCATAGTGGCTTTCGTCACTTCATAAGGAGCGCCGGAGTTCTCAACGTTGGTCAGATGGTGGATCATACAATCGCGGTTATACATCAAGTTAAATAATAAACCGATTTGTCCGGAATCCTCGTTGGCATGATGCTTTGGATAGCCGTTATAGGTGATGTTGGTGTTGTTGGAATTGATGGCATCAAAATACTCTTTTCCTAAATTCCATTTTTCCACCATGGCAAGAGTTCCTTCTCCTATAGTAGCAAGTTCCCCTTCTTTATAGGCAATGCGGCGTATGATCTCCACTGCCCAGCGGGGATCTCCGTTCTTCTCCCACTCCCATGGAAGGCTGTCGTACTCTGCCTGAGGAAGCACTTCCTTGATCTTTCCGGATACGCATAACCAGTTAAAGTCCCTTTGAAGGTTGGCATAATTACACCACAGTCCCATATCATCCTGGGCTCGGGAAGAGGCTCCGCTGAGTATCACGTTGGCATCGCCTTCATATTCAAAATCCTTTACCCCGCTTGGATAGAACATCTTTCCATAAAGAACGGGAACACAGGTATTGGACACATAAACAGGCAAATCATAATCTGCCAGAGGGTCCATCTCATACTGGGTGTAGCAGCGGATTGGACATGCGCTGCAGCCGCCCTGCTTTATTATGTAATTTGATGCTACTTCGCCGTGGTCAAATACTCCCTTTAAGGTACGGTATGCGATCCGGTTTACATCGCCGCATGGCTGTTCTCCCATGTCAATGGGGCCGCCCTCTGCTTTTTCCCATCTGCGTCCAGGAGCGCCTGACCAGCGGTTCTTTCCGCCTACGGCAGAATACTCCGCCCAGCTTTGGGGAACTGCCGGAACGTTGTGGTTATTATTGGCACCGATTAAATCCTTTAACATGTACTCATTCAGCTCTTTTACACGGTTAATATCAGCAACCTTTACAGAGCCTGTACCCCGGACTGCAATGCCTTTCAGCTTCTTGCTTCCCATAACGGAACCGACTCCGCCGCCGCCTGAGTTTCCGAAGGAAGTGTTTAAGGTGGCATAATTGACCAGGTTCTCACCGGCCGGTCCGATAACCGCTGTCTCAAACTCCCTGCCGTTTTCCTCTGTTAAAATCCGGTTGGCATCAAAGGTGCCTTTTCCCCAAATATGGGAGGCATCCTCTATGGACACTTTATCATTATCAATTTTAATATATACCGGGGTGGAGGACTTTCCTTCCACTATGATAGCGTCATATCCCGCATATTTGATTCTGGGTCCAATATGTCCTCCCATATGGGCATCAATAATGGATTTTCCCTTTGACCATGAGGATAAAAGAGAAATGTTCATTCTTCCTGAACATGGTACGCTGGAACCGGTCAGGGGACCAACTCCCATAACAATTTTAGATGCCTCATCATGTGGATGAGTTGTTAAGGGAACCTCCTCATATATAATACGGTATCCCATACCCATACCGCCGATGTATTCCTGATACTTTGTTGAGTCTTCAATTGAAATATTTCCTGTGGTCAAGTTGACACGAAGAATATTTCCAGCCCATCCGTATGTCGCCATAATATGTAGTCCCTCCTTATGCAATCGCCTGAGCCGCCGCAGTCACTTCATCCCAGGGGATAATGGCCAGAGCGGTGCTGGGACATCCAGCCGCACAGGCTCCGCATGCAATGCATTTGCTCGATTTATTTGTCTCCGGGTTCACAGTGGGCATATGCCATGGACAGGCTTCCACACAGGCTCCGCAGCCGATACACTTTTCCTCATCCACTATCCTTGTGCCCCAGTCATTGGTGCCGATTGCTTTTACAGGACATGCGTTTCCGCAGGCAGGATCCTTACACTGGCGGCAGGTGTCCGGATAATATGTAAAATTGCCATTATACATTCCGTCTTCTCCGTGAATGTGGAGATTACGGCTCACCTTTACTCTTGATATGTAGGTGGATACCTCTTCATCATTTGTCAAGGTACAGTTAATCTCGCACCGCTCGCATCCGGTGCACTTTGCAGTATTTACTACCAGCAGTCCCTGGGGAAGAGCCCAGGTAGATACCTGATCACTTTCCACCTCCTGCTGAGAGCAGCCAAACAGGGAAAGCATCGTTGCAGAAACCGTCAGTCCTGCCAGACTTTTTCCAGAAATTTTCAAGAATTGCCGTCTTGTCATTTCTTTGTCAAAAAAACCCTTCTTTACGTCATCAGACATAAAACCCTCCAATCCGGTAATCAAATATATTTTACCCTTATATTGCAGTAAAACTAAATACTTTGCAATATTTTTCGATGGTTTTATTGTATAATTTTATTGCCAGTTAGTCAATATTTACCCGTTATTATTTTAACATTCTATCGGTAAATAACGAAAAATTCATTGATTTTAAGATTTATCTAAGGTATAATGAAGCCAAGAAACCAATTCTATTTTTAAGAAATGAGGTAATTATTATGTTTGGAAGATTAGGTCCCTTTGAATTAATTCTGATTCTCTGCATCGCTTTGATCGTATTTGGGCCAAGCAAACTCCCTCAGGTGGGCCGTTCCTTAGGCCAGGCCATCCAGGAATTCAAAAAGGGAACTGCTGATGTAAAGAAGGAAATAAACAGCCTGACAGAGGATACTCCGGAAAACGAAAAGAACGCTTAAGGTGGAAGATATGGATTCAGCAAAAAAGACCGACACCCTGGTAACACATCTGGCTACACTGAGAAAAAGACTGATCATCATACTGGTCATTAATTTGGGTGCAGCCATGATCTGTTATCAATTTATGGGGACTCTGATCCAATACATATTAAATTTGAATCCAGGAATGAAACTCGTATATTTAACGCCTTCTGAACCCTTTATGGCATACCTGGAACTGGCACTGACCTGTGCCATTGTTCTATGCTTTCCCATAACGGTTCTGCAAATCTGGCTGTTTGTATCTCCGGGACTTTATAAAAAAGAGCAGATTTACGTTCTACTGTCTCTTTTTTTCGGATTCTTTTTCTTTATTGCCGGAGTCATATTCAGTTATTTTATAGCCCTTCCTGTTACCCTGGACTTTTTTATGAGGATTACCGTAGAATCAGTGACCTCTGCCGTATCGATCAAAAACTTCGTTTCCTTTTGCAACGCCACATTGCTGAGCTTTGGCGCTGTTTTTGAGCTGCCTGTTCTCGTTTTTCTCCTGTCCCTGCTTGGCATCTTAAAGCCTGCCTTTATGAAAAAAAGCCATGGTGTGCTGATTCTGGTTATATTTGTCGTTGCAGCAATCATCACTCCTCCCGATGTGGTATCCCAGGTATTGCTGGCCATTCCTATGATAATCCTGCTGGAAATCAGTATGGGAATCTGCATCCTGGTTCATAAGTACAGAGAGAAAAGAGAATTACTGGAACAAAGTAATGCTTGATCAATGAATTCTTTACAAAAATAGGGTAGAGAAATAATT
>DGRE01000008.1 GCA_002389905.1 Hungatella sp. UBA4396 | reverse complement strand
ATTATTTCTCTACCCTATTTTGGTTGGCGTAAAGTTAGAAAATATAGAATAAATAGAAGCAGAAAGTTTTTATTTTTTCAAAAAGTTAAGTATTATTGATTTAAGGATCACACTACATGGGATAATAATAATGATAATGCCCAATATGGCAATAATATCTATTATAGTATCCTGTGGAGAAATTAAATCAAACACCCACCAATACATTTTCCAAACAACGAGGAAACTAAATAAGGTACTAAAAGTATCTAATCTTCTCTGATTTACATTTATAAATATTTTTTCGTACCTTTTCTTTTTACATCTATTATTCATAATATCACCATCTACATTTTATGTTTTTTCCATCATTAACTGTTTTAGGTAAAGGTATTTAATAATATAAGTATATCTTAAAGAAAATTAAATAGCAAATTGCCTTTTTAAAATTGGTGCTTAATTATTCAGTGTGCAATGGAAACTCTATCGGAGGCAATATAATTGTTCAACACAAAAATGGATTGGTAACTGGGAGTTTGTTGCAAATGTTTCTTGATGGTAGAAATAGAGAACTTTTATTATTTGATTATTAACAACCAATCGTGTGTAGTAATTTGTAGTTATGGAAATATATGACTTCTTTATTGAGAGAATTATTTATCGGATTCTTTTCAATAGGAATTCTTCCTGCTTTCCGATTCACCAATAAGGGTGAAAAATAAAAACTGGAGGTTAAAGGAAAAAACAGATAGAATCCTTATATAGAACAATTTATCAATGATTCAACGGGGAAAGGAGAAGGAATATGAATGGTGAAATTGCACTAATGGTCATGAGCCATGGCCTTTTTGCAAAGGCGGCTATGGAAAGCCTGGAACTGGTTATCGGAAAGCAGAATAACTACGATACAATGGCAATTCAGCTTGTGGACAACGTGGACGCCTTAAAAGCGGAGCTTTTTGAAAAGGTGGACAAGCTGGATAAGTCAAAGGGGCTGGTGGTGTTTGCGGATATTGTGGGAGGAACGCCCATGAATCTGGCAGGCAACCTGTTAGGCAGGGAAAATGTTATTCTGTGCTCCGGTTTTAATCTGCCGGTACTCCTGGAATTTTCATTAAACAGGGGAAGAGACTTCTCAGAAATAAGGGGAGTGATCGAACATGCTTACAGCAATGGAATGTCACTGTTTACCAACGACAAGTTAAAGGAGGAAGAGGAAGATGATCTGCTTTTGTAGAATTGATGACCGCCTGATCCATGGACAGGTGGTAACAACATGGGTCAATAAGTATCAGGTGGAACAGATTATTGTTGTAAATGATAAAGTTGCAGGGGATGCCATACAGAAAAACATCCTGACCATGGCGGCTCCTCAGGGAATCAAGGTACACGCCTTTGGGGTAAAGCAGTTTGCGGATATTACAAAGACTAACCCCATTAAGAGAAGAACCATGCTGCTGTTTACGACCAGCATTGATGTAAATGAGCTGGTAAAGAATGGCGTGGAAATTAAGGAGCTGAACATCGGAGGCATGCGCTATCAGGAAGGAAGGGAGCAGCTTACGAAAACCCTTTCCGTGACTCCTGAGGAGCGGGCGGCATTTAAGGAAATGCTGGAGTCCGGAATGAAAATCGAGATCCAGATGGTACCCAATGATGAAAAGATTGACTTAGAGGGGGTAATCTAATATGGGAGTAGCATTGATGATATGGCAACGCAAATGATAAGAAGGCCATTGTTGATCGCCACTGTGGTGGGCCTGATTATGGGCGACTTAACCACTGGACTTATGATCGGCGCAACCCTGGAAGTTATGTGGATGGGAATTGGAAACGTAGGAGCTTACTCTGCTCCTGATATGATAACCGGAACAGCTATCGGAACCGCCCTTGGAATCTCTTCAGGCGGAGTGGCTACGGCAGTGGCGCTGGCAGTACCAACTTCTTTACTGGCCCAGCAGCTTTTGGTTTTGTACAAGTCCGGTATTATTGCTTTAAATCCTATTGCAAAGGGCATGGCGGAAGAGGGTGATTTTGACAAATTATTCCGCATCAATTACCTTCCCATGGTGATTGTATTCCTGATCCGTGCGGTTCCCACATTTTTAGCAATCTTTTTGGGAGCAGCAGTCATTGACCAGGTGGTCAATGCCCTGCCGGAAGTGGTGGTAAACGGATTAAATGCGGCAGGAAAGATCATTCCTGCAGTGGGAATCGGCCTGCTGATGCAGATGATGATAAAAAAAGCAGAGCTTTGGGCATTTTTGATCTGCGGATTTGCCCTGGCTGTTTATCTGGGATTATCCGTACTGGCAATTACCCTGATTTCTCTGCCTATGGCAATTCTTTATGATATGGCTGCCCAGGCTAAGGAAGCCTCCAAGGCAGCGGCAGCAGCGGCTCCGGGACCAGATAACACCGAAGAAGGGGGATATGATCTATAATGGAAGATAATAAAATTCAAAAATCCGATTTGTACAAAGTGCTTTTTAATATGCAGTTTTTAAATCTGACCAACAACTTTGAATCCATGCAGGCAATCGGCTTTCTTACAAGCTTTGCGCCCATTTTAAAACGCCTTTATCACAATAAGCCCAAAGAGGAGCGGGTAGAGGCCATGAACAGGCATTTAAAGTTTTTCAACAGCCATGTAAACTCAGATGCTCTGATCCTGGGAGTGACTGCGGCTGTGGAGGAGAGCACCACAGAAGAAGAAAAGGATACGGTAGTTGCCATTAAGACCGGCCTTATGGGACCTTTGGCCGGAATCGGTGACAGTGTGCTGAAATTTACCTGGCTTCCCATTTGCGGCAGCATCGGTGCGGCCCTGGCGCTGAATGGAAGCGTAATCGGCCCTATTCTGATGTTCCTTTTATACAATATTGTGAATGTGGCTACAAAATATTATGGAATCCATTGGGGTTATCAAAAGGGATTTGAGATGGTCAGCGGTTCCGGCACCAATTCGCTGCAGCGAATGGCAAACATCGCCAATGTGGTGGGACTTATGGTAATCGGAGCCCTGATCGCCTCGGTTGTCAAGGTGAAGTTTGTTATGGAACTGGGAGCCGGGGAAAATGTCATTCAGCTTCAGGAAATGTTTGATAAGATCATGCCCGGATTGTTCAGCCTGCTTGTCACTGTTACTGTTTACCGCATTTTAAAGAGAACCAGCGGTAAGCATGCGGCGATGCTGATCATGTCTATTATGGTGATCTCCATTCTGCTTTACGGATTATCAATTATCGGTTAATACATATGGGTGCAGAAGTATGGGAAAGATGAGGGGAGTAAAATGCAGCGGAACATACCGATTTCAGGAATGAATAATTTCCGGGATATGGGAGGTTATCCCACCTATGACGGAAAAACAGTAAAGTGGGGAAAGCTATACCGTTCAGATCATATTTTTAATGCCGATGAGCAGGGACTGGAGCAGTTGAAAAGTCTGGGTATCCATACTATAATTGATTACAGAAGTGAGAATGAGATTGAAAAATACCCTAATCCTCAGTTTGACGAGAGGATAAAGACGTATCAGCTTGACCCGGACGCCCATGCGGCGGAGCTGGCGGCCCAGTTTTCCTCCAGCAAGGACAAGGAAGACGAAAACCTTGTGAAGAAGGTCACGGAGCAGAAGGAAAAAGGCCTGCTGACAGGACGAGATGGAATTGTGCTGGAGCAGTACCGGAACTTCATTCACAAGGAAGAGTCAAAGAAGGCATTTGGAACCATGATTCATGTGGTTGCCCGGCCGGAGGCAGCAGCCGTTGTGCAGCATTGCAGGGGAGGCAAGGACAGGACCGGATTTGGAACCATGCTTCTTCTGGGAATCTTAGGGGTGGAGCGGGAGGCCCTGCTTGAGGATTATATGCTCACCGGTATGAACCGGCTGGAGAGAAATGCCGAAAAGATGGAGATTTATAAAACCTACACCTCAGATCAGATGGTTCTGGATTACCTTTATTCTTTTATTGATACCAAGCAGGACTTTATTGAAGCTTCCATACAGGAAATTGAACAGGTTTACGGCGGCATTACAGAGTATGCAAAGGAAGAGTTGGGCGTGACAGAGGAAGAGATTGAGAGGTTAAAGGAACTTTATCTGGAATAGCCGGAAATTGGCGGAGAAAGGAGAGGGAGTTTTATGAAGGATAAGATATCGGATATATTTTTAGTTTTGTCAAATCCCAGGCATAAGATCATCTTTCTCCTTTTGCTCCGTTCCGGGGCGATGGTATCCAGCAAGGTGCTGGCAGAGGAATTATCGGTCACTCCACGGACCATCAAAAGCGATATTCAGAGCATGAGGTATGATCTGGGGCAGTTTGGAATACAGATCGAATCAAAAAGCTCCCAAGGCTACCGGTTGGTATTGAGGGATCAGGTACAGAACCGCCGAATGAAGGAGTATTTCCAGATTTATCAGCCCAATACGGTTAATGATGAACAGAAAATCAGGGTCCATTACATCATACGCCGTCTGCTCTCTTCCAGGGAGCCGGTAAAAGCGGAGCAGTTCCAGAGAGAGCTGTTTTTAAATGAAAGCAATTCCATGAACAAGGAGTTTTCGGAAGTAAAGGAATTTTTCCGGATGTATCATATTGAAATACTGGCAAGACCCCACTATGGTATTTCCATACAGGGAGAGCTGTTTTATAAGATCTGCTGCATAGTGAGGATGTACCGGTATTTTTACAAAAACAGCCCTACGGACCTTTGGACTTCCGAATTCAACGAATTGTTTTACTGCGATGAAACGGAAAAAGGAAATTTGAGAAAAGTGCTTCATAAGACCTTAGCCAATTCCCATATTGTTTTTTCGGATATTTATTCGGAACGATTTTTAATGTATTTAATCTTTTTCCGGAATTATCTGTTAAAGGAAAAGCAGATGGATATTGTATTTCCGGAATTGAGCTTTGACTATCAGATTACCAATGAATTCACCATGGTGGAGGAACTGATTCAAAAGCTGAGAAATTTATATTCCGGATTCGATTTCGATGAGGGCGTGGTAAAGTATCTGACTCTGATTGCGGTCATGAGCACTGATTTATACCGGTTTCGGGACTGTACGGAAGAACGGTACGGCGGATTGATAAAAATAGCTGAGGATTTGAGGAACTTTGTGCTGACAGAGCTGTCCTCTTATTTTTGTGTGAATCTGTTTGATGATTATACCTGTTTTAAGGATCTGCTGAAAATCATGATTCCCATTAGTCTGAAGCAGGTACTGAAGTTGTCCGATGACGTAGATTTGGGATTTCATGACCTGGGAGTCATGAAGCGAAAGCCGGTACTCAACCATGGGGTAAAGCGTCTGCAGGAGGCTTTTCAAGAGAAGTATGGCTATCAGTTTTCCAAAAGAGAACAGTATCTGATATTTACCACCATATTGGGGTTGTTCAACCGCCTGGTCCTGCCCCATCAAAAGCTGAAGCTGGCCCTTATTGCCATTGATGGAAGGCTGTCCACTCAGCAGTTGAAATTTAATTTACAGCATTATTTCAGCGATTTTATTGAAAAGATTGAGACAAAGATGCTGTATGAACTGGAGAGCATGGATTCCCTGGATTATGATTATTACCTGTGCATGGAGTATGGAAGAAACATGAACATTGAATATTCCCCCATTTATTATGCCTCCGAGGATTTGGTGGAAAAGGAGTATATGGATTCTTTAAGCCATGTATTTTTAAGCTCTTACAGGCATCAGGACATTCTTCCTCCCATTCGCTATTTTAAGATTGATGAGAAATTCCGGTTTGAACCTTTTCCGGTGGAGGAATTTGAGAATTCTGAATATGAAGATATCATTATGGGGAGAAATCACGATATCCGCCTGTTTTTGAATTTAAATTCCACCAGGGAGCAGTTTGGCATTTTTTATTTTGAAGATGAAGCGGATGTGTGTTTATACGGGGAGAGGTATTTCCTTGTGGTGGACATGCAGATTGATGATAACAGCCAGAAGCTGAAGATGATGATTCATGTTTTGGACCGGATATTTGAGACTCCGGCTCTTTTAAGAGCGCAGTGTGAAAAACAGGAGATACTGTACCGCGCTTTTTTAGCAGGGGATAATATCAGTAATTGACAAGAGGCGTGAGGATTTTATCCGTTTTTGGCAAAAAAGAAACAGCCATGATAGGGGAGATATCAGGCTGTCTCTAAGGGGAGTATAAAAATTAATAAGGATGAGGAATTTGCACTCCTCATCCCTATTATAGTATGAACCTCAAAAAAATGCAAAGTTATTTTTTACAAATCCTGGCAGGAAATATTTCTTCACTTAAAATCAAAAAGAAAGTATAATTTTCTTCAACTTTGCCATACTACATCTTGTAACAAGAAAATCCTACAGGAGGTATTTAAGATGTCCCAGAACAATTACAATGATATGGATAACTCTTCCAGAAATTCTCAGAACAACAACCAGAACAACAACCAGAACAAAAGCCAGAATAACAGCCAGAACAACAATCAGAACAACAGCCAGAACAACAATCAGAACAACAGCCAGAACAACAACCGCAATTCCACCCGCGACAACAGCCGCAATTCTACCCGCGACAACAGCCGCAACAACAACCAGAACAGATTCAACTAAATAGCAAACCGGAAAAGCATTGAAAAAGGCGTGGGAAAGAGACGAAGAGCTCTTTCCTGCGCTTTTCCCATTCCTGGAGATGGGGAATATATTATTATTAGAAAGGACAGGTGATAATATGTTCAGAACCATACCCATTTGGGAAATCGACTATTATATAGAAAGCAACAACAATGCCATGATCATAGATCTGCGCCGGGAAGAATCCTACAGAAAAAGCCATATTAAGGGGGCGGTGAATCTGCCTTATGTAGACAGGGAAGAATGGATGAGTGATCTGCCTATGAACCAATTGCTGATATTTTACTGCTCCAGAGGTGGGCAAAGCATGTCCGTGTGCAGGGAGCTGGAGCCTTACGGCTTCCGTCTAGTCAATATAGCCAATGGAATTGAATATTACAGGGGAAAATATATGGTTCGGGGATAGGTAAATTCATTGACAGAAGCACCTTTAAGGTCTTAAAATATAGCTTATACACATGACTGACTGAAGAAGGAGAAAACTTATGAAATATATGATTGCTTCCGATATCCATGGTTCTGCCTATTATTGCAGGGAGCTGTTAAACGCATATCAAAGCTCCGGGGCCTCCAGGCTGGTTCTGCTGGGAGACCTTCTTTACCATGGTCCGAGAAATGATCTGCCCAGGGACTATGCGCCCAAGGAAGTGATTGCCATGCTCAATGGCCTTAAGGACCAGATTTACAGCGTGCGGGGAAACTGTGATACAGAAGTGGATCAGATGGTGCTGGAATTTCCCATTCTGGGAGACTACGCCCTTCTGGCTGTAGACGGCCTGACCATTTATGCGACTCACGGCCACATTTACAACCGGGATCATTTACCTCCTGTTCAGAAGGGGGATATTCTGCTTCACGGCCATACCCACATCCTGACAGCGGAACGTGACCAGGAGATTACTGTTTTAAATCCGGGATCTGTGTCCATTCCCAAGGGAGGCAATCCGCCGACTTATGGAATGTTAGAGGACCAGGTATTCCGGATTCTGGATTTTGACGGGAATGTAATAAAAGAAATCAACTTAGGAGAATAAAGTGAAAAAAACATTTGAACTCATTGCGCCCTGCCATTTCGGTATGGAGGCGGTATTGAAACGGGAAATTACGGATTTAGGATACGATATTACCACGGTGGAGGACGGAAGGGTCACTTTTATAGGTGATGATGAAGCCATCTGCCGTGCCAACGTATTCCTGCGGACAGCAGAACGGGTGCTTTTAAAGGTGGGAAGCTTTCACGGGGAATCCTTTGAGGAGCTGTTCCAGGGAACCAAATCCATTGCCTGGGAGGATTACATTCCTCAAGATGGAAAGTTCTGGGTGGCAAAGGCTTCTTCCATTAAAAGCAAGCTGTTCAGCCCTTCTGATATCCAGTCCATTATGAAAAAGGCCATGGTGGAGCGGCTGAAGAAGTCCTATGGAGTGGAGTGGTTTCCGGAAAGCGGAAGCAGCTATCCCCTTCGTGTGTTCCTTCATAAGGATGAGGTGACTATTGGCATAGATACCACAGGGAATTCCCTTCATAAGAGAGGCTACCGCACCTTAAACAGCAAGGCGCCCATTACGGAAACCCTTGCAGCAGCTCTTATTATGCTGACTCCCTGGAACAAGGACCGGATTCTTGTGGACCCCTTCTGCGGAGGCGGAACCTTTCTCATTGAAGCAGCTATGATGGCTTCCAACCGTGCGCCGGGCATGAACCGTTCCTTTTTGTCTGAGGAATGGAAAAACCTGATTCCAAGAAAATGCTGGTATGACACCATGGATGAGGCCAATGAGCTTGTGGATGACAGCGTAAAGGTGGATATTCAGGGCTATGATATTGACGGGGATATCATCAAAGCCGCCAAAGCCAATGCGGAGCAGGCAGGAGTGGCTCATATGATTCATTTCCAGGAAAGGCCTTTAAGTGTGTTGAGCCATCCAAAAAAATACGGCTTTATCATCACCAACCCTCCTTATGGAGAGCGTCTGGAAGAAAAGGAGAACCTGCCGGAGCTGTACCGGATGATCGGAGAGCGGTATAAGGCTCTGGATTCCTGGTCTTTGTATATGATCACTGCTTATGAAGAAGCGGAAAAATATATAGGAAAAAAGGCGGATAAAAACCGTAAAATATATAATGGAATGATGAAAACTTATTTTTATCAGTTCATGGGGCCGAAGCCGCCAAGGCATAATCATTCTGCCGGCGAAGGCAGGCGAAATGCTGACTGACAGCTGTCCTTTGAGCTAAAGGAGATGTAGGTGAAGATTAGAAGATGGTTTGCCCTCCTGCTCCTGGCAGCTTCTTGCTTTGGAGCAGGCTTCTGGTACTGGAAAGAAGACATGGAGCCTTTGGAGAGGGAACTTCCTGCTTTTTATGACGGGAGACAGGAAGGACGGGTTCCAGCCGTGAAAAATCAGGGGTCTTTCGGCACCTGCTGGGCATTTGCCTCCCTTCATGCTCTAGAGGCCAGCCTTCTTCCTGAGGAGGCTTATGATTTTTCAGAGGACCATATGTCCCTGAATAATGGATTTTTTATCCCTCAGGAGGCTGGCGGAGAGTATACCATGTCCATGGCTTATCTGCTGTCCTGGAAAGGGCCGGTAGCAGAGGAAAAGGACCCTTATGGGGATGGCATTTCCCCCCAAGGGCTAAAGGCGGAAAAGCATGTGAAGGAAATCCAGATTCTGCCGGAAAAGGATTACGAAAAGATTAAGAGAGCCGTCTTTTTATACGGAGGAGTTCAAAGCTCCCTTTATACCTCTATGATTGATGAGGAAAGCCGGTCAGCTTTTTATAATGAAGAAAACTTTTCCTACTGTTATACAGGCACCATGCCTCCTAACCACGATTCCGTAATCATTGGATGGGATGACGCCTATCCAAAAGAAAATTTCAGCGTCCAGGTTCCGGGAGACGGGGCATTTATCTGCATAAACAGTTGGGGAAACGGGTTTGGAGATCAGGGATTTTATTATGTTTCCTATTATGATTCCAACATTGGAGTGAATAACCTTGTTTATACAGATACAGGAGATGCCGATGATTCCGCCCATATTTACCAGGCAGACCTTCGGGGCTGGGTGGGACAGCTGGGGTATGGGGAAGAAACGGTGTGGTTTTCCAATGTATATGAGGCAGAAGGAGAGGAAAGGCTTGAAGCAGCAGGCTTTTATGCCACAGGCCCTGAAACCTCTTATGAGATATATGTGGTGCGCCATGCAGGAGCTGAGGAGGAGATTACGGGCGGCAATGCCTTTGAAGAGAAGATATTGGCAGCCCGGGGAAGCTTTGAGTATGAGGGATTTTATACGATTCCCTTTTCAGAGAAGGTTCAGAAAGGATTAAATCTTTCTCCTGGGGAGCGTTTTGCTGTGATTGTGAAGATCACCACACCGGGCGCCGTTCATCCTGCGGCCATTGAATACGATGCAGGGGACGGGCGCACAATTGTGGATATTTCTGACGGGGAGGGATATATCAGCCCCGACGGAATTGCCTGGGAACGGGCTGAAAAAGGAAAAAACTGCAATCTCTGCTTAAAGGCATATACAAAGGACCGGTAGAGACGACTTAGAGACGAAAGGAGTGGGCAAATGAGGGGAGATAAAATCGTATTTGCCACAGGAAACCAAGGAAAGATGGGGGAGATCCGGGAAATCTTAAAGGATCTGGGATTGGAAATTCTGTCCATGAAGGAGGCAGGGGCTGATCCTGAGATCGTGGAAAACGGAGATACATTTGGGGAAAACGCTGAGATCAAGGCCAGGGCAGTGTGGAAGGAGACCGGCGGAATCGTCCTTGCAGATGATTCCGGGCTGGTGGTGGACTGCTTAAACGGGGAGCCGGGTATTTATTCAGCCAGATATATGGGGGAGGACACCTCCTATGACATCAAAAACCAGAACCTGCTGGACAGGGCCGCGGGCGTAACAGGCAGCGGGAGAAGCGCCCGGTTTATCTGTAATATTGCGGCAGTCCTGCCTGACGGACAGGTGATTCATACAGAGGCAGCCATGGAAGGCATTTTGGCGGACCGGCCTGCTGGAAGCGGAGGATTTGGCTATGATCCCATCCTTTACATTCCGGAGTTTGGAAAGACCAGTGCAGAGATTACCATGGAAGAGAAGAACAGGATCAGCCACCGGGGGAAGGCCCTGGAGGAGATGAAGAAAAGGCTTATGGAAATGGACTGGGAGGGAAAGAGATGAAAATACTGATCGTCAGTGACACACACAGAAAGGATGAAAATTTACAGAAGGTCATGGAAGAGCAGAAGCCCTTTGATATGCTGATCCACCTGGGAGATTCCGAGGGCAGTGAGGGAAAGATTGAGGGCTGGGCAGGAAAGGACTGTGAATTGCATATGGTTCTGGGAAATAATGATTTCTTTTCCGATCTGGACCGGGAGAAAGAGGTACAGATTGGAAAGTACCGGGCTCTTTTGACCCACGGACATTATTACAATGTGTCCCTTGGAACAGAACGGCTGGAGCAGGAAGCGGAAGAGCGGAACTTCGACATCGTCATGTACGGCCACACTCACAGGCCCCTTTACGAGGTACATAACGGAGTCACCATCTTAAATCCGGGAAGCCTGTCTTATCCCAGACAGGAGGGAAGGAAGCCTTCCTATATGATTATGGAGTTAGATCAGCAGGGAGAGGCACATTATACTTTGAATTTTCTGGGGAGATAAGGTGGAAAATAAGAGAGTTGGCAATAGATGTAAAATGAGGACGAAGGCAGGGAATGCCTTTGTCCTCATTTTATATGTATATCAGAAAATGTTTTCGCCCTCCCTATTCATATGAAACAGTTTATTTCCAGCCCTCCGGCAGATAAGAAAGGGTAGCATCAATCATATCGTCAGCCAGCTTTATAACCTCCTCTTTGGAAGCCCTGCCCTTTACCAAAGGATCGTTTAAAAAGGCTTCATATACCAGGGTCCGGTCACAGGTGAGGGCCGCTTTTAAGATCAACTCATGATTTTCGGTATGAGGAAGAATCAGCTCCAGAATATTTTCCGGGATGGCTCCGGCAGCAACCGGCTTAATGCTGTCCTTGCTGAAGACGGCATTGGTTTCCACAATAGCCTCTGCAGGCAGGTTTGGAATCTGTAAAAAGATATTTGGGATGTTGACATTGCTTACAGTCCGTTCCAAGCCGCATAAGGATTTGATTAAGAGGATTCCTTCTTCTCCCGAGGGTTTCTGTTCCACTTCTATTTCTCCGCTTACCAGCTTCCTGCTCTTTTCCAGGCGGTTTTGTAAATCTTCCTTCCTCCAATTAACAGTTGTCAGGCCAAACTTCCAGCTCTTTACAGTATCAGGATCTTTTAAGTATTCATCTCCCGGCATAAATTCTGCCAGATGGCGGTCCCCTGCCGCAGCAATAAGGCCGTAACGGCGGAATAAGTCAAATTTCAGCCTGTGGGCGCAATCAAAGGTGCTGTTTGCCCAGTTCTTATCCGGCTCGTTGTAGCCTTCTTCGTAGTGGGAGTTTACATAATCATGGTAAACGGGAAACAAATCGATTCCCTTATAGGAAGCCTGATCAAACCAGGTGAAATGATTGATTCCCAGAACATTGACGTGGATGTGGTCACGGTCTATATGTTCCAGGCCAAGGCTTTCCTGGCAGATTCCTTTTAACACCTTTTGGGTGCCGAACACCTCATGGCAGCAGCCAAAGGCCCTGATCTCAGGAAATACGTGGTAGAGGGTCTTGACGCATAAAGACATGGGATTAGTGTAGTTGATAACCCAGGCTTTTGGAGCGTATTGTTTGATGGCCTCTCCGATGGTTACAAACATGGGAATGGTGCGTAAAGCCCGGATAGCGCCTCCCGGGCCTGCGGTATCGCCTACGGACTGGTAGATGCCAAGCCGTTCCGGCAGGTGGACATCAGAATCCATTTCCTCAAAGGTTCCCGGCAGGATGGAGATGACTGCAAAATCGCAGCCTGTCAGGGCTTCTTCTAAGGAGCCGGAAGTGACATAATTCCATTTTCCGACGGTGTCCTCCCGCTCTGTCAGCTTATTACCGATGATTTCATTGCTTTTGGCGGCGGCTTCATCGATATCATATAAGCGGATGGTTCCGCTTATGGAGCTGTCCATGGAAAGGTCGGTCATAAAGGTCCAGGCCCAGCCTCTGGAGCCTCCGCCTATGTAGGCAATGGTGATATCTGTTACTTTGTTGTTCTCATATTTCATAAGATTTCCTCCTGGTCAATGGTTTGCTCTGTCATTTATATTGATAAGTATAATGGATTATAGTATTATAATGCTTATATAATTGGGTCGTTTTTAAGGAAAATCATACTTTTGGCTTCTGTTTAGGAGGTTACAATGGAAAAAACATTATTTTCGGAAAGCATGGAAGGGATCGTCATTGACCAGGTGATTCGTGACCAGGAGTATTCCATGGCGATCAAACATTTTCATGACACATATGAGCTTTATTTTCTTTTAGAGGGGGAGCGGTACTATTTTATAGAGAAAGAAACCTACCATGTGAAGGCAGGGGATGTGGTTCTCATAAACCGCCAGCAGGTACACAAGACCAGCCAGGCCGGAAGCAAAAGCCATGACCGGATTTTGCTTCAGTTAAGCGGAAGGGTGCTGGAGCCGTGGTTAAAAAGTGCAGGAATTCCTTCCCTGGAAAAAGTGTTTGAAGATTATTACGGGGTATCCAGGCTCTCGAAACAGGAATGGGAGGAAATGAAAGGGCTGTTATTTGGGATTGCAGAGGAATTGAAGCATAAGAGGGAGTGTTATGAGGTTATGGTAAGGCTGAAGCTTTCCCAGATTCTTCTTATTATTTCCCGCAGCAGAAAAAGGGATGTAATGAAGGAAATGCCTTCAAGGGTGCAGACTCCAAAGCACGGAAGGGTTCATGATGTGGCGGAATATTTAACCTTTCATTGTGAGACAGAGGAAACCTTAGAGGAGCTGGCGGAGCGTTTTTTTATCAGCAAGTCTTATTTGAGCAAGATTTTCCGGGAGGTGACGGGGCTCTCCGTCAATGAGTACCGGAACTTAGCCAGGATGAGAAAGGCCCAGAAGCTTTTGAAAAACAGCCGGTATTCCATTACGGAAATATCGGGGCTTCTGGGCTTTGAAAGCGTCACCTATTTTGAACGGGTATTTAAAAAGCATTGTGCAGCCACTCCTCTGAAATACAGGAAGGAAAAATAGAATACCAATAAAAAATATAGAAGCTTTACATGATTAACAGGATCAGATGGAGAACCTGAGGGAAAATCGCTGTGACAATAATGAGACGAAGCACCTGAAGCAGTATTAAATCCGTACTCTGAACTCCGATATCAGAAGAAATCAGGGCCATGTCACTGGCTCCTGCCGGAGTGGCGGCCAGCATGGCTTCTTTTCTGGACATCCCGCAAAACCGTTTCAAAAGCTCTCCCATGAGAAAGCAGAAGGCCGAGTATCCCAGTATGAGGATTATGGCGGGAAGGGCCAGATACCGCAGCTCCAGCAAATCTTTCCAGCCTAAGGAGCAGCCGATGTAGGCTCCTGATACAAGCTGGGCAAACCGCTTGACGCCGGCAGGCAGATAGGCCTTGCCCCAGAAGATCTTCAGGGTAATAACGCTGACCAGGGAAAATACCAGGGTTCCGGCGGGGATGCCGCTTACCTTTCCTATAACTCCGCAGACAGCGGCGATGAGAAATGTGATCACGGCATGGTAAGGCTTTTTCTCTTCTTTAGAACCGGCTGCCTGGAAATTCAGAGTGGTGTCCCCGTCTGTTTCGGAGGCAGGCGCTTCCTTTTTGCATACAGAGTTAATCATGCCGGGAAACACCCCGATTCCGATGACTAACCGGACAAACTGCAAAGCAGCTACCTGGGGCGCATTGGCTCCCATATCAGCTGCAATAATGGGAATATCACTGATTCCCCCCGGAACTGCGCTGAAAAATGCCGTAACAATGTCCACAGGGCTTGTTGCGTATATCAAAAGTCCCATGCCGATGTTGGCAGCCATATAAAAACTGAGAAGCAGGGCGGCAGGGCGCAGGATGCGGGGAATATGCTTTAGCTCGCTTTTTTTCACACCTGAGCCGATAAATGCTCCGGCAACAATCTGGGCAAATACCTTGCCCGCTCCGGGAACATAAGAGGCTTGAAAAATGATGCCCAAGGCGGCAGATCCTACGATGCCGCCCACCAGCATTCCGCCGGGGACCTTCATGCGTAAAAAGACTGATCCGGTTAAAAAGGCGGCGGCCAGTGTCAATAAAAGTTTTATGATTTCCATAGCAATCTCCCAACATTCAAATATCTGAATAGAACAAACAATTGATTTAATTATATCTTACTATTCTTAATAAATGGTAAGAATAATCTTAAAAAATGTTAAGAACAGGAGCCTTTTCCCTTTTACTTCAGTGCCTCGCAAAGGGCGGTCAGGGCCAGAGCCTGTCCGTAGGCCATAGGCATGATGGCAATGTTTTTGTAGTGGTCCGGGTCCATTCCAATTCCCGTTCCTGCAGACACACCCAGAACGGTTCCGTCTTCGGAAATATTAGCGCAGATGGCTTCAATAGCCTTTTCTGCCGCGGCTTCATAAGTCTTGTCCAAAACCCCGGCCTTTACTCCCCGCAGCAATCCTGCAGCAATAGCGGCAGAGCCTGACACCTCTTCATAACTGGAGGGATCAGTGAGAACTGTATGCCAGAGCCCGGCGGGAGACTGCAGTTTTAAAAGAGCGGCAGCCTGGGATTTAAAGGTATCAATCAAGTAATCCTTTACTCCTGGATTTAACTGTTCTTTGCAGGTATCTATGTATTCCATCACCCCATAAGTGAACCAGGAGTTGCCCCTGCACCAGAAGATGCCTCCGAAGTTATCCCTTCCGTCAAAGCGGAAGCCATGGTGAAACAGCCCTGTATGCCTGTCAAATAAGTATTTGATGTGAACCAGGAACTGATGGGTGGCTTCATTTTTCCAGAGTTCATTGTCTGTTTTCTGTCCCATTTTGTTCAAGAAGAGGACTGCCATGAATAAAGTGTCCACCCAGAGCTGCCCTTCGTTTAAGCTCACTCCATCCCGGTTTCCGATAGCGCTTGTCACATGCTGGAAGCCTTTATCCTCTGTCTTTGGAAGGTCATTGATGAGCCACTGAGCCCTTTTTACACAAAGGTCGTAATATTCGTCCTGGCTGTCCAGGCTTTCGTACAGAAAGGACAAGGGAAGGAAGGGGGCGGTGGTGTTGATGTTCTTGGAGGGAAGGCCGTTTTCCTGGTGGCCCCTGTACCAGTTGTTAAAGAAGGGGAGATACCTGCCGTCTCCGTAGAATTCCTGAAGCTTATATAGGCCGTAGAGGCCTACGCCCTGGGGCCAGTCCCATTCCTCGATGCCAAAGTCCCTTTGAATGAACCCCTTGCTGGTGTCTGCGCTGCTGGCTGTCTTATCTTTATCTGAGTCGCAGCCTCCAAGATTCATCAGTTTGTCCACAACCAGGTGGATCTTTTCAAGCAGTAGCTGGTTTGATATCATGATTCTTCTCCTTTTCTTTATGCATTAAGCTTTATTGTTTAACTGTTCCATATATTCGGTGGGCGGAAGGCCGGTATACCGCTTAAACACCTGACTGAAATACTGGGGATTGCTGCCAAAGCCTACCTGACGGGCAATGAGCTTGATGTTGTCATTATGATAAAAGGCCATAAGCCGGATAGCTTCCTCCATCCGTTCCTTGTTGAGATAATCGGAAAACCGCATCCCCTCTTCTTTGATGAACTGTTTGCTTAAATACCCCACGCTCACAAAGAGATAATTTTCTGCCAGCCACTTTAAGGACAGGTTTTCCGAATCCAGGTGCTGGCTGATGTAGGATTTTAAAAGGGAGATGTTGGAAACGGCCTTGTGGCTGCCGGATTCTTTTCTGGGAAGGATGGCGGTTTCCAAAAGCTTCCGAAGGCCTGAAACCGTATTGCAGGAGTAAACCCGCCGGAAAAAATCGCAGGCAGCATCGGTGCTCAGCTTTTCCTGTACCAGACCTCCCTGGAGGAACAGGCTTAATGCTAAGTTCCTGGCCGAAGAAAGGGGCATGGAGTCCATAAAAACAGACTGGAGAAGCTGGGCGGCCTGGCTGGTATCGGCAGCAGAGCTGATGGAATCCTCTAACCGGCGCACCATCCAGGGAGAAGCGATGTGGTTTCTGATCTCATGGCTTTCCCCTGTTTCTCCCATGAGGAGAATCCGCTCAAACCGGGAAATTTTATGAAGGATATCCTGAAACAGCTTTTCCCCGTTTTCCTTGAAAAGGAAATCAGCTTCAAAGGATACGGACTGGCCGGGGTACTGAAAGCTTGTAACAGCCTCTTCAATCTGCTCCTGAACCGCCAGGGTGGAAACGGGAAATATGAGAACCACCGTATTTTTTACATAGATGACGGAAAACTGAAGGGGGATTTTAAAGGATTCCAGGAGCTTTTTGATGTCCCCGGTAAACTGCTTTAAGTGATTCTCCTCCACAAAGGAACAGATGCAGGCGCAGCGGCATCCGGCAGGCAGGACGAGAAGCTCCCGGTATTTTTGGAATACGGCGGGAAAGGAATCCTGACGCTCTAATGCCTCCATGATAAAGCTTTGCTCTAAGGGAGTGTGAAGACTCCTTAAAAATTTTTGCTGCTGGACCTTTCTTGCGTCTTCTTCCAAAAGCCGTTCCCGGCCGATGGCTGTCAGGGACTCAATCAGCTCATTTTTATCCGTTGGCTTTAACAGATAATGACGGACTCCGTACCTCATGGCCTGCTTGGCATATTCAAATTCATTGTAGCCGGAAAGCAGAATAAAGGTGATCCGGGAATCCAGCTTAATGGAGCGCTCGATTAAATCAAGGCCGTTTAATATGGGCATCCGGATATCGGTGATCACCACATCCGGATAATCGTCGCAGATGATGTTGTAAGCTTCCATGCCGTTTTTTGCGGTGCCGATTACTTCATAGCCTATGGATCTGTAGTCAATCATCTGGGAAATGGACTCTCTGATGATCTGTTCGTCATCGACGATCAACAGTCTGAGCATGGGGAACCTCCTTTTCTTTCGGTATGGTCAGCAGAACCACTGCCATTTGGTTTTCGTTGTAAAAATGCAGGCCGTATTCTTCCCCGTAAAGAAGCCGAAGCCTGAAATTGATGTTTTCAAGGCCCACGCCGGACCCTTGAGGTGTGATTTCTTTTTCCCGGATCTTTTGCAAAAGGTCCGGCTCAAACCGGGACCCCGTATTTGCCACACGCATTTCGTAATGGTCTTCCAGCTCTTTTATGGTGACTTTGATGGTGCACATTTCATCAGAGTCCTCCATGGCATGTTTTAAGGCGTTTTCCACCAGAGGCTGGATGGACAGTTTTGGAATGAAAATATTGGAGATATTCTCCGGCATCTCCAGCTCAAAGCAGAGCCTGTCCTTAAAACGCACTTCCTGTATCAGAATGTAATCGTCCAGCACCTTTAACTCTTCCCCAAGAGGAATGATGTCCTCCTGGCCGGCGATAGAGGCCCTAAACAGGCTGGCAAGGGAGCGGACCATGGTGGAAATGTCCTCGGCCCCGTATTTTTGCGCCATCCAGTTGATGGTTTCCAGGGTGTTGTATAAAAAATGAGGATTAATCTGCTGCTGAAGCATTTTAATGGCAGAATCCCTTACCAAAAGTTGCTTGTCGTAATTCTCATCCCGGAGAACCTTGACGCTGTGGGTCATCTGGTCAAAGCTTCGGTGAAGCTGGCCGATTTCATCCTGGCGGTTCTGATAATCATAGGCCTCGTCCTTTGTCTCCGGGGTTTCCCCGCTGCCGAAACGCTGGATTTTCTCAATGAGATAATCCAGGTGGCGGAATAAATGGCGCAGAACCAGGGTGACACAGACTGCGGTAATCAAAGCAGTGCAAAAGGTAAAGACCAGGATTTCCAGCCCCGTCAGCCGGGTTCTCTGAAACAGTGGGTCATAATCCCTGAAATAAATGTAATTCCAGCCCTCATAAGCTCCCTGGCCGGTGATGATAAATTCCTTTTTATTGTCCAGTGTGGCAATGGAATAGGATTCTTCCCTGGGGGCGCTGTCAGAAATGATTTTTAAGCAATAATCCTCGTGAAAAGCCTCTGCCGGGTAGATTCTCTTTTCACCGGACATCAGAATGAACCGGGAGTCCTCTGCCTGGCTTCCGGAATTTTGCAGGCCATCCTCGATCATGCTGTTCATATCCACCGTAATATAAAGCTCTGCCAAAGGCCGCAGGCTTAAATACTTTAACTTCCGGATTTGCCTGGCGCAGGCAGTACCGGTTCCGGGAGAAATTCCTCCGGTCCAGGTGGCTCTGCCCTTAAAGCTGTCCAGTGTGGAATCCAGCTCCTTACGGTCAAAGCTTAAGATATAATCAGAGCTTCCCATGCAGATATTGGTTTCATCTGGCAGAATGATATTAATAGAAGTAATGTATTTGCTCCTGTAAAGGTAGGAATAAAGCTGCTGGTAAATATCCCTGCGGGCAAGAGCCCGGCGGTTGCTCAAGGGTTTTTCATCTAAAAATGAAAGATTATCCTGAAGAATCTGGTCTGCGATCATGTTGTCGGATATAGTCTGGATTGCCAGCATTTCTGATTCTAAGTAAGCAGTCACATGCTTTAAGGAATTTGCATTGATCCGGTACAGCTCTTCATTATAACGGGTGGTCATGATCCTTATGCTGACCAGGAAGGCAATGCAGAGTGCCAGTATGGCAAGAAGGAAAAGCATCAGTATTTTTTTATAAAGGGATAGGTTGTTAAACCAGGCTGTCTTTTTTTTCATCGTCATGGGCCCTTTCTCGTTCCAGCCTATTATATAGCAAAGAAATAAAAAAGGAAATTGAAAAACCTATGAAAATCATATAAAGCCGTTTTTTTAATCATAAAAAGCTGTATTTTAACTTTACCATTGTGCATATTTGCCATAAAATAATATCATCATAAACCGAAAGGGAGGTTTTATTCACATGAAAAAAAGATTATTGGCGTCAACCCTTGCAGCAATGCTTCTGGCATCTTCTTTAGCAGGCTGCGGTAAGAAGGCAGAAACAACAGATGCAGCGGCTGCCGGAACAGAAGCAACCACAAAAGCAGAGGCAGCAGATACCACGGCAGCATCCGGAGACAAGGTGACACTGAATTTCACCTGGTGGGGAAACCAGCTTAGAAATGACGTGACAAAGCAGGCGGTAGATTTGTATATGAGCCAGAATCCGGGCGTGGAAATCAAGGTGGAATTTACAGACTGGACCGGCTATTGGGATAAGCTTTCTGCCATGGCAGCAGGCGGAAATCTTCCGGACATCCTTCAGATGGACTATTCCTACTTAAACCAGTACCAGCAGAGCGGACAGCTTGCCAATTTGTCTGAATTTATTGACAGCGGTGTGATTGATACCACCAATATTCCTGACAGCGTAATCGAAAGCGGTTCCATTGACGACAAGTGCTATGCCATGAGCATCGGAAGCAATGCCCTTGTTATGATTTATGACAAAGCCGTTGTGGAAGAAGCTGGAGTGGACCTTTCCAAACAGCTGACATTTGAAGAATTGTATGAGGTTTCCAAGACTATCTATGAAAAAACAGGCGTTAAGGGAGCATTTGACGGCCAGATCAACATGATGGCAATGGTTGCAAGAGGAAACGGATCTTATATGTTCGACGAGCTCAGAGCCGGCACCACTGATTCCATGAAGCTGTATTTTGAAGCGGTGGAGAAATTCGCAACAGCAGAATTCGCTGTTTCTCCTGATCTGCTTGCAGAAAAGAACATGGATATCGTTGAAACAAAGCCTATTATTGACGGAACCACATGGAATGACTTTGCTCTTTCCAATCAGTTTATCGCTGTTTCCAATACAGCCGGAAGAGAATTAGGAATGGCATATTATCCAATTCTTGATAATGCAAAAACTCAGTCCCTTTACTTAAAGCCAGGCCAGTTCCTTTCGGTGGCAGAGACTTCTCAGAATAAGGAAGCAGCAGCCAAGTTTGTTGACTGGTTTGTCAACAGCATTGAGTGCAACGAAATCCTCATGGCTGAAAGAGGAATCCCGGTTAATACAGAAGTTGCTGCCGCTATTAAACCAAAGGCAGAAGCTATTTCTCAGAGCGTCTTTGACTATATCTCCCAGGTCGGTGAAATCGCAACTCCAATCGATGTTCCGGACCCATCTGGAAAGGGTGAAGTAGAAGCCTTAGGAAAAACCATGGTAGAGGCCATTCGTTACGGCGATGCAACCGCTGAAGAAGCTGCAGATCAGTTTGTTGCAGAATCCAAAAAGATTCTGGAGGAAGCAGCAAAATAAATAAAAAGCAATCCGGAGGGGATACGATGAAGAATGTTCAAATGGCCCCCAAGAGAAAAAAATCAATGGTTCAGATATTAAACACACCGAAGGTTGCAGGATATATATTTATCCTGCCCTTCATTATAGGCTTTCTGTCCTTTATGGCTGTTCCCATGATTTTATCTTTAGGGTTTTCATTTACCAGATATAATATTTTAAAAGCACCGGTTTTTATAGGTCTGGAAAATTATGTGACCATGTTTACGGCTGATCCCAAGTTCTGGAAAGTTTTTGGCGTGACCATGTATTATGTTTTGTTTTCGGTTCCTCTCCGGCTTATTATGGCCCTTATTGTGGCTATGCTCCTTGTAAAGAGCAGCAGACTGTCAGGTTTTTACAGAGCTGTCTATTACCTGCCATCCATCATTGGTTCCAGTGTGGCGGTAGCTATTCTCTGGAAGAGGATGTTTGCCAGTGACGGTGTGGTCAATGCCCTTCTGGGAATCGTTGGGCTGCCTTCTGATATTGCGTGGCTGGGAAGGCCAAATACAGCGATGTGGACCTTAATTATTCTGGCTGTGTGGCAGTTTGGTTCTTCCATGCTTATCTTTTTATCAGGATTAAAGCAGATTCCTGTAAGCCTTTATGAGGCGGCCACTGTGGATGGGGCAAACGGCATTCAGCGTTTTTTTAAGATTACGCTTCCCATGCTGACACCTACCATTTTCTTTAACCTGATCAACCAGCTGATCAATGGATTTATGGCATTTACCCAGAGTTATATTATTACTCAGGGAAAACCAAGGGATGCAACACTGTTCTATACTGTATACATGTATCAGAATTCTTTTACTTATAACAAGTTAGGCTATGGATGCGCTATGGCATGGTTTATGGTATTGGTGGTGGGACTGATAACCTTGGTACTGTTCAAGACCCAGAAAAAGTGGGTACATTATGAATCAGAAGGGTGATGAAGTATGAATACAGGATATAAAGAAAAACAAATGATCGTCACAGCGATTTATCACGTGTTTACTTTTTTATTTGCATTCGTGATGATTTATCCCCTTTTGTGGATGGTGATGAGCTCCTTTAAGAATACCAACGACATATTCCGGACTGCCACCTCTCTTTTTCCTGAGACGTTTTCCGTTGAAAACTACATAACAGGCTGGAAGGGATTTGCAGGCTACAGCTTTTCCCTGTTTTTTAAGAATTCCTTTATCATTGCGGGCCTTTCCACCATTGGAGCGGTGATTTCCTCCGCTATTGTGGGATACGGCTTTGCCCGGATTGATTTTAAGTTTAAAAATGTCTGGTTTGCCTGTATGCTGCTGGCCATGATGCTTCCTTTCCAGGTCATCATGATTCCTCAGTATATTATCTTTAACCGGATGGGATGGATCGGAAGCTATCTTCCCATTATCGTGCCTCAGTTTTTCGGCCAGGGATTTTTCATCTTCTTAAACGTGCAGTTTATCAGAGGAATTCCTATGGACTTAGACGAGGCGGCCAGAATGGACGGCTGCACCATTTATTCCATATTTGTCCGGATCATCCTTCCGCTCATTAAGCCGTCTCTGGTGACCAGCGCTATTTTCTCCTTTATGTGGAGATGGGATGACTTCCTTTCGGCTCTGCTCTATTTAAGCGATCCGCTGAAGTATCCAGTCAGCTATGCCCTTAAAATGTTCTCAGACCCGTCTTCGGGCTCAGACTGGGGCGCCATGTTTTCCATGGCAACCTTTTCCCTGGTTCCTATTTTCATTATTTTCCTGACCATGCAGAAATATCTGGTGGAAGGAATTGCATCAACGGGAATCAAAGGTTGATAACAATGATCAGGTGGAAGATCCGCACTGCGGGTTTTCCGCCTTTTTTTGGGGGATTTATGAGAGGCCTGCTGCATAAAATGTATCATATGCTCTCTTAAGCATACAGGAGGCTGAGATATGGAAAAGATACTGGATAACAAGTACTATGACCTGATCATCAGTAATTCCGTGGTTCCGCAGTACAATACAGAGGACAATGTAACGCTGCTCAATGAAATGCATTCTCTGCTGCATATCAGAAAGGAAGAGGTGGAGGCCTGTGATCTGGGGGAAAACGCTTATCATTATTTTCCGGCCCTCTATACCTTGGAATCTTCCGCCAGCGTGGAAAAATCCGGTGTTCCATTTGTTCAGGGAGATCCTGGCCTTGCTCTTTTCGGAAGAGGGGTTATTATAGGGATTGTGGATACAGGCATTGATTACCTCCATCCTGCGTTCATGCACTATGACGGGACAACGAGGATTCTTTCGATATGGGATCAGACTAAAGAGGGCAGTGTTCCACCCCGTGGTTTTACCTTTGGAGCAGAATATACCAGAGAACTGATTAATTTTGCCCTTATGTCCGAGGACCCTCTTTCCATCGTTCCTTCTGTTGATGAACATCTTCACGGAACTGCCATCTCAAGCGTGGTGGCGGGAAGACCCAATGTGGAGAATGCCTTCAGCGGCGTGGTTCCTGATGCAGATTTGATGGTGGTAAAGTTAAAAGAGGCTAAGGACAATTTAAAAAAGCTTTTTTCCGTTCCGGAAGAGGCCTTGTGTTATCAGGAATCGGATATTATCCTTGGAATCCGGTATCTGGTCACAACGGCAAAGCGGATGAACAGGCCCATTATTATCTGTCTTGCCATGGGCAGCAGCCAGGGCGGCCATGACGGACGGGGAGCCTCGAGCATGTACTTGGATTATCTTGTACAGCAGCCTATGATCGGCATTGTAGTGTCTGCCGGAAATGAAGGAAACAATCTAAGGCATTACTTCGGGCGAATTGAAAGAGAGCCTTATATGGGAAGCTTCCAGCTCAAGGTGGGAAGCTATGACAAGGAGTTTTTCATGGAGATATGGCCTTATCTGCCTTCCAGGCTTTCCATTGAGATCACCACACCGGGCAGGGAAACCTCCCAGATCGTTTATCCCTTATTCGGCGCATGTCAGAGGTTGGTATTCCAGTCAAGCCAGACCGTTGTCTGGGTCAATAACATTAATTTTGAAGAAGAGACAGGAGACCAGCTGATTTTACTGCGGTTTGAGAATACTGATCCTGGAATCTGGCAATTCCGTGTGTCAAGTGATGAGAGAGAGCCATTTTCTTTTCACAGCTGGCTGCCCTCGGGAAATCTGCTGACCAATGAGACATTTTTCTTAAATGCGGATGCCAATACCACCATAACCGCTCAGGGAGATGCCATGCATCCCCTTACGGTCACGGCTTATAACCAGCTAAATGACACCATCATTCCTGAATCAAGCAGAGGCTATACCCGGCTGGGCCAGATTAAGCCTGATATCGGCGCGCCGGGCTACCATCTGTCCTGTGCCCTTCCCGGGAACCAGTACGGTACCATTACAGGCACAGGAGCAGCGGCGGCTCATGCGGCCGGCATTGCGGCCATGGTTGTGGAATGGTCTTACAGCAAGGGCAATTTTACCTCCATTACCGGAAATCAGATTAACCGCGTGATCGTCCGGGGAGCCCGGCGTGACAGCCCGGACAATTACCCCAATAATATATGGGGCTACGGACGGATCGATGCGGAACGGATATTTGCCCAGCTTTCTGAGATGAGGATTTAAATTTTTTATCTAGTAGTATTTTTTATGCTTTTTAATTCTCCTCTGATTCTGGGTTCGATTCCCCTGCGCTCCATTTCGGCTATGATGCTTTCGAATTCGCCGGATGGGGCGGGGGGAGTCTGTGTCTCCTTGGATTGGAACTCCAGACGGTCCAATTCTTCTTTTTCATAATGGTCTCTTTTGCTTTCCCAATGCTTCATGTTTATCACCTCCCAGAAAATTATATAACGAAATAGGACGCGTATACGGTAAAATTATCAAGAAATTAAATAAATATTATTAAATTTAAATAATCCGGGAGAAACGGAGGGGTAGAAAGGACAAGCTTTGAGCAGAAATAAAAAAATTCGTCAATTTGCATAAAATTGATTAAATGAATTAAACAATATGACAAAATAAAAAAAACCACAAAAAAATTATTGACACTTAGGGTGTTTTAATATATTGTTAACAATAAATCAAGGTGTTAAAGACAAAATGAATAAAAGGGGCTTCTTGATGAGTTTGTTATAATTGATTAATACAATTAATAAAACAAATAATTAAAAAAGGAGGATTTAAGCTATGAAGTATTTTTTAGACAGTGCAAAGCTGGATGAGATTCAGTTTGCCTACAACACATTTGGAATTGATGGGGTGACAACCAATCCAAGGCACATTATGCTCAGCGGAAAACCATTTCTTACGGCAATCCAGGGCATTGCAGAATGGATTAAATCAGAGGGATTGGATGGGTATGAACGTTTTCCTGTATCAGTGGAAATTAATCCCCATCTTGACGAAGCGGAGGCCATGATAGCTGAGGCTAAAAAGATTGCTGCAATCAGTTCCAATTTTGTAATCAAGATTCCGGCAACAGAGGCAGGAGCAGCAGCAGCCAGAAAACTGGAGGCAGAGGGCATACGCACCAATGTGACACTGGTATTCTCCCCTGCACAGGCCATTCTCCCGGCCAAGAACAATTCCCTGTTCGTATCCCCATTCATCGGCTGGAAGGAAGCCAATGGTGAGGACTGCAAAGCTTACATACAAAATATTGTGGACATCTATAAAAATTATGGCTTTTACGGGAAGACGCAGATCATCTGTGCGGCGCTTCGGACTCCAAAGCAGATTGTAGACTGTGCTGTAGCAGGAGCTGACATTGTAACAACCGGCCTGGCCGTATATCAGGATGCCATGAAGCATGCTTACACGGATCAGGGAATTAAAACCTTTGTTGATGCATGGGATAACACTAAGACAGAATAAGGTCCCTGGGGAAAGAAAAGGAGAGGTTGAATATGAAGATCGGATTTATCGGGCTTGGAATCATGGGTGAGTCCATGAGTGAGAACATAGTAAAAAAGCATGATGATACAGTATATGTGTTTGATTTTGTAAAGGAAAAGATGGACTTACTGGTTTCAAAGGGCGCAGCGGCATGCACAAGTTCTGCAGAGCTGGCAGAGGCATCTGACGTAATTATTTCCATGGTTCCTAAGTCAGAACACTCCAAGGCAGTGTATACGGAGATTTTAAAGGTGCTGGATTCCTCCAAAACCTGTATTGACATGAGCACCATAGATCCCAGCACATCAGTGGATATCGCAGAGATGGTAAAAAAGACAGGAGCCGGATTTATAGATGCTCCTGTGGTGAAATCAAAGCCGGCGGCTGTTGCAGGCAAGCTTGGAATTTATGTGGGAGGAGATAAGGAAACTTATGAAAAGATGCGTTATATCCTCCTTTACATGGGAGAAAATGTAAAGCATATGGGTGAAAACGGCAAGGGGCTGGTTATGAAGATCTGCCACAATGCCCTGGTGTCCCAGATTCAGAATGGGGTAAATGAGACCATTGCCCTGGCTGCAAAAAATGGAATTTCCCTTATGAACTATGCTGAAGCCATTTCCTATGGAGGAGGCCAGAACTTTTATCTGGATTCCAAGAAAGGAGTTCTTGACGCAGAGGATTATACCACAGCCTTTTCTGTAGAAAATATGGCAAAGGATGTAAAGATCTGCATGAACCTGGCTGAAGAAAGCGGCCTTTCCATGCCTGGAGAGCAGGCGGCCTGGGGTGTTTATGAAAGGGCTCTGGAATCTGGATATGGAAAAGAGGATTTCTGCGCCACCATAAAAATCGTAAAAGGACAGTGATATATGAAAGATATGACGATAAAACGGTTAAAAGATGTCAATGACGTACCGGTCCATTCTGTTTTTGACGAGGAATTTAAAACCTATGGACGTGTGGTTACGGGATATGATTTCTCGGACATGGTGTCATACATGGAGGAAAAAACCCTTATACCGGAAAACGGAAACATTTACATCGCCTCTGTTCCTGAGATGGAGCAGGTGCCGGAGGCGGTCTCCATAAGAGATGGTTTTTACGGCGGCATGGATATGCAGATCGGATATTGTAATGGAAGGAACACTACTTATAATGGATTTGAATATCACAAGGGCAGTGAAATCAATGTGGCTGTAACCGATTTCATGCTGGTTCTGGGCCATCTTTGGGAGATTGAGAATAATACATACAAGGCTGAAGATGCGAAGGTGTTTTTTGTGGAAAAGGGAACGGCTCTGGAGATGTACCAGACCACTCTCCACTTATCTCCCTGCCGGGTAAATGATGAGGGATTTAAAGACATTATAATCCTTCCCAAGGGAACCAATACGCCTTTAGAGAATAAGCCGGAGGCCGCAGATAACGAAGGAAAGCTGCTTTTGCAGCGCAACAAATGGGTTATTGCCCATCCGGAACGGGAGCCCCTGATCAGACAGGGAGCAGTTGCCGGACTTTTAGGGGAAAATAAGGAGCTTAAGTATTAAGTGAATTAAAGAGCAAAAACCAATAATATATCAGGAGGTTATTATGAAAAAGAAAATTTTATCAATGGTACTCGCAGTTGCAGCAGCGGTTTCTTTGGCAGGATGCGGTTCTTCCGCCACACAGTCATCACCATCAGGCAACACGACCACAGCCAATGAGTCTTCTGCAGGAGGAGGCGGGCAAACCATCAAAATCATATGCCCTTACGGCGTAGGCGGTACTGCTGATTCCATTGCTAGAAAATATGCTCTGGTTGCCGGCAAGGTCCGTCCGGAATACAACTTTATTGTGGAAAATATGACAGGGGGAGATGGTTTTTCCGCGGCAAATTATTATACGGACTTAGACCCCTCCACAAAGGAATTGCTGGTTTACGGCTATGGAGTGGCATACCGTCACGATCTTGGAAAGAAGTATCAGACCGAGGTGGTGGATTTTGACCGCGGTGATATATATCCCGTTGCAACCGTTGATGACAGAACATGGATTATGTACGGAAAGCCCGGCACGACCCTTGCAGATATTCTGGAAAAGTCTAAAACAGGAGGAATCAAGATGTCCGGCGGAAATCCTCTGTCTGACCCTCATTTGGCCTTAGGTTCTCTGGTTGCCTTGGGAGGAGGCAAGGTCATGGTAGTTCCCTATGACGGCGGAGCTGCCCAGAAAAAGGGTCTGATTGACGGAGAGGTGGACGTGTTTGTGGGTACGACCCAGGTGGCTCTTGAAGATGTAGAGGCAGGAACCATGGCGCCTATTCTGGCATTTTCTGAAAATGCTTTTGAAGGCTTTAAGACTCCTGACGGTGAGATTACTGTTCCCGGAATTGCCGGTGATGCCAAGGCTTCTGAACTGGAAGCAGCAGTGGATTATACGGGCTCCATTCTGGCAGCAGGCGGATTTATTGCAATACGCACCGGAGCAGATCAGGCATGGATTGATGAGGTTATCCAGATTTCCAAGGATGTATGGGCAGATCCCGAGTACAGTGACTGGATGAAAGAGATTAAGCTGAACCAGTTCGAAGTGTACGGAGAAGATGCAGGTTCACACCTGGAGGAAGCGTGTGCCAAGGCGGTTGCTGCATTTGATACCTTAAACGGACAGTAGGAGACGGCTGGAAGTTCCTGTCATTTTGGGGTGATAAGAAAGGACGTGTGAATCAGTGAAATTTAAGATTAAGACTTATTTTTGGTCAGGACTTGTTATGGGGCTGCTCAGCGTGGCTATGCTGCTTGCAATGCCGTCTCAGGTACGCCTTCCCATGTACGACTCAGGTGCTCCCAGCCCCAGAATTATTCCGGGGGTCTGCCTTGTGGGAGTTTTGATCTGCTCGGCTGCGTTGCTGGTACAGAGCCTGGTGTTTAAAAAGGATAAGATTATAGAGTTTGACTGGAAAAAAGAGAAACCGTGTATTTTTATGATTATCCTGCTGTGCCTGTTTACGGCTTTGACAATCAATGTGGGATTTGTTCCGGCAGTGGTGGTGGTATTTCCGGTGATGCTGTTTTACTGCGGTGAGAGAAAGCCATTTATTTACATATTCACCCTGGTATCGGGAATCGGTATTTTTTATCTGTTCAGGTACGTGTTCCACGTTTCGCTGCCCGGTTTTCCGGGATTTGGAGGTTGATCTATGGGAGATATGCAGTATATTCTGCCTGCGATTCAGCAGGTGTTTACGATTGGTAATTTAGCGGTGATTTTTGGGGGTCTGATTCTGGGAATGATTGTGGGATGTATTCCTGGGCTTAGTGTAACCCTTGGTATTATTTTGCTCCTTCCTCTGACCTACAGCTTTTCTTCTCCGGATACAGCCATTATTTCTCTCCTGGCTGTTTATGTGGGCGGTATGTACGGAGGCTCTATCAGTGCCATCACCTTAAACACACCGGGAACGAATTCGGCTATTGCTACCACCTTTGACGGATATCCTCTTGCCAAGAAAGGAAAGGTTAAAAAGGCTCTGGATACTTCGCTGTTTGCTTCTACCTTCGGAGGCATTTTCTCAGCAGTGCTGCTTTTGGTGTGCGCGTCTCTTATAACAAAGCTGGTGTCAAAGTTTGCATCAGTGGAGTACTTTTCCATGGCAATTCTGGGAATTTCCCTGATTGCAGGAGTGAGCGGGGAAAGTCTTTTAAAGGGAATCATATCAGGACTTCTGGGCATTTTAATGGCAGCGGTGGGGGCTGATGCAGTGACTGGGGTTATGCGGTATACCTTTGGCATGGATTCTTTAAGATATGGAATCGATATGCTGCCGGCCATGATCGCCCTGATCGCATTGACCCAGGTGGTTCAAAAACTGCGCGACTTTGTTTTGGCTGAAGGGAAACTGGAGGATGTTACCAAAATTGACAAAGAGGGACTGACCATGAAAGAGGCCAGGTCCATTGTTCCGGCCAGCATCCGATCCTCTACTATTGCTTCTATTCTGGGCGCCATGCCTGGAGTAGGAGGAGGTGTGGCACAGTTTATGTGCTATAACGAGTGCCGCCGGGCCTCCAAGCGTCCTCAGGATTTTGGAAAAGGCAGCTTAGAGGGAATTGCGGCCGCTGAGGCCAGTAACAATGCGGTGGTCGGCTCGGCCATGATTCCTTTGCTGACCCTGGGAATTCCAGGAGACGGTGTGACGGCTTTGCTTCTTGGAGCTTTTATCCTCCATGGAATTCAGCCGGGGCCCACCATGTTTACCAAGCAGGGAGTAATTGCTTATTCCATTATCATAGGCTGTCTGGTGGCAAACCTTTTCCTCTATCCCATTGGCAAGGTGCTGACCCGGGCAGTTGCAAAGATCGTACAGGTGCGCTATACCTACCTGGCCCCTGTTATCATCATCTTCTGTTTTGCCGGAGCATTTGCATCCACAGGAAACACAAAGGAACTGGTTCTGACAGCAGCTATTCTGGTTTTCAGCTACCTTCTGACTCTGCTGGATATTTCCTCCACTCCTTTGATGCTTGGAATGATCCTTGCCGACATTATGGAAATGAACTTTGTAACCAGCATGATGAGTTATGACAAAGACTATTTGATTTTCTTCAAACGCCCTATTTCGTGTGTGATTCTGGTTCTGACAGTCGTTTTGGTGATTTCCATGCTCCGGATCAATAAGAAGGTGGAGGCTTTAAACCAGGCGCAGATGGATGAAATGAAGAAGGGGAGCACAGGGGAGGAGTAATACTATGGAATTGATCCGCAATGGAATGGACTGGGAACTAAATGCAGGTGGCCGCAGGATACTCAGCTACAAGGAAGGCAGACCCCTGGTCTATGTGGGGTACGGGATAGAATCCGTAGATATGTACAGAGGCAACTACAAGATTGAGGACTATGTGGTGGAGCGGCGTCCTCTGAAGGTGACCCGGATAACAGAGGGGACGGAGGGCGTTTCTATGGATTTGGAAGGCCAGGTTGTGCTTTCGGTTAAGACGGAAGGAGAGCTTGCAGTCCTCTCCTTCCGGCAGGTGAACCCGGACATTAACCGGTTTTGGTTCAGGGTGGAAGCGGACGAAGAGGAATGCTGCTACGGCTGCGGGGAGCAGATGTCTTACTTCAATTTAAGAGGAAGGCATTTTCCCATATGGACTTCTGAGCCGGGAGTGGGAAGAGACAAGACCACTTATGTGACATGGCGTTCTGATGTGGAAAATAAGGCGGGAGGGGATTATTACAACACCAACTATCCCCAGCCCACTTATGTGTCCACAGGACGTTACTACCTTCACGTGGATTCTACAGCCTATGCTGACTTTGATTTCAGAAATAAAGATTTTCATGAACTTCAAGTATGGGAGGTTCCGGCTTCCATACGCATTGAGGCAGCTCCCACCTTTCTGGAGCTTATGGAAAAGCTGACAGCCTTTTTTGGCCGCCAGCCGGAGCTGCCCCAGTGGGTATACAATGGACTGATCATAGGGGTGCAGGGCGGAAGTGAGCGCTCCTTCGGACTTCTTGAAACGACCCTGGAAAAGGGAATTAAGGTGTCCGGCTTATGGTGCCAGGACTGGTGCGGGAAAAGAGTCACTTCCTTTGGAAAGCGCCTTCAGTGGGACTGGAAATACCATGAGGAAATGTACCCTGACCTTCCAAAGCGCATAGAGGAGCTTCACAGCAGAGGAATAAAGTTCCTGGGATATATCAATCCCTATCTGGTAAATGACGGGGACTTATATAAAGAGGGAAAGGCTAAGGGGTATTTTGCCGTCAAAGAAGATGGAAGCGATTATCTGGTGGATTTCGGCGAGTTTTACTGCGGAGTGGTGGACTTGACCAACCCGGAAGCCTATGAGTGGTACAAAAATGGAGTGATTAAAAAACACAGCCTGGACATTGGCATTGACGGCTGGATGGCTGATTTCGGAGAATATCTTCCAACAGATGATATGAAACTTTACAGCGGGAAATCCCCTATGATAGAACACAACCGCTGGCCCGCCCTCTGGGCAAAGTGCAATTATGACGCAGTAAAGGAAAGCGGCAGGCTGGGAGATGCAGTCTATTTTATGAGGGCCGGAGGGACAGGAAGCCAGAAGTACTGCACCCTGCTGTGGGCAGGAGACCAGTCTGTGGACTTTAGCCTTCATGACGGCCTTGCAACCGTTATCTGCGCAGCTTTAAGCGCCGGTATGACCGGATGCGGCTTAAACCACAGCGATATTGGCGGATACACCTCTTTATTCGGCAATACGAGAACAAAAGAGCTGTTCCTGCGCTGGTCTGAGATGGCGATGTTTACACCTGTGATGAGAACCCACGAAGGAAACCGTCCGGACACCAACTTCCAGTATTATGAGGATGAGGACTGCATGGAGAAGCTGGCCAGATTAGTAGATATCTATACAATGCTTGCACCTTATACAAAGGCCCTTGTGAAAGAAAATGCTGAAAGAGGAATTCCGGTGCAGCGTCCTCTGTTTATGCATTATGAGAAGGATGAACCATCCTACAAGATACAGTTTGAATATTTATTTGGAGCAGATATGCTGATTGCACCGGTCTATCTCCCGGAGCAGATAACCTGGGAAGTATATCTTCCGGATGATACATGGGTACACCTCTGGAGCGGAACAGAGTATCAGGGCGGAACTATATGTGTGGAAGCTCCCATGGGATACACGCCGGCATTTTACCGGAAGAGCTCGGAGCACACCGCTCTGTTTGAACAAATCAGAGAGAAATACGGAGACTAAGAATGAATTACATTGCATTCTATATGGTCATTTTGTTGTCTAACATTATACAGGGGATTACAGGCTTTGCGGGTACTATACTCGCAATGCCTCCCAGCCTCATGCTGGTGGGATATGATGTTGCAAAGCCGGTGCTGAATGTATTGGGGTTGTTTGCGGGAGTTTATGTACTGATGATCCATGGCAAACATGTGAGCTGGAAAGAATTCAGGAAGATTGTCGCTGTGATGACCGTTGGAATTATAGCTGGAATCTTCCTCAAATCTTTATTTGCAGGGAAGGAAATCATTCTCTATAAGCTCCTTGGTATCTTTGTTATATGGTTATCCATAAAAGGGTATTATCGGTTGGTGAAACAGGAGGCTAAGGAAGCGGTTCAAAGGAGCGGAACCGGTTTAAATGTCAAATCCGTTCTGCTTTTGGTCGGTTCCGGGATTGTTCACGGAATGTTTGTGTCCGGAGGACCTCTGCTGATTGGATACTTATCGGGAGTTATAAAAGAAAAAACCAGCTTCCGGGCAACCATCTCCACGGTATGGATTGTACTGAACACGATTATTATGATAGATGATATACGAAACGGACTGTGGAATCCACAGCTCATAAAAGTTCAGATTATCAGCATTCCATTTCTGATTGGGGGAATGGTAATCGGGACAAAGCTATACAAAACCATGAGCCAGCAGGTGTTTATGAAATTGACTTATATCTTATTGTTTATATCGGGAATATCATTGCTTATTAAATAATAGAAGACAGTCATACAGAGGTTATAGCAGCCGTCATGGGTTTTATAAGAAAAGTATAAAAATACATATGAAATTGAAAATAAGGAAAGGTGAGAGAAAAATGTCAAGATTTCAAGCAGCGTACATACCGATCGGTGTTCCGACCTTCCATCTGGAAAGTGCACAGATAGAATTTGAAAAATCAATTGAAACAATAAAGTCTATAACAGAAAATGGAGTATATCCGGAGAAAATGTTACTGTCCATAGATGATTTAACCGCATTTTTAGATACCATTGATCCGGATGTCATCATTCTTCAAAATATCACATTTGCTAACTCCGCATATGCCAGTGAAGTGATGAAGCGTTTCAAATGTCCGGTGTTATTGTGGACACTGAGGGAGCCGGTAATTGATGGAGGACGCCTGCGCTTAAACTCCCTGACAGGAGCATATTCAGCCGGAAATGCAATGCTGTCTTTCAGAAATGGCAATTTTGAATATATCTTCGGCTCACCAGAGGAAGAGAACGTAAAACGGAAAATTAAGGCAATGGTAAGGGCGGCAGAATTAAAAGTTAAAGTGGGAAAGCTGAAGATGGCATCTGTTGGGCATACCCCTCAGGGCTTTGGTTTCGGACGTGCGCTTGATATCGATATGCTGAACACCTTTGGTGTTACATTGGAATCTATTGAAGCAAGAGAATTAATTGACAATGCCAAAAACTATACGGAGGAAGAATGTCTTTCTTATCTGGAGGAGTTAAAGACAATAACGACCGGCACAGAGGAAATCCCTGAGGCGAACCTGATTGGATTTGCAAGGATTTATAAAGCATATAAAGAATATCTCATAAATAACAATATCGGTGCATTTTCTTCCCGGTGCTGGCCGGACTTCTTTACTGCTTACGGCACACCGGTATGTGCAGTGCTTGCCATGTTAAATGATATGGGGATTGCGGCAGGCTGTGAGGCAGATACATACGGAGCCCTGTCTATGTATATGGGTATGGAGCTGACAAAATCTGCGGTATTCTTTGGGGATCCGGTGTCTCTTGACGAAGGGGAGAGCACCATTACATTCTGGCACTGCGGTACAGCGGCCTGCTCTCTGGCCTCTGAAAAGACAGGAGCTGCAGTTGGCGTTCATCCGAACCGTAAAATCGGACCGACCATGGAGTTTGGGTGTAAGCCGGCTGAAGAAGTAACGGTCTTTCGTGTGGGAAGAAAACCAGACGGTACGTTCCGGCTCTTCCTTCTTCCGGGAGAAGCTCTGGATAAGCCAAAACAGTTCTGCGGAACCTCGGTGGTCGTTAAAACAGCAAGGCCGGCGGAAGACGTGGTGAACCGAAGTGTGCAGGAGGGCTGGGAGCCGCATTTCGCTGTAATATACGGAGATGTGCTGGAAGAACTGAAGATTCTTGGACATATGCTTGGACTGGAAGTATGTATTTATTAAAAAGCGCAGGGCTCCATTTTCAGCCCCCTTAAACCTTCTAAGGTTCTCCTTGATTTTAACAGTGTTTGCGCCTATACTGTTAGAGGGTATGTTATGTCGAAAAATGGAGGAAAAAGGCATGGGCTATACGGGAATTAATCTGGAAAATGTGAAAGTGAGCAACCGCAGTGCCATATTAAAACTCCTCAATGACCATGGAACTATGTCCAGGAAGGATATTGCCATAGAACTGGGCCTGACACCGGCTACCGTTACTTTAATCTGTACAGACCTCATTGCCGCAGGAATTCTGCTGGAAAAGGGAGAGATGGCCGAGGAGAAGCGGGCAGGCAGGAAAAAAGTATCAATTGGTATTAATTACCAGTATAGATATGTGCTTTCTATCAGTATTGAAGCGCCGGAAACCTGTATTGCCATCAGTGATTTAAAGGGCTGTCTTAAAGGGCTGAAAAAGCTTAAGACGGATACTGCTCTGGAGCCTCAGGCATTTTTAAAGCAGATTGCTGATGAAAGCAAGCATTTTATGTGGGAACAGGGAGTGTCTAAGGATTCTGTCCTGGGGGCAGGAATTTCTCTTCCAGGACCGGTAAAGAGGGATACGGGGGTGAGTCTTCACGCCTACCGTATATGGAACGAACCGGTGCCGGTGGGAAAATACATGAAGGCGTATTTAAGCCTGCCTGTTGTAGTGGATAATAATGTAAAGGCATTTGCAGAGGGAGAGCTCATATACGGCACCGGAAAGAAGCAGGAGAACCTTCTGTTTATCAAGTGGGGACCGGGAGTGGGATCTGCTATCATCATACAGAATAAGATTTATGACAGTCAGAATTCCAAGACAGCGGAGATCGGCCATTATATTGTGGAGCCGGGAGGCTTACCCTGCCGCTGCGGCAGAAAAGGCTGTCTGGAGACCCACGTGGCCACTCATGCCATTGCAGACCGGGTAAGGAAGGAATGCACCAAAGAGACTATGCCGGAGCTGTATGCGTTTGTGGAAGGCGATGTGAGCAGGATAGAAGTGAAGAGTATGGAGCAATGGATGGAAATAGATGATCCGGGGCTGCAAAAGACCGTTGATGATATTGTGGAGCGCCTGGCCCGCACTGTGGTAAATACCATTACCCTGCTGGCGCCGGATAAGGTGATTATCTACGGATTCATGTTTGAAATGGCCCGCATCCAGAAACGTTTCCTGGATTTTTGTACTTATTACGATCCTCAATATAACGGGAATTATATTCTCAAATCAGCGCTGAGCGACAGAATCGGATATATCGGGCCTTTGGCTATTGCGGTAAATGAGCTGTTTTTAGGAACGTGAAAGGTGCAGGAAGAGGACTCTTAGAATTTCAAGAAAATAAAAACACCGGGAAGCCTCGCGTTTACGAGGAAACCTGGTGTTTTTTATCATATGTATGCTCTTATCGTATGTAACCTGATGTTTCTTTATCATATGTACAACTGCGGGTAACAGGACTTGAACCTGCACGGTCTCCCACCAGAACCTAAATCTGGCGCGTCTGCCAATTCCGCCATACCCGCAAACACAAAACAATGAGACACCGGGGATTCGAACCCCGGACAACTTGATTAAAAGTCAAGTGCTCTACCACCTGAGCTAGTATCCCATACTGGGCTAGTTGGATTTGAACCAACGAATGCAGGAGTCAAAGTCCTGTGCCTTACCGCTTGGCGATAGCCCAATAGTAAATCCTGATAAAAAAAAATTCCCTAAAAGGGAAAGGTGAGTACAGGGATTCGAACCCTGGGCCTCCAGAGCCACAATCTGGCGCGATAACCACCTTCGCCATACCCACCATAATTTCACACCTTTGGTCTGAGATGTGAAATGAGCCTGAAGGGATTCGAACCCCCGACCCACGGCTTAGAAGGCCGTTGCTCTATCCAACTGAGCTACAGACTCAAGAGCGGGTGATGGGAATCGAACCCACGTATCTAGCTTGGAAGGCTAGTGTTCTACCATTGAACTACACCCGCGCGGAATTTGGAGAGAAGTGATTATTAAAATAATACTTTTCTCAATCGGGGTGACAGGATTCGAACCTGCGACCCCCTGGTCCCAAACCAGGTACTCTAGCCAAACTGAGCCACACCCCGATGGATTGCTTTTCCGCAACGCAAGAGTTATTATATATGATGGATATAGTTTTGTCAACAACATTTTTAGAAAAAGTTTTAAGGTTTCTTTTATGGGCTGTTTGAGCCGTTTTATGAGAGGATTAAGTCCCTGAAATGGAGGAACCGGCAGGCCATCAAAGATGTTCCTGCCGGTTTGAGTATGAAAAATAAAAAGTCAATATTAAAAGGGGGGAGTTCCTTACAAGATTTAGTATACGGGAAAATTGTGACGTAAGTTTGACCAGCCCATAAAGATTTCATAAATAAAGTAAAAGAATTATGAGGAATTTGAGAAGGATATGGTGCTTTGCTGGCCATTCCTGAGTAAATTATTAAGAATTTTTGGTATTTCTTTCAGTTCCTTTAATCCCCTGTACATTTCGATTCTGGAATGATATAATCCTCATCGTTACCAGAAACCAATGGAATAAGGAGGAATGTTCATATGAGAAAAAACAAATTATTGGCAGCAATGGTTATTTCGATGGCAGTCATGATGGCGGCATCAGCCTGTGGCTCCAAAGATAATACAAAAGCAGGAACAGAAACAGAGACCTCTTCCGAGGCAGGTTCCCAGGATACAACCGGTGGATCTGAGGAAGAGACAGGATCAGAAGTGAGTGGAGAAGAGTCTGAGACAGAAGACGCAGAGGCTTCTGCAACAGAAGCGCCGAAGGCCGCTCCGGACGCAGGAACCTTAGACGCAGGCGTTTTTACCTCCAAATCAGGAAAATACCAGATCACACCGCCTCAGGGCTGGATTATTGATGAAGACAGTGACGAGAGCGTAGCAGTCTTTACTTCTCCTAACGGCAGCGACAGCCTGGAGGTCATTTTCGTGGAAGGCGACGATGCGGAAGATTCCCGTGAAAATTATCCGGATACCATGGAAGAGTACAAAGAGCAGATCAACCGTGGCGAAGATATGGAATTTGTCCGTTATAATGTGGAAAACGGCAGCAACGGAAGCCAGACCTTCCGCTATTCTATCCGCTATAAAACTCCTGATGACGGAATCCGTTATTACGCCATATCCGGTTCCTATGATGCAGCAGCCAAGAAGTACATCAGCGCAGCAGGAACCATTGAGTCCGAAGGCAGCGACGTAGAGAGTCAGATTGAAGCAGCACTTGATTCATTAAAATTGAAATAAGAAAAAAAGGGCCCCTGAAGCCGTGGAAATTGATTTGATTTCTCGGTTTCAGGGGCTTTTCTTACAGTCTTACCATGATTCCGTTTAAAAGTCCCACGTCCTCCTCCTGATGGGTGCTTACAATGACCAGCTTCCCGGCGGAGCGGTTTAGAATATACCGGATTACGGAGCCCTTAGTGGCTTCATCAAGACCGGTAAAGGGCTCATCCATCACCACCATATCTGAAGGGGCACATAAGGCCCTTACAATGGCTGCACGGCGCTTCATGCCGCCGCTTAGGGTAGATACGGGCCGGGAAAGGGATTCCTCAGGAAGCAGGCTTAAAAGCTCTTCATAGGCCCGCTTCCTGTTGCGGGAAACAGAGCCGGGAAGAACCATGGCTACGTTGTCCACAGGGCTGAAGGCTTCGCACAGCCTGTCCTCCTGGAATACGGCGGAGGCTCTTATACCCCTCAATCCTTCTATTGTGCCGGAATCAGCCTGCTCAAGCCCCAGAAGAATCCGCAGAAATGTGGTTTTTCCTGAACCGGAGGGACCCATAAGGCAGTGAATGGGGCCTGACGGGAGGGTGAGGCTTACCTGGTTTAATACTTCAAGGTTTCCAAAGGCTTTTGACAGATCCTTTATCTTAATCTCCATCCATCAGACCTCCCTTCTCTTGCGGCGTTCCGACTCAGGAACAGCCAGTCCCAAAATCCACAGCACAAATTTCTCGAGAAATGCGCTGATTACGATGATCACCAGGGTCCAGGCAAATAAGTCCCCGGTGCTTAAGTAGATTTTAGCCATGTACAGCTTTTCCCCGATAGAATAGTTCGGCACTCCGATGACCTCTGCGGCGATGCCGGATTTCCAGCCCATGCCCAGGGCTGTCCTGCATCCGCTGATGAGATAGGGCAAAAGGGCGGGGCGGTAGATGAAGATGAGTTTCTTTCCAGCGGACATGTGAAAGACCTTTGCCATTTCAAGAAGCCTGGAGTCAGTGCTCATAAATCCTGCTCTGGTATTGATGTAAATCATAGGAAATACCACCAGGAAGGAAATGAAAACAGACAGGTTTTCAGAGCCGGTCCAGATCAGTGCCAGGATGACAAAGGAAGCCACGGGAACTGACTTCATTAAGGATACAGGCGGCTCCAGAAGGTCCTTGAAAAAGGGAAAACGGCAGGAGAGGCCTCCTGCCAGGATTGCTGAGGAAAAAGCCAGGAAAAATCCCAGGCTGATCTTTCCGAAGGAGAGAAATATGGTTTTCCAAAAGCCCGGCATGGCCGCCTGGGTCCATAGGGACCTGCCTACCTCCAAAGGGCCCACCAGTATAATGCTGTTGTGCACAGCCAGGCTTGCCGCCTGCCATATGATAAGCCAGAAAAGGATGATGACGGCCTTTTTAAAAGGCCGGGCTGTCAGTTTTATCATGGAAGTCTCCTTTTTCTAATTGGTTTTTTATCTGATTACGGCAGATAATAAAAATCATCAGCCGGAAGTGCTCCTCCCACGGAAGCTGGGTCCATATCAAAGAGAACCTTTAAGTATCCGCTCAACAGGGATTTCATTTCCTCCCCGTCAATATAGGTGATGCTGCAGTAAGGAATGGCCTTTTCCGCAATGGGAGCCTTTTCGATAATTCCGGCGGCAGCCACCAGGGCAGCGGTTTCGGCAGGGTTGGAATTGGCATACTGGGCGGAGGTGTTATGCTCGGCCATAAAGGTTTCAACAGCTTCCTTCTGCTCCTTTAAAACATCGTTGCGGCAGATGGTCACTCCGGTTACCAGGCTTCCGCTGTCTTCGATTCCGGCAGCATTCCATTCCTTTGTCAGATCTAAAACGATTTTCAGAGCATCGTTTTGAGCCAGGGCAACCGTTACGAACGGCTGGGGAAGGAGGCCCACTGCGTCTGGCTTTTCCTTTAAAATAGCAGCCACCTCAGCCGCCTCTGATTTATATTCCAGGGTGACATCGCTGTCGGTCAGTCCGTTGGCTTTGAGCACATGGCGGAAGGCATAATCCGGTGTAGCTCCTTTTCCCGTCAAATATACTGTCTTTCCTTTTAAGTCTCCTGTAGTTTTAATGGTGTCGTCAGAGGATACTGCGTAAAGCACGCCCAAAGTGTTGATGTCAATGACGCTGATTCCCTGATTGGTCTTGCTGTAGATGATGGAAGCCATGTTTGCAGGCACCAATGCCATGTCCAGTTCTCCTGACGCAATTTTTCCCAGAAGCTCATCAGCGGCAGTCACCATAGTGAACTCATAGGAACCTTCTGACCCGCCCTTTTCAGACTTGTCCATTAATTCCACAAGGCCCATGGAGGTAGGTCCCTTTAAAGAACCGATTCTCAAAGCTTTGGCTTCCGGAGCTTCTTCTGCTTTGGAGGCTTCCGAAGAAGTTTCTGCCGTTGTCACGGAAGCAGAGGTTTCTGTTTCGGAAGGCGCAGCCGTGGTTTCCGCCCCTCCTTTGGCGCAGCCGGTTAAAACGGCGGCGGTCATGGCAAGAGCCGTTAATACTGATAATATTTTTTTCATAATTCTCCTCACTTTCTGCCCTTTCGGACAGCCTCAGTATACCATTATTTCCCTGTAATTGTCAAAATATAGATACAGATACAGCCGTAAATGTGGTATACTGAAAACATCTGTATTAACATCATTTATGCATGATATAGAAGGGAGAAAAATGACATATGAATGAGGTATATGCAAAGCTGGAAAACTGCTTGAAAAGCGTGAGGGAAAAGACTGATTTTGTCCCCGAAGCGGCTTTGATTCTCGGCTCCGGTCTTGGGGAGTATGCAGAGGAAATTAAAGTGTCTGCATCCATCGAGTACAAGGACATCGAAGGATTTCCGGTGTCAACGGTTGCCGGGCACAAGGGCAGATTTGTGTTCGGATATGTGAATCAGGTTCCGGTGGTGATCATGCAGGGAAGGGTTCATTACTATGAAGGATACCCCATGACTGACGTGGTGCTTCCTGCCAGGCTTATGGGGCTGATGGGAGCTAAGACCCTGTTTCTCACCAATGCGGCAGGAGGAGTCAATAAGGACTTTGATCCGGGAGACTTCATGCTGATCAGGGACCATATTTCCACCTTTGTTCCCTCCCCGCTTCTGGGAACAAACATAGAGGAACTGGGGCCCAGATTTCCTGATATGAGCCAGGTTTACAGCAGAAGATTGCAGCAGATCATTAAAAACGCTGCAAAAGAAGAGGGAATCGGCCTCAGAGAAGGAGTTTACATGCAGCTTACGGGACCTGCTTATGAATCTCCGTCAGAGGTTTCCATGTGCCGCATCTTAGGGGCTGATGCAGTGGGCATGAGCACGGCCTGCGAAGCAGTTGCAGCAAGGCATATGGGCATGGAGGTGTGCGGAATTTCCTGTATCACCAACATGGCCTGCGGCATTTTAGACCAGCCTTTAAGCCATACGGAGGTGCAGGAAACAGCGGACAGGGTCGCACCTCAGTTTAAACGGTTAATTACGGCTTCCATTACAGGATTTGCCGGAAAGTAAAAGGAGGATATTTCTTATGGAACGGATGCTGACAGAACGGATACTGGCTGCGTCAGGGGCAAAAAAAGCATCTCTGGTGTTAAAACATGCAAAGGTGGTCAATGTGTTTACGGCAGAGCTGGAAACAGGGGACATTGCCATTGAAGGCGGATATATTGTGGGAATAGGGGATTATGAGGGACAGACGGAGATCGAGCTGGGGGGCCAGACCGTCTGCCCTGGACTGATTGACGGGCACATTCATTTAGAAAGCTCTATGGTGGCTCCGGGAGAGTTTGAAAAGGCCGTGGTGCCTCACGGAACCCAGGCTGTCATTACAGACCCTCATGAAATTGCCAATGTGGCGGGAACGGAAGGAATCCGTTTTATGATGGAACGGACCAAGGGGCTTACCCTTGATGTGTATTTTATGCTTCCCTCCTGCGTGCCGGCCACAGGCCTTGACGAGTCAGGAGCTATTTTAAACGCAGAGGCCCTGGCGCCCCTCTATGAGGAGGAACGGGTGCTGGGACTGGCGGAGCTGATGAATTCCTACGGAACCGTAAGGGCTGACGTAGGGATTCTTGATAAGGTGGAGGATGCCAGAAAGAAAAAGATGCTCATTGACGGCCACGCGCCGGGGCTTTTTGGCAGGGAGTTAAACGCATATGTGGCTGCCGGGGTGCAGTCTGACCATGAATGCAGCGATGCAGAAGAGGCCATAGAAAAGATCAGAAGGGGACAGTGGGTCATGATCCGGGAGGGCACTGCGGCAAGGAACTTAGAAGCCCTGCTTCCCTTGTTTAAAGAGCCTTATTACCGCCGCTGTATGCTGGTGACTGATGATAAGCATCCGGGAGACTTAACCAGGCTGGGGCACCTGGATTACATCATAGGAAGGGCGGTAAGCCTGGGGGCTGACCCCATTCACGCAGTCCTTATGGGCTCCTTTCATGCAGCCCAGTATTTCGGGCTTTCTGAGGTGGGAGCCATTGCACCGGGATACAAGGCAAACCTTCTGGTGGTTTCCGATTTGGAGAATTTTGAAGTCAGGCAGGTTTACAAAAACGGAAAGCTGGTTGCGGAAAACGGTGTGATGAAGGAAGAAATCCTGGCAGCAGAAAGGCGGAGCGTGGAAACTCCCGCCAGAGTGGGGGATTCCTTCCGGTTAAAAGAAATCTGCCCCGAAGACTTACGTATGGAGAAAAAGGGTGATACCATCCGGGTTCTCTGCCTGACTCCGGGAGAGCTGGCCACCACAGAGCTTTTGGCTCCCTGGACGGAGCAGGAGGGGACTGCACCCGGCGTCAATGTGGAACAGGACATCGTAAAAATGGCGGTGCTGGAGCGCCACCACAATACAGGCCATATGGGGCTGGGCTTTTTAGGCGGTTATGGATTAAAGCGGGGGGCAGTCGCCACCAGCATTGCCCATGACTCCCACAACCTGATTTTAGCAGGCACCAATGATGAGGATATGGCTCTGGCCGGAAACACTGTGAGAAAGAACCGGGGCGGTCTGGCAATTGTGGCCGGCGGAAAGGTCTTAGGAGAGCTTCCATTGCCCATTGCCGGGCTTATGAGCGAGGAACCGGCCTGGTGGGTGGATGAAAAGCTGGAGGAGCTGAAAGCCCATGCAAGAGACCTTGGAATCGGAGAAAATATTGATCCCTTTATGACTCTGGCCTTTGCCAGCCTTCCCGTCATTCCCAAGCTCCGGCTCAACACCTACGGTCTGATTAATGTGGAGGAGCAGAGGATTGAGGAGGTCATGATTACCTGTACTCCAAAAAATACAGGTAATCGATAAAAATACATTGATAACAATATAACAATGTGCGATAATTACTCCAAAGGATTACTTACAGGCCGAATGTAATTTGGAGGGAGAATATTCATGAGAGTAACAATCTGTATTGGAAGTGCGTGTCACTTAAAGGGGTCCAGGGAAATTATTTCCCAGCTTCAGAGCCTCGTAAAGGAGAAACGTCTTGAAGGCCAGGTCGATTTAAACGGATCATTTTGCAGCGGACACTGTGTAAGCGGCGTCTGTGTTACTCTGGACGGGGAGGTTTATTCTTTAAAGCCAGAGGATACAAAGGAGTTTTTTGAAAAAGAAATCGCAGGGAGGCTATAATCATGGGGATCATTGATTTTAAGTCTATGAAATGCAAGCACTGTTATAAATGTGTCCGTAACTGTGAAGTCAAGGCAGTCATGATTAAGGATGAGCGGGCTGAGATCATGGAGGATAAGTGCATTTTATGCGGAAAATGCATGAAGGTCTGTCCTCAGTCCGCCAAAACCCTGGTCAGCGATTCAGAGCTGGTTAAAGGCTACATAAAAGCGGGAATACCAGTGGTCATTTCCCTGGCGCCGTCCTATATGGGGCTGCTGCCTTATGGTTCCATGGGGCAGGTAAACGGGGCATTGAGAAAGCTGGGCTTTGCCGATGTCCGGGAGACCGCAGAGGGTGCGGCTCTGGTGACAGCGGAGTATGCCAGGCTTTTAAAGGAGGGGGAGATGGAAAACATCATTACCACCTGCTGTCCCAGCGTCAATGATCTGATTGAAATTTACTACCCCAGGCTGATTCCTTATCTGGCTCCGGTAGTCTCTCCTATGATCGCCCACGGAAAGCTGATCAAGGAGGAAATGGGACCTGAGGTGAAGGTGGTATTTTTAGGCCCCTGTATTGCGAAGAAAAAGGAATCCCAGGACAGCCGCCACGGGGAGTACATTGACGCGGTCCTCAACTTCAATGATATTCTGCGGTGGCTTTCTGAGGAGGACATTGCCATAGAGGATTGTGAAGATATTCCCTTTAAAAGCTTTAATCCCAGAGTCAACCGCCTTTACCCGGTCACCAATGGAGTGGTGAATTCTGTTCTGGCCGGACATAAGGAAAAGGATGGATACCGGAAGTTTTATGTCCATGGCTCCAGAAACTGCATTGATTTGTGCGAAAGCATGATGAGGGGAGATATTCAGGGCTGTTTCATTGAGATGAACATGTGCTCCGGGGGCTGTATCAAGGGCCCTGCCGTGGACACAGGGGGCATATCCCGGTTTAAGGTGAAGCTGGATATGGAAGAGTCCATTAAACGGGAGCCGGTGCCTGAAGAAGAGCTTCATGAGGTGCTGGAATCCATATCCTTTAAAAAACGGTTTGCGGACCGGGCGCCCAGGGAGCGGATGCCTACGGAGGTTCAGATTCAGGATATTTTAAAGCAGATCGGAAAGACCAGGCCCGAGGATGAGCTGAACTGCGGTGCCTGCGGTTATTCCACCTGCCGGGAAAAGGCTGTGGCTGTGTTCCAGAAAAAGGCGGAGCTTAATATGTGTATTCCATTTATGAACGAAAAAGCGGAATCCTTATCCAATCTGGTTATGGAAACCTCTCCTAACATCGTTTTGATTGTGGATAAGGATATGAAGATTCTGGAGTATTCGGCAGTGGGACAGAAATATTTCGGAAAGAACCGGCAGGAAGCTTTGGATATGTACTTATATGAGCTGATTGACCCTTCTGATTTTCAGTGGGTTTATGATTCCCACCAGAATATCCACGGGAAAAAGGTGACCTACGGCGAATACCGTTTCTCCACCCTCCAAAACATTGTATACATTGAAAAAGAGGATGTGGTGCTGGCTACCTTTATTGATATCACCAAGGCTGAGGAGCAGGCAAGGCAGGAGTATGAAAAGAAGCTGGAAACCATTGAGCTGGCCCAGGAGGTCATTCGCAAGCAGATGATGGTGGCTCAGGAAATCGCCGGACTTCTGGGTGAAACAACAGCCGAAACCAAGACCACATTAACGAAGCTTTGCCGGTCCTTATTGGAAGAGGGAAGCGAAAGCGAGGTCAGGTGATGGGAGTTACGGTTGATGTTGCATACAAAAGCTTGAATAAATTCAGTGAAATATTATGCGGGGACAAGGTGGAGCTTTTACATACAGGGGACTCCAACATCATGATCCTTGCCGACGGCATGGGCAGCGGGGTAAAGGCCAATATTCTGGCTACCATGACATCCAAGATTTTAGGGACCATGTTTTTAAACGGGGCCACTTTGGAGGAGTGTGTGGAAACCATTGTGGAGACTCTTCCGGTGTGCCAGGTGCGGCAGGTGGCTTATTCCACCTTCAGCATCCTTCAGGTGTTTAACAGCGGGGAAGCCTATCTGGTGGAATTTGACAATCCGGGCTGCATCTTTATCCGAGACGGAAGTCTGGTTTCTATCCCCAAGAATTCCAGGGTCATACGGGACAAACAGATCAATGAATACCGTTTTCGTGTAAAAAAAGGGGATGCTCTGGTCCTGATGAGCGACGGAACCATTCATGCGGGAGTGGGGCAGCTGCTGAACTTTGGCTGGCAGTGGGATGAGCTGGCAGCTTATGCGGTGAAGCAGTACCGTCTGACCATATCTGCGGTTCGTCTGGCTTCAGCCCTTAGCAGGGCCTGTGATGAGCTTTATCAGTTCAGGCCCGGAGATGACACTACCGTGGCGGTTATGCGGATTATTGACAGAAAGCCGGTTCACTTGATGACAGGGCCTCCAAAGAGACAGGACGACGATGAGGGAATTGTTAAGGATTTTCTTTCCGGAGATGAAGGGGTAAAGAGAATTGTCTGCGGAGGGACCAGCGCAAATATCGTATCCAGAGTGACCGGAAAGAAACTGGATGTATCCCTGGATTACAATGATCCGGACATTCCGCCTATTGCCTTTATTGACGGCATTGAGCTGGTGACGGAAGGGGTTTTAACCTTGAACAGAGTCTTGCAGCTTTTGAAGAGTTATTTAAATAATGAATCTGTTTCAGAAGAATTTTTCCTGGAACTGGACCGGCCAAACGGCGCTTCCATGGTGGCTAAGATGATCATAGAGGATTGTACGGAGCTTAATCTATATGTGGGAAGAGCCATCAACAGTGCTTACCAGAATCCGGGACTGCCCTTTGATCTGGGTATCAGGCAGAATCTGGTGGAGCAATTAAAGCAGACAGCAGGAGAAATGGGGAAAAAGGTTACGGTAACCTATTATTAAAAAAGCTATGGGATCCCCATAAGAGGACCCCATAGCTTTTTTTCAGTTACATGCCTGCAAACTGATTTTTTACCTTGGTAATCTTTTGCTGCTCTGCCTGTTCTGTGGTATACCATCCCTTTGAGGACATCTTTTTGTAGATGTCATCCTGCATACATAAACTATCGTTTAAGGCGTTGTCAAATGCCTGATGCACATTCATGGTAGGGGATTCAATGGTTCCATGCAGATATAGGTTGCACACGCCCTTGGTTGTGTGGAGCAGGTTCTCCATAATACACTTGTCATCCATAGGTGATTCCTCCTTACACTAAGTTATAGAAGTTGTCAAAAATCTGCTGATGCTTTTGCATAAGCTGCTCTGCGCAGGACTTTAATTCAGCGTCCTGCAGATTCTGTACTGCCTCCTGGCACTGGGTCTTTAAAAATTTTTCGTGTCCGAGCGCATCCTCGATATAATTTAATTCCTTTGGGCTCATGTTTTATCACCTCCTGTCTTAGTATGGATGCTTTCTTCTTTTTTTATCAGTGAAATTTATCAGAAAAATATATCAATAAAATAAAAAATTCCCGCAGCCTGCATTTTCATCATAGGACTTGTAGGCTATGGGAGTTTTTTGTGTTTTAAATATTATAAAGATACTTACCCGCATAAGTGAAGTCAGGAACGAAAATGGTATTAATGCCATAAACTATTCTCCCTTGTATTGATTCAATAGTTCCTGCAAGGCTTCGATGAATTTCTCCTTGCTGCTTTTCTGCCCCAAAAGCATTAATATTAAAGACAAACTATCTTGATCATCTCCCTGGTAATATCTGTTAAACTGCATAATAGCGTATTCATTGGCAGATGTTGTTGGCCGAAACAAACGGCCATAGGATTTTCCGATTTTTGTTATTTCAGCCACTTCAATTGCTTTCTTTTTTTCCAGTGTCCGCAAAATGCTTTGAATGGAACTTGTAGGCCAGGTTCTGTCGGGAATTCTTTCGGCAATTTCGGTGGCACTCAAAGGGGTATCTGATGCCCATAAAACTTTCAGGGCGGCTTCTTCTTTATTTGTAAGGAAAAAGCATGAATTCATACTGTTTTTGACTAGCATATTGTTCATCTCCCGATTTTTCATTTTTTTATTTAAATTATAATTTTATATTATGAAAAAGTCAATGATTATTAAAATGTTTTTAAAATTAAAAACGTTATTGACAAAATCCCTACCCCGCTGTATTATAAAAATATATAATTTAAAACTTAAAATAGTTTTTTATTTTAAATACATAATTTATAGAATATTATCAGTGCTAAAATCATAAGAGAGGAACGATTTGAACATAAGCTCACTGCAACTTGTAAAAAATATACAATGTTAGCAAATAAACGCAATAAAAGTACATAAAGGAATGCTTGATAATAAATAAAATGTCATATACAGACATTCCAGATTCAGCACTTAATATATCAGTAACTCTGCGTAATAATGTTACCACTATTGCAATGGCTAAAAATAAAATTAGGAAAAGGAGGGATTCCAATGGGGGAGGAAAAATGCAGCTAAACATTTTAGCAGATCGTACAACTAAAACAAGAAAAATTGTAAAGGAGAGCAAATGAATATGATTAAAAAAATTTCAACACTTCTATCAGTCATTTTGTTACTAGGCATTCTCACGGGAACTACATATGCAAATGAAACTCTTAACTATGAAGGCACAACAGTTGATAAGTCCACTCTTTCAAGTGACACTATAGAATGGTTGGAATGGTACAATGCTTTATCGCCGGGTGAGCAGGATTGCATTAACTATGTCCCATATGAACTTCGCAAGCAATCAAGAACAGGAGTTACTGTAGAGGAGGCAAGTCCAGAATCAGGAATAAGAAATGCATTAAGGGCAAATTTACTTCCATTAAGTGGTGGAGAAGCTGCTTATGACCCATCCTACTGGAACCATTCATCGAGAATAAAAAAAGCAAATTGCTATGCTTATGCAATGGATGTAATATGTGCCACAGACATGAAGTTGCAACCAGGGGAACTTGCGGGCAGTACGTGGACAGCGTTAACTGCATCAAACATTATTAATGCGGCCAAGAAAGATGGTCCATATCTTGGTAATGGCAGAACTTTAGTAACCACAAATGCAAATTCAACCTCTACTAATAAAAGTTATAAAGTTGCGCTTGTTCTCGGCTCAAATGATTATCATTGGTATGTACAGAATAGCGATGGATACTGGTCTCATAAGCCTGGACAAACTAACGCTACTGATGTTGATGCTTCTGGTAATTATATAACAGACCCCAAAACATGTAATAGAGCTTATTCATATGAGAATTATAGTACATGGGGCGGCTACTTAATGGTTACACGAAAATAACTGTTTATGCTATGGCTTTGTACTTTAAAGCCATAGCAATTTTTAAGAGTTCACAGCTCTTTCAACAACAAATTTTCACAATTTCTATAATGCTTTTGATGTATTATATATAAACTAAGTATAATATTATTTATATGTATAATTATTGCAGTTGAAATTTAAACGGAGGGATCAAGGAGGAGAGGAATGTTTTTCATATATGCAGGGCTATCCCTTTTGCTGTTAGCTGGATGTAGTGTTGATAAAGATAATATGATTGAAACCAATACAATGAAAGAAAGTAAAAATACTACAAATAATGCCAATGCGATGGAAACAGAAAATAGTAAGGATATTAGTTTTGAAGATAATATGGATAATAGAGATATTTCTTTTCCAGTACCTCAAAATATCTATAAGGTGCTGAATTATTCATACAATAAAATATACTTATTGAGCAAAGATTCTCAGAGTGTATTGGATTATTACAAGGAGTTGGAGATAAATAAGTGGATTATAATGAAGCCTAAAACGGAAACCTCACCATATTCGACATATATAAATGAGAAACAGGCACTAGTTATAAAGGAGCAGGAAATTAAAGATAATGTTATTGAAATGGAAATAACTTTTTATCAGGGGAAAGAACCAAGTGAAAATACAAGGGATTTCAATTCTATCATTAAAAATTCTTTAGACTATGAAAATATATATTACATTCTTGAATATGATATAGAAGATGCTACAAAAGCATTGGGCTTATATGGATTTTATGTTTTTACTGACAAAATTGAACCAACTAAACTTGTCGTTGATAAGTATGATCATATTACCAAGATAAATTATGATCAGTACTTAATATATGATATTGATTCAGATGGTAAAGATGAATTTCTGACAAAGTTAGGTTATGGTTTTGGACGATATATAATCACATTTTCTGCATGGAAATATAATGATGCAGAAAAGAAACTTGTATTGTCCAATCGAACAAAATTTGAACAACTCGAAGAAATGGATATGTTTTTAATCCAAACAGAAAATGGGGTTGAAGTGCTTGCTGGTGTTACAACAAATGGTGATTTGGAAAAACAGCAATCCTATGGTCGTTTGCTAATTGAAAACGATATGCTATTACCTGAAAAAAGAGATATTCCCTTTAAATTATTGGAAGAGTAGACATATAAATTATAAGTGGATTAACCAGAATGCCCATTACTCAGGAGATATCAATATGAATTATAAAATAATAGTTGCTTTTTCTATAGCTTTTATTCTCACAGGCTGTCAACCAAATTCTGCACCTTCAGAAACTACGACCAGTGTTTCTGTTGAACAGGCAGCTTCGGAGGCTGGAACACTCACCGAGGTTGATGTATACACATCTCTTGATAATTTAAGACATGCCTTTGAAACTGCCACATCATCAAGTGCACGAACCATGATGTCTGATGAGAAAGTATACTACTTAACCGAAGACAATGATTTAGGTTCTTCTCTGAAAGAAATACTTGTGAGAGAAGGATATTTTAACTGCACTTATGATAAAGGAATTATGGTGATTACACATCGACTCTCCAACGGAGCTGAAGGGCTGGATGTATTGACTGCAAACAATCCAGATACCTTCTCCAAGAGGCAAGGAGATGGTTATGAATATTATTATGCATCAGATGACACCACTCATTATTATAACTTACTCCAAGATGGCACATTTGTGCAGATAAATGTCCCTAAGGAAATTGATGTAAGTCTGGAGGCTGTATTAAGAAACATCACATTTATGCCTATCCTTGAGTGAATTAGCTTTTAGGGACCATTTACTAAAACAGTGGATTTTTATTCCTGTGGTTCAGAAACAGAAAGGGAAGTTAACAGTTAGTCCATATTGAGGTGTACAGGATAAGCATATAGAAAGAGCAGATAGAGATTTTCATGTATGAATCTCTATCTGCTCTGTTTTGTTTGTCAAAAAGTATGTTTTCCCGCCTTCTTTGAAAGGAGAAAGATTTTTATATTAGATTTCGTTTATTCTTCTCTTCACATAGGTGGTGTGAAGGAGATGATGGGATTTTTCACTGCCTGGGGTTCCCAGGTAGGTTTCATATAACTCCTTGATGGCCGGATTCTCATGGGATTTACGGATGGCTTTTCCTGCATCATCATCATAGAGAACCTTTGCCCTCAGCGCCTTTAAATCAACCGTATTGCGGATATAGCCCGGCTGCTGAGGCATGCCGCCTCCATTTACACAGCCTCCCGGACAGCCCATGATCTCGATGAAATGGTAGTCGGCAGCTCCGGATTTAACCCGGTTTAAAAGCTCTCTCGCATTGCCCAGGCCGGAAGCAACAGCTACCTTCACATCCATGCCTGCTACATTGTAGGTGGCTTCCTTGATTCCTTCGGTACCCCGGACATCAACAAAGTCAGGTTTTTCCAGTTCTTCTCCGGTCAGGGTCTCCACTGCAGTTCTTAAAGCTGCTTCCATAACGCCGCCGGTAGCGCCGAAGATGGTGGCGGCACCGGTGCCCAGCCCCAATGGAGTGTCAAAGTCTTCTTCCGGAAGATTGGTGAAACGGATTCCGGCCTGTTTGATCATTCTGGCAAGCTCTCTGGTGGTTAAGGAATAGTCTACATCCGGAACTCCGTTGGCATCCTGATCCTCTCTGCCCACTTCGAACTTTTTAGCAGTACAGGGCATTACGCTGACGGATACAATATCCTCTGGATTTAAGTCCATCTTTTCTGCATAATAGGATTTAACAACTGCCCCGAACATCTGCTGGGGAGATTTACAGGAGGATAAGTTCTCTGTCATATCCGGGAAATAGTGCTCGCAGTATTTCACCCAGCCTGGAGAACATGAGGTGATCAGAGGAAGAACACCGTCGTTTTGAACCCTGTGAAGGAATTCGTGGGCCTCTTCCATAATGGTCAAGTCAGCGCCGAAGTTGGTGTCAAATACTCTGTCAAAGCCAAGTCTTCTGAGAGCGGCTACCATCTGACCTTCTGTATTGGTTCCAATTGGATAGCCAAATTCCTCTCCAAGGCCTGCACGGACGGAAGGAGCGGTCTGAACCACCACATGCTTTGTGGGATCTGCAATGGCTGCCAGAATCTCGCCGGCATTGCTCTTTTCATAAAGGGCACCTGTGGGGCAGACTGCAATACACTGACCGCAAGAGACGCAGCTTGTTTCGCCAAGGCCCATATCAAAGGCAGAGCCAATGAAGGTGGCAAATCCCCGGTCATTAGGTCCGATCACACCGATTTCCTGGGTCTTTTCACAGACAGCGGTACAGCGGCGGCACAGGATGCACTTGCTGTTGTCACGCACCATGTGAACAGCGCTTTCATCCAGTTCAGAAGGTGTTTTAGCGCCGTCGTAGTAATCTTCCATATCCACGCCCATTTCCTTGCACATAGTCTGGAGCTCGCATTCACCGCTGCGGATGCAGGATAAACAGGAGCGGTCATGGTTGGAAAGGATCAGTTGAAGGGTTTTCTTTCTGTAGTCCCGCACCTTGGGGGTGTTGGTCTTTACTTCCATGCCTGGATTGATGGGGTATACACAGGCAGGAGCCAGTTTTCCTCCGCCTACTTCCACTGTACAGATGCGGCAGGCGGCGATTTCGTTGATATCCTTTAAAAAGCACAAAGTCGGTATCTCAACATGTGCAAGTCTGGCAGCCTCTAAAATGGTGGAGCCTGCGGGAGCACTTACATCCATGCCGTTAATTTTTATTGTAATATTCTCCATGATACAAGTTCCCTCCATTATCTCTTATAAACAGCGTCAAATTTGCATTTCTCCATACATACGCCGCACTTGATACATGTTTCAGGATCAATGACGTGGGGGTTCTTGACAGAACCGGAGATTGCGTTAACCGGACAGTTTCTGGCGCAGATGGTACAGCCCTTGCACTTCTCAGCATCAATATGATAGGAGAGGAGAGCCTTGCAGACGCCTGACGGGCAGGTTTTGTCAATGATATGGGCATTGTACTCATCCCGGAAGAATTTCAGGGTGGAAAGAACCGGGTTAGGAGCTGTCTGCCCTAAACCGCAGGCTGAATTTTCCTTTATGTAGTAGCACAGCTCTTCCAAGTGGTCCAAATCCTCCAGCTTTGCCTGGCCGTTGGTGATCTTTTCAAGAATTTCCAGCATACGCTTGGTTCCGATCCGGCAGGGGGTACATTTGCCGCAGGATTCCTCTACGGTAAATTCCAGGAAGAACTTGGCAATATCCACCATACAGTCGGTTTCATCCATAACGATCAGACCGCCGGAGCCCATCATGGAGCCGATGGAAAGGAGGTTGTCGTAGTCAATGGGGATGTCGTAGTGCTGTGCCGGAATACAGCCGCCGGAAGGTCCGCCGGTCTGGGCTGCCTTAAACTTCTTGCCGTTTGGAATGCCGCCGCCGATCTCCTCGATGATTTCCCGGAGAGTGGTTCCCATGGGAACCTCCACCAGTCCTGTGTTGTGAATCTTTCCGCCTAAAGCAAATACCTTTGTGCCCTTGGATTTTTCCGTACCCATGGAAGCAAACCAATCGGAACCGTTTAAGATGATCTGAGGGATATTGGCATAGGTCTCCACGTTATTTAAGATAGTGGGCTTGCCAAACAGACCTTTCTGGGCCGGGAATGGGGGACGTGGTCTTGGCTCACCGCGGTTTCCTTCGATGGAAACCATAAGGGCTGTCTCCTCACCGCAGACAAATGCGCCTGCACCCAAACGAAGATCAATGTCAAAGGAAAAGCCGCTGCCAAAGATGTCGTCGCCTAAAAGCTCCATCTCTCTTGACTGCGCAATAGCCAGCTTCAGACGTTCTACGGCAATGGGATACTCTGCACGGACGTAAATATAACCCTGGGAAGCTCCGATGGCATATCCGGCAATGGTCATGGCCTCTAAAAGAGCATGAGGGTCGCCTTCCAAAACGGAACGGTCCATAAATGCACCTGGATCGCCTTCGTCCGCATTACAGCAGACGTATTTCTGGTCTGCATCATTCTGCTTTGCCAGCTTCCACTTTAAGCCAGTGGGGAAGCCTGCTCCGCCTCGTCCTCTTAAACCGCTGTCTAAGAGAGTCTGGATGACATCGTCAGGAGTCATCTCTGTGAGAACCTGCCCAAGAGCCGCATATCCGCCGGTACCGATGTATTCTTCGATGTTTTCCGGGTTAATGACACCGCAGTTGCGCAGGGCCACACGGTGCTGTTTCTTATAGAAATCCGTATCACTTAAGGACTTGATTCCGGCAGGTGTCACGGTCTCATCGTAAAGCAGGCGCTCTACGGGACGTCCCTTTAATAAGTGTTCGGATACGATTTCCGGAATGTCTTCTTCCTTTACCATGGCATAAAAGGCTGCATCGGGATAGATGATCATGATGGGGCCCAATGCACAAAGGCCGTGGCAGCCTGTCTGTACCACTGAAATTTCATCTGCTAAATCCTGTTTCTTTAATTCATCGTTTAATTTGACCATAATCTGCTGGCAGCCGGAGGAAGTACATCCTGTTCCGCCGCAAACCAATACATGTGAACGATACATCTTGTTTCCTCCTTATTTAATGTCAGCAGAAGCTAACGTGTAGTTTTGAACAATGTGACCGCCCAGCAGATGCTCTTTGTAAACTTCTTCTGCTTTTTCCGCTGTCATATTAATGTAAGTGATCTTATCCTTTCCGGGCTCCAAAATCTCTACGATGGGCTCGTACTGGCATAAACCGACGCAGCCTGTCTGGGTAACGGAAAAACGGTCATTCATATGGTTTTCCTGAACCAGATCTGATAATTTATTGAGAACAGGTCTTGCACCGCTGGCAATGCCGCAGGTTGCCATTCCCACTAAAACACGTGTGCGCCCATGGTCTTCTTCCCGCATGGTTACCTGATTTTGCATCTTCTCCCGAATTGCTTTCAATTCTTCAAGAGTTTTCATGTTATTCCTCCAATTCTGACGGGCCTATAGGGCCGCGCCTCCATCTGTCTCTGATTTGTTTTCACTGAGATATTCCTTTATGTAGGTCCTTACCTCCGGCGTGTCAAAGGGGATTCCCTCCAGTATTTCCCGGAAGGCTCTGGTATCCAGTTCAAAAGAACTGTCATTATAGCGGTAAGTGTAGAGAAAATCTGTATCCGGATGACAGGTGATCAATGTCTCAATGGTGCTGTTCATATCTCCAAGAGGCATCCGGTCAATGTGGGACAGACCGAATACAGCCGTGACCACAGTTCCCTTTCCCGGTTCTGATTCAATGGAAAAGCTGCCTCCTGTGCTTTCCGCCGCATATTTAAAAAACGGAACGCCAAGGCCCACCTTTCTGGTCTTGCGGGTGGTGAAAAAGGGATCAGTCACCTGTTCTGCCTGTTCCTTAGTCATACCGCAGCCATCATCTTTGATGGTGACTGTCAGTAAGTCGGCGGCAGTATCTGCAGCAACGGAAATGGTGACCAGCGAGGCCCCTGCCCGTGTAGAGTTCTCTGCCACATCCAGGATATTTAAAGAAATCTCTGTCATCATATGCCGTGATCCCTACTCGTACTTGGCAAGAATGCCCGGAACATCTTCAGGGGCCAGCCTTCCGTAAACATCGCTGTTTACCATCATGACAGGTGCAAGACCGCAGGCGCCTACGCAGCGGCAGGAGTCAAGGGAAAACTTGCCGTCAGGAGTGCATTCGCCGTTGGTGATTTTAAGGATGTCTTCAATCTTGTGGAAGATGTCCCCGGAGCCCTTTACATAACAGGCAGTTCCCAGACAAACGGATACCTGATATTTTCCCTTTGGCTGAAGTGCGAACTGAGAGTAAAACGTTGCTACGCCGTAAATCTTTTCAAGCGGAATTCCTGTTTCATCAGAAATCATGGTTTGTACTTCAATTGGAAGATAACCGTAGATCCCCTGAGCCTTCTGCATGATAGGCATGAGAGATCCTTTTGTGTCTTTAAGCAGAGCAATTGCTTCCTTTAAAGCGTCTTCCTGCTCCTTTGTGCCATTAAACTGGACACCTTGTTTTTTACAAGCCATTTGATAGCCTCCTTAAAAAAGTGTTTATGCAATGTAACTGATATTTTACCATGTTATTGATAAAAAATCCATAGTTTGTATGAAATATGACAAAAAAATAACATAGTTTCATACTGATATTCCTATACCTGCCCGAGTATTTATGATATAATTATCAATATTGTCAATGGATATGTGATTTCGAGGGCAAAAAGCGGAGGAGAGTGGTATGATGACTGTAAAAGATGTGAGAGATGTACTGGGGGCCCGGGTCCTGGCTGGAGAAGACCATTTAGAGGCTGAGGTCCGAAGCGCCTGCGGAGCCGATATGATGAGTGATGTGCTGGCCTTTTCCAAGGATCATTCGGTCCTTCTCACCGGCTTATGCAATCCTCAGGTCATCCGGACGGCGGAGATGCTGGACATTGTCTGTATTGTATTTGTCAGGGGGAAGAAGCCGGATGAGTCCATGCTTGAAATGGCGGAGGAGAGAAACTTAATCATCCTCTCCACGGGCCACCGGATGTTTTCGGCCTGCGGCATGCTCTATCAGGCAGGTTTAGACGGAGGTGCGGTGTGATGGAGGACATGATCACGTTTCAATATAAAATATCTCCTGAGGATTTTACCAGGGCGGGAGAAGCCAGCAGTGATGTGAAAAGCAAGTTAAAAAGCATGGGGGTCAGTCCGGAGGCAATCCGTAAGGTGGCAATCGCCATGTATGAAGGAGAGATCAACATGGTCATCCACGCCCGGGGAGGAGAGATCACGGTCAATGTGAACCCGGAAAAGATCGAGATGATTCTGGCCGATGTAGGCCCCGGGATCCCTGATGTAGAGCTGGCTATGCAGGCTGGTTATTCCACTGCCCCCGATGCTGTCCGCTCCCTGGGATTCGGAGCAGGCATGGGACTTCCCAACATGAAACGGTATTCCGATGAGATGGAAATTAATACGGTTTTAGGTGAAGGAACCACCATCCGGATGGCGGTGAACTTATGTGCTTAACGTGGAAGCACCCTGCGGGTATACCATTATGCCCAAAAAGCGTGGGCAGTAATATGGAAATGAGGTGACAAGGTGGATAAATTTTATCATTCGGTAAGGCTTGATCCAGACCTGTGCATGGGCTGCATCAACTGCATCAAGCGGTGCCCTACCCAGGCCATCCGGGTGAGAAACGGAAAGGCGCAGATCAATAACAAATTCTGCATTGACTGCGGGGAATGCATACGGGTCTGTCCCCACCATGCAAAGCTTTCTGTCTATGACAGGATGGAGGACATAAAGCCCTATGAATATACGGTGGCCCTTCCAGCCCCTTCTCTTTACAGCCAGTTCAATAACTTAGATGATGTGAATATTGTTTTAAATGCCTTGCTGCTCATGGGTTTTGACGATGTTTTTGAGGTAAGTGCTGCCGCTGAGCTGGTAAGCGAGGCTACCAGGGAGTACTTAAGCGAAAATCCGGAACGGCTTCCGGCAATCAGCACGGCCTGTCCTTCCGTGGTGCGTCTGATCCGGGCAAAGTTTCCTAATCTGATTCCCAACCTTCTGCCCCTGAATCCTCCGGTGGAGGTAGCAGCCATCCTTGCAGCCCAAAAGGCCATGGAAAAGACCGGGCTGGAACGGGAAAAAATCGGGATCATATTCATTTCCCCCTGCCCGTCCAAAGTGACCTATGCCAAGTCTCCTTTGGGGACGGATCACAGCGAGGTGGATAAGGTCCTTGCCATAAAGGATATTTATCCCCAGCTTCTTCCCTGCATGAAAGCGGTGGGAGAAGATCCCCCTGAAATCGGAAGCTCCGGAAAGATCGGCATTAGCTGGGGACGAAGCGGAGGAGAGGCCAGCGGGCTTTTTACAGAAGATTATCTGGCTGCCGACGGAATTGAAAATGTTATCAGGGTTTTGGAGGATATGGAGGATCAGAAGTTTACAAACTTAAAGTTTGTGGAGCTGAATGCCTGCAGCGGAGGCTGTGTCGGCGGAGTCCTCACAGTGGAAAATCCCTATGTGGCAGAGGTAAAGTTAAAACGTCTGCGCAAATACATGCCTGTGGCGAGAAATCACATGCAGATGGAATCAGAGAAGCTGGTTAAATGGACCAGCCAGGTTCAGTACGAGCCTGTATTTCACTTAGGCGATACCATGATGGAAAGCTTTGTGCGCTTAAACAAGGCGGAGCGGATTTTAAAGAAGCTGCCCGGCCTGGACTGCGGCTCCTGCGGCGCCCCTTCCTGCAAGGCCCTGGCAGAGGATATTGTAAGGGGTGAGGCGACGGAATCGGACTGCGTTTATTTCTTAAGGGACAATGTACACAAGCTGTCGGAGGAGGTTTCCAGGCTGGCGGCGGACATTGTGGAAGGAGACCGGGAAAGCTATGAGAAGTTTAAGGTCCTGACAAAATATATCCAGAGGATCTCCGAAGAGATCACTCTGCTGGACCGGAAAGAGGGGAGAAAGGGCAATGACGGTAAGGGAGTTGATTGACAGCGGATTGTTTGATGTGATAAACAGAGGAGAAGACCTTGACAGGGAGATTACAAAGCCTTTTTGCTGCGATCTCTTAAGCATTGCCATGGGAAGGGCGCCGGAAGGCTGTGTGTGGGTTACGGTGATGGGAAATATGAACACTCTTGCGGTGGCAGCCCTTGCAGATGCCGCCTGCCTGGTTATGGCAGAGGGCACAGCACTTGATGAAATGGCTTTGAAAAAGGCAGGGGATCAGGGAATCACAGTGATGAAGACGGAGCTTCCTGTTTTTGAGGCCGCCTATCTGGTCCGCCAAAGGCTGCCCTGACATGAAGCTGTCTTATGACCTTCACATTCATTCCTGCTTATCACCGTGCGGGGATGGAGATATGACACCGGCCAATATCGCTGGGATGGCGGCCTTAAAGGGCCTTGATGTAATCGCCCTGACGGATCACAACTCCTGTAAGAACTGCCCGGCTATGGATCATTTTGCCAGGGAGTGCGGGATACTTTTTGTGCCGGGAATGGAGATATGCACCTTGGAGGAGGTTCATGCGGTATGCTTATTTCCGGACCTTGAAAAGGCCATGGAGTTTGATGAATATGTGTATGAACGGCTGATTCCGTTTCCCAATAGGGAGGAAATATTTGGAAGACAGCAGATGTATAATAAGGAAGATATGCCCTGTGGGACAGTGCCGAACCTTCTCATTAACAGCACCCGGATATCCTTTGATCATTTATGGGAGCTGGTGCGGTCCTTTGAAGGAGTCATGTTTCCGGCCCATATCGACAAAGCGGCCAACAGCCTGATTTCCAACTTAGGCTTTGTGCCTCCTGACAGCCGGTTCCAGACGGCGGAGGTGAAGGATATTTATAAGCTTTCGGAGCTTAAAAAGGCCAATCCTTATCTGGAGGGCTGCCGGATTATAACCAATTCCGATGCCCATTATTTAGAGGATATTCAGGAGCCTTTATTTACGATAGAAGTGGAAGAAAGAACCGTGGAAGGAGTGATCCGGGCGCTGCTTTAACATTGCCCGGATAAAGGAAAGAGGCATATGAGAAGATTAATACAATGGAGCTTTGGCCTGATGGCCGGGCTGCTTGTGACATTTGCAGCCTCCTCTGCATTTCCGGCCATGGCAGAGGAGGCCGGAGCGGACCAGGGACAGACAGAGGTCCGCAGCGGCTGGATTGATGAAAATCTTGGGCCGGGTGTGGCCCGGTGGGTGGATGAAAACGGGAATATTTCAGACCAGCCGGGAACCCAGGGGCAGACCCCGGAGGACGGAGGAGAAGCCGGCGCGGAGGGAGAGAACCAGGGATCGCAGGAGAGCCAGGGAGCTCAAGAGGGACAAGAATCCCAGGAAGCCCAGGAATCTCAGGAGCAGGTTCCGGCAGGACGGCAGATCGATCCTGCAAAGCCCATGGTGGCTCTGACCTTTGATGACGGGCCTTATGCCCCGGTGGGTAATCAGATTATGGATTGTCTGGCCCTTTACGGCGGAAAGGCCACATTTTTTGTGGTGGGCAGCAGAGTTTCAGCTTATCAGGCGGAGCTGCAGCGAATGGTTGCAGAAGGTCATGAAATAGGCAATCACACCTATGACCATAAATATATAACAAAACTGAGCGGAGAGCAGATCCAGAGCCAGGTAAACCAGTGCAGCGATGCGGTACAGGCGGCAACAGGAGTACGCCCCACTCTTTTCAGGCCTCCGGGCGGATATATAAGCAGTGCATCTCTTGCCCACGTCCAGGCTCCGGCTATTATGTGGAGCATTGATACCTTGGACTGGAAGACGAGAAATGCAGGAAAGACGGTAAATGCGGTCATGAGCAGAGTTCGTGATGGGGATATTGTGCTGATGCACGAGCTGTATTCCCAGTCAGGGGCCGCAGCCCTTGAGATCATACCAAGGCTTGTGGAGGCAGGATACCAGCTTGTTACGGTCAGTGAGATGGCTGCTGCAAGAGGAGGCGCAGTTTCCGGAGGAGTTTATTCCCACTTTTATCCTTAAAATATAGAGAAGACTAAGGCTTATGCTTCAGTCTTCTTTTTTGTATGTTTTCCCCTCATTTCGTATCTTTGCTTTAGCTTTTGCAGAGAGATGTATTCCAGCACAGCTCTTCTTCCTGCTGTGTTTAAGGATATGACATCGGATAACAGGCTGCCTGCCGTGATGTTGTCCACGATTTTCTTGTTAAGGGCAACAATGCCTTCCCGGCAGTCTGTTCTGCCCATAAGATAGTCGGCTGAGACATGATAATGGTCCGCCAGAATGGACAAAGCCCGAAGGGGAAGCTCACTTTCGCCTGTTTCATATTTCGAATACTGCTGCTGGGTGGTACCGATTAAGTTGGCAATGTCTGATTGTTTTAAATCTTTGTCTTCCCGCAGGCCGCGAAGAATTTCTATTGTGTTTTTCATTTATACGCCTCTTTTTTGTAAAAAATAATATCAAACCAACATAAGATGTATTTACAAAAACTATTATTAGATGTAAAATAAAGTAATATACATCTAAAACGATTAAAATAAAAGGTTTCAGGTCATGCAAATGCATGTATTTTTGCAGGACTATCACTGCGGCAGGATAAAACTGATTCTCTAAGAGGAAAACGGAGAATTTGTCTGGAGGGGATATGAATATGAGGTTTTTTATAATACCTTTTATGACTGCGATTTCCGTGCAGGCTCACCAGCTTTCACGGCTTTTTTTTACTCATAGGGAATATGTCTCCAATGATTTTACTTCCGGATCTCCGGTTTATACGGGGCTTTTGTGTTTCACTGTTGCCGTCTTTTCTTTATCGGTTTTTCTGATCTATAAGAGCCGCCGCCATAGGCATCTCAGCGTGGAGACTCTGGCCCGGGCTCAGGTGGTGGAGGATATGAAGGATGCCTTCATTGTCTGTGACAGCCAGTTCCGTTTTCTGGATGCGAACCAGTCGGCCAGGTTTCTGTTTCCGGAGCTCAATGCCTTAACGCCGGGAGAGGCCATTCAGGATGAAGAGAGATTTAGAAACAGCGGAGAAATTCAGGTAATGGCAGGAGGAAGAAGGAGGATTTACGAAGTCACTCATACTCATATCCGCCAGAAAGAGGGAGAGGGCGGAATCTGCATCATCCTTCATGATATTACGGAAAGGGAAAAGCTGTTGAAGCAGCTTTATATTCAGGCAGCCTTCGATCCGCTGATGAACATTTATAACCGGGGTGCCTTTTTCCGGCTGTCCACCTTAATGGTGGAGAAGGAAAAGGGCTGTTCTTATGCCCTGCTGATGATTGATGTGGATTATTTTAAAACTGTTAACGATACCTACGGCCACCAGTGCGGCGATGCAGTGCTGAAGGTTCTTGGAAGGATACTGAAAGAAAGCTTTGGCGGGGACGATATGGTAGGACGCTACGGAGGGGAGGAAATGATTGTCCTCCTTAAAGATGTTTCTCCTTCCCAGGCCCTTGACGCAGCCGAAAGGCTTTGCAAAAATATTGAAAATGCTCCTGTTTTTTACAGGAACTGCATCATAAGGACCACGGTCAGCATTGGGGTAGGGCATTCTCCGGTGGGTCAGGATCATCTTCTCCAGGACATGCTGTTTGAAGCCGATCAGGCATTGTATCAGGCTAAAAATGAAGGCCGTAACAGGGCTTGCCTGTATCAGACCGAAGAGGTTACGCCGTAACTGCCATAAAATTTATCTGGAAAAAATCAGTGAATTGAGATAGAATAGGATGCATATGATTTGAGGAGATAAATACAGGATGAAAAACCCACTGAATTACCAGGTTACGGAATACGACTGCGGCCCCACCACTGTGTTTAATGCGATGAGCTATCTTTTCAAGAGAGAGCAGGTGCCGCCGGATATTATAAAACACATCATGCTTTTTTGTCTGGATTCTTACAATTTAAAGGGAGAGTTTGGAAAAAGCGGAACCTCACAGATGGCTATGATGTTTTTAAGCAACTGGCTCAACCAGTTTGGGAAGGTGAAAAAGTTTCCCATTCAGAGTGAGTATCTGACGGGAGAAGAGGTATATATAGGGGAAAACAGCAGGATTATATATGCCCTGCAGCAGGGCGGCGCTGTAGTGGCCCGGGTCATGTACGGCTGCTGGCATTACGTGCTTTTGACGGGGGCGGATCAGGACAAGGTCTATTTGTTTGATCCCTATTTCAGAAAAAAGCCTTTTAAGCAGAAAGAGATCGAGCTGGTTACGGATATGCCCTACAGCAGAAACCGCAGTGTACGGTGGGAAATGCTCAACAGCACAGGAAAGGAGCCTTATGCGCTGGGACCCAAGGAAATGAGGGAAGCAACCATTATTTTTAACAAGGATACCCAGAAGAAGGCATCTGATACCATTGAATATTTTATCTGACAAAAAACAAAGAGCCGTCATTTTGCGGCTCCTTTTTTTGCATCTTAGGTCTTGTCTGATTTTTTCTCGAGTTTCGTATATTGAAAGGTGTAGGATTCTCCGTCCTTGATGGCCTGCATGGAGACTCCATAACTGGCCGGCTCTCCATCGCAGAGAAGCTCCCAGTAAGCCTTCCCTTTTTTAATATCTGCCTCCCTGCCGTTTATGGAGGTGACTAAAAGCCCCTCTTCCTCTGAAGTGGTTCCTTCTATCTTGAGATCCGGGATGGATTTAAGGGCATCTGAGAGAAATCTGGCCTCGGTGGTGATCTGATAATGATCCCTGGACCCGTCTTCATATACCACGTCAATGGATATACTTTTTGTTCCTGCCATGGGAACCGGCCCTGTTGCGGAATAAATCACCAGCAGCAGCGCCAGGACTGCAATTGCGGCGCAGGCTCCTATAAGGGGGGAGCGCCTTTTCCATTTATTCATGGTATGCTGACTTCCTTTTTTATTATTAGAATGTTATGGATAAGTATAGCATAAACCGGGAGTCTGCCGCAAGGGATGAATTTTTATCTTTTCATTAAGAGTTTCCTGTCTTATAATAGAAGATAATTGTAAAAAAGAAGGTGGATGACCATGGTTGAACAGAGACGTATCCTGGAAGAGATAGCAGTTTGTGACAAGCTTTTAATTGGAATCGGTGAGGAATGGAAACAGGAAGCAGTGCCCGACATCGGTCGCCTTTATGAAAAAATGGGAAAACTTATAGAGGGAAAAGATTATTTTATCATCACCACTGTTACAGACGGAGAGATATTAAAGTCCTCCCTGGAGCCGGGCCGGATCACCGCCCCCTGCGGAAATGTGACCTGGAGGCAGTGTTCCAAATCCTGTACCAAGAATATCTGGGAACCGGGAGAGGCGGCAGACGACATTTGCCCTTACTGCAAAGCACCTCTGACCGGCAACACCATTGAAGCGGAAAATTACATTGAAGAGGGGTATCTTCCCCAGTGGAATGCATATACCAACTGGCTGGCGGGAACTCTTAACAAAAACCTGCTGATTCTGGAACTGGGAGTGGGCTTTGGAACGCCTACGGTCATCCGCTGGCCCTTTGAGAAAACCATATCAGTCAACAGAAAGTCCCGCATGTACCGCATTCACGGAACATTCGCCCAGCTTCCGGAGGAAATCAAGGAGCGGGCAGAGGGTATTTCGGAAAATTCTGTGGAATTCTTTCGTTGTTTATAAGGTTGTTTTTCGTTGTGAATTGTCAGAACCTGTGTTAAAATGTTGGAAAAAGGCGTAAAGAGGTGGAGCCCATGATTGCGATAATTGACTACGATGCTGGAAACTTAAAAAGTGTGGAAAAAGCCCTGACCGCATTGGGAGAAAATCCGGTGGTGAGCCGGGATAAGGAAATCATTCTTTCTGCGGACAAGGTGATTCTGCCGGGCGTGGGGAATTTTGGCGCCTCCATGGAAAAGCTTCATCAATATGGGCTGGCAGAGGTAATCCGCCAGGTGGCAGAAAAGGGAACGCCCCTTCTTGGAATCTGTGTGGGATTTCAGCTTTTCTTTGAGGGAAGTACGGAAAGTCCGGGAGTGGAGGGCCTTTCCCTGTTTCCCGGAGAGTTTGTGAGATTTCCCGATGCCCCGGGGCTTAAAGTGCCTCACATGGGCTGGAACAACCTGGATATTAAACATGGAGCAAGACTTTTCAAAGGGCTGGAATCAGGGGCATATGTGTATTTTGTCCATTCATACTATTTAGAAGCAGGCCGGGAATCTGATGTGGCAGCAACGGCAGAATACGGGGTCAAATTCGTGGCTTCCGTGGAACGGGGAAATGTATTTGCCTGCCAGTTCCATCCGGAAAAGAGCGGGGATACTGGTTTGAAAATATTAAAAAACTTCATTGAGCTGACATAAAGGAGGTAACCGATGCTGACAAAGAGAATTATTCCATGCCTGGATGTGCATAACGGAAGGGTCGTAAAGGGCGTTAATTTTGTGAACTTACAGGATGCCGGAGATCCGGTGGAAATCGGAGCTGCCTATGACAAGGCAGGAGCCGATGAACTGGTGTTTCTGGATATCACCGCTTCCTCTGACAACCGCAATACGGTGGTGGATATGGTGCGCCGGGTGGCGGAACGGGTGTTTATCCCCTTTACCGTAGGGGGAGGAATCCGCACCGTAGAGGATTTTAAGATGCTTTTGCGGGAGGGAGCCGATAAAATATCCATTAATTCCTCCGCCATCAATACGCCCCGCCTGATTTCTGATGCAGCGGATAAGTTCGGGCGCCAGTGCGTGGTGGTAGCCATTGACGCCAGAAGAAGGGCCGACGGCAAGGGATGGAACGTGTTTAAAAACGGAGGCCGTGTGGATACCGGCCTTGATGCGGTGGAGTGGGCAGTAGAAGCAGACCGCCTTGGAGCGGGGGAAATCCTGCTGACCAGCATGGACTGTGACGGAACAAAGGCTGGATATGACGATGAGTTAAACCGCACCATAGCAGACCTGGTTTCCGTTCCTGTCATTGCATCAGGAGGAGCCGGGACCATGGAGCATTTTCGCCATGCCCTGACAGAGGGGAAGGCAGATGCGGCTCTGGCGGCATCTCTGTTTCATTATAAGGAATTGGAAATTATGGAGCTGAAGCGTTATTTAAGCAGCGAAGGAGTGCCGGTAAGGCTTTAGAAACAGTGTTAGAGACAAAGGAGAGATATCATGGGAGCAATACAGAACGATTGGCTGGAGCCCTTAAGCGAGGAGTTTAAAAAGCCGTATTACAGGGAACTTTATCAAAAGGTGAAGCATGAATATGAAACCACTACGGTATTTCCGGAGCCAGATGACGTATTCAATGCCTTTGAGGTCACTCCTCTTTCCAAGGTCAAGGTGGTGATTCTGGGCCAGGACCCTTACCATAACAACGGGCAGGCCCATGGCATGTGCTTTTCTGTAAAGCCGGAGGTGGATACTCCGCCTTCTCTGGTGAATATTTATCAGGAGCTTCGGGATGATTTGGGATGTGAGGTACCCAATAACGGATATTTGAAGAAATGGGCGGACCAGGGAGTCATGCTTTTAAATACAGTCCTCACAGTACGGGCTCATGCGGCTAATTCCCATCAGGGAATGGGCTGGGAGAAGTTTACGGATGCAGCCATCCGTATCCTCAATGAACAGGACCGTCCCATGGTATTTCTTTTGTGGGGGCGTCCGGCCCAAAATAAGAAGACAATGCTGACAAACCCCAGGCATCTGATTTTAGAGGCCCCTCATCCCAGCCCCCTTTCCGCGTACAGAGGATTTTTCGGCTGCAAGCATTTCAGCAAGACCAATGCCTATTTGGAGGCCAACGGACTGGAGCCTATTGACTGGCAGATTGAAAATATTTAAGAAGACAGGGGAAACACAATGAATTTTGTTGAGATTTTAAAGGTGATTGTTCTGGGAATCGTAGAGGGGTTTACGGAATGGCTTCCCATCAGCAGTACAGGACATATGATTCTGGTGGATGAGATTATCCATTTGAACCAGCCCTCTGATTTTAAAAACATGTTTCTGGTGGTCATCCAGCTGGGAGCCATAATGGCGGTGGTGGTCTTATACTTTGACAAGTTAAACCCCTTTTCACGGGGGAAAAAGCCGGCCCAGAAACAGGCTGCCCTGGTGTTGTGGTCCAAGATTGTTCTGGCCTGCATTCCGGCGGCGGTAATCGGATTTCTGGTGGATGACATCCTTGAAGAATATTTGATGAACGGATATGTGGTGGCAGCCACTCTGATCATCTACGGCGTTTTATTTCTGGTCATTGAAAACAGGAACCAGTACAAAAGCTTTGAGGTGAGGAAAACAGCGGATATTTCCTATCAGACGGCCCTTTCCATTGGTTTATTCCAGCTTCTGGCCCTGGTTCCGGGAACCTCCCGGTCAGGAGCTACTATTTTAGGAGCCATGATCTTAGGGTGCTCCAGAGCGGCTTCTGCGGAATTTTCCTTTTTCCTGGGAATTCCCATCATGTTTGGCGCCAGCTTTTTAAAGATTATAAAATACGGGCTGAATTTTACCGGTTCCCAGATATTTTATCTCCTTTTGGGCATGGTCATCGCCTTTGTGGTTTCTGTTTATGCCATCCGGTTTTTAATGGAATATATCAGACACCATGATTTTAAATTTTTTGGGTATTACAGGATCATTTTAGGAGCAGTGGTATTTATATATTTTATCGTTACGGCCCTTGTGGGTTAGAGTGCAAGTGAAAAGAGAGTTGACAGCCAGCATGTTTCTGGTGTCAACTCTCTTTTAATTGATGCGTCATATTCAGTTCCTTTCTGACCGATCATGGTTGAAACAGCATCCCGATCCGTCCTTCCGCGGCCAGTTCATCAATGCCGTCGAAAGAAAATTGTAAGTTACGGTTCTGCGTGTTAAGCCCTTTTTTCATCTCGGCATAGTCCTTGACATTTACTTTTGTTAAGCCATAATCAATGTATATATCACAATCGAAAGAATTGGCCGTGTTGATCAAAAGCGCCAGAGGAATAGGGGTGCAACGCAGCATGATATCGACTTCCTTTGTCCGCATATACATGCCTCCTTTTCCTGATGTCCGGATAAAACCCGGTGTGAACGTTTGTCTGCAACTACATGAGGGGTTCGCTTGGTATCAACAGGATGAGAATCAAGTAACTGATTCTATCTCTATTCTACCATTAATTATTAGAAAAACAAGAGAAAAAAGGAAAAAAGTTAAAAAAGTGTCCTTGCAGGCTGTTTGTCAACAGGGATGTTCTGGTAGTCCCTGCAAGGATATTATATTTAGGATGGAATGAATTTATACATATTCAACTACCATCTTGCTGGTTACCGTTCCTCCCGGAAGTAGGGCTGGCCTAAGCTGGCAGGAGGCTGATGCTCTCTTTTCTTTCTTAAACTGGTCATGATCAGAACGATAATGGTGACCACATAGGGAAGAGCCTTGAATATTTCCTGGGCTCCCCGGTTCAGTCCCGGGATGTAAAGATAGAGAATATAAAGACCTCCAAAGAGCAATGAGCCCCAGATTGCATTTACCGGTTTCCAAAGGGCAAAGATGACCAGAGCGATGGCCAGCCAGCCTCTGTCTCCGAAGCCGTTGTTGGTCCAGGTTCCTCCGGAGTATTCCATGACAAAATACAGGCCGCCCAGGCCGCTGATTCCGCCTCCGATGCAAGTGGCCAGATACTTGTAAGCTGTCACGTGGATTCCCGCCGCATCAGCAGTCCCGGGGCTTTCTCCCACAGCCTTTAAGTTTAAGCCCTTCTTGGTCCTGTTTAAGAATAAGGCCAGAAATATAGCCAGAACAACAGCCAGATAGGTCAGAAAGCCATAGGAAAACAGTATCTGTCCTACAGGTCCCAGCTTTGACAGCATGGGAACGGGGGTTTTAAATGCTGCGCCCGTCACAGCGACGGAAAGCTGCCCCACTCCTCCGGCCAGCTTTGCCAAAGAGCCGCCGAAAAAGTTTCCGAAGCCCACTCCAAAGGTGGTCAGGGCCAGGCCTGTTACGTTTTGGTTGGCCCGTAAGGTGATGGTCAGGATGCTGTAGACCAGCCCTCCCAATGCGGCGCAGAGAAATGCGCAGAGGAAAGAAATCACCATCCCCGTCAAACCCCTTGGAGAAGCAGAAGAATTTTCATATAAAAATGCGCCTATGAGTCCTGCAATGCCTCCCATGTACATCATGCCGGGGATTCCCAGGTTTAAGTTCCCTGATTTTTCTGTCAGGATTTCTCCCAGAGCCCCGTACAGGATGCCGATGCCCTGGCCGATAGCTTTTTGAATGAATATTACCAAAAATCCCATAATTTCTTACTCCTCTCTAATTTGCCGAAGGGTGTTTCCTGCCTCGGAGGTTCACCTGATAATCAATAAAAAATTCACAGCCCAGAATAAAGAACAGAATAATGCCTGTGATGACATCAGAAGCGTTTTCGTTTAAATTGAACTGAGAAGCGATTTGTCCTGCTCCCTTTTGCATGAACACCAGGAAAAAAGAAACCAGGATCATGGCAAAGGTGTTGAACTTACTGAGCCAGGATACGATGATGGCTGTAAAGCCCCGCCCTCCGGCAGTGCTGGTGGAGATGGTATGGCTGGCGCCGCTGACAATAATGAAACCTGCAATTCCGCACAGAGCTCCGGAAAGTGCCATGGTGCGCAGTATGACTTTTTTGACGTTGATTCCCGCATAACGGGCCGTGTTCTCACTTTCGCCGACTACGGAAATTTCATATCCGTGCTTGCTGTATTTTAAGTAAACAAACATGGCCGCAGTCAGAGCCAGGACGATCACCAGATTCCAGCCGTATTCCATGCCAAACAGTTTAGGAAGCCAGCCGTTTTTTGTGGCTGAGTTTATGGTTCCCACAGAATTGGAGCCTTTGGGATTTTCCCAAAAGATGATTCCAAAGGTGACCACCTGCATGGCTACATAATTCATCATCAGCGTGAACAGGGTTTCATTGGTATTCCAATAAGCCTTAAAAAAGGCGGGAATAAAAGCCCAGACAACAGCCGCAGCGGCGCTTCCCAGGAACATGAGGGGAAAGAGCACCAGAGGAGGGAGGGTATTTCCCAGGTAAATCATCATGGCTGCAGAAGCAACGCCGCCGATGAGTACCTGTCCCTCGGCTCCTATGTTCCAGAACTTCATTTTAAAAGCCGGGGTGATGCCCACTGCAATGCATAAAAGGACCAGGGTGTCCCGGATTGTCATCCAGGCCCGTCTTTTTGTTCCTACAGCTCCTTCTGAAATACCTTTGTAGACTTCTATGGGATTGAGTCCGGTGAGGGCTATGATCACTGCCCCGCAGACGATTAAGGACAAAAGGACAGCTCCAATCCGTATGGACCACGCCTTCCAGGGCTCTATAGATTCCCGCTTTGACATGTGGAAAAAAGGTTCTCTCATTTTGCTCATGTTTTTTTACCTCCTGCTTTCGTCATCAGCCTTCCGATTTCTTCCTTGACGGCTGTTCTTCCGTCTACAATGCCGGTAATTCTTCCGCCGCACATGACCAGAATCCGGTCACACAGCTCCATGAGCACATCCAGATCCTCACCCACGCACAGGACAGCAGTTCCCTGTTTTTTCTGCTCATTGAGCAGGCGGTAAATGGTGTAGGAGGAATGGATGTCAAGCCCTCTGACCGGGTAGGCAACTAAGAGAACAGCGGGAGACGAGGATATTTCCCTGCCAACCAGCACCTTTTGTACATTTCCGCCTGAAAGCTTCCGCACGGGGATGGAAGTACCGGGGGTGGCAATTTCAAGGTCGTTGATGAGCTTTTCTGCCAGGGCTTTGGGCTCTTTCCGGTCCGTAAAAAAGGAGCGTCCCTTTTGATAGCTTCTGAGCATGATGTTATCCGTTAAATCCATGGACCCTACCAGTCCCATACCCAGCCGGTCTTCGGGCACAAAGGAAAGTCTTACCCCTGCACTGGCTATTTCAGCAGCCGTCATGGCAGTCAGTTCCATTGCCTCCCCTTCCGGGGGATAATATGTAATGGAACCGGAGGCAACAGGGATGAGCCCGGCGATGGATTCCAAAAGTTCCTTCTGGCCGCTTCCTGCCACGCCTGCAATGCCCAGGATCTCACCGCTGACGGCGGTAAAAGAAGCTTCCTCCAGGGCTTTGGTTCCTTCCCTTCCCAGGCAGGTTAAGCCTTTTATATCCAGACGTTTTTGAGGAGCCTCCGGTTGGGGGCGCTCAATATTTAAAACCACTTTTTTCCCCACCATCATTTCCGTTAAAGATTCTTCCGTAGTCTGTGCAGTCTCCACGGTTCCGATATACTGTCCCTTGCGGAGTACAGATACCTGGTCGGAGAGCTCTAAAACCTCATGGAGCTTATGGGTAATGATGATGATGGAATGTCCTGCCTCCCGCATGTTGCGAAGGACCGCAAAGAGCCGCTGTGCCTCCTGGGGAGTTAATACGGCGGTAGGTTCATCCAGGATCAGGATGTCTACACCCCGGTACAGCATCTTGACGATCTCCACAGTCTGTTTTTGGGAGACTGACATGGTGTATATCTTCTGATTGGGATCTAATTCAAAACCATATTTGGCGGTAAGGCTGTTGATCTTGTCTGCAATGGCTTTTCGGTTTAAAAGCTCTTTGCCGGGCAGACCCAGGATGATGTTTTCTGCTGCACTCAGCACCTCTACCAGCTTAAAATGCTGGTGGATCATGCCGATTCCCAAGTCAAAGGAATCTCTTGGGGAGCGGATGGTGACCTCTTTTCCGTTAATGGTGATCTGCCCTTCATCGGGGTAGTAGATTCCGGAGATCATATTCATGAGCGTGGTCTTTCCGCTTCCGTTTTCTCCCAAAATAGATAAAATCTCCCCTCTTTTTACAGACAGGCAGACCTTGTCGTTGGCAATTACTTTTCCGAACCGCTTGGTGATGTTTTTCAGTTCAATGGCATAATTCTCGTTCACCCGCTAACCTCCGTCTTCGTTATTTCCTGATTTTTCCGGTTTCTTCTATAACAGTAAAAAGCGGGCCAGGAGATCTGGCGCCGCTTTCTGGCCCGATTCATTTTCTTCGGTATTAATTGTCAATGGTCGTGATTCCGTCGATCAATATGTCAAATGCCGGAGCGGAACCGTATACGGACTCGTGGAAATATCCGTCTGAGATATATTCCACATCAATTCCATCCTTTTTATAAGTATCCAGCTTCTGTCCTCCTGCTGTAAAGGTGGAAGTATCGAATACGTGAAGGGTTCCGGCAATGATTGCGCTCTCCACTTCCTTCACTTTTTCCTCGGTTCCGGGAGCAATCACGGCCTGATTGAGCTCTGTAATAGAATTTGCCCCCTCTTTGTAGCCCTGGCACCAGTCTGTCTCAAAGGCTTTGCCGTCTATAACGCTCTGTACCGCATAGGTCACATAGGGAGCCCAGTCAATGGCAGCAGAGGTCAGGGCAGTATTAGGAGCAGTTGCAATCATGGAAATGTTATAGCCTACGCTTGGGACTCCTGCAGCCTCACAGGCAGTAGGAGCGCCGGTGGTATCTGCGTGCTGGCTTATGAGCACACAGCCGTTGGAGATCAGGGCATCAGCAGCCTCTTTTTCCAAGTCAAAGCTGGACCAGCTGTTGGTGTATTTTACTTCCATAACAGCCTCCGGGCATACGGAGCGCACACCTAAGAAGAAGGATGTATAGCCGCTGATAACCTCGGCAAAAGGATAAGCACCCACGTATCCGATCTTTACGGCATCCTTACTCACCTTGCCTTCTTCGATCATCTGGTTCAGCTTAAGCCCAGCCACAACTCCCGACACATAGCGGGATTCATAAACGTTGGTGAAATAGTTATGCATATTGCTCAGTCCGCTTAAAGCAGCCTGGTATCCGGTGGCATGGCAGAACTGCACATCCGGGTATTCCTTAGCAGCTTCCAGAATATAGGATTCATGGCCGAAGCTGTTGGCGAAAATGATATTGCATCCCTGATCTGCCAAATCCATAGCTGCATCCCCGGCGGTTTCATCTTCCGGAACATTCCATTTTATGATGACCTGGTCATCGGATAAGCCAAGAGCTGCTTTCATATCCATGGCTCCCTTGTAATGAGCTGCTGTATAGCCTTCATTTTCATCTCCGATGTAAATAAAGCCCACCTTTAAATCTTCTTTTGCTATGGGCTTTAAGTCATCGGATGCCTGGGTCTCCCCGCTTGCTGTTGTCGTTACTGCTTCTGATGCTTTGGCTTCTGTTGTTTGCCCGCTGCTGGCTGTGGTGCCTGAGCCGGCAGAGCCTTTGCATGCCGATAAGGCCAGGGCTGTAAGTCCCACTAAGGCCAGGACTGTCAACTTCTTTAATTTCATAACTGTTCCTCCTTGAAAAATATGTTTTTAAAAATCAAAAAGCGCCGGGCTGCCGTATAGACATGCCTGACGCTTTTGTCATTTCATTTTGAATATGAATTAGTATATCATTATTTTTTCTATTGTCAATGTTAATCTTGGACTTTCTAATATTCGAAATTAAATTATTTTTTTTATGAGTTTTTATGCATTTTCAGCGATTTCATAAATCAAGCGTTCAGAATCCTCCCAGCCCAGACATGGATCTGTGATGGATTTTCCGTAGCAGTGTTCGCCTACCTTCTGGCTGCCAGGCTCGATATAACTTTCAATCATCAGGCCCTTTACCAAAGCGCGGATTTCGGGAGAATGCTTTCTGCTGTGAAGGACTTCCTTGGAAATACGAATCTGTTCATTATACTTCTTGTTGGAATTGGAGTGGTTGGCATCTACGATACAGGCTGGATTCTCCAAATCACGTTCGCTGTACATCTCATGAAGGAGGAATAAGTCCTCAAAGTGGTAGTTGGGGATACACTGGCCGTGTTTATTGACCGCGCCCCTTAAAATGGTGTGAGCCAGAGGATTGCCCTTGCTCCTCACTTCCCAGCCTCTATAGGTGAAGTCATGGGGATGCTGTGCCGCCACAACGGAGTTGAGCATAACGGACAAGTCGCCGCTGGTGGGATTTTTCATGCCCACGGCAACATCACATGCGCTGGCGGTCAGGCGGTGCTGCTGGTTTTCTACGGAACGGGCGCCAATGGCGATATAGGACATAATATCGTCAAGGTATCCTAAGTTTTCCGGGTAAAGCATTTCGTCGGCTGTGGATAAGCCGGTTTCTATCAGAACCTTCATGTGCATCTTGCGGATGGCGATGAGGCCTTCCCGCAAGTCCGGCTTTTTCTCCGGATCAGGCTGGTGAAGCATTCCTTTATAGCCCTCACCGGTGGTCCTGGGCTTATTGGTATAGATTCTTGGAATGATGATGAGACGGTCTTTTGTCTGCTCCTGTACTTTTATCAGACGGTTTGCATAATCAGAAACAGAATCCTCGTTGTCAGCGGAACAGGGACCCACGATAACAAGGAATTTATCACTTTTCCCGGTGAGCACATCACTGATGGCCTGATCCCGTTCTGCTTTCCGTGCTGCTGATTCTGCCGGCAGCGGGAACTGTTCTTTGATCTCTTCCGGGCTGGGCAGATTGTTAATATATTGAAATCCCATATTATCCTCCTGTATATGTTCCTGATTTATTTTTTTGTTGATTATATAACAGAATGCAGGAAAAATCCAGCATTCCTTAAAAAATTGGCAATGTGCCTCCTTGGGTGTTCCTTTTTGCGGAAAAATAGTGTATGATTGCAGAGAAAGATAAAAGGAAGGGTGTATTTCTATGGAAAAATATTGGAATTGGGAAGGAAACTACATCGGTGTAAGACAGAAGGATTACTTGACTGCCTGTGACGGAATGATTCTTGGAAAATTCTATGGGAAAGAAATTTATGACCAAAACGGAAATTACATCGGAGAAATAGGAAAAAGCAACAGGCTGATTAAAAATAGAACGAAAGAAAGCTTTCGTCGTCCAGGGTTCAGCTTTTATGTGAAGGGGACTATAACCGCACCGTTTAAAAGCTGTGATCCTTATCCCATGATTCAGGGGTACGAGGATTTTTTGCAATGAAAGAGGGAAAAGAATAATGGCAGGAGTGGTGGACTTAAGCAAGCTGACAGCAGGGAAAAATTTGACTGAGGTGGAGGAAGGCGTTCTCCACTATATCATTGAGCACATAGATTCCATGCTTAAAATGGGAGTGCGGGGCGTTGCAAAGGAAAACTTTACCTCCACCTCCACCATTATGCGCCTGACAAAAAAGCTGGGCTACAGCGGGTTTGTGGATATGTATTACAAGCTGCGCCCTCTTGTAAACCGTGTTCAGGAAAATGATGACACGGGCATGCATTTTATCAGCAGCTTTTGCAGCAACTCTCTTTTAAAATACAACTCTTATGAAGACATCCAGGAATTTGCCAGACGGATCGTCCGACTGGATGGAGGATACGTGTTTTTGTATGCAACAGGGTTTTCCGCCATTCCCGTGGAATATCTGACTAAAAAGCTTCTGGTTCTGGGAATCAAATGCATTTGCTCTAATGGGATGGATTCCATCGGAGTGTTTGAAAACAACCTGGAGAATATGAAAATGCTGATCGTAGTTTCCAGGTCCGGAGAAACGGTATGGGTGGCGGACCGGGTGAGGACTGCCAGGGAGAACGGTATTTTTACCGTATCTTTTACCAATGAGGCCAGAAACCGGGTCAGTTCCATAACGGATATGCAGTTTTGCATTGAGGACAGCAACAAGCTGGATGACAGAAATATGATGGCAAACACATTTTTCCCCAATGTGATTATGCTGATGGAGCTTTTGATTTATGAGTACCATAAAGTGCTCCAGCATGAAGGGAAAAGAGAAGAATAGAGGTTCCGGGTACGTCTGAAAGGACGGCTCCGGGGCCTTTTTTGAAACTGGTTACTATCTGGAATAACAGGTTCCTATCCCCTTCCAAAGTATATACAAAGGCTGGGCCGGCGACTATAATACGGATATGAATTTCACGTGGAATGAAAAAGAGTTAATGAAATATTCATATTGGAGGAAAAGACAATGAAAGAGAAAGTGATGGATCAATTGCAGCGCTTTTCAAAGGCCATGTTCATCCCGGTTTTGATTCTGCCTATCGCAGGTATTTTAATCGCTGTCGGAAACTTGTTTACCAATGCAAAGCTGCTGGAGCTTCTGCCCTTTTTGGACAACCCGGTAACAAAAGGCTTTGGCACCATTTTATCCGGCTCCCTGGTGGCTATTTTAAATAACCTGGGACTGATCTTTTGTGTGGGACTTGCAGCCGGTCTTGCGGGGAAGAAAAAATCTGAGGCAGGATTTACGGCTCTTTTGGGATTTCTGGTATTCATCAATGCCATGAACAAATTCATGACCCTGACAGGAATTATGTTTACAGGAGAGTCCTTAAGAGGAACGGGACAGGCCCTGGTTCTGGGCGTACAGATTCTGGACATGGGGGTGTTCCTGGGAATCATTCTTGGAATTGTAACTGCTGTCGTCCATAATAAGTTCTGTGAAACAGAATTCCAGAATGCCTTCCAGATTTACGGAGGCTCCAGATTTGTATTCATCGTATTGATCCCTGTAACTGTTTTTCTGGCAGTTGTGCTGACCTATGTCTGGCCTTTTGTCCAGTTGGGAATTACAAGCCTGGGCGGATTTATCAACCGTTCCGGCAACTTTGGAATCTTTATTTACGGCGCTCTGGAACGGCTTCTCATTCCTACGGGTCTTCACCACCTTGTGTATACCCCGTTTTTATACACCTCCCTGGGAGGCGTTGAAACCATAGGAGGACAGGTGTTTGAAGGGGCCAGAAACATTTATTATGCGGAAATTGCAGACCCTGCTGTTGAAATCCTGTCTAAGTCCGTGATATGGGATGCAAGGGGAATTTCCAAGATGTTCGGCTTAATGGGCGCATGTCTTGCCATGTATCATACGGCCAGGCCGGAAAACCGCAACAAGATAAAGGCAATTTTGATTCCTGCCGCATTTACTTCTTTTATTGCAGGCGTTACAGAGCCTATTGAATTTTCCTTTATGTTTGTGGCTCCTGTCCTGTTTGCTGTTCATGCCGGTTTAAGCGGACTGAGCATGGTGGTTCTCAATATCTTAAATGTCCGCGCCATCGGTCCCAACGGTTTTCTGGATTTCCTGCTTTTTAACGTTCCTCTCGGAATCCAAAAAACTGGCTGGCCCATGTACATTGTGATAGGACTTGGATTTTTTGTGATCTATTACGCCATATTCCGCATTGTTATAACAAAACTGAATTTAAAGACCTTGGGACGTGAAACAGAAGGCATGGAAATGAAGCTTCATTCCAAAGCAGAGTATAAGGAAAAGGTGGCCGCTGAGAAAGATGGAAAAGCCGGGGAAGATGTGGACGCAGCCTTGATTGTGGAGGCATTAGGCGGTGCCGGAAATATTGAAAAGGTGGACAACTGCTTTACCCGTCTGCGTCTGATTCTCACAAATCCGGATCTGGTTCAGGATGAAGTTCTGAAAAATGGGACTGGAGCCAACGGAGTGGTAAAAAAGGGAAATAATGTACAGGTCATATACGGCTTAAGGGTAACTGCCGTCAGGAAAGCTGTTGACGAAGAACTGGGTAACAGTGAAAACAGCTGATGTTTCAATAAAAAGGAGGTAAACATCATGAAGAAATTTTCAATCGTAATCGCCGGAGGCGGAAGCACCTATACACCCGGCATTGTAATGATGCTGATGGATAACTTAGACCGGTTTCCTATCCGTTCTTTAAAGCTGTATGACAATGACAAAGAGCGTCAGGAAACTCTGGCAAAGGCCATAGAAATCCTTATGAGAGAAATTGCGCCGGAGGTGGAATTTTCCTACACAACGGACCCTGAGGAAGCCTTTACTGATGTGGATTTTTGTATGGCCCATATCCGGGTAGGCAAGTATGCCATGCGGGAGCTGGATGAAAAAATTCCCTTAAAATACAGTGTGGTAGGCCAGGAAACCTGCGGTCCGGGCGGCATTGCATACGGAATGCGAAGCATTGGCGGCATGTTGGAGCTGATTGATTATATGGAGCAATATTCTCCTGACTGCTGGATGCTCAACTACTCCAACCCGGCTTCCATTGTGGCAGAGGCCTGCCGTGTGTTAAGGCCGAATTCCAAGGTCCTAAATATCTGCGATATGCCGGTGGGAACGAAACGCCGCATGGGATTTATCGTGGGCAGGGACCCTAAGGACATGGATGTGAAGTACTTTGGACTGAATCATTTTGGCTGGTGGACCAGTGTAAAGGATAAAGATGGAACAGACCTGATGCCTCAGCTTTTGGATTATGTGTCCAAAAACGGATATCTGACGGAAAAAGCAGTGGAAACCCAGCACATGGATGAAAGCTGGCAGCAGACTCATAAAAAGGCGGCGGATTTATTAAAGCTGGAGCCCGGTTTTTTACCCAATACTTATTTGAAATACTATCTTTACCCGGATTATGCGGTAGAACATTCAGACCCTAACCATACCAGAGCCAATGAGGTGATGGAAGGCAGGGAAAAAGAGGTGTTCGGCGCTGCAAAAGCCATCATACAGGCCAACACTGCAAAGGGCGGAGAATTCTCCATTGACAACCACGCTTCTTTTATTGTGGATCTGGCCTGCGCCATTGCCTATAATACCAGGGAGCAGATGCTCTGTATTGTGGAAAACAAGGGAGCCATCTCTAATTTTGACCCCACTGCAATGGTAGAGGTGCCTTGCATGGTAGGAAATGAAGGTCCGGAGCCTTTATGCCAGGGAAACATTCCCACCTTTGAAAAGGGAATGATGGAGCAGCAGCTTGCGGTGGAGCGTCTGGTGGTGGAAGCCTGGATTGAGGGAAGCTATTTAAAGCTGTGGCAGGCCCTGACATTGTCAAAGACCGTACCCAGTGCGGCAGTAGCCAAACAGATTTTAGACGAACTCATAGAAGCCAACAAGGGATACTGGCCGGAATTAAAGTGAGGAAAAGTCCTTGACAAAAGGGAAAAAACCTCCTATACTAATCAATAATTTCATAACTAAGAAAAAGCTTTGATAAGAACAAGTAGCAATACCAGGGACCAGACAGAAAGCAGCCGGCTGATGAGAGGCGCATGGAAAGCGGATTGTGAATACATCTTTGAGCTTCACACCCAACGGCAGAATTGCCCAGTAGGCTGTGACGGATTCCCGCACCCGTTATTGTGCTAGAGTATCCATGGGTACTCAAAGAGGTAAGCAGCGCGAGCTGTTTATAAACTTAAGGTGGTAACACGAGACTTTGGCCTCGTCCTTTTGACAGGACGGGGCTTATTTTTTTTCCCAAAAAGAGAAAAGGAGATGCAGCATGAAAATCTATGAGGAGTTAAAGGCCAGAGGGCTGATCGCCCAGGTCACAAACGAAGAAGAGATCAGCAAAATGGTTAACGAAGGGAAAGCCATATTTTATATTGGCTTTGATCCCACGGCAGACAGTCTGCACGTAGGACATTTTATGGCATTATGCCTGATGAAGCGCCTTCAGGAGGCTGGAAACAAGCCTATCGCCCTGATCGGCGGGGGAACCGGCATGGTGGGAGATCCCTCAGGCCGCAGCGATATGCGCCAGATGATGACAGAGGAAATTATCCAGCACAACTGTGACTGCTTTAAAGAGCAGATGAGCCGTTTTATTGATTTTTCCGAAGGAAAGGCCCTGATGGTCAATAACGCAGACTGGCTCCTGGAATTAAACTACATTGATTTCCTCCGGGAAGTAGGACCTCATTTCTCCGTCAACCGGATGCTGACAGCTGAGTGCTATAAGCAGCGTATGGAAAAGGGCTTAAGCTTTTTGGAGTTCAACTATATGATCATGCAGAGCTATGACTTTTATGAGTTATTCAAGCGCTACGGCTGCAACATGCAGTTCGGCGGTGATGACCAGTGGAGCAACATGCTTGGAGGAACGGAGCTGATCCGCCGGAAATTAGGCAAGGATGCCCACGCCATGACCATCACCCTGCTGTTAAATTCCGAAGGCAAGAAGATGGGTAAGACCCAGTCAGGAGCCGTGTGGCTTGACCCTGAAAAGACATCTCCCTTCGATTTCTACCAGTACTGGAGAAATATCGGCGATGCGGATGTATTAAAGTGTCTGCGTATGCTGACCTTCCTGCCTGTCGAGCAGATTGATGAAATGGACCAGTGGGAGGGCAGCCAGTTAAACCAGGCAAAAGAAATCCTGGCGTATGAGCTGACCAATTTAGTTCACGGGGAGGAAGAGGCAGAAAAGGCACAAAAGAGCGCCAGAGAGTTGTTTGCCGGCGGCAATGCGGAGAACATGCCCACTTGTGAGTTGGAAGAAGAGGATTTTAGTGAGGGAAATGTGGATATTCTGACCATTCTTCAGAAATCCGGACTGGCTTCCACCCGTTCCGAGGCAAGACGAAACGTGGAGCAGGGCGGCGTGACTGTGGAAGGAGAAGCTGTTTCCGATATTAAGGCAGTTTTTACCAAAGAGCAGTTATCCGGCCAGGGTCTTGTGGTGAAGAGGGGAAAGAAGAAATTTGTAAGAGTGACTGTAAAATAAATAAAGAAATAGTAATGGCAGCCGCAAATTCATTTTGCGGCAGCCGCTTTTTTTAGGGCCACACCGGTCCAAATTCCGGGTCCTGGAGAGAAAGGATAAAATGCAGCTTTTCTTCTATATTATGTAACTGATGAAGAGATTCGTACTCGTCATTGAGCTTGGAATATACGTTCAGTATGGGCTTGCATCGGTCGGCTGTAGCTTCAAGAATCTTATCCAGATTTTCCACGGTCAGATCTACGATGGAAGAATCTAAAAGGCCCGAGTTTTTCATATTAGTGAGAATGGCTATGATTTTACCCTTTGAGAAGGAATCCTTATAGCTTCTTTTTCCAGTGAGGGCGCTTATGATATCGGCGATGGCTACGAGGCGCTCTGCCATAGTAAGTTCTTTGGCGGTAAGTCCTCTGGGATAACCGGAGCCATCTAACTTCTCATGGTGGCGCAGGGAAATCCGCTGAATGGTCTCATCAATGGCTCCCCCGAATATTTCTTCGGTAAGGTCTACATGGGTCATCATAATGGACATGGCCTGGGAGCTCAGTTTTCCCGGAAATTCAAGGATTTCCAAAGGAATGGCTATTTTCCCTAAGTCGTGAAGCAGTGAGCCGCAGAGAATCTGGTTGATCTGGGATTCTGGAAGATTCAGCAGCAGGGCCAGTTCATAGCTGATGCTGGTGGTGGTTATGGTGTGGGTAGCTGTGTAAGAGCTTCGGAAGTCTATGAGAAATACCAGCATTTTTAAATAGTCTGTAGTATCTTCGGTGGAAAGGGGGATGCTGGTCAAAAAGTCAAAATAATCCGGGTCTGTTCTCTGTTCTTCTTCGATGGCCTGGGTGAGGTTGATCTTTGCGGCTAAGTCCACCAGGTGAGGTGCATAGGCTGTTCCTTTTCCTTTGATCAGTGATTTCCGGGTATCCTTCCAGGACTTGCCTTCCACTGACATGGACACATCGATCCGGTCTGCAATGTGAATGATCTGGGCTGCATTTCTGATGGAAGGAGTCAGTTCTTCCTGTTGTTCCAGTAAGTTCCAGGCTGAATGGTGAAAGAGGATTGAGGGAGCCAGCTTTTTAAGCGGAGAAAAATACCGGATAAACAGATAACCATAGGAGCAGTGTCCCCAGACGTTTTGGGTTTCAAATTGAAGCATCCTGGAGATTTCCTCGGTTTTGTATGCTCCGATATCATGGATATGAGCGAGAAGGCATAAGTCACGCAGCTCCATGGCGGAACACAATCCTGCTTTGTGAAGCATTCGGAAAACGATATAAGCCACCCGGGAACCGTGTTCCGTAAGCCGGGGTTCGATATTGCTGCAAAAGCGGCGCATGATTCCGATAATACTTTTATTATTTAAAGTATTTGTATATTGCATTCTCATTTGTAAATCCTCCTGGTGAAATCACCATTCTGAAACTTTAATATGTCACATCATACCATATTTTGACAAAAAAATACAGTTTTTTCTAATAAAGGTAAGAAAAGCCGTTTTTTTACCCATAAGTATGTAATTATATGTTTTATTTTGAAGTAAGACACCTGTAGGTTTTGGTTACGGAAAAACGAAAGAGTTGACATAAGATTGTTACAAATCACTTTATATTTTATAAAATATGCCGATATGAAATATAAGAACAATATGAAGAACATCAGCATGCAGAGAATATAAAAGAGAGGGGGAGGTATTATGAACCAGACGCAGATGGTCAGAGGAAGCACACAGGCTTCTTGGGACAACGTCCGTTCCGTAAAAAGTGCAGAAAAAACCGGAGAGGACTTAACCGCCATATTAACGGAACAGACAAGGACGGATCAGGTAAAGCTTTCCGAAGGCTGGCAGTCAGCGGCTTCCTACTGGAAAGTGCAGGGAGAAAAAGAGACTGCTGCAAATGGGATAAGGTCCCCTGGAAGCTTTTCAGAGCACATAGGGCTGCTTGACAGAACGTCAGGTGAAAAGGACGATCCCATTAAAAAAATGGGAAAGAAAAGCGTTATTTCCGTATCCCGCCATTATACAGGCATGGCATCAGCCCGTTCCAAGGGACAAGTACAGGCTGTTATGGCTGATATCCAGAGAAGCATCGGAGACCTTCAGATGACGGCTGTCTACGGAGAAACGGAAGAGAGGGTAAAAGCCGGACGGGCTCTCCGTTCCCTGAAAAAGCTTTTATCCAGAGGAGGCAGGAAAATCAGGCGGTTGAATCAGGAAGAACTGGCTGCCATCCGGAAAAGAAATGCGGAAAAAAAGCGGGAAGACCATAAAGCAGAGCATGCAAGGCTGGAAAAGGACCGCCACCGGAGAGGACGGTACGGTTCAGACCAGGCTCTTGAAATGGAGGGGAGGTCGGATGAAGCCTATATCAGAGGATACCGGCATTACCGCCAGTTAAAAGAGGAGTATGATATAAAGGATACGGGAAACATCACGCCCCAGGGAAACATTGAGAATACAGGTTTGGCAGGCCCGGAGATGGGAGGAGGCCAGATCGTAGTGACTGATACGATGGCTTTTTAGGACCTTATGCTCCGGTATATCTGGTCTTTGACCTGTTTTTCGTATAACCTCTCCTTTATTTGACTAAGATATACGTATATGTTAAAATGAAAGAGACTGCCTGTATCAAGTGCAAAGCCAGATAAAGCGAGGAAACAAATTAATGGAAAGTAAATACAAAAATCTATATAAACAGCTTCTTGAAAAAATAGAACGGGGAGAGTACCGGCCCGGCGATAAGCTCCCGGCAGAGGGAGATCTGATGGAAACCTATCATGCCTCCCGTGACACTGTCCGCAAGGCTCTGGAGCTTTTGGTCCAGGATGGATATATCAAAAAGTCCAGAGGAAAAGCGGCAGAAGTCCTGGGCAAGAATAAGTTTCATTTCCCGGTTTCAGAGATTGCCAGCTTTAAAGAAATCTACCGGTTTTCTGATTCAAAGCCCAAAACCTATGTGGAGAACTTAGAAATTGTAAAAAATGATAAAAAGCTGATGGAGGCCCTGCAGATCGGACCAGAGGATGAGGCTTATCTGCTGGAACGGGTCCGGGAAATCGAGGGGGAAAAGATCATCATTGACAAAGACTACTTTTCCAGAAAGGTGGTGGAAAACCTTCCATTGCGGGCTGCCAAGGATTCTGTTTATGAATATCTGGAACAGGAGCTGGGGCTTAAAATCGGATTTGCCATGAAGGAAATCACGGTACACAGTGCCGCGGATGAGGATTACCGCCTGCTGGATATGGGAATCTATGATATGGTAGTGGTGGTGAAAAGCTATACGTATCTGGAGGATTCCACCCTGTTTCAATATACGGAATCCCGCCACAGGCCGGACAAGTTTAAGTTCGTGGATTTTGCCCGCCGGAAGCTGTAAAAAGATTTCCCCTACATGTTGACAAACATATACGTATATGCTATAGTTTGAATGTGATTATAACGTATAAGTTTAATTGAGCGTGAAAACATGTGTGGAGAGGAGTATTGGTATGGGAAAGTATGAGAGCGACGGAAAAAAACTATTGGAGTATGTGGGAGGGAAGGAGAACATCAGCGCAGTATCCCACTGTATAACGAGGATGCGTTTTGTATTGGCCGATGTGGACAAAGCGGATACGCAAAAGATCGAAGCCCTTGAAAGCGTTAAGGGGACCTTTACCCAGGCAGGGCAGTTTCAGGTCATTATCGGAAATGATGTACAATCGTTTTACAATGATTTTACCGCAGTATCCGGCATAGAAGGGGTATCCAAGGAAGCGGTAAAAAGTGAGGCAAAGGGGAACATGAATCTTTTGCAGCGGGCGGTGGCGGATATTGCGGAGATTTTTGCTCCCTTAATTCCTGCCATTATCGTGGGCGGTCTGATTCTGGGATTCCGCAACATCATCGGAGAGATCAAGTTCATCAATGGCGGAACCGAGACCCTTATTCAGGCATCCGTCTTCTGGGCCGGCGTTCACAGCTTTCTGTGGCTCATCGGTGAGGCTGTCTTTCATTTCCTGCCTGTTGGAATCACCTGGTCCATCACAAGAAAGATGGGAACGACCCAGATACTGGGAATTGTTCTGGGTCTGACCCTGGTTTCTCCCCAGCTTCTAAATGCATATGCCATGGCCTCAGGGGCAGAAGTCCCGTTCTGGGATTTTGGTTTTGTAAAAATGGGAATGGTCGGCTATCAGGCACAGGTAATTCCGGCCATTCTTGCAGGCTTTGTGCTGGTTTATCTGGAGCGGTTCTTAAATAAAATCACGCCTCAGGCAGTTTCCATGATCGTGGTTCCCTTTCTTTCCCTGCTTCTGGCAGTCATTGCCGCTCATGCCGTGGTAGGACCCATTGGCTGGACCATTGGCTCCTGGATTTCAAAAGTTGTTTATGCAGGGCTTACCTCCAGCTTCCGCTGGCTGTTTGCAACCTTATTCGGCTTTGTCTATGCTCCCCTTGTCATTACAGGGCTTCACCATATGACAAATGCCATTGACTTACAGTTGATGGCTGAATTCGGCGGAACCATGTTATGGCCTATGATTGCTTTATCCAACATAGCCCAGGGCTCTTCCGTATTGGCCATGATCTATCTTCAGAAAAAAAACAAGGAAGCAAAGCAGGTTTCCGTTCCTGCCTGCATCTCCTGTTACCTGGGAGTTACAGAGCCGGCTATCTTTGGTGTGAATTTAAAGAGAGGCTATCCTTTCCTGGCAGCTATGACCGGTTCCGCTCTGGCAGCAACCGTTTCTGTGGGAATGAATGTTATGGCTAACTCCATCGGAGTGGGAGGGATTCCGGGAATCCTGTCCATTCAGCCTAAGCACATGGCTGCCTTTGGACTGTGTATGCTGATTGCCATTGCAGTACCGTTTATCATTACCGTTATTTTTGGGAAGAAGAAGGGAGTTCAGTAAATGCAGAATTTCAAGAAATCATGTGTGTATCAGATCTATCCCAAGTCCTTTCAGGATACCAATGGCGATGGGATCGGAGATTTAAAGGGAATCATTGACAGGCTGGATTATTTAAAAAAGCTGGGTGTGGATTATCTTTGGCTGACTCCATTTTTCCTGTCTCCTCAAAATGATAACGGCTATGATATCCAGGATTATTACCGGATCGCCCCTGTGTTCGGTACCATGGAGGACTTGGAACGGCTGGTAGCAGAGGCAAAAGAGCGTGGAATGGCCCTGATGCTTGATATGGTTTTTAACCACACCTCCACCAGTCATGAGTGGTTTCAGAGAGCTTTGAAAGGGGAAAAGAAGTTTCAGGATTACTATTTCTTCCGGGATGGTGAGGCGGGAAATCCGCCCACCAACTGGCAGTCTAAATTCGGCGGCAGTGCATGGGAGTACGTGGAGGAGCTGGGGAAATATTATCTCCACCTCTATGACCGGACCCAGGCGGATTTAAACTGGGATAATCCCGTTGTGCGGGAAGAGGTGAAAAAGGTCATAGGGTTCTGGAAAGAAAAGGGAATCAAAGGATTCCGGTTTGATGTCATCAATCTGGTATCAAAGCCTGACCAGTGGGAAAACGATGAGGAAGGGGATGGCCGCCGGTTTTATACCGACGGTCCCCGGATTCATGAATACTTAAGGGAAATGGTGGAGGATACGGGACTGGATTCGGAAGATATAATTACCGTAGGGGAGATGTCCTCCACAACCATGGACCATTGCATCCAATATACTGCTCCTGAAGAAAAGCAACTGAAGATGTGCTTTAATTTTCATCATTTAAAGGTGGATTACAAGGGAGGAGACAAGTGGTCCCTGATGCCTTACGACTTTGAAGAATTAAAAGACCTTTTTCATACCTGGCAGACCGGTATGGCTCAGGGAAATGGCTGGAATGCAGTGTTCTGGTGCAATCACGACCAGCCCAGGGCTGTATCCCGGTTCGGTGATGACGGAACATACCGGAAAGAGAGTGCCAAGATGCTGGCTGCTGTCATTCACGGGATGAGGGGAACCCCTTACATTTACCAGGGAGAGGAAATCGGCATGACCAATGGGGATTTCACGGATATTTCCCAGTACCGGGATGTGGAAAGCCTCAATTATTTTGAGATATTAAAGGAGCAGGGGCAAAAGGAAGAGGACATTTACCGGATATTGGGAGAACGTTCCAGAGATAACGGAAGGACTCCCATGCAGTGGGGGCCGGAGGAACATGCAGGATTTACTACGGGCACTCCCTGGATCAGGGCCAACAGCAACAGTGACCGCATTAATGTAAAGGAAAGCTTATCTGATCCGGATTCTATTTTTTATTATTATCAGAAATTGATTGAGCTGAGGAAAGAATATGATGTAATCAGCGAAGGAACTTATGAGCCGGTGCTTCTGGAGGACAAAGGGTTATTTGCCTATAAGAGAAGCCATGGGGGAGAATGCCTGCTGGTTCTGGCAAACTTTACCGGAGAATTCCGGGAAGCAGAACTGGATGAAAAAATGGATAGCTGGAATCTCCTGCTATCCAATGATAAAAATACAAAAATAGATGGGAAGAAGGTTTGTCTTGGCCCGTACGGAGCTGTCATGCTCCATCATCAGTGCTCTGGATCAGGCACCCATCAGATGCTCTGACAGGATTCTGGCACCCATGAGAATCAATGTGATGCCTCCTGCCAGCTCAGCCTTTGATTTATACCGTGTTCCAAAGGCATTTCCGGCTTTCACTCCCAGAACGGACAGCACAAAAGTAATGATTCCTATAAAGGAGATGGCGGGGACGATCTGAACCTGTAAAAATGCGAAGGTAACTCCCACTGCCAGGGCGTCAATGCTGGTTGCAATGGCCAGCAGGCACATGCTCTTGGGGTCAATGGAACAGACAGGACATGTTTCTTCTTTGCTGAAGGCTTCTTTTATCATGTTGATACCAATGGCACCCAGCAGCACAAAAGCGATCCAGTGGTCAAAAGCAGCGATGGAGTTTTTAAACTGAGATCCCAGAAAATAGCCGATAAGGGGCATTCCGGCCTGAAAACCTCCAAAGTACAGACCGACGATGAATCCGTGCTTCCAGTTCATTTTTGGCATGCAAAGACCTTTGCAGATGGCGACGGCAAAGGCATCCATAGATAAGCCTGCTGCAATGATAAACAGTTCGATGAGTGACATGTGATATTCCTCCTGTGGTTAGTAAATATATGCAGTGAAAACCAGAATCATTTCTAATCCTTTTTATTCAGCCTGATCTTTTCCAGATAAGCAAACAGCTCCGGGTCGACGTTGTCGAATAAGCGGTTTTTCTTTGAGGGGATTCGTTCCAGATGTTCCTTGTGAATTTCGGAATTAGTCTCCTCAATTTCTTTTTTAAAATCCCTGGCAGAAAGACGTGTACAGCCCTTTCCTAAAATAATAATCTGTTCCAGCTTGTCCGAGGTAGCAACCCGCACCTGGTACTGTCTGCCGATCTGCTGGGAAACCTTTTCGATGTACTGGTCAGCTGTTTCAGCTTCCTTGGTGAAAATGACGTGGATGTTGTGGTATTTCATAAATGTGCCCGGATTCCCCTTGACCTTATAGCCGTCAAAGACCAGGACCACATTGCATTTTTTATATCCCTGGTAATTGCATAAAATATCCTGAAGCTTGATTCTGGCAGAATCCATGTTGGTTTCAGCCAAATCCTTCAGTTCAGGCCAGGCAAATATGATGTTGTACCCATCCACCAAAAGGTAATCAGAACTCATGGTGCCACCTCAATCCGAAGCCGCAAGATGTTTGATGCGTTTTACATAGATTCGTCTGAGAAGGAAGGTGCTTAAGGTTACGGACATGATTTCAGCCAGAGGAAATGCGTACCAGACCGCATGAAGGCCGAACAATTTCGCGAAAATATATGCAATTGGCAAAATACAGATAAGCTGCCTTGCCACTGATACGATCAGGCTGTAAACACCGTTTCCAAGAGCCTGGAAGGCAGAGCCTACCACAATGCAGTATCCTGCAAAAATAAAGCTGATGCTGATAATCCGGAGGGCCGGAACACCGATGGACATCATATTTTCCGAAGCATCAAAGAGGGATAAAAGCTGTTCGGGAAGTATCTGAAATACGACAAGTCCTGCCAGCATAATGGATACGGCACCTATGACACTGGATTTTAAGGTTTTTATAATACGGTTTTTGTTTCCGGCCCCATAATTATAAGCGATAATGGGAACCATACCATTATTAAGCCCGAATACAGGCATAAAAATAAAGCTTTGCAGCTTGAAATAAATTCCAAATACAGATACTGCGGTTTCGGAAAACAAAAGAAGAATTTTGTTTACCCCAAAGGTCATGACTGAGCCTATAGACTGCATTAAAATAGAAGGAAGACCTACTCTGTATATATTGATAATAGTCTCCTTATGAGGGCGGAAGCCTCTCATATTCAGGCTCACATCCGGGTTTCTGGTCAGGTTGAAATACAGCAAAAGGGACATGGCAAAGATTTGTCCAATGACCGTAGCTACCGCTGCACCGGCAGTTCCCATAGCAGGGAAGCCGAACCATCCGAATATGAGGATTGGGTCCAGAATGATGTTGATAATGGCACCCAGTCCCTGGGTGATCATATTATAAATAGTGCGCCCGGTGGACTGCATGATCCGCTCCAGGGAAATTTGGAGAAATACTCCAAAGGAAAATATGGTGCAGATAGAAAGATATGCTGTCCCCTGATTTATGATTTCTTCATTATCAGTCAGCACAGAAAAATAAAACCGGGATAAAAAGATTCCAAACAGGGCAAAGGCCAGAGCGCTGAGAATGAAAAGAAAGATTCCGTTGACAGCGGTCAGATTTGCCGCTTTCTGGTTCTTTTCTCCAAGGGAGCGGGAGAGCAGGGCATTGACTCCGACTCCGGTTCCGGCTGCGACTGCAATGAGCAGGTTTTGAATGGGAAATGCCAAGGATACGGCAGCCAGTGCCGATTCTCCCAGTCTTGCCACAAAAACACTGTCCACCACATTATAAAGGGCCTGGATCAGCATGGATAAGACCATGGGAAGGGACATGGTGAGGAGAAGCCTGTTTACGGGCATGGTTCCCATCTTGTTTTCCCCGGGCTGTGAGGCACCGATGGTTTCAGACATAAAAAAACCTCCTTAACGTTAGTAAGCATGGCTATAATTGTAACCTTTCCCACCTGAAAAGTCAACATTGTGAGTTTTTTTAAATTTGTGAAAAATAAACATTGCACCTTAAAAAAGATTATGTTAATATAAGTGCAATTCATTGTAATAAAGCAGTGAATTGTTATATTGAGAAAGGCAGAGAAGGAGACTCTGGCCTGCTGGACCATAACAGGAAGATGGCGTCACCGACTGAGAGCGCTGTCACATGGGACTTGGCTAAGGGAACACTCCGGAGCCGGTATGTCGAAGCAGCCCATAAGGCGAAAGCCAGAGGGTGAAATGAGTAGATATATCCGTATGCATGCGTTAAATGCTTGAGTGGGGACATTTACCCCTCTGTCTGTCATATCTGCGGATGGAGGAAAGGGATTTGTCTCAATGCGGGTGGTACCGCGGGAAATGATAGACTTATAAATCCCGTCCCGGAATATGTAACTGTATTCCGGGGCGGGATATTTTATTGTAAAAATCTGCTGCCGGAGTCGAAACAATTACATTCAGGTAAGGAGAAAACAGATATGGGATTCATCAGTGGTGTAAAAGAAAAAGACATGCCGGAAATTAAGGAAATTTGTGCCGGTGGCTATGAGGGAAAGACCGTTGCCATGGAAGGCTGCGTCCATACCATTCGTGATATGGGAGAGGTAGCCTTTGTGATCCTTCGGAAGGCAGAAGGTCTGGTGCAGTGTGTTTATGAGGAAGGAAAGACGGATTTTGATTTGAGTCTGTTAAAAGAAGAATCAGCCATCCGGGTTACGGGAACAGTATCCGGGGAGGAACGGGCACCCCGGGGATTTGAGCTTCGCCTTTTAACGGTTGAGGTACTGTCCCAGCCTGCGGAGGCTCCGCCAATTGCCATCAGCAAATGGAAGCTGAACACCTCCCTGGAAACAAAGCTGGCCCTCAGGCCCATTTCCTTGAGAAACCCCATGGAACGGGCAAAGTTCCGCATTCAGGAAGGAATTGTGAGAGGCTTTCGGGATTTTCTTCATTCCCAGAGCTTTACAGAAATCCGCACGCCGAAGATTGTGGCACGGGGAGCGGAAGGCGGCTCCAATGTGTTCCGGCTGGATTATTTTAATAAGAAGGCAGAGCTGGGGCAGAGCCCTCAGTTTTATAAACAGACTATGGTAGGCGTATATGATCGGGTATTTGAGGTTGCCCCCGTTTTCCGGGCGGAAAAGCACAATACCGTAAGGCATTTAAACGAATATACCAGTATGGACTTTGAAATGGGATATATTGACAGCTTTGAGGAAATCATGGGAATGGAGACAGCCATGCTGCAGTACACATTTTCCCTCCTTTCCAGGGAATATGAGGCAGAGCTTAAGATGTTAAAGGTCACTCTTCCCGATGTATCCCGCATTCCAACCGTCCGCTTTGACGAGGCAAAGGAGCTGGTGGCTGAGAAATACAGCCGCAGAATCAAAAATCCCTATGACTTAGAGCCAGAAGAGGAAGCCTTAATCGGCCGTTATTTTAAGGAAGAGTGTGACAGCGATTTTGTATTTGTCACCCACTATCCTTCCAAGAAACGTCCCTTTTACGCCATGGAGGACCCGGAAAATCCAACCTTTACCTTGAGTTTTGACTTATTGTTCAAGGGTCTGGAGATCACCACCGGGGGACAGAGAATTCATGATTACGATACGATCATCAAAAAGATGGAGTCCAGAGGCATGGACCCGGAGGATATTTCTTCCTATCTGATGATATTCAAATACGGAATGCCGCCTCACGGAGGTCTGGGCATCGGCTTAGAGCGTCTCACCATGAGACTTCTGGATGAAGCAAATGTGAGGGAAACCACCTTGTTTCCAAGAGATGTGACAAGACTGGAACCATAGAAGGAGGCAGGAGAAAATGGCAAATATAATCGATGATGAAACAATTGAATATGTAGGAATTCTGGCAAAGCTGGAGCTGGACGCTGATGAAAAAGAAGCTGCCAAAAAGGATATGGGCCGTATGCTGGACTATATTGATAAGCTGAATGAACTGGACACAGAAGGCGTAGAGCCCATGTCCCACGTATTTCCCATACACAATGTTTTCCGTCAGGATGTGGTGGAAAACGGCGATGACAGAGAAAATATCTTAAAGAATGCCCCTGAAAGCAAGGATGGAGCCTTTAAGGTGCCAAAGACAGTGGAATAGGGGGAAGAACAATGACAGCAAAAGAAATTTTATCCCTTACGGCAGTGGAATTAGGGAAAAAGATAAAAGAAAAGGAAGTGACTTCCTTGGAAGCAGCCAAGGCGGTTCTCGGCCAGATCAGAGCCATGGAGCCGGTCCTTAACAGCTATGTGACTGTTGGTAAAGAGGAAGAGATATTAAGACAGGCAGAAGAGATCCAGAAACGGATTGACAGCGGAGAGCTGACCGGACCTTTGGCCGGGGTTCCGGCTGCGGTAAAGGATAACATCTGCATGGAAAACATGAAGACCACCTGCAGCTCCAAAATCCTTTCTGATTTCGTTCCCACCTATACGGCTGAGGCGGTGGAGAACTTGAAAAAAGCCGGGGCAGTGATCATCGGAAAGACCAACATGGATGAGTTTGCCATGGGAAGCACCACGGAAACCTCTGCCTACGGGCCTACCAGAAATCCCTGGAACCCGGACCATGTGCCCGGCGGTTCCTCAGGCGGCTCCTGCAGTGCGGTGGCAGCGGCAGAATGCTTCTTTGCCCTGGGTTCCGATACAGGCGGCTCCATCAGGCAGCCTGCTTCCTTCTGCGGGGTGACAGGATTAAAGCCCACCTATGGAACTGTTTCCCGGTACGGCCTCATTGCCTACGGCTCCTCCCTGGACCAGATCGGCCCGGTGGCAAAGGATGTGACAGACTGCGCCGCCATTTTAGAGGTGCTGGCCTCCCATGACAGAAAGGACAGCACGTCCATGGAGCGGAAGGACAAAGATTTTATGTCAGCTTTAAAAGACGATGTGAAAGGAATGCGCATCGGCATTCCGGCAGATTATTTAGGAGAGGGCCTGGAACCAGAGGTAAAAGAGGCTGTTTTAAAGGCAGCCGAAGTGCTGAGGCAAAAGGGTGCGGTTGTGGAAAACTTTGACTTAAGTCTGGTGGAATATGCCATTCCCGCCTATTATGTCATCGCATCAGCCGAGGCCAGTTCCAATTTATCCAGGTTTGACGGCGTAAAGTTCGGCTACCGGGCAAAGGAATACCAGGGACTTCACAGCATGTATAAAAAAAGCCGTTCCCAGGGCTTTGGTCCTGAGGTGAAACGCCGGATTATGCTGGGCTCCTTTGTCTTAAGCTCCGGTTATTACGATGCTTATTATTTAAAGGCTTTGAGAACAAAAGCTCTCATCAAGAAGGCGTTTGATGAGGCATTTTCAAAATACGATGTGATTTTAGGGCCTGCGGCTCCTACGACTGCCCCCAGGCTTGGGGAAAGCCTAAAGGACCCATTAAAGATGTATCTGGGCGATATTTATACCATTTCCGTAAACCTTGCCGGGCTTCCCGGGCTTACGGTTCCGGGAGGGAAAGATAAAAATGGACTTCCCATTGGAATCCAGTTTATCGGAGACTGTTTTAAGGAGAAAAACATTATACAGGCAGGATATGCCTTTGAACAGAGCACAGGCTATGAGATGCCAAGGCTGGCGGCAGAGGCTGCGGCCCGGAAGGAGGAGAGGTAAATGAGCAGACAGTATGAAACCGTTATTGGTCTGGAGGTCCATGTGGAGCTTGCGACCAAAACAAAGATTTTCTGCTCCTGTTCCACGGAATTTGGCGGAGCGCCCAACACCCATACCTGTCCGGTCTGCACCGGAATGCCCGGTTCCCTTCCTGTCCTCAACAGGCAGGTGGTGGAATACGCCCTGGCAGTAGGTCTTGCAGCCAACTGTGAGATCAACCAATACTGTAAATTTGACCGGAAGAATTACTTTTACCCCGACAACCCCCAGAACTACCAGATTTCCCAGCTTTATCTTCCCATCTGCCACGACGGCTATGTGGAGATTGATACGGCTTCCGGAAAGAAAAAGGTCCGGATTCATGAAATCCACATGGAGGAAGACGCAGGAAAGCTGATTCACGATGAATGGGAGAACTGCTCTTTGGTGGATTTTAACCGCAGCGGCGTTCCGCTCATTGAGATTGTGTCGGAGCCGGACATGAGAAGCGGGGAAGAGGTGATTGCTTATCTGGAAAAGCTAAGACTGATCATCCAGTATTTAGGAGCCTCAGACTGCAAGCTTCAGGAAGGTTCCATGAGGGCTGACGTCAACTTATCAGTCCGGGAAGCGGGAGCTTCAGAGTTCGGAACCAGAACGGAAATGAAGAACTTAAACTCCTTTAAAGCCATTGCACGTGCCATTGAAGGGGAGAGAAAGCGCCAGATTGAACTGATTGAAGAAGGAAAGGCCGTTGTTCAGGAGACAAGGCGGTGGGATGACAACAAGGAGTCTTCCTATGCCATGCGTTCCAAGGAGGATGCCATGGATTACCGATACTTCCCTGATCCTGACCTGCCTCCTGTTATCATAGAACAGGAATGGCTGGACCGCATAAAGGCCGGACAGCCCGAGCTTCGGACGGAAAAAATGGCCCGGTACCAGGAAGAATATAACCTTTCTGAGTACGATGCGGACATCATTACAGGCTCCAAGCACATGGCAGATTTATTTGAAGCTGTGACTGCTATCTGCCAAAAGCCCAAGGAAGCAGCCAATTGGCTGATGGTAGAAGCCATGCGCCTTTTAAAAGAACAGGAAATGGAACCTGAAAATATGACATTTTCCCCGGAAAACCTTGCAAAATTAATTGAATTGGTGGATAATGGTACCATTAACCGCACCGTGGGCAAGGAAGTCTTTGAGAAGATTTTTAAGGAAGATGTGGACCCTGAAGAGTATGTAGAGGAAAAGGGGCTTAAAATTGTCAATGACGAGGGAGAACTGCGCACGGTTATTGAGGAGATTGCTGCAGCCAATCCCCAGTCTGTGGAGGATTACCGAAACGGAAAGGAAAAGGCTATGGGTTTTTTAATGGGAAAGACCATGAGGGCCATGTCCGGCAAGGCTGATCCGGGGGCTGTCAGCAGGATACTGAAGGAAGTGCTTGGCAGCACCGAGGGTTAAAGGAGTCTATATGAGGAGGAGAATGAAATCTATGAAGCCGTATGTTGAAATGACAAAGGAAGAGTTACAGGAACTGAGAAAGCAGCTTGCTGCCCAATACAAGAGCTTTCAGGGAAAAGATTTAAGACTTGATATGTCCAGAGGAAAGCCCAGCATAGAACAGCTTGATATCTCCATGGGATTGATGGAGGCATTGTGCGGTGGGGAGGACTTAACCTGTGAAGATGGAACAGACTGCCGCAATTACGGAGTGCTGGATGGAATCAAGGAGGCCAAGGAACTGCTGGCAGATATGATGGAGGTTTCTCCAAGCCAGGTCATCATCTATGGAAACTCCAGTTTAAACGTGATGTATGACACAGTTTCCCGTTCCATGACTCACGGCGTTATGGGAAGCACACCCTGGTGCAAGCTGGATAAAGTGAAGTTTTTATGCCCGGTGCCGGGATATGACAGGCATTTTTCCATCACAGAGTACTTTGGAATTGAGATGATAAATGTGCCCATGACTCCTACCGGTCCGGATATGGATATGGTGGAGGAGCTGGTGGCACAGGATGATTCCATCAAAGGAATTTGGTGTGTTCCCAAGTATTCCAATCCTCAGGGCATTTCCTATTCTGATGAAACGGTCCGCCGCTTTGCCCGGTTAAAACCGGCTGCAAAGGACTTTAGAATCTACTGGGATAACGCTTACACCATCCATCATTTATATGATCACGACCAGGATCACTTAATTGAGATTCTTGCCGAATGCAAGAGAGCCGGAAATGCGGATATGGTTTATAAATTTGCTTCCACCTCAAAGGTCAGCTTCCCTGGCTCAGGAATCGCTTCCATTGCAGCCAGCCAGAATAACTTAGAGGACATTATGAAGCAGCTTAAGATTCAGACCATCGGACACGACAAGGTGAACCAGCTTCGCCATGTGCGCTACTTTGGAGACATTCACGGCATGGTAGAGCATATGAGAAAGCATGCGGATATCATGAGGCCTAAGTTTGAGGCGGTGATTGAAACTTTGGAAAGAGAGCTGGGTGGACTTGGAATCGGAGAGTGGACGGCTCCCAAGGGAGGATATTTCATTTCCTTTGATTCCATGGACGGCTGCGCCAAATCCATCGTTGCAGGCTGCAAAAAGGCAGGGCTGGTAATGACCGGAGCAGGGGCCACCTATCCTTATGGAAAAGACCCTCATGACAGCAACATCCGGATCGCTCCTTCCTATCCACCCTTGTCTGATCTGATTCTCGCCATGGAACTGTTTGCCGTGTGCGTGAAGATCGTCAGCATTGATAAACTTCTGGCTGGAATGAAATAATTTAAAATGAGCTTTGACCATAGTGTTATAACCGGTCAAAGCTCTTTTTTTAAGGTTATCAGTCGAATAGTACCAGATTGATAAATGCCTGGAAAGCCTCTGTCTGGAATTTATCCTTATGAAATGCCACGTGGTTCATGCAGCTGATATCTAAGTTCTGAACCTCGATTTCAACCACATCTCCCCGCTTGACAGACTCGTCTGCAAAAATTCTGGGAATTACTCCAATTCCGATATTTTCCTTTACTGCCTGCAGGATCACGTCAGAATTGGTGCTGGACCAGAGAGGATCTGCGGACAGATTGTTTAAGGAAAGGGCGGAGTCAAAGGTGTCTCGTAAGGTGCAGCCCTGCTCTCTTAAAAGAAGAGGCTCCTTGATGAGGTGGTCCAGGGTCACAGGCTGGGCGGAACGCTTGGCAAAGGGATGGCCCGGGGCGCAGACCACAGCCAAAGGATAGGAGGAAAAGGGGATTTTTTCCAGCCGGTCTTCTGGGATGACGCCTTCCACCAGACCGATGTCCAGTTCATTTTTTAAAAGTTTATTGATGATTTCCCTGGAATTATCTATGGTGACCTTCAGCATGGTGTCAGGATTGGTTAAGGAAAACCGGGATACGGCCTGGGGAAGTAAGTAGCTTCCCAATGTGACACAGGAGCCGATCCGCAGGGGGGCCTGAACATGAAGGGCGCCCGAGTAGCTTTCCAGATCCTGATACAATTCCAGAAGGGGGATGACTTTCGATAAATAAAATTTTCCGTTTTCATTGATGACCACCTTGCGGGAAACCCGGTCAAAGAGGGTGGTGCCAACGGATTCTTCCAGTTCATTGATGGCATGTGAGATGGCAGGCTGTGTCATAGACAGGGCTTTGGCTGCCCCGGTAATGCTGCCTTCCTCACACACCGTTTTAAAGATTGTGAGATGTCTTAAGTTCATGTCAGAAGTCCTTCCATTACCAATGGTTCATGTGATAATCTACATTATATCATTTTGATAATAGTATGAACAGATGTTTTGAAAAAAATGTCGAAATACTTACAGACGTTTTGCAATAGCCTTAATAAAATCTTCGCTGCTTAATACGGTTGGGTTGGGAATGGTGGTGATAAGAGCCAGGTCCTTTGTCATTTCTCCTGCTTCAATGGTGTCCAGGGAAGCTTGTTCCAGTCTGTCTGCAAAATCTGCCAGCTCCTGGTTTCCGTCCAGTTCTCCCCGCTTTCTTAAAGCTCCTGACCAGGCAAAAATGGTTGCCATGGAATTGGTGGAGGTTTCCTGTCCCTTTAAGTGCTGGTAGTAATGGCGTTGTACGGTTCCGTGGGCAGCCTCATATTCATAATCTCCGTCAGGTGATACTAAAACGGAGGTCATCATGGCAAGAGAGCCGAAGGCAGAGGATACCATATCGCTCATCACATCTCCGTCGTAGTTCTTACAGGCCCAGATAAAGCCGCCGTCCGCCTTCATGACACGTGCTACCGCATCGTCGATGAGGGTATAAAAATAGGAAATCCCTGCTTCCTTAAACAAATCCGCAAAGTCCGCATCAAAAATATCCTGGAAAATGTCCTTAAAGGTGTGATCGTATTTTTTTGAAATGGTGTCCTTGGTGGCAAACCATAAATCCTGCTTTGTATCCAGAGCATAGTTAAAGCAGCTTTTTGCAAAGCTTTCAATAGAATCGCTTAAATTGTGCATTCCCTGAATGATTCCCGGTCCCTGAAAGGCGTGAACGGTTTCTCTGGTTTCGGTTCCATCCTCTGCGGTGTAAACCAGCTCCACCTTTCCGGCTCCCGGAATCTTCATTTCCGTTGCCTTGTAAACGTCGCCGTAAGCGTGTCTTGCAATGGTAATGGGCTTTTTCCAGCTTTTTACACATGGATCAATTCCCTTGACAACAATAGGTGCCCGGAATACGGTTCCGTCTAAAAGGGCTCTGATGGTAGCATTAGGGCTTTTCCACATTTCCTTTAAGCTGTATTCCTTTACACGGTCTGCATTTGGGGTGATAGTGGCGCACTTGACAGCAACCTTATACTTTTTTGTGGCATTGGCAGAATCTATGGTCACCTGGTCATCGGTCTGGTCACGGCAGGGAAGTCCCAGGTCATAATATTCTGTCTTTAAATCGATATAAGGCAAAAGAAGATTGTCTTTGATCATCTGCCAGAGAATCCTGGTCATTTCGTCACCATCCATTTCAACAATGGGAGTTGTCATTTTGATCTTATCCATGTGCTTGTCCTCCTTAAAATTATTGGTGTAAGCTATAGTATACGATGAATTATAAAATCACACAAGTATTTCTATGTAAATTTATTCAGCCATTTTTGAATATTATACACTGTTTCCGGGGCTATAAAGTGTTCTACCTTTTCCACCTGCTCCAGTTCATCGGAATTCTGGTTGATGTAGCAGAAAAAGCGGTGGAGCACATCGTGGCGGAATAATAAATATTCACCCATCTGCAAGCCGGTCTCTGTCAGGGAAACGGTACCGTACTTTTCAAAGCGCACCAGGCCCTGTTTTCTTAAGTTTCCGGTCATTTTGGAGGCTGAGGAGGGCTTTACGTGAAGGCATTCAGCCAGTTCCTTAATGCGGACAGTCTGGCCGTTTTTATGGAGACGGCAGATCATTTCTAAGTAATCCTCCATGGAGGAGGTGATCCTGGTGTTCTCCAGAAGAGAATAGCCCTTTAAGGTATAAAAGTTGGGAGGGTTAGACATGGGGACTCCTTTATGAAGGTTGTTATTTATATTTATTCCCTTATGGGCAGTTCTATGAGTGATAAGGCAGACCCATATAATGCTTGACACCCCGGTATCTAAATGGTATAGTTTTACTACACAAACTGTAACTGAAAATAGTACAGAACAAGCGTTTTTATTCAGAACCATGTGCCATTGAGAGGAGGCTTTATTTTGGGATTTACACTAGATGTGAGTGTTCCGGTTTTGACCGTGTTTGTGCAGGGGCTGGTCAGCTTTTTTTCACCCTGCGTCCTTCCCCTGATTCCCCTTTACATCGGGTATTTATCGGGAGGAACGGGAGTGAAGGGAGAGGATGGAAGGATTCATTATGACCGGAAAAAGGTCATGCTACATACGATCTGCTTCGTCATTGGAGTCAGCTTTGCTTTCTTCCTTCTGGGGCTTGGATTTTCTGCCCTCGGCAGCTTTTTTAACTCCAACCAGCTTATGTTTGCCAGAATCGGAGGAATCCTTGTTATTATGTTCGGCTTGTACCAGCTTGGCTTCTTTGGACAGTCTTCCATTTTAAGCAGGGAGGGCCGGCTGCCTTTGTCGATTAACACCCTTGCCATGTCACCATTTACAGCTCTGGTCATGGGCTTTACCTTCAGCTTTGCCTGGACGCCCTGCGTGGGACCGGCTTTGGCAAGCGTGCTGATTATGGCGGCTTCAGCTTCTACAAAGGCATGGGGCTTTGCCCTCATCGGTGTGTATACCCTGGGCTTTATTCTGCCATTTCTGGCGGTGGGCTTCTTCACTACATCCGTTCTTGCATTTTTCAAAAACCACAGTAATGTGGCAAAGAATGCGGTAAAGGCCGGAGGCGTGCTTATGGTGCTGATGGGGATTATGATGTTTACCGGAAAGATGAATGGAGTGACCGGGTATTTGTCATCCATTTCGGGGGGGACTGTTACGGAAACAACGGCGGTGCCTGAGACGGAAGAGGAAGAAACGACAGAAAAACCGACAGAAGAATCGGTTCAGGCTTCTGAAGATGCTGGAGAGGAAACAAAAGAGGAAAGCGAAAACCAGCCTCTTCCGGCCATTGATTTCACTCTGACGGACCAGTTTGGCAATACCCATTCCCTTTCTGATTACAAGGGGAAAACCATATTTTTGAACTTCTGGGCCACCTGGTGCCCTCCCTGCCGGGCAGAGATGCCGGATATCCAGAAGCTGTATGAATCTTATGATACGGAAGGGGACAATGCCCTGATCGTTCTCGGTGTGGCTGCCCCCAATTATGGGCAGGAAAAGGATGAGGAAGCGGTTAAGAAGTTTCTGGACGAGAACGGGTATACTTATCCCACTTTGATGGACACTACAGGGGAATTGTTTGAGGCTTACGGAGTATATTCTTATCCTACGACCTTTATGATTGACAGGGATGGGAATGTATTCGGCTATGCCAGTGGTATGCTGTCTGAGGATACTATGCACAGTATTGTGGAGCAGACCATGAATGGAAAAAGGAACTGACGGCATTGGGAATGTGAATTGCCGATGGAGCAGGATGAATAAATTAAGCAAGGGAGCAGCAGAGACAGACGTTTCTGCTGCTCCCTTTCTCACTTTCATGTCCTTTTTGTCATATGATAAATAAAAAGGACAAGGAAATTTTATGGTGAAAAGTGAGGCCACAAAAGATATGACCAGCATAGAACTTCTGGGAATACAGGAAAATTTAAAAAACTCCGATTACACGGAGATTGAACGGTTTCGGGAATCCTTTGATGCAGATGAAATGGGTTTTGCGGAAGGAAGGGAAGGGATTTAAATGGAGGTTCACAAGCTATTGACCCCCTATAATTACAGCAATGGACAGGGGCGCACCATCCGGTATATTGTGATCCACTATGTAGGGGCCTTGGGGGGAGCGGAGGCAAACTGCAAGTATTATGCTTCCGGGTATATCGGAGCCAGCGCTCATTATTTTGTTGGATTCAGGGGAGAGATATGGCAGTCTGTTGAAGATCAGGATATTGCGTGGCATTGCGGGGCAAAGATATACCGTCATCCAGAGTGCCGCAACAGCAACAGCCTGGGGATCGAGCTTTGCGTCAGGAATAAGGGCAGCCAGTCGGATACCAGCAGGGACTGGTATTTTGAAGATGCAACTGTGAAAGCTGCTGTTAGTCTGACAAAAGAGCTGATGAAGCAATACGGCATTCCGGCGGATCATGTAATCCGCCACTACGATGTGACGGGGAAAATCTGCCCTAACCCTTATGTATACAATCATACTGAGCATACCTGGGATGGTTTTCAGGCGGAACTGAAGGCAGAGCCTCAGCTTAAATCCGGATGGAGCGAGGAAGACGGGGGCTGGAGGTTTTACTTGGGGAATACGGGAAATTATGTCAGGAACGACTGGTATCAGGATGGAGAAGACTGGTATTGGTTTAATGATGCGGGATTTATGGAAAAAGACACGTGGAAGACCGGGTCAGATGGGAAGTGGTATTATTTAAACAACGATGGAGCTATGGCAAAAGACCAGTGGATTATCTGGAAAGGGGAGTTGTACCGGGCTGCAGAGGATGGGAGTATGTTTGAGGGGAATATGTATTTGAGTACGGATGATAAGGGATCTCTGCACATGGGATAAAGGAGGCTTTGCTATATAAAATATACTTTCTCATGTACACCAGAATTGAGGATTGTTCAGAAATTAAGCTTTTTAAGTAAAAAATACCGCTATGGGCATTGTAACAGCACATAGCGGTTTGTTATTCTTCATGGTAAAGAGTAGCTTTTTATGTGTTTATAATCGGTTAAGACAATTTCTCCATCCGGTTTTATATGATAAATCAATTCATCTTCACCAACAGGGTTATGGGCGCCGATTTGAGGAGTGGTGCGGAATTTTACTAAAACTCCTGCATTTTCCTTATCCTCAACACTCAAAACTTCAGTTTCATAATCATATACCAGGATATAAGGATTGGAGTAAAAAAGTTGAGTATCTGTATAGATATTTTTTAGGAAACACCTGACTATGATAATATCTTTGATACTGTTCTCTGTTACTGCTTCCGGATTAATTGTTTCGAGGGATTTATAATTTCTGGACTTTAGAAATAATCCTAATAATAAAAATATAAAAAGTGATAATATAAAAGGTGGAAAATGTTTTTTTATCACGGTATATCCTTTTTGCTATATTGTATTACAAGGTATTTCTTGAATAGTATAATTATTCATTTATATAGAAGGGTTTGATTATATGGATTGTGCCAGTCGGTGTATAAAAAATCTGATAAAAAAGAAAATGGTTTAATACAGAATTCATATATATTTTTTTGCTCAAATGTTTAGGCTGCTTCGTTGTATTCCATGATATATCTATGATATAATGGACTTACTTAATAGGAGGGAGTGATAATATGTCAACCAACGATGCCTTGAAAATGTTATATAAAGAGTGCCTGAAATTAGATCCGGATGAGGCTGTACAGTTAATTCTTGGGGCGGAGACTGAAGAAGAACAGGAATTTTATTCCATGGTCAGTGATCTTATCCTCCAACAGAGACAGAGAAAAGCAATTGAGGAGAACCGTTTTTGATGAAACGATATGTTATCTTGCTGGAGTGAACGGAGCGGGGAAGTCTACATTGTACCAAACCTTCCCACGGTATCAGCAGATGCCCAGAGTTAATACGGATGAAATTCTTAGGACATTTGGAGACTGGAAAGTTACCAGTGACGTTATGAAAGCTGGTAAGTTGGCGGTTCAGGAACTGAACAGGTTTCTGTCTGCCGGGATTTCCTTTAACCAGGAAACTACGCTCTGTGGAAAGACCATTTTCAGAACCATAGAAAAGGCCAGAAATCAGGGATATTACATTGAACTTTATTATGTGGGAGTTGATTCGGTGGAACTGGCGAAACAGAGAATTGCATATAGGGTATCAAAGGGGGGCCATGGAATACCAGATGAGGATGTGGAAAAGCGGTATCTGGAAACGTTTTTAAATCTGAAACGGGTTCTTCCCATGTGCAATTTGGCTTCTCTATATGATAATACCAAGGAATTTAGAAGAATTGCCATTTATAAAGATGGGACTCCGGTCCGCATTTCTCATAATGTACCAGACTGGTTTCAGCGCATACAATAGAATTTGCCCTTGCAGTATTGTGCAGTTTTTTATCATGCATCTGATAGGAATCATAAAAAATATGAGTATGTGGGCTTATTTTAGTGCCTGAAACTGTAAATGCAACCATATCCCACCCATAGCTTCAAACATCCATAAGGGCGATTCTGGCGCGTCACAGGGGGGATATATAGGCACAAGTTGAAGTGGTGATTTCATAAATAGAAATACACTATGGGAGGCAACTAAGAATGAGCAAGGAAACACATGGTAGTAAATGGAAAATACTGATTAAAAAAGAAAATGGCTAAATACTGAATTGAGGATTTATAAGAATTGATCTTCCGATTGCCCTCAGTAAAAATACCTATTTTGAAATAGCATCTACTTTGGACGGTGGGATGCTATTTCTTTTTGTTGTTATGATTGTCTATGTAAGACAGAGCCGCAAAAATTACAAGTAATAAGGTTAAAACTTCGCCTGTACTCATAAGGGCATCACCCTCTCTTTCGTAATACTAGAGGGCATCTAATATCGGAAAATTGCATCCGCTTTCTTTTCAATTATGCAATACAATTATAGCCTATGAAGTAACCATTCACAATCAATAAAATGGATCGGCTACAATTAACTAG